>CAVSKT010000001.1:0-155999 GCA_963728575.1 uncultured Acidobacteriota bacterium
CCTGCTGTTGGTCTCGACGATACGCACGGTTGCAACGGTAAAGACTACCTGAATTGTTGGTCCAGGTATTGGGAGTGGACCAAAACGGACGAGTTCAAACAGAAAATGCGCGACATCGTCCTCGCCGAAGATTTTCTGAAAGACAATTATTTGTCGACGGAGATGCGCGTTCCAGTGACGCTGCTGCAAACGAACGCCTGTAGTCCGCTTGCAACCAACGCGATCGCCGGAAACATCTGGGACAACTTCTCATCGCAGTCGTACAAGAATATGCCGTCGGTGGGGAGATAACGGTTTACGACCCGATCACTGGAAAGCCGCGCCAGTACATGATGCCGGGCGGTGGCCGCGGTTACACGCGCCCGCCTTCACTCATCAGTCTCTGGTCCACTGCGCCGTTTCTGTTCAACAACACGGTCGGCGAGTTTCAGTCGAGTCCGTCAGTAGAAGCTCGCATGAATCGTTTCGAGTTCGATCGAGCAGATGCTCTGGCCGGAGAGGCGTGATAAGGATCTCGTTCTCGGCGACAAGATACCCGGCCGGATCGATCGCACGACACAGAAGAGCTACTTGGGGGTTGCTGCAGGTTTTCTTCCGGATTCTTTGCGCGGCTCAGCGGTTTTCTTTCGAAGTACTTTCCAACCTTCTTCGGCGATGACGGAATTTTGATTTAACTATTGCCGACCGGGACACCTGTTGGTGTGCTCTCGAATATCGATCTGTTTGCTGAGACTTCGGGTGTTCTCGGCAGGGCCCGAAGAGATGCGGATATATTGAAGTTGTTGCTGGAAACAAAAAGGGCATTGAAGAATTTGCCGCACGATGCGAGTGAGGAACAAGCGAGGGCGGTGTTGCGCCCGCTGGTTGGACCATTGATGGAGTTCAACAAGTGTCCGGATTTGATCGTGAATCGTGGCCACTATTTCGGCACTGATAAGTTTGCGGAAGAGCCTGCGCTCAGCGATGAAGACAAGCGAGCGCTCATTGAGTATTTGAAAACCTTTTAAGGAGCCCCGACACTATGAAATTCGATTGGCTGCTTCGAGACTCTCGCGGATTGACTTTACTTTTCTTTGCTCTCGTGGGACTTGCGGTTGTCACGCAGGTGTTGAAGACCACGAAGTTGAAGTCGTTGCCGCCTTTACTGAGAGCATTCATCAAAGCTGCGCCTGCGTTGTTTCTGGCAGTGCTTTCGTGGCAGTTGGGCCAGGGATTGATCGCGGCTCTCTTTCTGTTCTGTGCGATCGGCGACGTCTTTCTCGATCTTCCGGAAGACAAGGTGCCGCATGGGTTTCAGATCGGCGCGGTGTCGTTTGCGGTGGCGCTGATCCTGGTCGCAATCGCGAGTTGTCACCGGCAGGTTCCGGGTTTCCCGTTGCTGCCTCTGGCGATTACGAACATCGTGATAGCTATCTTCGTGCTGCGATGGGTGTTTCCGCTGATGAAGGGAGTGCAGCGCGTTCTGGAAATTTGCTACTTCGGAATGCTCATACTCTCGAACCTGTTTGCCGCAACGTCGACAGCGCATATCTTCCTCGGAAGCTCGTTGTGGTTCATGTCTGATCTAACGATTGGACTGGGCCCGAAGGTTTCGGGGGATCCGGTAAACACCCTGGACACCCTCGGCCTCTACGACCTCGGGCTGTACTTTCTGGCGATCGGGTTTTTGAATATTTAAACGAGCGCCGAAGGCGCGCAATATGAAAGCCAGGGGCAAGCGCTGAGCGGAGCGAAGCGCGTCGCCCCTGGAAAATGAAAGAACAGTAACCGTGAAGCTCTGAAAGAGCGAAATAGATTGTTAAAGGCGTATCATATTTCGCACTTTCAGTGCTCTCTCAAATTTACTGCGAGTAACCAGGGGCGACGCGCTTCGCTGCGCTCAGCGCTTGCCCCTGGCTACCATATTTCGCGCCTTCGGCGCTGCATCCTAACTCTTCTAATTCGCGCCTTCGGCGCTGCATCCTAACTCTTCTAATTCGCGCCTTCAGCGCGGCATTCTAACTTTTGAGGGAAAAACCTTCGGGGCAAAGGAACTGAATCCTTGTACACATTTGCAGGGTCACTTCTCGAGGACATTTCTGAACGTGACGGAGTAGCGAAGCTCGTCGACGCGGGAGATGCTGTGTTGCCACTCCGCACGTGATGGGCCGCTTAACACGTAAGCGGAGCGCGGCTCGATAGGGACGTTTGCCCGTTCCCACTTCTCACCAGCCTTCCGTCTAAAGCGCAGCACGCACGGCGCAAGAAGCGAGATCCCGATAACTTTTCCGAATACTGCTTTATCGCGGTGCCATCCAATCCCGGCGCCGGGACTGTATTCCGTCACAAGCACATGCTGAAATTCATCCGGCTCGAGGTTCGCCAGCGGTGCAGCGAGTGTCCGAACCGCCAGTAGATATTCGGGAATGTCTTCCGCCTTACGAAGCCGCTGCCCGGAGAAATCATAGTGCCACCCAAAAGAAACGATCCGGCGCTTCCCGAGGTAACCATGAAACTCAAACTCACGGAAAGGCAATTCGCGAATGCGCGCCACGAGTGCGTCCTCCTCGGATGGTCCAATGAGATCCGGTTGATAGTGAAGTCCCTCAGGAAGGTTCCCCCTGATTTTGCGTCCCTCGCGCTCGAAGAAGTCAAACTGCAACCTCATACGTGACCAATATCAAACAAGATAGTCACAAAACATTCAACGCAAGCAAAAGACAATTATTCTCAACCCGTGGTGGCTGGTACTATGCAGTGCGGCTTGTTTTTCATGAGGAAACGGATCCTACTTCTATTCATTTTCTGCGCGGTGGCGTGCGTAGCTGTTTGGGCCGTGATTCGGTTCACCGAAGCGAGGCGCCACGCCGCGGTCTCTGCTTTAATTAATTATTCAAGCTCCAGCAGTAACACCCTCGACGCGTGGGCGCAGGCGGTCGAGAAAGTCAAAGCAGATCGAGGTGGGGACGCAGGCGGTCCAGCCGAGACTCCACCCGAGCTAAGACACTACAGCGAACGTTACTGGTTTCTCGCGACACAAGTCGCCGAGATCGAAAAACACAACGTCTATCTTTGCCAGGACTTTTTCGATCTCGCGACGATGCTCCAGCGCGGGGAAATGGTTTCGGTACCGGGTGTAAGCACCTCGTACGTGTTGTACGGCGTCGGTGAGGCAGCAGACGATTCTGAGTTCACTACATTCGAAGAAGAACGTAGCACTGCCGGCAACGGCGAAATGCAACCTGTCATCGTGAAGCGCTCTGATCCTCAGGGTTACGCCGCACTACAAGCTTTAGCTAAAAACTTCAACGGACGCTCCTACGATCTCAACAACCCAACAGATCGACAGACATTAAGAACCTACATGCTCGCGTCGCTGCGACCTGAAGCATTGAAGATGATGGAAGAGATTGCCTCTGCTTATCACCGGCAGTTTCAGCGTCCATTACCCGTGAGTTCACTGGTCCGGCCGGAGCAGTACCAACGGGCACTGCGCAGGGTAAATCGAAACGCCGTGATCATCGAGGCGCCGCCACATTCGACGGGTCTCGCGTTCGATATCGATTATCGCTACATGGGTGGCGCTGAGCAGAATTTTGTGATGAATGAACTCGCGCGGCTGAAGAAAGAAGGGCGCATCGAGGTGATACGCGAGCGCAATGCCAATTATCACGTGTTTACTTTCATGGATGGTGTTCGACCGCCCGATGATTTGATTCAAGCATCACTGGAAAAAGCGGGAAAACCAGCGGTACAGGAAACTCACCACGCATCGTTGAAGCCTGCGAAGGCAACGCGAAAAGCAAGCAGAACGAACAAGGCACGCCCGCGCTCGAATGTGCGAAAACGTCGCCGTTAAATTGCAGTTGACATCGAACCCAACCGCATTGTTCGCGCATCTCTTAATATGGCCCTCACATTAAGAGAATCAACAATGAAAAATCGCAGAGTTCATGTTCTGATAGTTGTGGCTACGCTCGTCGTGGTTGGGATCGCTGCATCTGCGGCAAGTTATGCGGGTCGTGCAGACGTCGCGTTCGAAAAATGAACGCACTGTTAAGATGACCGATCGAACGCGACCGTCTGAGCCTCGCGATGTCAAGTCGAACTCATCAGCAACATTTAGTGCGGCGGCCGCTCAAAACGTGACGCTCAGAAACGAGCTGGCATGGACCTTCGGCGGTAAACAACAACGCGGCTGGTCTATCTACGACGTTTTGATCGGCGAGACGCTGAACACCGATCACGATACAGTCACAAACGACTTTGCCGCTTCACTTTCAAAGTGGCAGAAGAAAGTTGGGCTGGGCTCAACCGGTGTGCTCGATCAGAACACGTTGATGGCACTGGTCTCGCACTGGCAACGCAATCGACTCAAGGTCCGCACTCCTGCTACCACAGACCAGTTAATGATTGCGCCATCGTCAGACTTCTACGATCCGTCACGTGCACCCGAACTGCGTCAGGTCGAGCGCAATACTTACGAGGCATATAAATCGATGGTCGCCGCCGCACTCGCAGACCCGACGCTAAAGCTTTCGTCAAAAGATCAATTCTTCAAGATCATTTCATCGTATCGCTCGCGCGAATACCAGGATGAATTGCGTCGCAAATCTCCAAACTCTGGCAGCGCGGGACTGGCAGTAAACAGTCCACACTTCACTGGTCGTGCGTTAGACATCTACGTCGGCGGCAGTCCGGTTGATACAAAGGATTCTAACCGCGCCATCCAAGTCAACACTCCTGCTTACCGCTGGCTCGTGCGCAACGCCGAGCGCTTCGGCTTTCGTCCCTACTTTTACGAGCCCTGGCACTGGGAATACGTGCGCTAGAACACGAAATCTGTGGCTACTACGAGGAGGAAACCAATGGGTAGTGAGTCTGTACCCAACGTTTCGAGTGCTGTTTGACGCGGCCGATTACGGTGTGGGGCGAGAGTCAGCGGATTGGTTTCCCCTGGATATAGATAACGACGGCGTCTTCGAAATTTCTCTGCCAAAAACTTCGTTCTATGGGATGGAAGGCTTGCAGTCGGTGGGAGAAACTCTACTGCCGGAAATAGTTTTTAAGTACGACTCAAAGCAGATGAAGTATTTGCCGGCGAATCACAAGTTTGTTGATTATGCGATGAGAGGTTGGGATCCTGACAAGGAAAAGGATACTTATCAACATCACAGATTCAATTACCTGTTGGACTGCGTTTTTGCGGGAAAGGAAAAAGAAGGATGGGCATCCTTCGACAAACATTACCCGTCAGCAGATAAAGAGAAAATGAGATCCAGGCTTAAGGCCATCCTCAGAAATGATCCCGTTTACAAATATATTTATCAACAGCGGAAAAGATAAAAGTTCGGAGCGGATCGCGCTGGCGACTCTCGCATGTTCAGTGCGGTGGGTTGAGTGGTTTGCGCGAAAAGTATTCGAGTCGCATGTAGCGACGAAATATTTCTCGCGCCAAGGCGCCAAGGCGCAAAGAAAACCCCTTGGAAACGCGTAGCGCTTTGCGCCTTTGCGTGGGTACATCTTCTTCGCATAAGCCACTCTTCGGGCAAAGCCGGTTGAAGTCTTTTACGGTTTCGAAAAAAAAGTCACCGCCGCCCCACCCCAAGACCTCCGGAACTACATCGTCGAAGTTCATATTGAGAATTAGCTTGCGTATTCGGTCCAAGCACGGGTTGATATAGCTTCCCGAGCACGCAGAGGCGTAGAATAAGCGAACCAATCCGAATAGTAAGCTTGTTGTACTCAAAAAAAGATCACGGAGTAGGAACCAATGGAAGATCTGGAGAAAACGCTGACCCCAGACGCGTCGTCGGATTTTGACTCTGCGGAAACTCGAGCCCTCGACTCGACGGCCGTAAAGACCGCGCCACTGCCGCGCTTCGATCCGGGTCCTGTCAAAACTCCATCCGAAAAAAAGGAAGAAGACTTTCGTCTTGGGCAGAGCCTGATCTTACAACGAATCGCTGCCAACGCGCCGTTGAACGAAGTGCTCACCCGCCTCGTGCTCCTAATCGAAGCTCAGTCGCCTGACATGCTCTGTTCTGTGTTGCTGCTAAGCGACGACGGGGATCACATTCGTCATGGAGCGGCGCCAAGTCTACCAGAGGAATACGTGAAAGCAGTCGACGGAGGTCCTATTGGTCCAAAAAATGGATCGTGTGGCACTGCGATGTACCGCGGCGAACCGGTGATCGTGACTGACATGCTCTCGGATCCACTATGGGAGGATTACCGGGAGCTGGCGATCGCGAGCGGTTTACGCGCGTGCTGGTCAACGCCGATTCTTTCCGGGCGTGGAAAAGTCCTTGGTTCTTTCGCCATGTACTACCGGGAGCCGCGCACACCAACGGGCGACGAAGCAAATCTTACCGAGGTCGCCACGCGCATCGCCGGCCTGGCGATCGAACATCACGCCGCGCGAGAGATTTTGGCGCGCATGCAAGCTGAGCTGGCCCAGGCTACACATGCTGCTACAACAGGGAAGGCAGCAGTCTCGATTGTCGATGAAGTGAATCAACAGCTCGAGAACATCGTAGGTAACGCGAAGAAATGTCTGGATCTGCTCGACGAAGACAAGCCTGATATCTCGAGTTTTCGTCAACCTCTCAAAAATATCGCGAGCCAGGGGCTGAACGCGCTTAACGTCATCGCCAGTATTCGTTCGACAAAGAAATAGATCCATAATCAGGAGAACTTTCAATGAACTCTGCGGCCAGAATGTCGGCAGTGTGTGTTGTTGTTCTGATGTCAGTTGCGGGTGCACACGCACAGGGGCCTTGTTTGACGGCTTCGAAGTTTGGTCCACAGGATCAAATCGGCAATCTGAACCACGTTACTCCTGAGAAGACTCTGGCGGCGACGCGGCTTGTCACGAAGGGCAAGAGTTACCGTCTTGGGATCGAGACGAATAAAGACACGCCGTCGTATCCGCCACGCACTTTTGCCATCACTGTTGTTCAGCCCGGGCAGAATGCAGGCCATACGCTTGGTCCAACGAAAACAACATACAACGACGACATCATCGCCGGATGGGTTGGCGTCGGGTCACAGCTTGATGGTCTGGGCCACATCGGTATCGACAATCTTTATTACAACTGCAATCAGGGCGCTGAGTTTGCGATGACTGATGGTTTGAAGAAACTCGGAGTCGAGAATGTGCCTGCGGTTGCCACGCGTGGTGTGCTGCTCGACATGGCGGGCTACTTTAATACCGACATGGTCAAGGAAGGCACCGCATTCAACCGCGCGGAGATCGAAGGCGCCATGAAGCGGCAGGGGATCAAAGCGATAGAGAAGGGTGATGTCGTGTTGTTCTATACGGGCTGGCTAAAACTGCTCGGCAAAGACAACAAACGTTTCGGTTCGGCTGCGCCCGGACTCGGACGCGAGGGTGCGAGGTATCTTGCATCGTTGGAAGTCGCGATCGCAGGCTCCGACACGTGGAGCTTCGAAGTGATTCCGTTTGAAAAGGACGCGGGCGTTTTTGAGGTGCACCAGATCCTAATTCCTCGCAACGGCATTCACATACTCGAGAACATCAACACCGAAGAGATGGTGAAGGATCAGGCGTGGGAGTTCCTGTTCACACTCGGTCCGGCACGGATCACGGGCGGTGTGCAGGCCATCGTAAACCCGATCGCGATAAAATAGCTCATTGAGTAACTCTCTGTGTCCTCTGTGCCTCTGCGACCTCTGTGTTAAGACGGTTTTCAACACAGAGATCGCAGAGGCACAGAGGACACAGAGTCCACCTATCGAAAAGCATCCGTAGCTCTTACGAGTGCATCGGCAATCCCGCGCTCGGTGGCCGCATGCCCGGCATCCGGAATGATCTTCAGCTCCGCTTCCGGCCATGCGCGATGAAGATCCCATGCATTCATCACGGGACAAACAATGTCGTAACGACCATGAACAATCACTGAGGGAATGTGTCGAATGCGATCTATCTGTTCGAGCAGATAATTATCAGTCTCGAAGAAACAGTTGTTCACGAAGTAGTGACACTCAATACGCGCAACCGCGATCGCTTTGTCGGGTTCAGTGAAATCTTCAATTAACTTCTGGTCTGGAATCAGTCTCAGCGCACTGCCTTCCCAGAGGGCCCATGCTTTGGCAGCTTCGAGTCGCACCTGCTCGTCGTCACTCGTCAAGCGACGATAGTAAGCGCCAATCATATCGCCTCGCTCCGCCTCGGGAATTATCTGCAAGTACTCTTCCCAGTTATCCGGAAATATCGCGCTCGCTCCCTGACTTTCCTCGTAAAACCATCGAATCTCTTTCGGTCGACACAGAAAAATGCCACGCAGGACGAGGCCACGCACTCGTTCAGGATGCGTTTCGGCATAAGCAAGTGCGAGCGTGCTGCCCCACGATCCGCCAAACACCAGCCACTCATCGACGCCAAACTGTTCGCGGATCTTTTCGATGTCAGCGACCAGACGCCAGGTCGTGTTGTCGTCGAGAGACGCGTGCGGAGTGCTGCGACCGCACCCGCGTTGTTCGAAAAGAATGATGCGATACGCTGAAGGATCGAAGAAGCGACGGTAGTCAGGAATCAAACCCGCGCCTGGTCCACCATGCAAAAACACAACCGGCTTTCCATTCGGCGTGCCACACTGCTCGTAGTAAAGCTCGTGCACATCGGAGACTTTAATGTGACCGGTATCGTATGGTTCTACCTCAGGATACAGACCTCTTAAATTTTCCATGTTCTTTTTTTGCCTTTCGCGGCCATCTTACCTCAGCCGAGGAACACTCGGATACGATCCAATTCCGCATCCAATTCGCGTTTGAACGCGCGCTCACGTGGTGGGGTTGAATCAACATAACCCAGGTTGGCTTCGAGTTGACCACTCTTCAATGATAGATTCGCCCACCCAATCACACGATCACGCCAGAGCATTGGCATCGCATAATAACCGAGCTTGCGTTTTGGAACAGGCGTGTACGCTTCGAAGCGATAAATCCAACCCCACAAACGTTCAAATCGCGCACGGTCGTGAACCACCGGATCGAACGGCGCCAAGAGGCGAACAACGTCGCCACTTGTTGCCTCTAACGGGTTCTCATCCGGAAGCCAATACCAGTCGACATTCTCTACGCGCACATGCGACAGCCGTTCTTTTGCGCGTTGCACCGCAGCCGTTAACTCCTTTTCCCACTGTGGAACTGCATATCGCAAACGCCGTAAGTAAGAATTCAGGCCTGGACCAGGCAGAGGAGCGTAAATGCGAACAACGACGTCAACCAAAACATCAATTCGCGCTCGGCGTTCGGCCACGCCTTTCGGAACACGCTCATGTTGATGGGCTTTGTAGATCCGAATGCCTTTCTCGCGTCGCGCAATGCGCAGTAGGCCGGAGTAGTGCATTGCGTCAAGTAAAAATGTAGTCGCGTTTGACGAACCGCCCCAGTAGTTTGTAACGCGGCCGGGCGAGATGTGTTCGTCAACTTCTCTCGGGTGAACTTCGCCATGCTCGCGTATAAACCGGAGCAGCAATTTCGCTTCTTTCTTTTGTCCAACCCACCAGGGTGATCGCACATCCTCGCGCGAATTAAACCGCGGGTGCATCAACGCCTGTAACGATCGCGAAACGTAGCCATAGTTGACGAAAAAATCCTCCTCAACGTCGAGCGTCGCATAGCGTCGTTCAAGTTCTCCCGCACGATAATCCTTCACACGATGTCGCAGAATCAGATCCTGTGCACGCGCCGGCGCACGGATCGGATCAGCCTGCACAAACCCCATCTGTTGCAGCGCACGATTGAGCCCCGTGGGTTCAGGAAAGTTCCGCGCGACTGTGAATCGCCGCAGATCGTCAAGTGTGATGGGCATGGGCGACGCAGAGTATGCCGCAAAAGAGCCGGGCCACAAAAGTGATGGTTCTCAAGATTGCGGAATCGTGGCATTATGCAGGAACCATGAACCCCCGACCCTCCATCTCCCGTACGGTCCTGTTCACCCTCGTTATCGCCTTACTTTTAGCCTCAACCGGGGCCGGATGGTCCACCGTTCATGCGGGCGGGGAAGAGTGGCGGCCCGTGGATGCGGCGCACCTTGGGCTCAAGGCGGCGGTCGTTGAGCCAAACGCTGACGCAGAGGCCATCTTTTGGGACATTCGCATCGATGATGGTGGTTACAACGATCTCGTGTTGTCGCACTATGTTCGCATCAAGATCTTCACCGAGCGTGGTCGAGACAAACACAGCAAGGTCGACATTCCATACATTGGCGGAATCAAGATTAAAGACGTCGCCGCGCGCACGATCAAACCTGACGGCTCAATCGTTGAACTGGCGAAGGACGACATCATCGAGAAAGTTGTTGTGAAGGTAAGTGGTCTGAAACTGCGGACGAAGACGTTCGCGTTTCCCGGAATCGAACCGGGCGCGATTATCGAATACAAGTGGAAAGAAGTTATATCCAACTCGTCTGCGAACAATATGCGTCTTCAGTTTCAACGCGACATTCCGGTCCAGGCGATCACGTATCGATTTAAACCCGCAGGTAAGAGAGACTTCGATGTGCGATCTTTCAACATGCCGAAAGTCGGGTTTCAGAAGGAGAAGGACGGGTTTCAGGTAGCGACGGTCAACAACATGGCGGCGTTTCGTGAAGAGCCGATGATGCCGCCCGAGGACAGTGTACGCTCATGGGCGATGGTCCAGTATTTCACGTTGTTCAGTCTGTTTTCTGCTTACCCGGTTGTAGGCGTGCAAGTGTATGCGGCCTCCGAGCAATTGATGAAGGTCGACAAAGAGATCAAAGCGAAATCAACTGAAATTATCGCAGGGGCTACGTCGCAAGATGACCAGTTGAACAAGATTCTCGATTTTTGTCGAACGAACATTAAGAACACTGACGATAAAAACGCGTTCACCGAAGAACAGTTGGAAAAACTTAAAGACAACAAGAAACCCGCCGACACACTGAAACGTGGCGTTGGTTCGGGCGGCGACATCAATCTTCTATTCGCGGCACTCGCAAACGCCGCTGGATTCGAAGCTCGCATCGCGCTATTGCCGGACCGCGGCAGGCGTTTCTTCGATCGAAACGTGGTTATTCCAGGCGCGCTTCGTCCGGCTGCAATCGCGGTTCGCTCTGGTGAAACGTGGAAGTTGTACGACCCGAGTTTCAAGTACATCACACCGGGAATGTTGCGTTGGCAGGAAGAAGGCGTGGACGGCTTGATAGCTGCCGCCAGACCTGAGTGGATAAAGACGCCGATGTCTTCTCCGGAAAAGTCGAAAGAAAAACGTGTCGCGAATCTAACGCTCGACGAGAACGGGACGCTCGAAGGCGATGTGACGATCGAGTACACAGGTCATCTCGGTATCGAAAGAAAACTTCTCAACGACGACGACTCACCGGTCCAACGTGAAGAGAATCTCAAAGAGGCAATGAAAGCGCGGCTGAGCCCTGCCGAGCTAACCAACATCGTCGTCGAAAATGCCACTGATTCCGCAAAGCCGTTCATCTACAAGTATCACGTCAGAGTGCCTGGTTACGCGCAGAAAACAGGCAAACGAATGTTCTTCACCCCAGGGTTCTTTCACAAAGGCATCGATGCGATGTTCAGTGCCGGCACACGCAAGTATCCGATTTACTTTCATTTTCCATGGTCGGAGGAAGATCAGATAACGCTCACGCTTCCGAACGGCTACGCCCTCGACAATGCCGATCGCCCCGCCCCCATTTCCGCCGGGACAGTCTCTAAGCATGAAGTGAAAATTGGAGTGACGAATGATCAGCGCACCCTCTCGTACAAACGCTCTTTCTACTTTGGTGGCGCCGACACCATTCTCTTTCCCGTCGAGACCTACGAATCCATGAAGCGTCTGTTTGACGAGATCAACAGGGCCGACAACCACATGATCACACTCAAGCAGACCGGAACAACTAATGATTAGAAAAAATTTGACGTCGCGAAAAAGCCCAAAATGCACAAGGCTTTTGCCAGTATTTTTGTGCCTTTTGGTAGGTATAACTTTCACCAACTCAGCCCCGGGCCAACAGACAGTGTCCGGGCCGGCGCTGCTTAATTACAACGAATTGGTTGCGCTTTACGACACGGACGCGCCATCAGAGGAATTGTCGAACAAGTTATCGAAGGTGCTTACCACGCCTTTTGTTAATAACTCAATGGGCGCGCGTGGGCCGAGAGTGATCAGGGCGTCGACGTCGCAGGGCGCGGCAATCCGAGTCGCTACATGGAACATTGAACGAGGACTCGAGTTTGCCGCAATCAAAGCGGCACTCACTAACGATCAGAGATTCTTTCGTTATCTCCTTCCCGCGATGCGAGGCGAGAAATTCAACCTCGCAAACGTTCTCGAACAAGTCGCGGCACTGAGCCGTGCTGACATTATTATCCTGAACGAAGTTGACTGGGGCCTTAAACGAACGAACTATCGAAACGTCGCGAAAGAACTCGCTGCGGCGATGCAGATGAACTACGTGTTTGGAGTTGAGTTTGTCGAAGTTGACCCACTTACGTTAGGAACTGAAACACTCGAAGGCGAAACGAGTGCCGAAAAAGCAGAGATGATCGAAAATCTCGCGGTCGACAAAACGCGCACCGTCGGCCTGCACGGCACCGCGATACTCAGTCGCTTTCCGCTGCGTAACACTCGCATCGTGCGCTTTGTTAATCAGGGCCATGATTGGTATCACGAAGAGAAGAATGGCATCTCCAAACTCGAAGAAGGGAAGCGAAAGGGCGCGAAGCTCGTCTTCGGTGAAAAGATCATGCGCGAGGTACGCCGTGGCGGGCGGATGATGCTGCTCGCGGACATCACGGATGCAAGTATTCCGGGAGGAGCGGTTACGGTAGTTGCCACTCACCTCGAAGGCAAGGGAAAGCCGTCAGAGCGCGTGAAGCAACTCGAAGAGGTGCTAACCGAAATCAAGAACATCACACATCCTGTGATTCTGGCCGGCGATATGAACACCTCAGGCAGCGATTCAACACCCACCTCGTTCGAACGTGAAGTTAAGAAACGACTGGGCAGCACCAGGTTTTGGGCTACGCAGGGGATCAAGTATGCGACTGGCGTCGGTCTGCTTTACGACATCACAGTTGGGCTCGTGAAAATGCAGCGCACCAAAAACGATCCGACGGTGAAGAGCGTCAAGTTTATTTCCGAGAATCCTGAGGAAGACTTCTTCGACACACTCAAAGACTTTCGGTCCGCAGACGGTGACGCATTCGACTTTCGCGGATCGCGAGATCACTCAACTGGCGCAAGCGGTGAAACTCTGTCGGATTCGAACGAGCGTGGTGACAAGGGGTTCGTCAGCACGCTGGAGTTAAACGGCAAGTTCAATATCGAGATGAAGCTTGACTGGATCTTCGTTAAGCCGCTGAACCTGACAGATCCGGACGATCGAGATCAGAAGTTTGTATTTGCGCCTCAATTTGGCCGGACCTTGAAGACGTTGAACTATGCAATAAAGGATCGCATTTCAGATCACAATCCATTGATCGTCGATCTGCCGCTGGCGCGCTGATTGGTTATCGACTCTTCCATTCAAACGGAAACAGGGCGCCGGCCTTTTTCGGGTCGAGCTGCACACCAACGAGAGATGCTGCATGTGACAGCACCGGGTCGAGGTTTGCTTTCATCGCTTGAGGAGTAGGTACAAACCATTGATCCGGTTTTACGCCGACGTGCTCCAAACTCTTGCCGTCAGCCATGATCACATCAGCATCGGTGGCTGTAATTCCGAAACCCAGCCCTCGTTGAACTCCGACCTGAAGCGGGTGATACCTGCTTTGCATAACCATACCAGCGCTGCGATCCCCTATGACTATGCCGCGTTTTTCGAGTTGGACCACGCGCGCAAAGACCTCCGCAGCCGATGCTGATGAGCCGTCGATGAGCACTATCAATTGGCCCTTGAAAGCTTTCTCTTTTTGACTCTTCGCAATCATCGGCTTCATCTCTTTGCGTCCACGTCGATCCGCGATCTTTATGTCTGAATCAAAGAAATAGCCGACCAGGCGCTCGAGAGTATCGACGTACCCACCATCATTGCTACGCAGATCGAGAATCAACGCTTTGCGATTCTTCACCTTGCTGAATTTACTCGCCAGTCCGTCTTCATCCAGATCAAACGAAGGCATCTTCCAGATCAGCACGTCATCGTTCGGCTCATAGTAGCGGTGCCGGCCCAGGCGATCTTCTTCCTCTCGATCCAGATCCATCTCCTGCATCTCGCGGTAGTGCATTATCGTAGTGCCTTCGCGCACACGAGCTTCAATGTTGAGAGGCTGCTGCGGCTGATCGGGCTTCTGAATCATCAACCGCATCGTCGATTGCGGGCGCAGCGTGTAGTAAAGATATTCCGCAAGCCAGATCTTGCTGCGATCTAATGGTCTACCATCAATAGAAATGATTTTGTCACCCGCTTCCAGACCTTTCATTGCGGCATCACTTCCAGGCCTGACCGCGCGGACGTAACAATGATCTCCCACCGGCTGCATGCGCCAGCCATACTCGATTCGCGACGCGTTGTCGGGCGGGTAAAACGCGGTGTGGGAGTCGTTCAGTTCAAGAAGCACCTGAGCGACGATACCGACGAGTTGGCCCAACGACTCGGCATTCTTCATCTTTTCATCAGCCACTTTAAAGCGCGCGTCAATGTCCATGCCATGAAAGTTCGGATCGTAGTAACTCCGCTTCAGTTCCGCTTTAACGTTTTTCAGCACGTCGCGCCAGGTCCCGATCTCGACACCACTTGGCTTTTGTGCGGACGTGCTTCCGCTCGTCAGCGAAGATGCGACTACACCCAAAATCATAAGGATAACGATGACTTTTCGAATCATTGAAGGTCCTCACTCTTTTTTGATGGTTGCTCGGGTTTGCTGCCGTCGAATTTGAATGTCTCGATTACTTTGCAAGCCGCGTCATGCGCAGACAAGTGAGTGTTGTCGATCTTGAGATAGTTATCCTGATAAAAGAAATCTCCGTTCGAGTTCATCCGATACTTCTCTTCGTCCGCGAGAAGTATCTCTCTTGACCTCTTTGTGTCGCGCTTCGATGGCTTTTCAGACAACCGGAAATGCGACTCGTTACGTTTCAGTCGCTCGGACAACTCCGCTTCGAGTTCGACAAAATATATCTCCGCACCCTTCTCCCGAAAGATGTCACAACTACTGTCCATAAACTTTTTATCAGATTCCAGATCCAGCCCCCAGACAAAAGTAAAGATTAGCCCCGGGAGTTCGCTCGCCGCGACTTCCTCGAAAACTCTCCTTCGAAACTCCGTAACCAGCTTATGGAATCGCGGATCCCCGAAAGGGAAGAAATTCAGGACCAACTCAATCGTCATATGGTTGTGGAAAAGCTTGAGTCCGGTGAGTTTTGCCAGTTCCTGCCCGACACTCATCTTCCCAACGGCCGGTGGTCCAAATATGACGATAAATTTCATTTCGGTCAGCGCCGCGCTCCTGCTCTAATAAAAGATTTCACGCGCCTGCCTGTCATCAAGCGCGTGAAAGTGCATGTCCGAACGACCGGACATCAGAAACCTGCCAGAGGCATTCACGACCTGTGTAATTGGCAACCAACCAAAGCGGATGCAAAGGAGAAGTGAGAATGTTCTTTTCATGAGGACTCGATTCTGTTTCCGACTGCCAATTGCCGATTGCCAATTTTACTCGGCAACCGGCAACGGGAGGTCAGAACCCACTAATAGTGAATGACCGCTGAAAACACGTCATTTAAGTCAGTGGTTGTTTGTGTGCCGGGCAGCAAAACGATATTCAGTGTGTGCTGACCTTGTTTTAGTTTAAGTGGAATATACGTCGGCACAGCGGCGCGGTGCGTATTGGCGCCATTTGAGAAAAATGTAGAAGCACCAACTTGTGTGCCATCAATCTGAACCGCAAATCCGACTTTTTGGTTAGCCGATGTTGACCAAATCGATCCATGGACGACGAGGGTACATGGGGCATCGCTAAGCGCATTAAACGTCGCGCTAAGGGGTAACGGTGCAGGTTTCTGATTAAGAATAATTTGTATTGGCATTCGATTCTCCTTTTACTTTTTCACTGACAGGTTTGATCGGGGTTTTAGAGCGCAGGCAAATTATGCGTTGTCGTGAGGATTGTCAATACGCATTGTCACGTACTTTCGGTTTTTATTCTTTCGATGGACGTAAACGGCCCATCACGTTTGAGTCAACATACTTTCCATCGCGGAACGCATGCTGTCGTAATGTTCCCTCATACGTAAATCCGAATCGCTCATAAAGACGAATTCCGGCTTGATTGTCTGCGTAGACCTCGAGCTCCAGTCGCGTGAGATTGAGCCAGTTGTCTGCGACATTCACGGCAGCCGCCATCAAAGCCGTTCCAACACCCTTGCCCTGCAGTTCAGCATGCACACTTATTCCGATTCTTCCAACGTGTCGCCGGCGCGGTCTGTTTGGAAACGTGTCGATGGTCAGCAATCCGACAATACGATCGTCGACTACCGCAACGAGGCTGAAGACTTCGTCTGGAGCCTGCCCGATCCGTTTTCGCCAGTATTCACGCGACGGATAAGGCAGTTGCATTGTGCCTTCGAACACTTCCGGAAAAGTGAACATCTCGTGGACGCCCAAATAGTCGTCCGGCTCAGCTCGACGTATCTTTAAATTCTCGACTGGCAATTACCTGACCTCACACGATTCGTTTTTCATAAAACCTGCTGAGCGGATCCGGCTTGTATTCCCCGAAAGGCGGAATGCGTCTAAACCCTGACCGCTCGTAAAGCGCTATTGCGGCTTCTTGCGCGATGCCGGTTTCGAGCCGGAGTGTCGCGATACCTTGACTCCGAGCATAATCCGCAAGATGGTCCAACATCAACTTCGCGAAACCCAAGCCGCGAAACTGCGGCCGCACGTACATCCGCTTGATCTCGGCGTAATCAGGGCCAAACAGTTTGACGCCTCCGCAGCCGGCCGGAGTTCCGTTGTCGCGGATAATAAAAAACGGTACTTCCTCCTGGATCAACTTCTCGATGCTGTAACCGTGACGGCTTTCAGGCGGAGATAGAGGTATGAGATACGCTTCAAGCTCTGCGATCAAAGTTTTCGCATCGTCGGTGTCGGGACGTTCGAGAGTTATTTCGACGTTGCTGGACATTGACCGCGTAGCGACATAGCCTGCGGAGCAGGCGGAAGCATAAAGCCTGGGGCGCGAGCCCCAGGTATAAATCCCAATTTGATTGGGAGCCCGTGTCAGCGGGCGAAAGCCAGAAAGGTGACACCGCCGCCCATTTCACGGGCTCAAAAAAGGTGTCTAATCTAACCTGGGGCTTACGCCCCAGGCTTTACGCTTGACGCCTGCTCCGCAGGCTGTTCACGGCTAAACCGACTCAGACTGCGAAGAGAAATGAAACTCTTTCACTTTCAGCGCAGGCAGTAGCGCGGCATTGCCGCCTTGTCCCTCCGAACTGCCGACGCGCTCCGATTTACCGATCATGTCGATATTGCCCGGCGCGAGTAGTCGCATAACGCTTTGATTGAATCGGAAGTTCTTGACTGGATACTGGATCTTGCCCTTTTCGATATACCAGATTCCGTCGCGCGTAAGTCCTGTTTGCGTAACAGTTCTTGGATCGAGTCCGCGAACATACCAGAAGCGACCGAGCAACAGTCCGCGATCCATCGATTTGATCATGTCGTCGATGGACACAGGAGCGATCGAACTTTCCATGATGCTGTTCACTGGCCCAGGAGTCGGTTCTTTCCCCTTTTGTTTGGCATAGAAGCGCGAGTAGGTCAGATTCTCCACCACGCCGTTGCGCACGAGATAGATCTTTTGCGCCGGGATCCCGCCCTGCGCGCCCGGTGTGCTGGGCAAGTCTGGGTGCCACGGATCGCTATAGATGTTGATGCGTTCGTCGAAAATCTTTTCGCCAAGTTTCGTTTTTCCGTTTGCGGCTGACAGCGGACTGCGGCCCTCTTCAGCGCTGCGTGCATCGAAGTTGAAGGCGAGGAAACCGAGCAGGTCCGCAACTGCCTGCGGTTCGAGAATGGCCGGATAAACACCCGGTTCGAGTACACGCGGATTACGAGAATCGAGAGCTTTACGAATTGCTTCGCTCGCGATACGCGCGGTGTCCAGTTTCGCGACGTCGAAATGGTTCCGCAGAAAGTAACCTGAGCTCGTGCCATCGGGCGTGCGTGCGGTTGTTGACAAACTCACCAGGCTGGAACGGTCGTAAATGAAGTTGCCGTTCTTTGTGGCTGACGCGCCCGCGATTCCTCGCGCCTGATGGAAACCAGCCCCTACAACCTTTGCCTTCTCGCAAGCGGTAATCACGTCGTTGAGCGTCTTCGCACGGCTCGTAAGAGATATGTTTGAAGTCGCCTCTGCGTACGCGTTCACTGGTTTGTACGTTTGCTTTCCGAGTGTTGGCACGTATTCGCGATCGACCGGTGAAATGCGAGCGAGTTGCTCGGCTAATGCGACTGTCGCTTTGAGAGACTCGTCGTCGATCTCATTTGTCGAAGCAGCGCCGCGTTTGTTATCGATCCAAACGGTGACGCCGACAGTGACGTTTTCACGGGCGCCGCTGGTGGTGAATGAGTTTGAAGCGAATCGCATGTGGCTGTAGTTTTCACTACTCACGCCAACCGAAGCATCATTCGCTTTGACGTAACTCAACAACTTCTCACAAATCGCGCTCGCGTCTTTTTCAGTGAGCAGCATTTAAGGTCTCCTTACGAAGCGGTGATTCGAGCGGTGTTAAGAACATTAATCTGCCTGAATCGAGCGACCGGACAACCATGACTCACCGCATTTGATTGTCCCGGCTCACCCTTGCCATCACTAAAGCTACCGCCAAGCTCATACGTCGCTTGCTCCACCTAGACCGTCGCACGAGTTCCAGAAGTCGGTAGTGCGCGATTGATAGGCGACATCGCGAAGCATCTCGCCGCGTTTGCCGTTCTTAATTTCCCAGAACACCTGGCCGCCAAACTGGAAGTTATAGCGCTGCTGATCGATCGAGTAGCTTCCATCGCCGTAGATCAGGATGCCTTTCTCAACACCTGCAATCAGATCGTCAAGCGACGTGTTGCCGGCGCTCGGCTGTAGCGACACATTGGGCATGCGCGGGAACGAAATGCTGCCCCAACTGTCCGCGTGATTGCATCCATACGACTTCTTCTGTCCCGTCATCGCCGCAAGATCGCGCGTCGTTTGCCAGTCAACAAACATGCCGTCTTTGATCAGATGCCAACGCTGTCCTGGAACACCCTCATCGTCGTAACCGACAGTCGCTAAACCGCCAGGTTGAGTTCGATCGGCGACGAAGTTAACGATCTTCGATCCGTATTGAAGCTTGCCGATCTTGTCGGGAGTTAGAAAACTCGTGCCCGCATAGTTTGCTTCCATCCAGAGTGAACGATCGAGTTCGGTTGGATGACCCACGTTTTCGTGAATCGTCAACCACAGGTGAGAGGGATGCAGAACGAGATCATACTTTCCAGGATCGACCGACTTGGCCTTCAGCTTCATCACGGCCTCTTCGCCGGCCTGTTGCGCTTCTTGTTTCCAGTCATGTTTCTCCATGTACTCGTAGCCCATAGCTTGTGGACCACCAAGCGCACTGCGCGATTGGAAATCACCCGCGGAACGGTTCACAGCAGTCACGTTGAAGTTGGGATTGGCGCGAATGATGTACTGCTCGATCCGGGAGCCGTCGGTTGAAGCATAGAACTTTTGTTCGTTGACCCACCCCATCGATGAGTTGACGAAACTGACGCCCTGCGTCTTCATCGCGGCGGAGTTTAGTGACAGCAGAAACTGGATCTTGTCGTCGATCGCGACATCGAATGGATCTTTTTCGAAGGAACTCTTCCACGAAGTAACGACCTTCTCGATCGGCACGAGCGAAATGCGCTTGCGCTGGTACATCGAGTTTGCTCGTGCGATTTCGACGGCTTGCAGTGTGATGCGCCGGACGTCGTTTGGAGTGACGCTGCGGCTGGAAGCGAAACCCCACGTGCCTTTGTAGAGCACACGCACGCCGAATCCGAAGTTCTGGCCGCGTGAAACGTTCTGCACCTGCTGCTCGCGCGTGGCCACTGATTCGTTGCGATAGCGATTGATGCGAATGTCTGCGTAAGTGACGCCGAGTTTCCGCGCTGTGCTGATCGCGATGTCTGCCAAAGCATTCTTGTCGACGCCATTCGCGGCCTTCTCCTCAGCAGCGGCAACATCACTAATCCAGGAGGGCAGGGAATTGAGCGACAAGGCACCGGCCGCGACCCCGGCCGACTTCATAAAGTCACGACGAGAGGTGGTCATTGTAGAGCCTCGTTTTAGATGGAAATAGAAAACTAGGGTGATGATCTAACGCCGCGGGGTGGGAATTGTCAACGCATGTTTGCTTTGATGTTATGAAGCAAGCGCCTCCCGCCTTGAGTAAACTCAGGGCTGTCTTTGACAAGAGACTGAAAGGAGGCGCTATGAACACAATATATATTTGATGGTTGCACATTCCCGATCGCACGAGATTAGAACCTATGCGCTGAAGGCGCAAAATATGATAGCCAGGGGCAAGCGCGATCGGATCGAAGCGCGTCGCCCCTGGAAAACAAAGAAAATGATCGTGAAGCTCTGAAAGAGCGGAATACAGTCAATGTTATTTCGCACTTTCAGTGCTCTCTCAAATTTACTTGGCTACCCAGGGGCGACGCGCTTCGCTCCGCTCGCGCTTGCCCCTGGCTATCATATTACGCGCCTTCGGCGCTGCGGCTTCTGTGGCTAACGCGGCTTTGCGAGACGTTGACGAAATTGGACTTTAGGAACCTATCTCGCGCCGGCTTCAAGAAGAATGTTTTCAACCTGCGTGTGGTTCTTCTTGCAAGCCCAGGCGAGTGGGGTGGACCATGAGGCGCCGGATTTATGCGGATCGGCGCCGCTTGCTAACAGCAGCTTTACCATTTCGACGTGGCCCCAACGTGCGGCGTAGCCCAACGGCGTCGAGCGATACTCGTCGTCGACGTAGTTAACATCACCACCATGTTGGATGAGTAGACGTGCTTTACCGGCATCGCCAGTGTGGGCCATGTCGTGAAGAAGGGTGAACTCGCGCCAGTTCATATGGTTCGGGTTCATACCGTTCTGCAGAAGAAACTCAGCGATCTCGTAGTGTTTGAAGTAATAACGCGCGCCCCATTTCGAGATATCGGGAACCCGAGCGCCGTAGGTCAATAAGATCTCGAGCATGCGACGATCAGCATTGTTCGCGGGAACCGACATTACACCCTCACCCCAGAACGCTGTCTCGTCATGCGCCAGTTCCGGACGCTCTTTCAGCATCGCATCGACTTCACCATGTTGTTTGTCACTAATGAGAGCTTCGAATCTGGTTTGCATTTCACTCTTCGTAAAGTCGATCGCGCCAGTGTCTCCCCACTCGCGCGTTGCAACTGGTTCTTGTAGGATGCGCGCGATCTCATCGAATCCGCGATCTTCGGCGATAGTCATGAGTGGATCCAGGAAAGGATGGTTCCTGTATGAAGGATCGAGAGCACCGCGGTCAACCAAAAACGCTACAAGGTCCACGTGACCCTCGCGCACAGCAAGATGAAGCGGCGAAGTGTAGTCGTACATACAAGTCAACAACCTTGGAGCACGCTCCAACAACGTCTTAACACGAGCGAGATCACCCTCGAAGCTCGCGCTCAGCATGTCCCAGACGTCAGTTGTGGTTGAAACACGTCCTTCATGAAGCGCGATCGGACGAGACTCTTTCATTTCGGCTGGTTGGATCATCGGTA
The DNA here is from genome assembly GCA_963728575.1 of uncultured Acidobacteriota bacterium. Taxonomy (GTDB): domain Bacteria; phylum Acidobacteriota; class Blastocatellia; order Pyrinomonadales; family Pyrinomonadaceae; genus PSRF01. The sequence goes on from CAVSKT010000001.1 coordinate 21,767, forward strand.
CTCGTCTACAACCTCGATTCCAGAAGAAGAATGTCCTGATACGACAAGCCGTCCTTTCTTCCCGCCCAACGCCCGTAATAAACCGGCGCCTTTAGTCGGAGTCCATGCTGCTCGAGCAACTCCATCACATAACGCTCATCGTAAGCTACCGCACTCTCCGGACTATGCTCCAACCTGTAGCGCCAAACTCCTTCGCCATATTTGAACTCGACCTCATTCGTTAGTCGTGCCTGCTGTTCGTTTAGCAGGAAAAACGTCGCAAGGCATCGACCGTTGCTCTTAAGCAGCCGCGCCACTTCATGGAGATAATTATTCACTTCAGCTGGGCGCATGTGCGTGAAGACTGATTTCAACAGGATCAGATCGAACGAACGCTCTTCAAAAGGGAAGCGGTAAGTTTCAGCGCGATGTGTACCGCCCGGATTATACGCCTGGTTGCAGACATCGATATGTAGAAATTCGAAGTTACTACTCCGGCTGCTGATCTTTTCCTGACACCACCTGATCGAAGGACGGTGTATATCAACGCCGGCGTAGCTGCCCTTCTTACTCAAATACTCCTCGAGATGTAGAGCCATCTGCCCACAACCACAACCGATGTCCATCACACGTTCATCCGGTTGCAGCGCTCCAAGCAACCGCAGATGGTTCATAAACTCCGCGCCGGATGATTCGAAACTTCCGAGCGGTCCCACGTAGCGGCGCAGGTGCAGCGGCGGCAAGTGTTGTTTGCAGTTCAGTAGTCGAGAAACGTAATCAAGCGGTGATAAGGCGCGTAAGGCGAGGTGCCGGACGGTTCTAAGAACGTTGATAGTGCTCTGCGAATTCAACTGTGTTACGCCGCTGCCACCGGTGAAGCGTTACGCATACGAATGATCGAGAACTGCAAAGTGGATTTCACGACTGCATCGCGCAGGGACCACAAGTCAGGCACAAAACGAAGTTCGACTCCGCGTTTTATCAACTCAGCTATCGGGTCGTCGATGATTTCGACACGTGCGGGCACGACTGTTTTGCGACTGACAAAATAACCGGCGCATTCGTCAAAACATTCGAACGTGTCCGGCGGAAAGTGGTAACAGTTCAAACGGCAGGAGCGCAGGCGTTCAAACCAGCCACTTTCAATCGCAACTACCGCCGTGCTGGATCCGAGAAATCGTTCCACATCCGCTGCGCTGGTCTCGCGCCCGGCATAATAGGTGACGCGCGGACAGTCACGTGGAAGTAGATAGTTGTGGAGCCGCGCCTCACTGATGGCCCAGACCACTGGCTCAGCGACATAGATGGAGGACCGCGGTTCGAAAACGTCTATGATCGGTTCTTCGCTAACATGGAACAGCATATGGCGCTAGTGATAGAGAAATCGGAGTTCCATCATCGGACGTGGTGGCTCGGACAAAACCGCCTGCGCCAGTTTTACCTGGGCCATCAAACGTATCTCGGTTCGATCGAACTGAGCTGACAAACTCACTGCACGGTCAAAATCCGCCCAGGCAAATTTACCAGCACTCTCCGACAAGTTCGTTAACATCACGCCGATATTGCCGTTCGCCGACATATTCCATTCGCCGTCACGAACATACCGGGTCTCATATCCGTCAAGCTTTACCGAGGCGTCCACGAGCTCGTTCAGTTTTGGCATCAGCGATTCCATGATTGCAAAGCCGCGATCATTTTTTAGTAAACAATACGCTAGCGCCACGGCGATCTGAGCCTCCACTTGCTCTTTGCCGGGCTTCATCATATCAACGATGTCGGTTGCTTGTTTGATCAACTTTAAAGAGGTATTTCGATCGTAAGACCCATGGTCATCAGCATAACTCAGTAGATGCTGGACGCGTTCGATAGGCCGCTTCAGTTCTTTTAATCCCGACTCTATTTCTGCCAGCTTCTTCTCGTCGGCCGATGATGATTTGAGGCGTCGATCGAGTTCTGTAAGTATCATTTCCTTCCTTCCGGAATCAGTGACATGCTGCGTTGCGATTTTCCTGGCCAGTTCCAGATCACCGGCCGCACCGGCTCTGCGTATTGCTTCCCAATAAACATCCTGCGCGAGCTCAGGATACCTTCCCGCGAATGCAAGGACATCCTCAACGGTGCCGTCTTCGATCTCATACCAACTCTGAATGGCTTCAGGCGAAATGTTTAGTTGCTGCCTCTCCTGATTCATCCATCGTCTTAATTGCGCAGCGCGAGGATCAATCCTCTCGATGTGCGGAATAATCGCTACCGCCCACTGGCAAAAGTTCGCTTTCGGATCTTCGGCGCTTATTGAGTTTGCACATCCGTGCTCCAACGCGCGCGTGATAAAGATGCCGATCAGTTCACGGAACAATGAGTTGTCTGATGTTGGGGGCTTGACAGTTTGTACCAGGTTTTCCGCGAAGTTTCTTGCTTGCCAATCCTGGTCGAGGTTCACGTCTCGAAGTTTGCTTATGATTTCTTTGTAAAGGATCAGGGCTTGCTCTTTGTCTTTTTTACTCACTTCTCTGAGCAGCGGTGTGAGATCCTCAGAAAAACCCTGGGCCAGCGACTGGCGAGCAAGCTTCACAGCCCGCGCGGGATTGTTATTGGCCATTTGTCGGGCCAATCGAGTTTCAAGACCTTGTTCACTTTCAATGAGATGTGCGGGTAGTGGCTTATCAGAAACGAACTCGGTCGATTTGAGAAATGCGAGTGCAAACTCGCCGTCGTACTTCGCAATCCGTTGGACTGTATCGACTCGCAGTTTGAGAAAAACCTTGATCGTGTGTGCATCTGCTGGATCGTCGAGATCCCGATTCGCAAGTCCCGCAATGATATCGTCCTGGACCAAAGCAAATAGCGAGCGCGCGCGTTTATCGTCGTGACTCCAGAGCGAGTCAGCGATGTTCGCGCCCAGACGCGCGCGGTTCTCGGGAGACTGTAACGTGCTGAGTTGACCAGCCGCCGACTCGAGTAGATTGAAAGCCTTTTCGCGCAACGCGGCATTTGCTGCTCGCGACGTCTTTTGCTGAGCGCGTGCGTGTCCCGGGCAGAGCAGGAACGCGAGGATCAGGAGTAGGAGGAACCGGGTATACATCATCGCACCCTCGAAGAAGCAGGATTTATATAGCAGCGCCGAAGATTAGTCAGGCAGCGCCGAAGGCGCGAAATATGACAGCCAGGGGCAAGCGCTGAGCGGAAGCGAAGCGCGTCGCCACTGGGGAATAAAAAAAGAATGCGTGGAGCTCTGAAAGAGCGGAATAACCACCTATGATATTTCGCACTGTCAGTGCTCTCTTTCAAATTATTCATGCTAACCAGGGGCGACGCGCTTCGCTTCCGCTCAGCGCTTGCCCCTGGCTGTCATATTTCGCGCCTTTGGCGCTGCGTGCGTAAATACAACTTTGGCGCCGCGCAGACTATTCCTTAGAGTCCGAGGGGAGACGTAAGTTCCGGTCAATGTCATCGGCTAACGCGCGCTGACGAACGGCGCAACATCCAGCCGTATAACAAAACAATGATTGCAATAAACAGGAGCACGCCGAGCCACGGACCAAGGGCAAAATCGTCTGCGACAAGGCCGATTGGCGCCTCATTTGAGAGACCCACAATGAGTCCTGCATTGAGAACGCCCCACAGGCTCTCGCCGACGATCAATCCAGATGCAACCAGAGTACCCAACCGCTCAGCGCGTTCAGGATTCGCCGAGTTGCGAGTAGCGCGATCGTAAAAGAACGAAAGGACGGCGCCGACGACTACCGCGAAAGTCGCTGACATCGGCAGGTAAATGCCGATGCCGACAGCGAGTGGCGGAATGCGAATCTTCTTCATCGCGCCGAGAAGAGTATCAAGGAGAATCAAACCGACGCCGACGATTGCGCCAATGCCGATCATGTTCCAATTCAGATTGCCGCCTATAACGCCTTGCGCGAGCGCCGAGATGAGCGTCGCTTGCGGAGCCGGCAGCGGATTGTCCGTGACCACACCAATGTTCGCAGCTCCCGCGAAGCCGTACGCTTTTGCGAGTAAGTTGAGCACGTACGGGATAACAGCTGCTCCCGCAGCAACGCCAACTATTAGTGCGATCTGCTGACGCATCGGCGACGCGCCAACGAGCTGGCCGGTTTTTAAATCCTGCAAGTTATCGTTCGAGATCGTTGCGCACGCGAAGACGATTGCGGTGATGAAGAGCGCAAAGGCGACGAGTGCAGGTCGTGTCTCAGCACTTGGTTGCACTGCGAACACGAGCACCGAAGCGCAAATCACGATTGACAGGATGCCGACGCCCGAGATCGGACTGTTCGAAGCGCCGATGAGCCCGGCCATGTAACCGCAAACTCCCGCGATCAAAAATCCGACCAGGAGCACGAATGGGATCGTGATGATGACGAGCGTGATCGTATTTGCTTCAAGCACTGTCCCGCGCACAAACGAGAATGCGAGCCATCCGCTGATCACGAGACATACCGCCGTCAGCGCGAAGATCCACGTGGGTCCGAGATCGCGATCTTTGTCATCTCGTATTTCAGTCGCGCGGGAACTCGCCAGGCGTCGTTACGAGTCCACCGACAACTGGTTTTGCAAGTCGAGCCAACGTATAGATAGCAGCGACACCGATTGCCCCGGCGCCAATGAACCGAACCTGAGTCCGCCAGATCCCGATCGTGTGCGCACCAAGCGCGACGCCTTCAGCCGCCGGTTGCATTGACGTCAGGATTGGCACTGCCACCGCCCAGGCGATGATCAGTCCAGTTAACATCGCTAATCCGACTGATAAACCAACGAGATGTCCCGCGCCCACCAGCGCAAGCGAGAAAGCGATGTCGTACCCAGTCGAAGCGGCAGCACCGACACGAAAGAAACCTGTTAGTTGACCGGCGGCAAGGCGGGTTGCAGTGATGATGGCGAGACCTGCCGAGGCAACTGCGCCGATGATCACGGCGATGAGTCCTTCACGCGCTTCACCGGTCTCGTCTGCCGTTTCGCCACGCCTGCCCGAACCAACTTTCAAAACTTCAGCGGCAGCCACCCCTTCGGGGTAGGGAAGATCAGAGTTTGTGACCAATGCCCGTCGCAAAGGGATAGTGAACAATACTCCCAGCACGCCGCCACTCAAACAAATGAGAAACGATTCCCAGAACGGAAATCCTATCCACCAATTAACGATCACCAGTCCCGGCAACACAAAAATGATGGCCGAAAGCGTGCCGGCAGCAGATGCGACAGTCTGGACGATGTTGTTCTCGAGGATTGTCGAGTCCTTCACCAGACTCAAGATCGCCATCGAGATCACCGCCGCAGGAATCGACGAAGCGAAAGTAAGGCCGACTCTCAGTCCGAGGTAAACATTAGCTGCGGTAAAGATGAAAGTGATGAGCACGCCCAGGATCAGGCCGCGGATAGTGAGTTCTTTTGGTTTCATGCGTTGCCTCGAAGAGTGTGATTAACGCAAAGAAGCACAAAAGCCGCAAACGAAAGTTGCGGTACCTTTGTGCATTTTTGCGACTCTGGACCTTGCTTGAACGCGGGCCAGCTTATCAGTTTGCGCGCGCTAAACGAAATGCAGCCATCTCTTCGCCGTTACGGACCAGGAGGAGGTCGCCCACGAGCGCGGGGTGGTTCCAGGTCTTGCCCTGGATCGCCGGGACCTTCGCCATCTCCGTGAACTGATCAGGCGTAGCGCCGACGAGTGCAAGTTCACCTTCTTCTGACAAAACCAGTAGCAGATCCTGATCCGGCAGCAGCACTAATTGACCGTTGCCGTAGCGCCCGCCTTTCCACTTGCGCTGACCGTCTTTGAGATCGATGCACGAGAGGATGCGGTTATCGAAACCGAACGCATAACCTTTGTGAACAACGAAGTCGTTGAAATAAGGCTTGAGACCATTAGACGTCCAACGCTCACTGACCGTCCAACCACTGGCGCCGCGCGCAACCGAGATGCTGCGCGTCCCATTTTCCTGACTCGTGATCAGAACTTCGCCATCTGCGCCTATTCCAGGTTGCACGATGCTATTGCTTGGCCACTGGTGATCCCAGATTTGTTTTCCATCAGATGGCGCAATGCTCGTGACGCCCGAGTCGCTCATGAACAGGACTTGCTCGACTCCACCAATGGTTGCGAGGTGTGGCGAACTATAACTTCCGGGCAGGGTTGGACCACGCCATCGCTGATTACCGGTAGCAACATCGTACGCGGCGAGTTGACCGGAAGCAGCAATGATCACCACATCGCCGATCACGAGCGGAGAACTGGAGAAACCCCAGAATGGAGTTTTCGTGTTGGTTTCAGATGCGACATTTCGCGACCAGACGACCTTCCCGGTTGCGGCATCGAGAGCGTTGAGTATTCCAGTCGCGCCAAATGTATAAACGCGACCGTTGTGAAGTGTCGGAGTACTACGTGGACCAGCGCCTCCCACCGACTCGAAGAACCTTGCTTTGTCTTTGTGTGACCATACAGGTTGACCCGTACTCGCCTTGTAGCAGGCAACGACCTCGTCTTCACCCCGCTGTTCCTGCGTGTAGAAAAGATCGCCGCTGACGGCAAAGGACGACCAGCCTGGTCCAATCGAACGTTTCCACAGTTTCGCGGGCGGTGAGGCCGACCAGTCAGTCTTGATGCGTAAACCGCGCACAATGCCGTCACGTCGTGGACCACGGAAACCGGGCCACTCGGCCTGGGCTCTCGCCGGTTCGGCTACTTCCTTGGGAGCTTCAGTGGTGGATGCGACTGCGGGTGATGGTGCGGCGGTGGTGCTGGTAGCTGGCGTCGCCGAAGCCGGTGCAGCTACGGGAGCTGGTTCATTTGCTGTTTGGGCCAGCAATCGTTCCTCAGCGCTTGCCGACCAACGCCATCCGAAAGATGCAATGTGATCGCCGTTCATCCCGTTTTGACGCAAGAGCAGCCAAACACCGCAGGCAAGCACGATGCTCGCGACCATCGTCACGCGTCTTACTGGATCGGGTAGATTGCGCGTCGCCACCGCCCAGGTGACGAAGACCAGCGCAAGTAGTGGGACAGCGTAAGCGAACAGCCATTGCAACCACATCGTCTCGTGTTTGAGAAACCATACTCCAACGAGGGAAACCGCCATCACGCCGATGGCCCCGAGGCGATCTGTCCATCGTGCGCGGCTGAACAGCAGCCACCACAAAATGATTGCTAACATGCAGCCGAGTGAGCCGAGTACTGCATAGCCAAATCCACCTATTCCAGGTATCAGGGCTTTGACGACGATGCGAAATGTAAATAGCAGCGCGACAAGCACGATGCCCGGCCAGAGTCTGAGCTTACGTGGGGTTGGGTCCCCAATCTGTGCGGTAGTCATGAGCGTCTATACTTTCGCCGCGCTCGAATTGTTTCACTTAATTCGGGGCGAGGTGGTCTACAGTCTGCGTTTTCGTAACCAGATGAAGACGAGCACTCCCATGAAAATAGCGACAAAGACTCCGATCATTCCACCGCTCATAATTTTTCCTCCGATCAGCCTCGAAAAAATAAGTATCTCAATTACGCCGGCATGGACGACCATTCTCATATCGCCGCAAGTCAGCCATTAGCGAAGCCTCGAGAGTGTCTTTACGCTCTCCCGCCGTCTTCGCTATCAGTTTGCGCTGGAGTGCCGCAGCTTCATCGCAACGCTCGAGATGGGCCAGCGTCGATGCGACGAGTACACCATGTTGCACAGAGCCAGTTGTCGAATAAAGCGATTCGGCAACTTTGAGCGATTCTTCCGCGCGGTTAACCAGCAGCAGTTGTTGCGCCAGAAAGTAACGCGCACTCAAGTCACCAGGATTAATAGTCGAAACCCTTTCCAGGTGAATGATAGCCCGTTGATGCTGTTTGTCGCTCATCAACAGGACGGCGAGATTGTAATGTGCGTTGACGTTGTTGGGATCAAGCAACAGTGCCTTTTGAAAGTGCTCGGCGGCGCCTTTTTGATCTCCCAACTGAGTAAGTGCCGCTCCGAGATTGATATGAGCCGGCACACTGTCAGGGCTTGCCTCAAGAGCTTTACGAAACTCAGCCGCAGCTTCCTGATACCTCTTTGCTTCGAGCGCCATCTTGCCGCGAATCAAGTACACCCGCGCTCCTGCAACCAGCGACTGTAGTTTGTCCATTAGCGGATCTGCTACTCGCACTCCGACCGTACCCTGCTGAGCGAGGTGAAACTTTGCTTTTTCTGAATTTTGCAAACCGCGATAAGCCATCGCGAGCGCGTAATGGATTCGATTTGCTTCCGGGGCTAGTGCGAGCGCTTTTTCGAAGTGTTCGACCGCTTCCGCGTAGTTTCGACGTGATAGTGCAACCTGTCCGAGACCGTAATGTGCCGCCGGCTCGTTGCTCTGTTTCTGTAGGGCTAACGCAAAGCTGCTCTTCGCGTCGTCCAAACGGTTGAGTTCCAGGTAAATGTTTCCGAGGTTTACGAGCGCCGCAACGAATTCAGGCTGGAGAGAGGCAACAGTTTGAAAACGTTGAATGGCATCATCGACACGGCCTTCAACCTGGTCCAACTTTCCGAGCAGGTAGATCCAGCGAAAGTCTTTTGGAGAAAGTTTAGTGGCGTTAAGGTAACTCTCCCGGGCAGGAGTGTTAAGAGAATAGGCTTGATAGACCGCACCCAGATCGCCGTAAGCCGCGGCGAGCTTTGCCTCAGTTGACTTCGGATCCTTAACCGTCGCAACGAGCGCATCCTGGTGCGACTTGATTTGCTCGCGCACGTCTGCTTCCAGCTGAGACAGGTCAGGGAAATTAACTGCGACTTCTCTGTGCAACCTCTGTGTCCTCTGTGTCTCTGTGGTTAAGCCTACTACAGAAAAGATCACCACAGAGACACAGAGGACACAGAGGTTGCACAGAGATTGTCTAAACCTAAACTTCATTGTTTGATAGTGATGTAACGATCTACCGCCTGCGCCCTACATTCACTGACACTGCCATCGGGCCAGCGAATGCGCACCGCTTCAACCTGTGTGCCACTACCGAGCCCAACCAGCACCCGCGGATCATTTGCCGATAGGTAACTGCCATCAGTTCGCACCCGCCGTCGCAAAACCTGGTTCTTCTTAACGACGACGTCAACCTGTGCGCCGAGCGCTTCTCGACCCTGCCTGCTAACAATTCGTAATCCCAGCCAGTGATTGCGATTGCCGAGTTGATTCAGAAGTAATCTGACTGGGCCGTTGTTGTTCGTAACGAGCACATCCGTATCACCGTCGTTATCGACATCACCGAACGCCGCCCCTCGACTTACTTCCAGTAACTGAAAACCTGGACCAGCTTGATCGACGATCTCAGCAAAACGTCCATTGCCCGTGTTCCAGAAGAGTTGGTTCGGCTGGCCCAACGGAAACGGATCGCCTTTTCTCATCAACTCCGGTAATAGTTGCACGGCGCCGTTTACAACCAACAGATCAAGCCAGGTGTCGTTGTCATAATCAAAGAACAGCGTACCGAAACCCGTGAAGCGACGCCCGGGCATTCCCAATCCCGTCTCGCGCGTGCGGTCTTCAAAAACCGCATCTCCGAGGTTTGTGAAAAGAGTATTCGTCTCCTCCATCAAGTGGGTGATAAAGATGTCGTAAGTGCCGTTACCGTCAAAATCACCCGCATCCACGCCCATGCCGGCTTCTGCTTTTCCATCCCTGTTCACAGCGGCGCCGGCCAAGAGCGCTTCATTCTTAAACGTACCGTTCTTTTGGTTCATCCAGAGCTGATTCGGATCGCCATCGTTCGCGACGTAGATATCGATCCAGCCGTCGTCGTTGAAATCAGCACTGACAACTCCCAACCCGTGCCCGAACTCTTTATCGACACCTGCCGCGACAGTCACATCCGCAAACGTGCCGTCACGACGGTTGTGAAACAGACGATTACCGGGTGCACGGAAAACGCGTGGCGTGCAATAGTCGCGCGCGCTCGTGGGCGCATAACAGTTAGGACTGTTGCTCGTAGTGAACTCGGCGTAGTTCACGAGCATCAGATCGAGCCAGCCGTCACGATCGTAGTCGAGAAAAGACGCGCTCGTGCTCCAGCGCGGATCGCCCGTCGCCGAATTCCTGGTTACATCGTCGAAAGTGCCGTCGCCTTTGTTGAGGTACATCTGGTTCGAGCCGAGATTCGTAACATACAAATCAGGTCTGCCATCGTTGTTGATATCGCCAACGGCCACACCCATGCCGTAACCAATCGCACGAATCCCACTCTTGTCAGTCACGTCGGTAAACCGGAGTTTGCCCGCTTCAAGATCGTTTCGAAAGAGTTTTCCTTGTAGTGGTAACTTTCCATCGGGCTTGCTACTCGACTCGAGTGCCGTACCCTGAACGAGAAAGATATCGAGATCGGCGTCACCGTCGTAATCAAACAACGCTCCGCCCGCACCCATGATCTCAGGTAGAAAGAATTTTCCCGTCATGCCGTTGTAGTGACGAAAGTTGAGACCAACTTTTTCCGCCACTTCATCGAAGATCGGTTTTTGAGCGTGAGCCGAGGGGAGACAGAATACGGCGATACAGATGAGGACCCTGACAATCATGTAAAACCCGCTAACCTTTTATTAGCGCAACGAAACGCTCTTCCTAACTACAGTGAGCTTGATCTCCGACGGGTGTTGCTTCGAGTGATGCACCGCATTTCGTGCGACGACGCCCTTCACCTCATCGTAATTTTTTCCGCCCGTGTTGAGGTTGCGATCGAAGCGCGGGAAGTTGCTGCTCGATACTTCGATCCGGATGCGGTGGCCCGCTTCGAAGTAATTACTTGTAACCATCGGTCCGAGTGTCACTTTGTACACTTTGCCCGGCTCCATCCAGACGTTTGGCTTGTCGTAGCCGTTGCGATAACGCATCCGCTGGATCGTTTCGTCCAGATTGTATGCACGTCCATCCGGATAAACATCAATTAGTTTCACAGTGAAGTCGGTGTCCTTCGCGTCGCTCGATACATACAACGTCACTTCAATTGGACCACTGACTTCAATGCCTTCCTTCAAAGGCTCGGTGGTGTAAACGAGAATATCGGGTCGCGTTTCATTCTTCCGCTGATCAAAAGCGCCCGCTGTGATTGCGTTGCCCGTGCAGCACACGTTTCCGCCAAGCGACGGCACCGGGTTCATCGGATCGTATTCAAATTTGTCGGCGTTATCAGTCGCCGGCGCAACTTCAGTAAGCACGCCGTCGCCGTTCATCGTGTTCGCTTTGCCACCGCTCGATAAGAAAAAACTCACCGGCTGCGCGCCGTCGGGTGGCCAGGTATCGGACGTTTGCCACTTGTTGATGCCCATCGTGTAATAACGAACGCGCGGCGTCTTTTCGAGAATGCCGTTGTTCTCGCCTTTGAGAAAGTGATCGAACCAGCCGTAAGTAAGCTCGTCGTAGTTCAGCCGTGCATCGCCGACACTGCGTTCACCAACAGTAGTATTTTCCGTTGCGCGTTTGAAGGCGCAGTGAAGAGTCGGAGCAATCACTGCGTACTGCTGGTTCGCGACCGCGGGAGACGCGGTCTTGCGCACGTGATTGTAGGCGGCGAGGTTTGGACCAATCGACACGTCATACCACGACATAAACCAGAATCCGGGAATGTTGATCCTCATGTTGTCGTGCCACAAACCACCCTTGAACCACGCCGGATCGTTCGGCTCACGTTGAATCATCGCGCCGCCCGTGGCGACGGGCATGCGATCCGCGAAGATTCCACGTGGTCCACCTGCGGCCACCATGATGTCTTTCACTGGAAGATGACGCAGCGCCTGCGACCAGTCTACCGGCGCTAGCTGCGGGACGAGATCGAATAACTTCGCTGCGCGAGCAAGGTCCTCGGGGGTTGTGTTCGGCGAGAAAAGGGGGCGCACCTGGTTTTGCTGGCCATAAAGCCACGCGATGAACAACATCTGCACTGCACCGCCGCGATACCAGTTGCCCTGTTCGAAGTAAGGAGCAACACGTCCGACTCCGGCGCCAAATCCCTGCGCGATCATGGTCGTAAACGCCGGATGATTTTGAGCGGCAACTGCGAGCTGCCATTCAGCGGTTGAAGAGCAACCAATCGTGCCGACTTTTCCGTTGGACCATGATTGTTTCGAGATCCATGAAAACTCGTCTTCGCCGTCAGTGAGCGGTGGTCCAAGAATGTCGTAATTACCTTCCGAAAAGTACCGTCCACGTTCGTTCATCGTGACGTAAGCGTAGCCACGTTTGACGGCTTCGAGCTCAGTCGAAAGATCGCGCGGCGCGTTGTTGCGAATGTCCCAGTAGTTGAAGTTGTAAGGCGTGCGCGAAAAGATAGTGGCGTACTTCTTCGACGTATCCTTCGGCCGGTAGACGTCGGTCGCGATCCGCGTCCCATCACGCATCGGAATCATCAACTTGCGCTCGACAATTGCTATCGACTGAAGCTCCTTCTCGATCGCCTTGCGACGCTCAAGGGCTTCCGGCGTGACGTTGCCACGTCCCTGGGAGTAGACAGGGAGTTGAACACCCAGGCAGAAGATGATTAACGCGAGAGTGAAACTCCAGAACGTTTTCTGTTTCATAATTGTGCCTCTTTGTGGCGATACGTGTAGACAATCAAAGCAACTGACGCCGCGAGCAATAGTGGAGATGAGTAGACGCCGGACATAAACGTTCCCGTGTAAAAGGAACCGGCGATGTGCAGCAGTCCGTTCAGCAGCATGAAGCCGGCGAATGCATACGATATTGGACGCATTGCCCATCGTCCTTTCCAGACGAAAAACGAGACGGCTACGAGCGCGACGATCGAGAAGATCAGTATCGACAACCAGACTTCAAACGTAAAGGTCGGGAGCGGCAACGACGGGTATCTCTCCCGGATAGCGAGAACCGTTGGATTATAAAGCGCCAGAAAGTCAGTTAACGCTTCATCCGCGACGTGTACCGCGAGTGCTCCACACAAGCCCATCCAGGCTACCCAGTGGCGGCGGGCGCGACGCTCACGACTAATGCTGTCCTTCGAGTTCGTCAATACCAAAGAAATTAACAAAGTCGAAGTCTTTAAGCAGCCGTAAAGCGAATTTCTTACTGCGTCTGGTCACGGTCGGGCGGCGTTCGCCTTTCTGCTTTTTCTCTATCACCAAACCCGTGAGCAGGTTTACGTCGGTTTCAGTTGTTGTGTCCGCCGCGTGATCGATGAAATAGATTCTCACGCCAATCAAACGCCACTGACCCTGGTGCAACTTGAATTGATGCGTTGCTGCTTCCATCGTCGCAGCGGTCTTGGCGTTGTTCTGGATGTATAAACTAGTACGACCGATCCTCAAGTCTTCAACCCAGCAACATCCCGCGCCGGGAATCCCAGCCTCGGTCGACGTTTCTGCGACGCGATAACCGCCGCCAGGTTGTTGCAGCAGAACGTAGAGTTGAGACGTTGCTGAAGCGTCGCCCTTCTCGCGATGAATTACTCCTGACCAGTCGGGGAGTCCGTCACCATTCAAATCGCCCTTTGCTTCGAAGCTGAGGCTACTCTTTTCTTTTAGAATCGATTTTAGAAAAGCATCTGTACTGGGGAACTCGGCTTGAGCAAGAGCATCAATCCCACAGCACAAAACCGCGAATGCCGCGAGAGTCACAATGCTTAGTTTATTCGCGATCATTCGAGGAGGTCTCGCGCAACTTGTGCAGCAACGCTTTTTCCTTTTCGAAATCGAGTCCGGCCTTCAATTGTCGGGGATCTGTTTGATACCAGTTAAGTGTAGCCTCGATCGTGTCGTTTAGCGAACGAAAACTTAGACCAGCATTGATGGCTTTGTCGGAGTTGATGAACATGAAACCTTTCAGGTGTGGCGCAGCTTCTTCGGGCAGCCAGAGCGGCATCTCACTCCATGAGACGACTTCATTCTGCAAAAGAAACTCTTCGCTCGCCCATGTGAATGAGGCATCGCTTTCGCTGACCGCTCTACATTCGTCAAGGAGATCCTTCATCGTCAAAGTCCTGGGTGGCCCGTGAGCGTTGTAAGCGCCGGTTTCTTTGCGTTCAATCATGCTGACGAGCCATTCAGCGAGATCACGCACATCGATGAATTGAATGTAGCGATCAGGATCGCCCGGCGCTAAAACTTCGCCACCGCGAGCGATGCGCACGACCCAATAGGTAAACCGATCGGTGTAATCGTGAGGACCGACGATCAATCCCGGGCGAATCGTTAGCACGCGATCCGGCATGACTTCTTCAGCGGCCTGTTCACACAGTGCTTTTAGTCCACCGTACAACTTTCCATAAGATGGTTCGCCGGATCGATCGATCGCATAAGCTTCGTCCAGTTCGGCACTCGTCATCGTTTTGAGCGCAGAAGTTTCATCAACTCCTGGAGTGCTAACATCCGCGTAGACGTTTTGCGTGGAGATAAAAAGGTAACGATCTACAGAATCAGCTAAGGTTTCTGCAGCGGCCCTGACGGCATTCGGAAGCATCCCACACGTATCGATCACCGCATCCCATCTACGGCCTCTTAGTTTTTCAATCTCCGTATGACGATCCCCGTGAATCGTCTCGACCTTAGTCTCGGACGAATGCGTGCCGCGATTGAATAACGTGATCTCGTGCCCGCGCTCGAGCGCCGCTGTCACCAGATAACGCCCCAAAAACCTCGTCCCACCAATGATCAAAAGCTTCATCGCTACAGTCTAGCCACAAAAGGCACAAACGTGAAAACGCATTGAAACTAAGCAAGGTCAAGGCGCGACTACCAATAGCCTGGACGACGACGATGGTGAGCTAAAGAGACAATCACAATGCCGTCGGCCTCTTCAGAATAAATGATGCTGAAAGGGAATCGATGTAGAAGTTTTCGCCTTAAGTGAGGGGTTATAGGTGTTCCGGATTTGGGGTATCACGTAAAACGTTGATTCTTTGTTGTACATCTTCAAGGAAGTCAACACCCAAACCGATCGAAGCAGTGTCGTAAAAAACCGCTGCTTCCGACATTTCATCTTCAGCTGGAGGAAGAAAACGGAATCCGATCATTTTAGGCGGTTTCGGGCTCGGGACATGGCTTCCTCACCTGAAACCGACTTCAACTCACCCTTAAGATAAGCTTCATAGCGGCGCTGTGATTCTTCGATCCATAACTGCTCGACGTCGGTGTCTGCAGCTGGATCGAGTTCATCAATGAGAATGCGAGCGAGTGAGGCTTTCTCTTCTGTTGTGAGCATCCGTGCCTGTTTCTCAACTTGTTCGAAAAGTGTGCTCATATCGCGGGAGTATAACACCTCATTGTAGAATCACGGGCAACCTCTTTGCCGACATCTGTCAAGAGTGGCGCTGGAGAAAGTCTAAAGTCTTCTGATTGAACTCATCCACCTTTTCATAGATCGGTGCGTGAGAGCACCCTTCGAAGACGATTAGTTCTGATCCCTTGATTCTTGATTGAAGCGGTGCGGCGAAACGGGTGGAGGTGACCATGTCGTGACGCCCGAATGTGATTTGCGTCGGAGTCGAGATCTTGTTGAGGTGTGATTCGACGTCGTGGGCCAATACGGCTTCAGTTTGTCGAATGAATGCGTCGACGGGCTGTGCGGGTCGTGATCGAACGAACGCGATGAGCGACTGGATGTAGTCAGGTTGAGTCGCGTAGAGGTCGGGAGTGAAACACCATGGGAAGATTCCGGTGACGATCGTTTCGGTTACGCTTCCCAGCGCCTTGGCAAGCACTTGCCAGCTTTCAACCACCGGCTTCATGAATTGATCGGTCCTGGGCCAGGCGCTATGGAGCGAAAGCGATTTCACCTTTTCAGGATATTTAGCGCCTAGCCACATTCCTACCGCAGCGCCGAGCGAAAGTCCGGAGATGTGGGCACGATCCACCCCTATGGCTTGCATAAGTCCGCTAACGTCGTCAGCGAATAATTCGATGGAGTAAGCACCTTCGGGCTTATCCGTCTCACCTGCTCCTCTCGGGTCAACAGAGATACATGTGAAGTGCTTGGCGTACTCACCAACCTGAAACGCATAACACGCAGAATCAGCGGCCAGAAACGGAATCAAGATCAGCGGCTCACCTGAGCCCTGCTGATCGTAGTTGATAGTGATGTCGTTGACTTTGAGTTTTGGCATACGGCCTCCATATTGAAGGGTTGTATTTTATGAGTCCAACGCGCTGCATCGCGAGCGGGATCTCACGATTTTGCATGAACCAGCGCCAGATGTTTCCGGTGCGCATGTTTTCGGCACTCAGCAGGATGATTCCGGCGTTGATTCCGATAACGTCTGTGTCGGTCCAGCCGGTCTTGGGGTTGAAGGCGTCGACGAAGCCGTACTTGCCGTAGATCTTCGCACCGTATTGTTCATGCATAGTCCATAAGGCGAGCGTGGCGAGCTCCCCCGTGAACATTAATGAGCCAGCGGCAGCGGAAGGAACAACCGTTCCGTCGATGTCCGGATCGCGTGGTGGACCACCCCAGGCTAGATAGCCTTTCGCACTGTCAGACGCTGTGATACCCCAGATGTTTGGTCCAAAGTGAGGGAAGTCATGGCGGAGATTGATGCAGAAAGCGCGATGAGCGAGCGTGGCCGACACAGAGTTTTGAAAATAATCGATACGATCTCCGGTTGTTTCACGCCTGTTGCGAAAGTCGATCCATGCATGCGAGTACTGGTGCATGAACAACGGAACGCCGATGGTCGTGAAATAGCTATGACCTTCGTAACGATAACGGTCGCGCCACAACGCGTGCCATGAACCGGGCGAGATCGGATAGGTTGGCGAGCCGATTGCCAGTAAGTAGAGAATTGCGTCTTCGCTGTAAGTATCCCAACGTGGAC
Organism: uncultured Acidobacteriota bacterium; assembly: GCA_963728575.1. Classification (GTDB taxonomy): domain Bacteria; phylum Acidobacteriota; class Blastocatellia; order Pyrinomonadales; family Pyrinomonadaceae; genus PSRF01. The sequence goes on from CAVSKT010000001.1 coordinate 38,508, forward strand.
GTAAGAATCCTGTCTCCGGTTTCCAACCGTGCGACAAGAGTCGCGGATCGCCGTTCAACATCCATCGGAAATCCACACGTCGATAGATCCGGGTGGCCAGTCTCACGATTTCCTGATCTTCAGGAAAGCAGTTCCGTACAGTGAGCACGCCTCCGAGGAGAAGGGCTGTATCGATGGAAGAGACTTCACTATTCCAACGGCGCTCACCCGTCTTCGAATCCATCCAGTGATAAAACCAACCGCGCTGATTAAAGGCGCGAGCGTCGAAAAACCGCAGCGTGTTGCGAGTACGCTCAAGCGCTTCAGTTTTGTTTATCCATCGTCGCTCTACTGCTATACAGATCCCGGTGAGACCAAAACCTGTTGCTGCGATGCTCGCGACGTTCTGATGACTCGGCGGCAGAGGCGAGCCATCCATGCGCGCTCGATCCGGCACGAGACCTGTTTGTGGATCAGCCTGTTCCCAGAAGTAACGGAAGGAGCGTTCCTGGAGATCGTTGATGAACGCTTCGTGCGCTTGTGCCGCAACGCTGCTGACAGTAAGCAGTAGCCACAAAAAAGCACAAAGGAAACAAAAAAAACCTTTTGTAAGCTTTGTGCCTTTTTGTGGCTTAAAAGACATCTACACTAGTTTGCGCCTACGTGGAACTTTGCTTCGACGACTTCCGCTGAACTCGCTCCCACCATCACGCGAAACTCGCCTGGCTCGACCACAAAACGCATTTCACGATTCCAGAATCCAAGATGTTCACGGTCAAGCACAAATTGAACGGCGCGCTTCTCACCCGGCTTTAACGTTACACGTTGGAAACCCTTCAACTCTTTAACGGGCCTCGACATCGTCGCGACAGGATCGCGTATGTACAGTTGGACCACTTCATCACCAACTCGCTGCCCAACATTTTCGACGTCGACACTCACCGTCAACTTTCCACTCGCGGTAATACGCGGTGCGCTGAGTTGCAAATTCGAGATCTTGAACTTCGTGTAACTCAGACCGAAGCCGAAAGGAAAGAGCGGACTCCATGGCACGTCGAGATACTTCGACGTGTACTTGTTCTCAGCCTCCGGTGGTCGACCCGTGTTCATGTAGTTGTAGTACATCGGGACTTGGCCCACACTTCGCGGAAAAGTCACTGGCAGTTTCCCGCCAGGATTCACATCGCCAAACAGAACATCGGCAATCGCGTGGCCTCCATGTATACCACTCATCCACGCCTCGAGAATCGCCGGGACGTTACCGGCAATCCACGGAATCGACAAAGGCCGTCCGTTAATCAACACGACAACCGTTGGTTTTCCGGTGGCGTGAATCGCCTGGACCAGTTCGAGTTGCCGTCCGGGAAGATCGATCGTAGAACGTGAAGCTGCCTCGCCTACCATGTCGGCAGTTTCACCGACAACGACGATTGCAACGTCAGACTGCTTTGCGATATCAACGGCGTGCTGAAAGCCGCCGGTGGAATCGCCCCGAGCGTCAGCCCCCTTTGAGTAAAGGACTCTCGTTTGCGCCGATACTTTTGCTTTTATGCCGGCCAGCGGTGTGACCATGTCCGATTCTTTGCCGTCACCAGGCCAGCAACTCAGTTGCGCACCAGCATCGTCGGCGACTGGTCCAATAACAGCGATTGAACTGATGTTCTTACTGAGCGGCAGCGTATCGCGTTCGTTCTTCAGCAGCACCATCGAGCGACCGGCGATATCGCGCGCCAGACGCACACTGTCCGGTCTCAACAGTGCAGCAGGCTCACGTGCTTCGTCCGTGTAAGGTCGATCGAAGAGTCCGAGACGAAACTTGATTCGCAGAATGCGACGCACAGCTTCGTCGATCGTTGCTTGCGACAGCTTTTTTTCCTGCAGCAGCTTCTGACCGAATGCGTTGTAGCTGCGACTCACCATCTCCATTTCGACGCCCGCATTGAGAGCCAAAGCCGCGGCTTCTTCTTCGTTCGCAGCGACACCGTGATTGATGAGCTCTTTGACAGACGTGTAGTCACTAACTACAAAACCGTCGAATTTCCATTCGTCGCGTAACACTTTGGTTAACGTGAAGCTATTCGATGATGCCGGAACGCCATTGATAGCGTTGAACGCACTCATGAAAGTGCCGACACCTGCGTCAACAGCAGCTTTGAATGGTGGAAAATAGATCTCGCGCAACGCGTTCTCGGAAACTTCAGTTGTGTTGTAGTCGCGGCCTCCTTCAGCAGCGCCGTAAGCGACCCAATGTTTGGCGCACGCGAGAACTTTGTCGGACGCGCCGTAATCATTGCCCTGAAACCCGCGGACGCGCGCACGAGCAAACGCGGCACCGAGAAATGGATCCTCACCTGCACCTTCAGTGATGCGTCCCCAACGCGGGTCGCGCGCGATGTCGACCATCGGCGCGAACGTCCAATGCACTCCGGAGCTTCTTGATTCCTGAGCGGCAACTGCTGCCGAGCGTTCGGCTAGAGAAGGATCCCAGGTCGCGGCTTCAGCAAGTGGGATCGGGAAGATGGTGCGATAACCGTGAATCACGTCGAATCCGAACAACACCGGGATCTTCAAGCGTGATTCGTTCATCGCCACGCGCTGCACTTGATTCGTGCGCGCAGCGCCGCGAACGTTGAGAGTCGATCCGAGTAGTCCTTTGCGAATGAGATCGAGATGTTCGGGTCGAAAATTTCCGTTAGCCTCGCCGTCGAGTTGCTGGAGCTGGCCCAACTTTTCCGCGAGCGTCATTCGCGCGAGAAGGGCATTGATGCGTTGCTCGACGTTCGCTGGACGCTGCGAGTGTGAAGGAATTGAAGCGAAGAGAACTGAAAACAACCAGTACGATCAATACAAACGAACGTGGTTTCATCTTGGTTTCAGTCTTAATTCTTCTCTGTGCGACCTCTGTGTCCTCTGTGTCTCTGTGGTTATTGATGGCCTAACTAACACTTACCACAGAGACACAGAGGACACAGAGGTCGCACCGAGAAGAAGTTGGAGGTTAGAAATTAAACCGCGCCTGGAACTCAACAACACGTCCCGCCTGCGCACTCTGCGCGCGACCAAAGTCGCGACTATCCACAGCCGGCGAGAAGAATTCAAATGGAGCGAGATTCAGGTTGTTGAATGCATTGAAGAAGTTTGCTTTAACTTCAAGAAACGCTCCTTCTCCAAGAAACGACGGCAACCCGGTTCGTTTACCCAAACTCAAGTCGACCGAAAAGTATCTTGGACCACGGAAGGAGTTACGTCCAATGCCTGGCGGAACTGCCCACCAGGATTATTCTGATCGAAGAATTCTAAGCCACCACCGGGAAAGTTTCCATTCGGTCGGATGAACGCTTCATTATCGGTGTCTTCAAGCGCGCCGCCAAAATATGCGTTGGACGCGAAGGACAAACGAAATCGTTCGAATTTGCGGAGCGCACGCATTGTCCGGTATGAGGCGTCCACGGAAAACCAGTGTGCCATGTCGCTATACCGTTGATCTGCCATCCACCCAATGCCTTGCCAACAAAATCTCTGCGGTTGCGAAACAGCGGCAGATCCCACAGACCGGAAATGTTCAGATTGTGTCGCACATCGAAGTCGGATGGACCACGTTCCTGTCGCAAATCCTGTGGAAAGGTTTGGTTCGTTTCGGCGCCCGGTCCTTCATTTGACAACGTATCGATACTCTTGGCCCAACGATAAAGAACATCAAACTGGAATCCTTGTGAGAATCGACGAGTTAGTCGTGCGTTCATCGCGTTGTAGTTGGCGTTAACGTCGGGTGTTGGTATAAACACTGCAAACGCGAAAAAGTTTGAAGGAATTGTAGGTTGAACAAAGCGTTGATTTACAAGACGAATCAACTTGTGACTCGAACTGCCCTGGTATCCAAGTGTCGACGTGAGACCGAAAGGCAACGCGTACTGCGCTTCAAAAGAATAGTAGTAGACATAAGCGGTCCGTGTATCCTCAAGTGTACCGTAGACCTCAACTGTGCGATCTCTCGGAGCGCCAGTGACCGGATCAATGCCGACCGCAAGTGCCGGGATTCGCAGGAAAACTGAAAGGTGAGCTACTCGTGCCGAGCGTGTAAAGAATCTGGCCGCCCGCAAAAGGAGAACCGAAATCAGAGGCGTTGGTTCCACAACAGATCTGAAAGCGGGCAAAGAACGGTGGATTGCCACGTGTATTTGAGAACACTATTTCCGGGATACGGTTATAGGCGACACCAAATCCACCTCGCAGGACCATTTTCCCCTCGAGATCGAAACGTTTCGGACTGTAAGCAAATCCAAAGCGTGGCGAGAAGTTGTTTCGATCGGAATTATAGAGCTGGCTGGTTGGCTCAACTCTTGAGCCAGCCAGGCCTCCGCTTGGTCCAAATACAAAGTTCGCTACCTGATCGTTTTGTTCCTTTAGGACGCCGAAGTATTCATATCGCAGACCCATATTCAAGGTCAGATTCGGCCGTGCTTTCCAGTCATCCTGAAAGAACACACCGTAACTGGTGGATCGGAAATGTCGCTCTGCGTTCGCTATTCCACCCGTCTCAGGGTCAGCATTGATCTGGTAGAAGATCGGTGCGTCATTGGCGAAGTTGAAAAGCCCGACAAAGCTGTAGAGAGGACGCGAGCCGCCATTGAGAATATTGTCATTGAGTTCTCGACGAAACTCGCCACCAAATTTCAAACCATGATTTCCGCGCACGTTGCTCACCATATCGCGAAATTCGAATGTCTTTTCTGAAAAGACGCCGGGAGTTGTTTCGGCCTGTGGGGCGCCGAAACGAATGCGACTGCCGTCCCGAAGCATGCTTTCAATTTCAACACGCGGAACACCGAAGTTTGTTTGCACTCGACGACTCGAGTTCGTTGAAGGCAAACTTGGTAAAGTTGAAACGCGCTTCGTTGAGTAGCGATGGAAGAAATCGTACTGTTATATAAGCACCGTATAGGCCGTGTTATGCGGCGTGGTGTGACGTCAGCTTGTGCCGTGCCGCGGCTCCAGCATCGCCATTTATCAAGCGAAGCCGCGCTGTGAGTAGGTGCTAAAAGTAAATTGATCGTTCGAACGCGGATTGAAGTCAGGCGAAATTGAACTGATTGGGTTTGTTATTTCTCGGCTCAGCGATGACGACTCTTTGAACATCAGGAATACCGTCAAGACCTCCGCCACCAAGGTTTGCGAAAGTTAGATATTGGCCCAGTCCACCGCTTATCGATCCGAAATCGAGACCGCCGCCAACAACCTGACACGGAATATTGCCGTAACATCTGAGCAGGATGGCGTCATGCTTCCGGCAGTACGGGGCTGGATACCCGCGGTACCGAGTACTGCGGCAGAGATTCTGCTGGCACGTGCATTAGGACGGATTGACGAAACTGCGGCGTTTCAACATATCCAGTAGCCAGCGAAGTTGTGTTTTCCCGCAAGTCCTTCATAAGAGAAAAAGAAGAAATTCGATTCTTGCCACTGTAAACAGCTGGTCCACCTTCACCGAAGCGCGGCAGATACAGTGGCCCACCGACACTGCCACCGAACTGACGAAAGAAGCGCTCGACTCTTTCGGTTCGTCCTCGGCCAAAGTCGTTTGGATACTTATTAAAGGCATTGAGCTTCGGACTGTTGTATTTCAAAAACGCGCTTCCATGAAATTCATTGGTGCCGTTCTGTGAAACCACTTTGACATATGCACCTGAGTTTCTTCCATCCTCAGCGGAATAAGTTGCCGACGATACTTGGATTTCTTTGACGGATTCCTGGTTCGGCGTTACGACAGCCGAGCCGCCATGACTGAGAGAATTTACGCTTACACCATCGATCTCAAAGTTGTTCGCTGAGATGCGCTGGCCGTTGGCGCTGATTTGAGGTTGGTTCTCAACTTGGAAAATTGAACTATTCGAGCCCCCCGGTCCAGGTGAATTCGGCAGACCGGAGGAGTTTCCATTTGGGCTTCGTCCTGCATCACCAAAAATGCCGGGCGTGAGCCGGGTAACTCATAAGGATCACGACCGACTTGCGGCAGTCGTTTGATCTCGTTGGTCGGTTAGTGCTTTGGCGACGTTTGCGTTCTCAGTTTCGAGTTGAGCGACTACTTCGTCGGTGATCGTAACAGTGGCCGTGACTTCACCGATCTCGAGAATGACGTCAATCCCCTGAATATTTTCAGCATCGATTGTTACGTTCTCGGAGAGACTTTTTTTATAACCGGTCTTCTCAACGGTGAGTTCATACTTGCCGGGCGCAAGGCCGAGGATCCGATAAAAGCCTTCTTCGCTGGTGGTAGTTTCCTGAGCTTTTGCGGTTTCGGGGTCTTTAAGAGTTACTTTGGCGTCCGGAACCAGCGCGCCCGCGGAGTCGGAGATTGTCCCCTGCACTCCGGCTCTGAACTGAGCGTGGGCCGTGATCATTGCGGACAAAAGAAAAAGGCCGCACATGGTTACGCGGACAATAATGAAGATACTTCGCGGCATTGCGAGCCCCCTCCTGAGGCGATGATCCTGCAAGCTTTCGCAAAAATCGGGGGATGTGCGGGAGACTAACTGGCCTGAGATGCGGCCAGTATAGCAGTACACCAGCCACAAAAAGCACAAAAATCTCAGAGCCGTTTTGTGCTTCCTCGTTGCATGGTTTAAGTTTCCTTAATGTCCAAATCGACAACATGGGCGCAGGGTCCGGCATCTCCTTCGCTTCAGAGCGGCGAGGTCCATGTTTGGCGCGTTGATTTGGAACAGCCGTCAGACGTCGTTCAGAAGTTTCGAAGCACGTTGGAAGAGGATGAGATTTTTCGCGCCGATCGCTTTCATTTTGAAAAGGATCGAAGAGCTTTCACGGTGAGCCGCGGGTTTCTGCGAGACATCACCGGTCGATATTTGCAAACGAAACCGGGAGCTATCCGATTCTCGTATGGTCCTTACGGCAAACCCGCTTTGAGTAACGAAACCACGCTGCGCTTTAACATGTCCCACTCGCGAGGCGTCGCATTGGTTGCGGTGACTGAAGCGCGAGAAGTGGGTGTCGACGTAGAATACATTCGTGCAGACTTCGCGACTGAAGACATCGCGCGGCGTTTCTTCTCGCCTTGCGAGGTTGAAGCTTTCAACGGACTGTCGAACGAGCTCCAGGTAGCAGCGTTCTTCAGATGTTGGACTCGCAAGGAGGCGTACATCAAAGCGATCGGACTTGGATTGTCGCAGCCGCTCGATGGATTCGACGTGACGCTTGTTCCCGATGTTCCGCCCGCGTTATTGCGTGCCGGCGAAGACGATGCATCACGCTGGTCATTGAGTGATATTGATGTCGGTGCGGATTACGCGGCAGCGCTGGTGGTGGAAGGAGAGGTTTCGAGCATACGATATTGGCAGTAGTCATGAGTCACACAGCAGCAGCACACACAGCCCACGAACCCGCGCTCGATCCAGTCTGCGGAATGACTGTCGATCCAGATCGCGCAGCAGGCTCGTTCGAGTACAACGGCAAGACTTATTATTTTTGCAGCACACACTGCCTGCACCGTTTCCGCGAAAATCCCGAGAGCTTCCTCAACAAAGCCACTGCTCCTCAACCTATCGGAATCACGCGACGACCAACGCCGGCGCACCGGGCATGCCGGTCAGAAATATACCTGCCCGATGCATCCCGAAATCGTTCGTGACGCGCCGGGAAGCTGTCCGATTTGCGGTATGGCGCTCGAGCCGCTCAGCATTTCGCTCGACGATCAAGAGAATCCCGAACTCGTCGATATGACGCGCAGGTTTTGGGTTGCGGCGCTACTCAGCACTCCTGTGTTCGTACTTGGCATGAGCGATCTGATTCCCGGTCAGCCGCTGCAACGAGTGATACCGATGTCGACACTGTCCTGGGTGCAACTGGTCCTCACGACACCCGTGGTGCTGTGGGCCGGATGGCCCTTCTTCGTGCGCGCCTGGCAGTCGATTGTGAATCGCAGTCTGAACATGTTCACACTGATCGGGCTTGGTGTTGCGGTTGGATATCTCTTCAGTGTGATAGCAGTCATCTTTCCGCGAATTTTTCCGTTGTCGTTTCGAGATCATCATGGGAACGTGCCGGTTTATTTTGAAGCCGCCGCTGTTATAACGACGCTCGTATTGTTGGGCCAGGTGCTCGAATTACGTGCGCGCAGTCAAACCGGCAATGCGATCAAAGCACTACTCGGTCTTTCACCAAAAACAGCGCGACTCGTTAAGCCGGATGGAGACGAAGAAGACATTCCGCTCGGTCACGTACACGCCGGCAATCGCCTGCGCGTGCGTCCGGGCGAGAAAATTCCTGTCGACGGCGTGGTGCTTGAAGGGTCGAGTGTTGTCGATGAGTCGATGATAAGCGGCGAGCCGATTCCGGTTGAGAAACATTCCGGGGATCGCGTGGTTGGCGGCACAGTTAACGGAAGAGGTGCGTTTGTCATGCGGGCGGAGCGCGTCGGCTCGGAAACGCTGCTGGCCCAGATCGTTCAGATGGTCACCGAGGCGCAGCGCAGTCGAGCGCGAATACAAAGGCTCGCGGATGTTGTCTCGAGTTATTTCGTTCCTGCTGTGATGGTGATCGCGGTGATTACTTTTATCGTGTGGAGTATTTGGGGACCCGAACCGCGGATGGCCTATGGTTTGGTGAATGCTGTCGCAGTACTGATCATCGCTTGTCCATGCGCGCTCGGATTGGCTACGCCGATGTCGATCATGGTGGCCGCAGGAAAAGCGGCGACGAACGGTGTGTTGTTCAAGAATGCGGAAGCGATCGAGGTGATGCGCAAGGTTGATACGCTGGTTGTCGATAAAACGGGTACGCTGACCGAAGGTAAGCCAAAGCTTCAAACCGTGTTCGTCACGGGTGGACTTGACGAGCAAGAGCTATTGCGACTTGCAGCCAGTCTCGAGCGAAATAGTGAACATCCTTTGGCGGCCGCGATCGTTCAGGGGGCGCGTGACCGTGGTGTCAAGATCATCGATGCGACACGGTTTAATTCGTTGACAGGGAAGGGAGTGGTCGGCGAAGTGGATGGTCGTCGAATCGCACTTGGGAATCGTTCGCTGCTCGATGAGTTTAGAGTCCATTCTAAAGAGCTGACCGATAAGGCTGAGACTTTGAGAGCGAACGGGCAGACGATCATGTTTGTGATCGTTGATGAGAAGCCTGTCGCATTGATTGGCGTTGCGGATCCGATCAAGGAGACAACGCCTGACGCAGTGCGGCAACTTCACGCGGAAGGTATTCGGATTGTGATGCTCACCGGCGATAGTCGCACCACTGCTGAAGCCGTTGCACGCGAGCTCAACATTGATGACGTCGTTGCTGAGGTGTTGCCGGATCAGAAAGCCGAGATTGTGAAGAAGTATCAAAACGAAGGACGGATCGTGGCAATGGCCGGCGATGGCATAAACGACGCGCCTGCGCTGGCACAGGCGCACGTCGGAATCGCGATGGGCACCGGAACAGACGTGGCGATGAAGAGCGCTGACGTCACCTTAGTAAAGGGTGATCTGCGCGGGATCGTGAGGGCGCGTTCACTCAGCCGCGCGACGATCAGCAATATCAAACAGAATCTGTTTTTCGCCTTTGTTTACAACATGCTCGGCGTACCGATTGCCGCAGGAGTTTTGTACCCATTCTTCGGGATACTGTTGAGTCCGATGATTGCGGCGGCTGCGATGAGTTTCAGTTCAGTTTCGGTGATCGCAAACGCGCTGAGGCTCAGACGCGCTTCAGTTTAACTTGTGACCGATCAACCGATTGCCTGCCGCAACGAACAGCAGACCTAATACTTCGTCGGCAACGAAACGTTCGTCGAGATCCGACAGGCGAACTTCGCGATCTGTTCGGCCACTGTTGACGTTAACGCCAGCAAGTCCATTGCCGTCGCGGTTCTTGAGATCCGTGTAGAAATACATCCACTGACCACGCAGTGTGGCGAGTCGCTCTCGATGCCAGAGAAAGCGTGAGAGACGATCCAGTTGTCGTGAAGGATCGACGCGATCTACTAATCGGTCTCGAACCGTTGGTGACCTCCGGCGTCCTGACGTAGTTGCCAACGCTTGCAGATTAGTGAACGACGAGCGCGAAGCCAGGCCGGACCAACTCAAACTCGTAACAGCACGCGCGATCTGCACGCCACGCACAGCGGTCATAGCCGTCCCACCATAACGAAAGTAAAGCGACGCAGCGCGTGCCGCAATCGCCGTTACAGTGCGAAAGATTCCTCGTCCTGGTGGTGTGTGCCGGGCGCGCCATAGTTGTCGTCCACTCAACGGATCAAATGCCGCGATCTCAGCTTGCCCGCCAATCACAACATCGCCGCGTTCATTCAACAATCCGAACGCAGGACGTTCGATCTTGTGTGGGTAACGAGCAGTACGCTTGCCATTGTTTGCATCAATAAAGATCACATCATCGCGATCAGCGATCGTGATTGTGTTTCGATCCGGCAAGAGTAAATTTGTGATGCCTTTGTCGGCGCCTTTGTAATGCCAAAGCACCTTGCCCGTGCGTGCATCGATCGCACTCACGCCGTATGGACCACGCTCGACGACGTCGCCGTCTTCTATCCGAGTGAATTGCCCGCCAGTGCGAACATAAAGAACGTTACTCACGAGGATCATTTCAGGCGTACGTCCGAGATCTTTTGCTTCCCACTCGGTATCGCCAGTTTGACGTGAGATGGCTCGCACGCGCCCGTGTCCCGAAACGTAAATGAATTCTTCGGTGAAGATCGGCTCGGCTTCCGTAAGCGCCAACCCGTCTTCGTTGACTCGATACTTCTCACGCAGACGTTCTTTGCCTGTTCGCGCGTCGAACGAAGTGAGGCCCTCGTAGAAAACGTAAAGCCGGCCTGCGACAAATGCAGGCGGATAATAATTGTCGAGCGTGTAATCAACTTCTTTTCCTGAATCTTCCATCCATCGCGCCGGCATCATTTCGACTTCGCCCGCTTCGTATTTCCAGAGTTCATCACCATTGGCGAGGTCGAGAACGTGTACCAGCGGCCGCCGCTTGAAGCCATCACGCGCACGGCTCTTTGCGTCTTTCGCGAGCACCACCGCGAGCAGGTTTGAGCCGGGATCGACTGACATCTGCATCACGCCGCCTTTGATCTTTTCACTACGCCAGATCGAATCGCCACTCACTAGATTAACTGCCTCGATACGCGCTTTGTCGCCTTTCTCGAAACTCAGCAACACCAGATCGGTGCCGGGGACTGGCGCGACGCTGGTTTCGTCGAGCGAAGTGTCTTTTCGGCGCCAGAGAGTTTCCCCTGTCGCTCCGTCGATCGCGTAGAGCGATTTTTCCGTGCCCGCGATGACGACGCCCATGTCGGTCGGTTGATAGAAACGTATGTCTTTATCGAGTTTTACCGTCCACGATTGGGCAAAGACGGGAAGGGAAGAGAACAATAAAAGCAGCAGGGTACAACATGACTTCATGCGACTAGGATAACCCAGATCTGGTATGCTTTGCCGCAAAGTATGGCTTTGTTGTTCCGCAAAACAGAACCGAGCGCGGTAGCGCCGGGTAGTTTATTAGCTCTTGTGGTTCTGTTTCTTCTTGCCACCTCGTCGTTTGCGCAGTCGATCAATCCGAGCGCTCCTTCACCGGTGCGCACCAATAGTGTCGAAGGACGAATCGCCGCGCGCGATTTGGGCGACTCACGCCTGACGGATCACTACTACGTATTCACCGGCACGCCGGGAGATCTGCTGATCACGGTTCAGAGCAAGAACCTGAACGGCGATGTTGACGTGTTTACGGCCAGTTCTTTAAGGCCACTGATTAAAATCACGCTTTACGCTGAGCTCGGTACGCCCGTGACAAAGGGAATTTACCTGCGCAAGCGTGAAAGTATGGTGTTGCGAATTCAGGCGCGCACTCCGAGTGATGAAGAAGGAACGTATCGACTGGCCTTTGGAGGGTCGTTTGAAGCGATCAGCGGCGGCGATGAGATTGCGGAAGCTGAAACGCCTGCCACTGAAGCTCCGGCGAGAACGCCCGGGACGAGACGTGTGACTTCAGTAGGTGCAAGAGTTGAAGAACCGGCGCCGCCTCCCGCTGAAGTTGCGGCTGGGCCCACGCCTGAACCGACTCCTGAGCCGACACCTGAACCAACGCCGGCTGAGTCGCCGTCGCCATCGCCTGAAAAAGCAGCGGAAGAAGAGAAACCAGCGCCACCGCGGAGTACGCGTTCACGAAGACCCTCGACACGGCGGCCGCCACCGAAAACACGAGACACCGCAACCGCCGAAACGCCACAGCCGAAGCCCGCGCCTGAACCGGAGCCCGAGGCTGGGCCACGTCTCGTGATCGAGACGAATGATGGAACGATGATCAACCGATCGATGAGTAGCGTGCGACGTGTTACGGTTGAGAATGGTCAGGTGGTGATATTGAATCGCGATGGAACCACTAATCGAATACTTCTCGCGAACGTCCTGCGGATGTCGATCTCGCCGTAACGCCGCAGGCGTTCGCTATTTCCAGCCCAGGGTTGGAGCACATGCGACAACCCTGGGGATCCGTCCTCAAAAAATTTAACGCTGAAAGCGTTTCACCAGCTTAACGCTTTCAGCGTTGATATTCATATTGATTGCCAACCCAGGGTTGTCGCGCGTGCGCTCCAACCCTGGGCTAGAATTAGCGAACGCCTTCGGCGTTAATTTCCTGATTTCAAGCCACGGCTGCGGCGTTACTTTCCTGATTTTAAGCTACCTAATCTCTCTTTAAAGTTTGGTAAGTCGACGCTGCTTGGACTGACTTTCTCCAATTGTGCGATCGCATCTTCAGCGGCTTTCGAGTCGCCCTTCTTCAACATCGCGTCGGCAAGGCCGGAGAGCACCATCACGTCGTCTGACTTCATCTTCATCGCTGCTCGATACCACCTCTCCGCAGTGTCGAAGTGACCAGCATCCAAATTCACCATTCCGAGTAACGTCACGGTGCGATAATCCGTGGGACGAAGCTGATTAGCTTTGAGCAGAAACTCGATCGCGTCGTCGTAGCGCTGGATCTGATAGTAAAGATTAGCCGCCTCGATCTGCGCGTCGAAATTCTTCGGTTCGTTGCGTGCCTTCTCGAGCGAAGCCGTCACTTGCTCGCGCACTGCCTGAGGATCCGGAGCACCTTGCCCCGCCCCGACCGGTGGATGATCAGCCGGCATCGTTTGCCCACTCGCCGACGCCTGCTGCATCGCGTTCCTCTGGCTCATCGAACTTGCCAGCATGAACCCTACGATGAACCCTAAAAGAATTCCGATAATCGCAAAAAGAATATTCTCTCTCGTCATTATGTTTACTTGTCCAACGTCTTCGCTTCGTTGATGCGCGATTGGATCGTTTCAGCTACTTCCGAACCGGGTGGAACCTGCTTCAACACGCGTTGCCAGTAATTAACGGCTTTCTTGTAGTCTTTCGCCTGGAATGCCGCACTGCCTGCAAGTTGGAGTGCCTTTGCGTTTTCCGGATCAACTTTCAACGCGCGCTCGATGAGCTCCATCGGCCGGCCTTCCAGATTTCTGCCGCTCGCCATGGCAGTCGCAAACGCGTATTCAGCCCACAGATCCGCATCGTTTGGCTTGAGTTCGGTAAGCTTTGCATAAGCGCCCGCAGCTTCGCCGAATCTCTCCATTGAGCTATACGAGCGCGCTAGCATGGTCCAACCTTCCACATCCGACGGATTCGACTGCAAACGCTTTGCGAGCGCCTCGACATTTGCTTCGATCTGCTCCTGCGTACGTGGTCCGGCGCTCGGGCGAGTTGGCGTTGTGATAGGAGGTGGACCTTCGACGGCTTTCGGATTACCAACATTCAAATAAAAAATGACCGCCACGAGCGGAATAGCGACGCCGAGTGCGTACGCTGTGTATCGCGCAGTTGTGGGAGTGGCTGTGGTTTTCCGGTGGCCGTTTTCACCCTTCGTATCTTCGAGCAAGCGCCGTTCGATCTCTTCTCGATCCTGTGCATACTGCTCGTTACTGACGATGCCGTTCTTCAGATCCCATTCGAGCTCTGAAAGCTGATCGCGATACACGGCAACGTTTGCTTGCCGCAGATCGTTTTCAGTTTTGCGGCGCGCGGAACGTTGAAGCGCAGGTGGCAACACAAACACGAGCGCGATCAAAATAAAAGCCGCACAGATCATCCAGAAGAGAATCACGCTCGCTCCTTTCCGGAGGCAAGCAACTCATTTGCGCGACGCTGATCGTCTGCGGTCAGGGGCTGTTCAACGATCGAGTCGCGGCGCTGCTTGATGTAACGAAAGAGAAGGAACAGTCCGCATAGCAAAAGTACAAATGGTCCAAACCAGAGCAGGTATGTCGTTGCCGTAACGCGCGGGCGGTACAGGATGAAGTCGCCGTAACGCTGAGTGAGAAACGCGATGATCTCCTGGTCGCTCTTGCCGGCTCTGATTTGCACGCGAATCTCGCGGCGCAAGTCTTCAGCAAGGCCGGCGGGCGACTCAGCGAGCGTCTGGTTTCGACATTGAAGGCAACGAAGCTCGTGCGAGAGTTTGGCAAGCCGCTGCTCGACGACAGCTTCATCAGTCACGGGCTGAGCGTTCGCGACGACCGCGCAGATGGCGACAAACAATAAACAGAGCACAGCACGCGTCATTTAGTTATTCCCTGACGATTCAACTCCTGGACGAGCGGCAACACTTTCCCTTCCCAAATATCCGGCGACAAAGGTCCGACCTGCTTGAAACGAATCGTCCCATCCTTGTCGATCAGGTAGGTTTCCGGCGCTCCATAGACACCGTAATCAATAGCGACACGACCGTCGGCATCAACGGCGCTCAAGACGTATGGATCACCTAGTTCCCGCAGCCAGCCTAGTGCGTCCTCTGTTTTGTCTTTGTAGTTAAGACCGTAGATCGGCACCACACCCGGTTTCGCGTAATCGAGCAACCACTCATGTTCTTCACGGCAGCCGACGCACCACGACGCCCAGACGTTTAGCAGCCAAACCTTGCCGCGCATCTCTTCGGCGGAAAAAGTTTTCGACGGTTCTTTGAGATTTGGAAGGTTAAACGCGGGCGCGGGTTTGTTGATTAGTACTGACGGAAGCTCGTTCGGATCGCGGCGCAAGCCGACTGCCAGGAATACAACGAGCAGGAGAAATAATCCGAGTGGAATTAGGTAGCGGAGCATAAATTTCTTTCTCTGTGTCTCTGTGTCTCGGTGTTCTCTGTGTTTTAGATCAACTTTTACACAGAGAACACCGAGACGCAGAGACACAGAGGAGTTCTCTAAGATTCCGTCTGCACGGAAGCAGCAACTGTTGTTGGTACTTCCGCTTTTTTCACAGTCTCCTTCACCTCGCGCTCTTTGCGCGCCGCAAGCGCATATCGTCGATCGCTGACGGCAAGTCCGCCGCCGAGCGCCATCAGTAACGCTCCTCCCCAGATCCATCCAACGAATGGTTTGTAGTAAACGCGCACACTCCACGCGCCGTCGCCAACAGGCTCGCCAAGCGAAACATAAAGATCGCGAAAGATCCCGCTGTCGATCGCAGTCTCAGTCATTACATCGCCTCTGGCGCTGTAATTACGTTTCTCGGGATACATTCGCTCGATCTCTTTTCCATTGCGACTGACGATCACCTCAGCACGTGCCGCCACATAGTTTGGACCAGTCACGTTGGTCGTGCCATTGAACTTAAATTCGTAACCTCCAGCGGTTACAGTGTCGCCCCTCTTCATCCGTAGATCCTGCTCGAGCTGGTATCCAGTAACCATTGTCACGCCGACGACGAACACCGCGACACCGAGATGCGCGACTTGCATCCCGTAATAACTTCGACTCTGACTCCGAAGTTTCTGGAAGGTAGTGGCCTGCCCGGTAGTGACTCGAACTCTTTCCCAAAGATTTACTGCGACTGTTGCGACAATCCAGATCGCCAACAGCAAACCCACACTCACGAGCCACTTCCACTGGCCAAACAAGAATGGCAACGTCACGGCGCTCACAACGCTGATAACAAAAGCCCAACGCACTCGCGTAACGAGATCCGGAAGACTCGATTTCTTCCAGCGCGCCATTGGTCCAATACCCATGAGAAACATTGCCGGCGCCATCAGCGGCACGAATACGAGGTTGAAGTAAGGTGGACCAACCGAGAGCGTGGCCCCGCCGAATGTTTCGACTATTAACGGGTAAAGGGTACCGAGCAGCACGGAGCCCGCGGCGACTGTTAGTAAGACATTGTTCGACAGCAGGAACGATTCACGTGACACGAGGTCAAACTTGCCGCCCACTCCGACCTGGCTCGCACGCATTGCAAAAAGTAGCAGTGACCCGCCGATGACGACCGCAAGAAACACGAGTATAAAAATGCCGCGCTTGGGATCTGAAGCAAAGGCATGAACGGACGTAAGCACACCCGAGCGAACGAGAAACGTTCCAAGGAGGCTCAACGAAAACGCCGCGATCGCGAGCAGCACAGTCCAGCTCTTGAAACCGCCGCGCTTTTCAGTGACTGCGAGCGAATGTATCAGCGCAGTTCCGACGAGCCACGGCATGAACGACGCGTTCTCGACAGGATCCCAAAACCACCAACCGCCCCAGCCGAGTTCGTAGTAAGCCCAGAAACTTCCGAGCGCGATCCCGCACGTCAAAAACATCCATGCGATCGTGGTCCACGGCCGCGACCATCGCGCCCACGTTGCGTCGAGCCGTCCGCCGATGAGCGCGGCGATCGCGAAAGCAAACGCGACTGAAAAACCGACGTAGCCCATGTAGAGCATTGGCGGATGCGCCACCATTCCGGGATCCTGAAGGAGTGGATTCAAATCGCGGCCATCTGGTGGAACAGGAAACAGACGCGCGAAAGGATTCGAGGTCAGCAACATGAAGAGGAGAAAGCCGAAGCTGATAAAGCCCATCACACCCATCACGCGCGCAACCATCTCTTCAGGTAAGTGACGGCTGAAGAGTGAAACGGCCGCGGTCCAGAGCGCGAGCATCAACGCCCACAAGAGTAGTGAACCTTCGTGCGAACCCCACGTCGCCGCGAGCCGGTAGTGCAACGGCAGTTGTGAATTCGAATTGGTGGCGACGTTGAGAACTGAGAAGTCGTTAGTGATAAATGAATACGCCAGACATCCAAAAGCGATGGTGACAAAGATGAACTGTGCCTGGCCGGCGGGGACGCCGAGCGCGATCCACGCACGATTGCCGAGTGAAGCTCCGATCACAGGTAAGGTCGCCTGAGTCAGAGCGAGTAAGAGCGCGATGGTTAATGCGAATTGACCTATTTCAGGAATCATTGGTTGTTAAGGGGATCTTCCTCGCAAAGGCGCAGAGGCGCAAAGAAGAATGCGGTTGTCTTTGCGCCTTTGCAGCTTTGCGAGGAATAACTGCATTAATTATCCACGATACTTTTTGACGCGTCCTTCGCGTGCTTCGCTTTGTCGATGGCTTTACCTGCTTCGGGAGGCATGTAGTTCTCGTCGTGTTTGGCTAACACCTGATCTGCCTGGAACACGCCATCAGCGCCGATCTTTCCCTGCGCCACGCAGCCTTTGCCTTCTTTAAACAAGTCAGGAAGTATTCCTTTGTACACCACTGGAATACTCGCGGCGGTGTCTGTGACAGTGAAGCGAACTGTCAAACCATCGGGGTCGCGTCGCACTGTGCCTTCCTGGACCAGGCCGCCGATGCGAAATGCGCGATCAACCGGCGCTTCTTTCGCCGCCACCTGAGTCGGGCTGAAGAAGAACACGAGATTGTTTTGAAACGCGCTCAACACGAGGAACGCGGCGAGCCCGAGTCCGGCAAGTCCGATGAAAATAAATGCAACTCGTTTATGACGTCGTTTCATTAGCACTCTCTCTCAGTACATGAGCAGGAACAGAATCAAATGATTGTTGCTGGGCGAGCGCTTTCTTGCGCTGCTTCAAGCTCACAACTTCCCAAACAATTGCGATCAATGAAAAAAGATATGAGCCCCAGACGTAAAAGCCGTAGCCGCCCATCGATAGATCTGGCCAATTCATAGTTACACCCCAACCTCCGCTAATCGAGAAGCGTTCTGTTCTCGTTCAAGAATAATGCATCGCAACCGAATCAGCACAACGGCCACCGAGTAGAGCCAGCAAGCCGCGAGCATGATCAACATCGCGATCAGCATCTCCCGCACGATCGTCGGCTTCTCCAAAATGCGAATCGACGCGCCCTGGTGAAGCGTGTTCCACCATTGCACCGAGTAGTAAATGATTGGAACATTGATCGCGCCGACCACCGCCAGCACGGCACCCGCGCGGTCTGCGCGCCGTGGGTCGTCGATCGCCGCTTGTAGAGAAATGAAGCCGATATAAAGGAAGAGAAGGATCAATGTTGACGTCAGGCGGGCGTCCCACGCCCAGTACGTTCCCCAGGTTGGTTTACCCCAGAGCGCGCCCGTTACGAGCGAGAGCAGTGTGAACATTGCACCGGTCGGTGCGATTGCCGACGCCATCATCGACGAAAGTCGTGCGTTGAAGGCCCAACCGATTCCGGCGTAGAACGCCATGACGAGATAAAGAAACATTCCCATCCATGCGGCAGGCACGTGGATAAAGATGATCCGGTATGCGTCGCCTTGCTGAGCGTCGGTAGGCGCGATAAAGAATCCCCAGTAGAGACCGGCCGCAAACAGGATCGCGGAGGGAATTGCGAACAGGGGGATCATCTTCCCGGCGAGCGGGTAGAACATTGAAGGTGAAGCGAATTTGTAGAGGTTCATGATCTTTGTGTTTGGAGCTTTCGTTCTATTCCAGCGAAATTCTCAACGCAGCAGCAGCGGCCCACGGGGAAAAGAGCAGCGTCACGATTGCGAAAGCGCCGAGCAAATAAAGATTCGCTGCCGGGCTCATCCCCATGACGCTCGCATCAACTGCTCCCGCTCCGAAAATCAACGCTGGAATGTAAAGTGGCAGCACGAGTATTGAAATCAACACGCCACCGCCACGCAATCCGAGCGTCAACGCCGCTCCTATCGAACCGATCAAACTCAGCACCGGTGTGCCCAGCAACAAACTCGCGAACAGGATCAACAAACTTTCGCGGCTGAGGCCAAATTGCATTCCTAGCAACGGCGCAATCAACACCAGCGGAACCTCAGCCACAATCCAGTGCGCAAATGTCTTTCCCACCACGACGAGATAGAGCGGCTGTGGCGTCAGTAACAACTGTTCCAACGTGCCGTCATGATAGTCGTTGGAAAACAGTCTGCCGAGCGAAAGCATCGATGCCAGAAGCGCGGCCACCCAAACAACACCCGGCGCGATCTGTCGCAGCAACTGCGTCTCGGGTCCAATGCCGAGTGGAAAAAGACTGACAACGATCACGAAGAAGAAAACCGTCGAGAGCATGTCTGCGCGGCGACGCCACGCCAGCATCAGATCGCGCCAAACAATCCAGCGCAACATCGAAAGACTGGAAGGTGCGTTCACGTTGTCAGTTCGAGTCGTTTGGTCAGGGATGCAGACAACTCTAATTCCTGATGTGTCGCCACGATGGCAATGCCGCCGCCGGCCAGGTGGTTTTCAATCAAAGATCTAACAAGCGCGACGGCGCCTTTGTCTAACGAGGTCATGACCTCGTCGAGCAGCCAAAGCTTCGTATTACAAACGAGCAAACGCGCGAGTGCCACTCTTCTTCTCTGACCTTCTGACAAGAGTCGTGCCGGAAGTAAGTCACGACCGGCTAAACCCATCTTCGCAAGGACACTGCGAGCGCAATCTTTACTCACTTCAATGCCATTCACGGCATTTGAGACACGCAGATTTTCAACTGCGCTGAGCTCATCCTTCACGCCATGACGATGGCCGAGGTAGGTGACTGACGTGAAATATTCCTCACCTAGTGAGCGAATGTTCTCACCATTCCATTTAACCTGACCTTCGGCGGGCGCAAGAAGCCCGCACAGGATGCGAAGCAAACTGGTTTTGCCGCTGCCATTTGGTCCGGTCAGTTGGACGAAGGTTCCCGGAGACACTGCTAAGTCGAGCCCGCTGAAAAGCCTGCGATCTCCACGCACGCATCCGAGCTTACTGAGCTCTAAGATTGTCGATTTTCCTCCGGCGCCATTGTATGGGAAACGGATTCAGCCACAAAGAGGTACGAAAATTATTTTGGCTGGACCGGACCGCCTGCTCGCATCCAATCAGTCCAGCCGCCTTGCAACACTTTCACGTTTGTGAAACCACTCGACTGAAGGACCTGTGCCGCACTGATGCTGGATTCGTCTTTCGGACAGGCACAGTAGGTCACAATCTCCCGATCCTTCGGAAGGTCTTTCAACGGCGCAAAGGCGAGACGCGACTTCAGTCTGCGAAGTTTGAAATGGAATGCGCCCTTGATTCTTTGAGAACTGGCTGCATAACCTTCTGAGCCGCGCACGTCGATTATGGTGAGCGGCTGATTGCCCGCCATCTTTGTCTTGAGCTCTTCGGCGGTGATGAACGAGACTGCCGGAACTTTTTGTGCATGCGAGTGAGCCCTTAACTTTCGTGGTTGATGGACCATGCGCGCCGGCTGCGTTTGGCCCTGAAAAGTTTCGGGTCGTACCACGAATACGTCGCGGTTGCGTAGTAAAGATAACCTGGAGTGCCGTGGAGTGTTTCCGCGATCAAATCGCCTTGCGGACGCGGCAACCTCTTCCCGCTGTTTGCCTCCGCAAACTGTTTTCCACTCTCGACGCGCAAACCGCTGCCTACAACATTCTTCAGTAGAAAAGTCTGCGTCGCCTGGGGATCGCGCCAGTCGTTTGTTCCATAACCGTGAATCACGGCGAGCAGCGTCTCATCCTTCTCGATCCGAAGCCGCACGATCGGAGGTTTACTGCTACGCGGTTCTCGCAGGAGCCATGGCGGTAACTCCTGATTTATGTCGTCGAGGTTCGTGGGCTTGATGATAACTGCGAGGTCCTGTGAAGCGTCGCCGTTGAAGTCGCCCGCTAAAAAACTCGGGTCGTAACCCGTATCGACAACAGCGGCATCTTTCAAGACACGTTTTACCGCGTCCTGCACTTCAACTAATTTTGGTGCCTGGTCCACGACGCCCACGCGCACTGCAGCAGTCGTCTGCGGTGTTGGCTGATAACTCGGCGGTGCTTCTACAACTTGTTTTGGCGTCTTGCTGCAACCCGTGATGCAAACGGTGATGAAAGTGAAGCTAATCAACCCGATTGAAATGCGTGCCATGACCTTTTGACCTACCCGTTTTTTCGTCTTTATCGATCCGTGATTAACAACGAAGCCGAAGCCCGCCGGATATTTCCGGGGGCTTCGGGTTAGTCTTCGTCGATTCGGCTGCCGAGAGAAGATCAGAGCGACAGGACGAATGCTATTAGATCGTTCCGCTGCGCTGCCGTCAGTGCGTTGAAATTATTTCTCGCGGCTGTTGCCTGACCGGCGTGCAGTTGGATCGAATCGAAAACAGTGATGTTCAGGCCCTGGTGCATGAGCCTGTTGCGTGCGCGAATGCCCCACAGCGCGGCAGTTCGCATTTGGTTCGCAGTCGATTGCCCGGCATTCTGAACAATGCCGTCCCCAGTACCGACATCATGTAACGCAAAATCGCTAAAGGGGTGAATTATCTTGTTACCGAGAGCTGCCGGAACCGCGAATGCTCCACCGTTGATCAATGTTCCTGGAGCAGCAGTCACGAACGTGCGTGTGTGACAAACTGCGCAGCCTACACTCGTGAAGAGTGAATCGCCGCGAGTTGCAGCGGCTGGGATCGGTTGTTGACGGCGCGGTGCTCGTGTTGCTGCCATGAAGTCAGCGAACGCGAGTACGTCGAGTCCATCGTCTTCCGGATCCGGCACTGGATCAAAGGGAGATGGGAACGTTACGTTGATAACGCCTTCAGCAGTGCTGGCAGGATTCTCATGCGTTCCTGCGTCCGGAGCACTTGAACTTCGACCGCCGAATCCATCGAACGGATTCGTGATACCCATCTCGTTGAGATAAGCATCGCCTGAAAACGAAACCAGGCTTGCATGCTGTGCTTTCCAACCAAAGCGACCGATGCGCAGCGCGTTGTTAGCTTCCGTTACCGGAACCTGTGTTAGCGTGCCGCGTTGGGCCAATGGCTGTGCGGCTACGTTGTTTTGAAGAGCTGCGTTGGCCAGACATTCGACGAATCCATCGCCGAGAGTGCTGATCGTGATCCGGAACGACTTCACAGTTTCGGCAGTCGAGATGTGTTCGACGATGTCGGAATCAGTTGCTCGCGCGTGAATTAATTGTCCGC
Source organism: uncultured Acidobacteriota bacterium (assembly GCA_963728575.1). Taxonomy (GTDB): domain Bacteria; phylum Acidobacteriota; class Blastocatellia; order Pyrinomonadales; family Pyrinomonadaceae; genus PSRF01. The sequence continues at coordinate 60,715 of CAVSKT010000001.1, forward strand.
CGGGTGCGTCGACGAATTGACCATTGGTGATATGACCAGCCCTGAACTCCATCTGCTGGCCGAACGCTCCGACGTCAACCGACTGGTGACATTCAACGCATCCGACGTCGTTATAGGTGGGTCCAAGACCGTCAGCGATTGTTTCGCGCTCAGAGAATATGAACTTGTTGTCTTCAAAAGTGCCGTTGCCGCGAGCGGTGGGCGGTTCAGGTTCGGCTACACATTCGTCTATGGGTGTACCCTTGACGCCGAAGCCGTTGAACAGGTCATCGGTTTTGGCGTCCATGTCGGTAGTTAGAGCTTCAGTAGCTGACTGGCTTTCGACACTCTGGGGCGAACTCAATGGTAAGACGACGGCAATCGCAAACAAGATCAAGGTTAAGATAGGTAGAGCTTTCCTCATTGTTGCCTCCTAGGAACTGCGGACGGATTACGTCGCAGCACCGCGAATTTGCCCGTTCGGCAAATGCGCACAGTTCTGACGGAAATTTTTGGAACCCTGCTTGATCTGAAGTTAAAGAGGCAGCTCCGAGGTCTTTGGGGGAAGGCCAGGAGTATTAGTCCCTTCACGAAGAAGAAGCTAAGGACACGCCTTAGTTGTGAAGGAGAGGGCAGACGGCAAAATGTCTCTGTCCTAAAGCAAACGCAAATTAGCTGGGCGAGTGTTAGCCGGGAGTTGGCGAACTCTATTCCCGTTCAGATACAAAGTCAAGAAAATTGTAGTCACAGATTTCACAGATTAGGCAGATCAGGTAATCTGTGTAATCCGTGGAAAACAAATCCTATCCATTCACAGCCATCGTCGGGCAGGAGGAGATGAAGCTGGCGTTGATTCTCAACGTTGTCGATCCGCTGATCGGTGGCGTTTTGATCATGGGTCATCGCGGGACAGCGAAGTCGACGGCGGTTCGCGCGCTCGCAGACTTGTTGCCCGAGATCTCGGTTGTGGAGGGGTGTCCTTATAATTGTGATCCAGACGACGAGCGCCATCTTTGTGACCAGTGCCGCAAGAATAAGTCCCTGACTTCAAAACAAACGTCTGTTCCCGTCGTCGAGCTTCCCCTGGGCGCGACCGAAGATCGAGTTTGCGGGACGATCGACATCGAACGGGCATTGTCTGCGGGCCGCAAAGCTTTCGATCCGGGCTTACTCGCCCGCGCCAATCGTGGTTTTCTTTATATTGACGAAGTAAACCTGCTCGAGGATCACCTCGTCGATCTCTTGCTTGACGTCGCCGTAACAGGACGAAACAAAGTCGAGCGCGAAGGAGTCTCGGTCGAACATCCGGCGAGTTTTGTTTTGATCGGATCGGGGAATCCTGAAGAAGGCGAACTCAGGCCACAACTGCTCGATCGCTTTGGCCTGCATGCCGAAGTCAAAACTGAAAACTATCTCCAGAACCGGATTGACATCGTCGAGCGACGTGAACACTACGATCGAGATCGCGACGCCTTTTGTGAATCGTTCTCAGAAGATCAGGAACAACTGCGGAAGCGAATCTCACGAGCGCGAGCGAGTCTCGGCAAGATTGACGTCGCGCGTCCGGTGTTGGAGAAGATCGCTCAACTTTGCGCGGATCTGAAAATCGATGGTCATCGTGGTGAACTGACGATCATGCGCGCCGCGCGTGCCCTGGCTGCGTTCGAAGGCCGGCGCGCGGTGACTGACGAGCACGTGAAGAAAGTTTCGGCCATGTCGCTGCGACATCGTTTGCGTCGCGATGCTTTGGACGAGACGGCGACGAGTGAACAGATCCAGCAATCAGTGGACGAAGTTTTCCCGCCCAATGCCCCGCAACCTCATCCACCGCGTGGAAATGGTGGAGAGCCGCAGCAACAGGAAGGTCCCGGGAAGTCAAGCAAACAGGATCGCAGGCAGCGTGCATCTGCTAGTGGAAGCAGTTCGCGGCCGAATACTCATGACGTGTTGTCTCCGCCGGCAGTAGAGAAGAAATCACGCGAAGTGAGATTGGACGAGCACGTGAGAACGACCGAGCGCAAAGACAAATCGAGATCGCAAAGCCGTCGTCCGACAGGTGCGAAAGCCGCGCTGGTCCAGGGGCGTGGGCGATACACGCGCGCGGTCACGTTCAAAAGCGCGGGTGCGCGGATCGCCATCGATGCGACTTTGCGCGCGCTCGTCGGTCTTGAATCGACGTTGCGCGCGCCGGTTAACCGGCAGGCGTTACGCTACAAGCTTTTGAAGCACAAGCAGGGGACGCTTTTTGTTTTTGCGATTGACGCGTCGGGAAGTATGGCAGCGAATCGAATCGCTCGCGCGAAGAGCACGATACTGAAGCTGCTCAAAAAGTCGTACTTGAATCGCGACAGTGTTGCGATCGTTTCGTTTCACGGAACAACCGCGAACGTTGATTTACCGCCCTCTCGGAGCATTCTGCGGGCGCGTCGCGTTTTAGATTCTTTGCGGATGGGAGGCAGCACGCCGCTGGGGCTCGGGCTGGTGACGACGATCGAGTTGCTGGAGTTGGTCGGTAATAAATTTGGCGAGACAGTGGTGCTGCTGTTCACTGATGGACGTTCGAACGTGCCGTTGCGACGCGGCGGTTTGAACATGCGAGCGTTTCGGCACGTGAAGATTGAATCGGAACTGCGAGAGTTGACGATCGCGCTGAACCGGATAAAGACGCGTGTTGTAGTTGTGGATACGCAGAAAGAGTTTGAGTCGAGTGAAGAGACGCGGCGGCTCGCGAAAGTGCTGAATGGACGTTTCATCAAAATAAATTAAAAATTCTGTCGCCCCTCTGTGCCTCTGTGTCTTTGTGTCCTCTGTGTTGAAACATTTCTTAAACACAGAGAACACAGAGACACAGAGGGCCACAGAGAAAAAGTATGACAATGCTGCATGACATTGAGCGGGATGCGAAAGTTTTCGCGCTGTATGAGCAGTTGCTCGAGATTGAAGAGCGACTGATCCCGACGGGTCTGCACGTTTTTGGCCGGGCGACGCAGCGTGCGGAGAAAACGGATCTGTTGAAGATGATCGCGTCTTTCGATCGGCCGGAAGTTGGTATCCGCGCGCTTCCGGAGGACGTGATTGACGAAGCAGTGCGTGAATATGTGGAAAATGGCGTTGAAGCCGCGATTCGACTGTTAGGTGAAGAGGCACGTCCGGTTTTTGATCTGCTGGAAACGGTTTCGACGAAGCTCCAGAGCAATAACGAACTTGAATCACTCCTGCGTGCACTGCGCGGTGAATTCATCGAGCCTGGTCCAGGGGCCGACATCGTCCAGAATCCCGACATCCTGCCCACCGGGAGAAATACACACGCGATCAATCCTTATGGAGTGCCTTCAGCCGCGGCTTTCGCGCGCAGCGAAGCGGTCGCGAGTAGTCTGCTCGAACGTTATAGAAAGGAGAACGGACGCTATCCAGAGGCGATGGCTCTCGTTCTCTGGGGACTCGACAACATTAAGACGCAGGGCGAAGGCGTTGCCCAGGCGCTTTGGCTGCTCGGCGTGCGCCCCGTTCGCGACGCGTTAAATAGAACGACGAGCGTCGAGGTGATTCCGCTAACTGAGCTGGGCAGGCCGCGAATTGACGTCGTGATGACGGTGTCAGGGATCTTCCGCGATCTCTTTAGCCCGACCGTGCAGTTGTTGGATAAGGCTGTGCGGCTGGTCGCACAACTGGCTGAGCCTCTCGATCAGAACTACGTACGCAAGCACGTGCTACAACAAGTCAAGCAGGACGCGTGTGATTTGGATGACGCGGCGGTTCGAGTTTTCTCAAACGCGCCCGGCAATTACGGCACGAATGTTAATTTCATGGTGATGGATTCGCAGTGGGAAAGCGAAGAGACACTCGGAGATCTGTTCGTCACACGCAAATGCTTCGCGTACGGGCGCGATTCGAAAGGACGTGCAATCGAGGGCAGGGAAGCGCGTGTCGCGATGGACCGTGCGCTATCGCGTGTTGAGGCGACTTATCAGAACATCGACACGTTTGAAATCGGATTGACCGACGTGGACCACTATTTCGAATACCTCGGTGGTGTGTCGAAGGCGGTTGAGAAAAGAGCCCAGACGCGTCCGGCGATTTATCTTTCGGACTCGCTTTCACGCGATGTGAAGATCCGGTCGCTCGAAGAGACGGTTCGTTTGGAGACGCGCGCGAAGACGCTGAATCCCAAGTGGTATGAGGGAATGCTGAAGCACGGGTTTCGAGGCGTGGCGGAGATTGAGAATCATGTGTCGAACACGTTTGGTTGGAGCGCGACCGCGGATGCAGTTGATGATTGGATCTATTCGGAGGTCGCGAACACGTTTTTGTTTGATGAGTCGATGTTGGAGCGCCTGCGTGAGTTGAATCCGCATTCGGCGCATTCGCTCGTGCAGCGCCTGCTGGAGGCGAATGGGCGCGGGTACTGGGATGTGGATGACAGCGTGCTGGAGAAACTCCGCGAGATCAGTCGCAGCCTCGAAGATCAACTGGAAGGAGTAGCATAGCCACAAAAAGGCACAAAAAGCACAAAAAATGATTTGTGACTTTTGTGCCTTTTTGTGGCCATGAATATTACCGTTCTGTACGTAGGGTCGAGTCTGCTCGCGCCGCTAAAAAACGCGGAGCGGGAGATCAATCGTGTGCATAAGCTCGATTTGCGCGTGGCTGCGTACAACTTCGGATCTCCGTTGAGTGACGACGAGTGGGAAGCTGTTGAAAATGATCTTCAGGAAGCGAATGTCGTCTTCGTCATTCACGTCATAGACGGCGAGAATGCCTCACGACTCCTGACCACACTCGAGCAATTCAAGGATCGACACGACGCCGTAGTCGTCATCAATTGCATGCCTGACTTAATGCGACGAACTCGCATGGGGAAACTCGATATGGGTTCGTTCGCAGGCTGGATGGGCCGGTATGTAAAGCGCGACAAATCGAATCGCGCGAAACACGGACACGGACAATATTTAAAACTGATCCGCCGCGTTCCGACGATACTGAAGTTTGTGCCGACAGCCGGCGCACTCACAGACGCAAAGCACTACCTCTACCTGTTTTGCTATTTCCTGCAGCCCACGCCGGCCAACATCCAGGCAATGCTGCTCTACGCACTGAAGCATTATGTTCGTGACGGGCAGATCAACCGGCGGAAGCTACGCGTCGCCGAGCCGGAGAGCCATGCCGGCGGTCGCGATCTACCATCCAGAGGCGCCCGCGTTATTCGAATCTTTCGACGAATATAAAAAGTGGTACAAGCGTGATCTCGATCCGGAGTCAACAATCGGCTTGCTTTTGATGAGGCCGCAGGTTGTCAGCAAAACCACAAAGCACTACGACACGCTAATTAAGTCGATCGAGAGCGAAGGACTGGGCGTGATCCCCGCGATCGCGACCTTGATGGACAATCGCGAAGCCGTTTCGAGGTTTTTTAGCCACGGATCAAACGGATTAAGAAACGGATTGCGCGTTAGTCAGATTGTGTCGCTCACGGGATTCAGCTTCGTCGGGGGGCCGGCGATGAATGATAGTGCAGCGGCGTCGGAATTCTTGCGTGAGTTGAATCTGCCTTATCGATCTGCGGTCAGTTTGGACACGCAAACGATCGAAGCGTGGAACGACTCGCAAACGGGTCTGAATCCCGTCCAGGCGGGAATGCAGATCGCCATACCGGAGATCGACGGCGCTACAGAGCCTTTCATTTATGGTGGTATTCCTGCCCGCGGCCAGGAACCGATCGCTCTCGAGGATCGATGCACGCGATTCGCGAAGCGCCTTCGCCGCTGGAACACCCTGCGCACCGCTCCTCGCGACCATATTAAGCTCGCGATCGTTTTGTTTTGCTTTCCTCCTAATAAAGGAAATATCGGCACTGCGGCGGATCTCGATGTCTTTCCGGGCTTGTTTGACGTGCTGAAGAAACTCGGCGAGGACGGATATGACGTAGAGATTCCTGAGTCAGCGGAAAGATTTGAGAGAACGACTTCTGGGCGGCAACTCGGAAGGATTTGGCGCGCCCGCGAACGTTGCTTACCGGATGAACGTCTCCGAATACAGGCGTCTCTGTCCGTACGTTCGAGAGATTGAGAACGACTGGGGACCAGCGCCGGGATCGATCAACTCGTTTGCCGGCGAGTTACTTATCCAGGGTCTCACGCTCGGGAACGTCTTCATCGGTGTTCAACCAACATTCGGCTTCGAAGGCGATCCCATGCGATTGATGATGGCGCGTAGTGGTTCGCCGCATCACGGGTTCATGGCCTTTTACACTTACCTTTCAAGGGCCTTGAACGTCGATGGCGTGATTCACTTCGGCACACACGGCTCGCTCGAGTTCATGCCGGGAAAACAGATCGGACTTTCGGGCGCATGCTGGCCTGACCGCCTGATTGATGAAGTGCCGAACTTTTATATTTACAGCGTGAACAATCCCTCGGAAGGTTCGATCGCCAAGCGCCGCTCTTACGCGGAGCTGATCTCGTATCTGACGCCGCCGATTGAAAACGCGGGTTTATACCGGGAGCTGGCGGGACTTAAAGATCTGGTGATGGCGTACCGGCAGTCAACAAACGAGGGCGAGCGGGCGAGGTTGTACGAATCCATCGAGGAGCTGAGTGCGCAGACGAATTTTTAAACACGGATGAAAGGATAAACAGGATCAGATCCGGTTTTCATCCGCGTTTATCCGCGTTAAGAATTTGTCGACGTCCACACGGTGTCGGAAGGCCTCAACGCCATCGATCAAGATCACCGGAATGTCGTACTTATATTTTCTGAGCAGCTCCTCATCAGATTCGATGTTGATCTCTTGGAGTGCGAAGCGGTCGCCGAGGGCGGCGTTCTGGATTGCGGCCTTCGCCTCGTCGCAGAGATGGCAACCCGGACGTGAGTAGATGATGACGTGCTTAGTCATTAATCGATACTTCTTGCATGATAATTGAGAAATTAGGTATAAATACCGCTGCCGACCATAATTATATTTATTTTTGCTGTTGTGTTAGGTACGGCGCACTTCATGTTTAAGCGAAAAACTCGTTTTGCTGCTCAGAGAGTAATCCCTGTTCGGGGTGGAGTTGTATAGCTCGCTCTCAGTTAGTAAAGTCGAGGTGTACCCACGGAAGTTCGCAACACCCGGCAATACGGACTTGAATCGATGGAGGTTTCGACTTGGATAGTCAAGCCGATCAATTGTCCGCCCCGATGACAGGTACCACAGCGAGCGCGCCTCGAGCTGCCGCTCCGGCAAGGCCGTCGACTGTAGACGACGCCAGCACACCCAAAGTCAATAAGATGCGCCGGCGCATCGTGTGGGCCACCGTTGCCGGCTCCTTGATCACATTCTTTTTGATGTTCGTGCGGTTCTTCCTGCCGCGATCGATCCTCGAACCGTCGCCTCTCTTCAGAATCGGTTCACCAAATGATTACGCCCTCGGCGTCGATACGAAGTGGCAGCAGCAGTACCGCATTTGGGTCACGCGCACTTCCGATCGTTTATTTGTGATTTACGCGGTGTGCACGCACCTCGGCTGCACGCCTGACTGGAAAGCCAGCGAAAACAAGTTCAAGTGTCCGTGCCACGGCAGCGGCTACGACAGTGAGGGCATTAACTTCGAAGGTCCGGCTCCCCGTCCAATGGACCGCGCGAAGGTTGCCATGGACGCGGAAGGACAAATCGTCGTCGACATCGGAACACTGTTCAAGTGGCCAAAAGGTGAGCCAAGCGAATTTGACGACGAAGACGGCGGAGCTTTTATTAGAGTTTAAGCCACACATAAATTAGCGAGGGCAAAAGTGGCCGATAGTTCTGATCCAAAAGAGACAAAGCAACTGACCTCCGGCGAAGAGGGTAGCAAGAAGTTTCTCGACAGAGTCAAAGAGGGCACGACTTCCCTAAAGAATCGCGCCGTCGAAGAGGCGCAGGACTATAAAGATCCTCAGGACACTCAGCTCTGGAAGTCGATCTTTCGCGTTTCCCACGATCGTTCCGATCCGCGAAATCGTTCGCTCGCGATTCTTTCAAACGTCTTCCTGCACCTGCATCCCGCTAAGATCAATCGCGACGCGGTGCGCTATCCGTTCACGTGGGGAATGGGCGGCATCACTTTCTATCTCTTTATCGTGCTCACGTTTACGGGCGTGCTTTTGATGTTCTATTACCACCCGACAAAAGCTGACGCTTTCAAAGACATTCTCTACCTCGAGCACGACGTGCCGTTCGGAAAGCTTTTGAGAAACATGCACCGCTGGGCCGCGCACCTGATGGTGATCACCACGTGGTTGCACATGTTTCGCGTCGTGTTAACCGGTTCTTACAAGAAGCCGCGTGAGTTTAACTGGTGCGTGGGCGTCGTGCTGCTCGTGCTGACGCTGCTGCTTTCGTTTACGGGTTACTTGTTGCCGGACGATCAGCTTGGTTTCTGGGCGGTAACAGTCGGAACAAACATGGCGCGAGCGACACCGATGCTGGGTCACGACGGACCGTTTGGCCCACAACTCGGCATGACGGCCTACAACGACGTCCGGTTTGGACTGCTTGGTGGCTCGATTGTGGACGCGAATGCGTTGTTGCGTTCATACATCTGGCACTGTATCGGTATTCCTTTGGTTGCATCGATCTTCATGGCCGTACATTTCTGGCGCATTCGAAAAGACGGCGGTATCTCGGGTCCCGCACCGGTCGTGCTCGAATCAGAGATGAAGGCCATAACTAAGAAGAAGCAATGAAGAGATATATCAACAAGTGGACGGTCTGGGGCGTGCTCATCGTGATCGCGGCGATCTGGGCGTGGAACGTTCACGACTGGCACCAGCTATGGAAGATTTCGTCTGCGCCGGACAACGTGCCGATCGTAGCAATGCTTTTCCTGGTTCCGTTTTTCACCTGGCTCGGAGTCAAGCAGGCGGTTGCGAACGATAGACTGATCGAGCAACTTGAAGCCGATCCAAAGCTGGCGAAGGCGCATCATCGCAAGGTCGAGCCGTGGAGACCGGGCTGGGCTCGCGAGCTTCACGTGTGGCCTTACCTCGTGCGCATCGAGTTTCTGGCAACAGTCATCGTCACAGTGATCCTCTTTGTCTGGTCGATCACTCTGAATGCGCCGTTAGAAGAACCCGCGAATCCGAACCTGACGATGAACCCGTCGAAAGCGCCGTGGTACTTCCTCGGGCTCCAGGAGATGCTGGTCTATTTCGATCCGTGGATCGCGGGCGTCGTCATGCCGTCGATCATCATGGTCGGGTTGATGGTGTTTCCATATGTCGATTCAAACCCGCTCGGAAACGGTTATTACACCTGGCGGCAGCGTCGTTTTGCGCTCTGGATGTTTTGCGCCGGTTTCCTGCAATGGATCATCCTGATTGTGATCGGGACGTTCATCCGCGGACCGGGTTGGATCTGGTTCTGGCCGGGACAGACCTGGGATCACAACGCGGTCGTGTTTGATAAGAACGTCGACCTGCACGACATCATTGCGACCAAGTTCGGTCTTGGCTTTCTCGCGGTGAACCCGGGGAAATTCATTTTCGGCTTGATCGTCGTTACTGGATTCTTTCTCGTCGGCGCCCTCTTTTTCCACTGGCTGATGACCGTCGACTTTAAAAAGATTTCTTTCCGGCCGCTGCGGCTGTTTCCGAAGAACGAGTTTGAGCAGAAGCTGCTGCAACGAACGAGCCTGCTTCAATATGTGACGTTTCAGTTTTTTGCGATCAGCGTGCTGCTTGCGTTGCCAGTGAAGCTTATCCTGCGGCTGGTGTTTACGATCAAGTATGTGTGGGTTACTCCCTGGTTCAACATATGAGTAAGGTGGAGGAACGAACATAGTGGCTGATGCACTACGGCCGGGCGAATCTCCAGGTGAATCGCTAATAAGAAAAGAACCGGACGTACCGGCAGAAGACCCGATCGTCAGTAAATCCACCAGCGGCTGGATGCTCGTCTGCGCGCTGCTGATGACGATTTCGATCGCGTGGGCGCTCTACGATGAAGCGTTTGGCCAGCGACCCTGGAAGAGCATGCAGCGCGAGTTTGTATCTCGTTACACGCGCTACCTCGACAGCATCAAAGCGAACGCCGGAAAAAGTGAAGCGGAGATCAAAGAGGGCGCCGAGTATCAGAAGCTGAATGATGAAGCCCAAGCCGCTCGCGCCGAGATCAAGGATCGCGATGACCAGCTCAAGCTCGAGGTCAGACGAATCCAGGACAAGCTGAATGCGATTACGGATCCTTTTCAAAACCAGCGTGGTCGCCTCACAGTAATCAACTACAACGTAGAAACAGCGGAAGAAGGCGCCGCCAAAGAACGATATCGTCGCCAGGCCGAGGAAAAGCGACAGGAGATCGTAGAGGTCGAACTGCCGAACGACAACGGTACGCTCGAGACAAAGCGGTTCAACTATCCCGAGCTGGAGAAGTTGTACGACAATCTGCGCGAAGAGAAGGCGAGGAAGCTTGGGGAGCAAGCCGAGCTGCTCAAACACCCGAGTGATCTTGAGAAGAAACGCGACGAGTACCTGCGGGATCAACTCATCGGATTAGCTCCGGGCGCAATTGACGGGTTAAAAAACAAAGTCGCCAGCTACGACTACTCGATCCTTGGTCACCAAATCAGCGTTGGTGCGTACGACATTGTCGATCGCTGCGAGGTGTGCCACGCGGGAATCAGAGAGCCGGTCACGATCAAGGCCGAGCATATGGCATTGCCAGGCGAAAAGCCCGACGAGCTTGCGCGCGCGTTTGTCAGCCATCCCAACCGCGAAATTCTTCAGGTTCACTCTCCGGAAAAGTTTGGTTGCGCGAGTTGTCACTGGGGTAACGGCCGCGCCACCACGAACATCACCAAGGGACATGGTCGCCACCGCTTCTGGCTGTGGCCCATGTTTGAAAAAGAGAACACTCAGGCCGGCTGCCAGCAGTGTCACGCGCGCGATCGTGTGACTCAGGGCGCCGAAGTGCTCAATCTCGGACGCGACTTGTTCTCGGACCGCGGCTGCATGGGTTGTCATCGTTACGAAGGTTTCGATCGCGAAACCGATGCGCTGGCAGTCGCTCGTTCAACTATCACACAACTTCAGGACCAAATCCGCGCTAACGAAAAGCAGATACGTGAGGACGAGGCCTCTTCGACAACTGCGGCCGAGGAAGAGGTAAAAAACCTTCTGGCCAAAGCACAGGGCTTGCGCGTAACGAATAGTCTGCTTGCCTCTCGTCTCGATCAGTTGAACCTGCAAGCGAAATATTTGATGCAGGATCAGAAGAAAGTTGGACCAAACCTGAAGGACGTCCGCGTCAAGCTTCGCAAGGAGTGGGTGCCGCTCTGGCTTCACGATCCGCAAGCATTCAGGCCCGGCACGAAGATGCCGACGTTCTGGCGCTTCTCCGCGCCCAAGGAAAAAAGCGGCGACATGCGCGATAAGGATCATCAACAACAGATCCAGGCTATCGCGGCCTATCTCTGGCAGGAAAGTTTCGACTCAAAACTCCCGACGCAGAATCGCGGTGACGCAGGCAAAGGCAAACAGCTTTTCGAAACCCGCGGCTGTCTCGCGTGCCACTCGATTGGCGAAGGCGATAACAAGTTAGGCGGCCACTTTGCCGCGAACCTTCAGCGTGTCGGAGAAAAGGCGAACTTCGACTACATCGTCCGCTGGATCTACAACCCGCGCGATCGTGTGGCGCCGTATTGTCCGCTTGAAAAACGTGACCTGACTCCAGACGACTACGCGAAGAAGAACTTGCCGTTTGTCTTCGACACTGAACTGCATTCGAAATGCCCGAACGATGGCGCGGAACTGCAAGTTCAGAACATGACGGTGATGCCAAACTTCCGTCTGTCGGAACCAGACGCGCGCGACATCGCAACGTATCTCTTCTCGTTGTCGTCGCCGCCCGGATACGAGGCAGCGAACTTCATGGACGACCCAAACCTGAAGGAACGCGGCCGCACGCTCATCAAGCAGTATGGTTGTGCCGGCTGCCACGAAATCAGAGGCTTCGAAGAGGAGCAACGCATCGGTAAAGAGTTGACCGTTGAAGGCGCGACTCCCATCGAGCGTCTCGACTTCGCACTTCAGACGCACCACGCCGAAAAGGGTGAAGACCCGCTCAATCTGCGGCCGGACGAGAAGGAACTCCATAAGCCCTGGTACAACCACAAAGGTTTCTTCGAACGCAAGATCGAAGAGCCGTCGATCTACGACGTCGGCAAGGAGAAAGATCCGAAAGACAAGTTGAAGATGCCTGAGCCGTACATGACCACGGAATGGCGAACGGCACTTACAACTTTCCTTCTCGGAAGTGTTGGAGCTGAAGGTTCAAACGTTCCGACAACGCTCTTCTACACTCCGCAGGACCAGCGCCGGCAGGATGTTCAGAATGGCTGGTGGGTGATCAAGAAGTACAACTGCATGGGCTGTCACGAGATTCAGGTCGGACAGCGATCAGTTGTGCAGGATCTACCTTTTTATCAAACGCCGGAAGGCAAGGATCTGCTGCCGCCGCGTTTGACGAGTGAAGGCGCGCGTGTAGATCCAACGTGGTTACTTAAGTTCTTAACCGATCCATCTTTGAGTGGTGATAAGACTCCGGCGCAGCAACAGCAGATCAATGCGCTTGCCGCTCCGAGCCCGAGTCCGCAGGCTTCGCCACAACCTTCAGGTTCACCCCAAACCTCAGGTTCGCCGCAAGCGGCAAATGGTCAGTTAAGGTTACATCCGCAACCCGGATTGGATCGCAATGGAGTGCGTCCGTACCTGACTTTCAGGATGCCGACGTTCAACTTTTCACCGAACGAGTTGCAGGTCCTGGTGCGGTTCTTCATGGCCATGTCGGGCCAGCAGGATCCATACATCAAGGAGCCGATGAGGCCGCTTACGGCTCAGGAGCGTGCCGTCGCGCGTGACATGTTTATTTCGGGAACGCCTTGTTTGAAGTGTCACATAACGGGCGATCCCGCTCGCGACGCAAAAGCGATCGCGCCCAATTTCCTTTTGGCGGCCGAGCGCTTGAAACCGGATTGGACGTTCCGATGGCTTCTGGATCCGGCGCAGATAAGTCCGGGTACCGCGATGCCGAGCGGATTGTTTCGACAGGAGGGTGAGCGTTGGGTGGTTAACCTCGCGCAGCCGCCCGCGAGCGCCACAAATTACCACGACGATCATGCACGATTACTCGTGCGTTACATGTTCATGTTGACTCCGGAGGAGCAGCGTGCGTTGCTGGCTGCCGGTCCGGCGACCACTGCGTTGCCGACCGAGACGACAACACAGCATCATGCGCGCGCGAAGAAACGAAAAGTGCGTTCACATCACCGCCGAAGTCGGGGGAGTGCGGTCCTGGGACGCTACGCAGCACGGGCATTAAAGCCGTAGGCATTTGTGCCTTTTCATGGGCTTAATGCTAAAGTTAAACGCGAAAGTTATCTTAGTTTGGAGGAATTGATCCATGAATAAGCAGACAAAAGTCTGGCTTGTGATATCTATTGCACTGTCTCTGTTAGCTCTTGGTTCGGCTTGTGGCGGCGGTAAAACGACCGAGACGAATCAGGCGGCGACCACGTCCGACGTTGGTCCGTATAGCGGTGCGACCGGCACGATTACCGGTGTGATTAGCTTTAACGGCACACCACCTGCTCCGAAAAAGATCGACACTAACGCCGATCCGGTTTGCGGCCAGGCAAACCCAAACCTGGTGACCGACGACACCGTTGTTAAAGACGGCAAGCTCGCCAACGTGTTTGTCTACGTCAAGGACGGCACCGTCGATGGTGGTAAGAAGGTGGGTGATTACAAGTGGGATCCACCAGCAACAGCGGTGACGCTCGATCAGAACGGCTGCCATTACAAGCCGCACGTGCTGGGCATTCAGGTAAATCAAAAACTCAGTGTCACCAACAGCGACAAGACTACGCACAACATCCATCCAACGCCGTCGCTCAATAAAGAGTGGAACAAAACTCAGTCAGTGGGCGCGGGTCCGATCGAAGAGACGTTTGCGCGACCCGAACAGTTGATTCCAGTCAAGTGCAACCAGCATCCCTGGATGAAGGCTTACATCGGCGTCATGAAGACTCCGCTTTACGCGGTGAGCAGTGACGCGGGCGCATTTGAAATCAAAGGCGTTCCGGCGGGAACTTACACCGTCGTTGCCTGGAGAGAGGGAGGCGCAAAGGGAACTGAGAAGACAATGCAGGTAACGGTGCCGGGAGGCGGAAGCGCTAAGGCTGACTTTGCTTTCGGTGAAGGCGCAGGTCCGGCGACATCGTCAACCACACCCTCGCTGCAAGTGATGCCGGCTATCGAGTTTCCGATGCTGGGAAGAAAGAACTAGCGTTGAATTGAGGCAAAGTTTCCCGCACAGGCGCAAAGGCGCAAAGTTAAGTTTGAAAAGGAAGATTCTGGCTTTTCTTTTACGCCTTCGCGCCTTTGCGGGAAACTGCTTTTACCTGAACCAAGCAACACAGCATGAGCAAGGGTCTTAATCGATTTTCAATTCTCGTCGCTTGCGCGACATTTTTCTTAATTATTGCGGGGGCGTTAGTGACGAGTCACGATGCGGGACTCGCCACGTCAGACTGGCCGCTTTCCAACGGCGAGTTTTTCCCAAACATGGTTGGGAATCTTTTTTGGGAGCACGGCCACCGCATGATTGCGACTACGGTTGGACTGCTGACCCTGGCGCTTGCTGTTTACATACGTTTGCGTGAAAAACGTGAGTGGGTGTGGCAACTGACGCTGTTCGCCGTTATTGCCGTGTGTGCTCAGGGAATTCTCGGCGCGTTAACGGTCAAGTACTTGTTGCCATTGGGAGTTTCAACTGCGCACGCAACGCTTGCTCAACTTTTCTTTTGCACTACGGTGAGTATCGCGGTTTTTACATCAAGAAGTTGGAATGAAGCGCGGCCACTGACCGAAGACAAAGACGTTATGCCGCTGCGTCATATTTGCACGGCGGCACTGGCGACGATCTTTGTGCAACTGATTCTCGGAGCAACTTTGCGACACTCAGCAACATGGGATCAGCATCTTCCGATTGAATTGATCCTTGCGCATATCGGTGGCGCAGTTGCGGTAACGCTTGCGTTGGGAAGCGCTGCAATCACTACGCTTCGCCGGCACAAAGATCAACCGTTCCTGACGCGCCCGGCTGTCGCTGCGCTTGTGTTGCTGGTTGTGCAGTTGTCACTTGGTGTTGCGTCTTACGTCGCGCGTTTGAGTTCGCCGAATGATCCGCAGCCACTCAATCCGATGATCTCGATCACTGTCGCTCATGTGGCGTGTGGCGCGCTCGTGTTTGTCACGACGATAATTCTGACGCTGAGAACGTATCGCGTTTTACCAGCAACATTTGTAGGGGCGGCCCTCCGTGGCCGCTCGTCATCGCCATCGGGCGTTGTATCGGAGCACGGGCGGCCACGGAGGGCCGCCCCTACAAGGGCTACTTAATGGAAGAGTTCGCAATTGATTTGCGCAGTTCGGCGGTAGAGGTTATCGAGCGATCGCCACTGTCGTTACGTGAGCGATTGGCCGCGTACGCCGAGTTGACCAAGCCTCGCATCACGTTTCTGATCGTCCTGACCGCGGCGGCTGGATTCGCGCTTGCTTCGCGCGGCGCGATCGACTATCTCGCTCTCCTTCGCGCCCTGATCGGAATCGGGATCCTGTCATCCGGAATCGCGACACTTAATCAGTATGCCGAGCGCGATCTTGACGGCTTAATGCGCCGCACGGCTAATCGGCCGTTACCGTCAGGCAAACTCGCGCCATGGGAAGCGCTGGCCTTCGGTGCCGCGATCACGATCATCGCCGAGATCTATCTACTCGTCCTCGTGAATCCGTTGAGTGCTTTACTCGGGCTCACGGTTATTGCCGGTTACTTATTCGCTTACACGCCACTCAAGACACGAACAACATTATCGACGCTCGTCGGCGCGTTTCCTGGCGCAGTGCCGCCGTTGATCGGGTGGACCGCCGCGCGCGGATCGATCAGTCTTGAAGGCTGGATACTGTTTGCGATTCTTTTTCTTTGGCAGTTCCCACACTTTCTGGCAATCGCGTGGATGTATCGTGAGGACTACAGTCGCGCGGGAATTCTGATGCTGCCCGTCGTCGAGCCTGATGGGCGCGTCACTGCGCAACAGATCGTCGTCTACACGCTGATGTTGCTGCCGGTTAGTTTGCTTCCAACCGCGGTGGGAATGTCAGGCAAGATTTACTTTGTCGGAGCAATAGTTCTGGGGCTGCTTTTTCTCTACAGCAGTCTTCGTGCGGCATTTTCGATGTCACGGCAAGAGGCGCGTCGCCTGCTGCTGGCGTCAGTAATCTACCTGCCGCTCTTGTTTATCTTGATGGTGTTAAATAAGTAAGACCGCGCCACAATCAACCAAAAGGAGATGTAACCGATGGGACGAGTTCTTGCGGTTATTATCTGGATATTAACACTGCTCTCGGTGCTGCTATTCGTTAGCGGCAAATGGTGGTTTCCAGCCGCTATCTCAGAGCATGCTCCAGCTCTCGACCGCCAGTTCATGATCACAATCGTAGTGGTCGGCCTGGCTTTCACGGCCGCGCAGATAGGCCTCGGTTGGATGGTCTGGAAATATCGCGACACTGGGAAGGCGGGCGATCGTGCGCTCTATTCGCATGGCAGTAATCGACTCGAGGTGCTTTGGACGGTGATCACCGCGGTCATCTTTATTACCCTCGCGGTGATGGGCCAAAGTGTTTGGGCTTCGTTGCGGCTGAACGATGCGCCTCCGGGTTCATATCAGGTTGAAGTGGTCGCGCAGCAGTTTCAGTGGAACTTCCACTACGCCGGTAAGGACAACAAATTCGGTCGCACTCATCCGAGCTTAATCGACGACGCTGCCCTGAACTTCGTCGGACTCGATCCGGAAGATCCTGCATCAACTGACGATTCAGTGACTGCGGCGCTTGCGATTCCAGTCAATCGTCCGGTCGAGCTGCGTTTGCGATCGAAAGACGTGATTCACAACTTCTGGGTACCGCAACTGCGTTTCAAACAGGACCTTGTGCCCGGCATGGAGATCAAGGTCCACTTCACTGCAAACAGAGTAGGGAAGTATGAACTGGCGTGCGCGGAGTTGTGCGGGCAGCTTCACTTCAAGATGAAGAGCTACATGCTCGTTCTTCCTGAAGATGAACTGCAGGCACTCAACAGTCTGCCGCAGGAGCAATTCCAGACGCGCATGACGGAACTGTTGGCGAAGTACCCGCTACCGACAAATTAGGTTTCTTCTCTGTGCAATCTCTGTGTTCTCTGTGTCTCTGTGGTTATTGTTAACAAGAGATACATAAACCACAGAGACACAGAGAACACAGAGGTTGCACAGAGATAACGACGACGAGGAGATACAGATGTCAGTTGAGACTCACGACGGCGTGCACCGGCACCCGGCACCGACGGGCTTCATACGTAAGTACATCTTCAGCATAGACCACAAGGTCATAGGAATTCAGTACATCCTGCTGGCGCTCGCGGCGGTGCTGGTCGGCATGGCGATGTCGTTGCTCATGCGACTAAACCTGTCGTGGCCGGGAAGTAGCTGGAAACTGCTGGAGGTGCTCTTCCCAACCGGCGCGCCCGGTGGCGTGATGACCCCGGAGTTTTACCTCTCACTCGTCACGATGCACGGCACGATCATGGTGTTCTTCGTTCTCACCACGGCGCCACAGGGCGGCTTCGGCAACTATTTTCTCCCGATTCAGATTGGCGCCGAAGACATGGCATTCCCGGTGTTGAACATGTTGTCGTTCTGGGTGACCTTCGTCGGCTTTATCGTCATTCTCCTCGCGATCTTAGTGGAGGGCAACCAGGCCATCGGTGAATGGTTCTCCGGACTTGGACCATCCTTTGCCGGTGGCAGCGGCACTGTTGGACCAATTGGAGGCTGGACAGGTTACGCCCCGTTGAGCGCACTCGGAAAGGTCGCCGGTCCGGGTCAGGGCGCCGGCATGAACCTCTGGGTTATCAGTATCGCGATCTTCTGCGTCGGATCACTGCTCGGCGCGTTGAATTTCATAACGACGCTTCTCAACATGCGCACGAAAGGCATGTCGTTGATGCGCATGCCGTTGACCTGCTGGGCCTGGTTTACCACCGCGGTGCTGGCGTTGTTGTCGTTCCCGGTGCTTCTCGGCGGCGGCATCCTGCTGCTACTCGATCGTGCCGCGGGCACGAGTTTCTTCATCCCGGGCGGTCTTTACGTCAGCGGGCTGCTTTCCGGTTCAAATCCAAACTTCCCGTTACACACGGGTGGATCGCCAATTCTGTGGCAACACTTGTTCTGGTTCTTTGGCCATCCCGAAGTTTACATCGCGATCCTGCCCGGTATGGGCGCCACGTCGCACATTCTTGCGACCTTCGCGCGCAAACCAGTGTTTGGATATCGCGCGATGGTGTTTGCAATCTTCGCGATCGGACTGCTCGGGTTCTTCGTGTGGGGCCACCACATGTTCATGAGCGGCATGAGCCCCTACTCAGCCATCGCGTTTTCAGTCTTAACACTTTCGATCGGCGTTCCTTCAGCCGTTAAGACGTTTAACTGGATCGGCACTCTGTGGGGCGGACGGATTCGTTTCACGACTGCGATGCTGTTCGCGCTTGGGTTCGTCTCCCTTTTCGTGGCCGGTGGTATCACGGGTTTGGTGCTCGGACAGAGTTCACTCGACCTGCCGATGCACGACACTTATTTCGTCACCGCTCACTTCCACCTCGTGATGGGCGTGGCATCGATCTTTGGAATGTTTGCAGCACTCTACTTCTGGTTCCCGAAGATGTTTGGACGCTTCATGAGCGAGAAGATTGGCCGCATTCACTTCTGGCTCACGTTCATCGGCGTGTACGCGATCTTCGTACCCATGCACACGATGGGAATCGTCGGCATGCCGCGACGCTTTTCGAGTTTCCAGGAGTATGAGTTCCTGAGGAATTTGGATCCGCTCGTGATGCTGGTGTCAGTAGCGGCGATTATTACGATCTCGGCGCAGCTTCTTTTCTACTTCAACCTGATATGGAGTGTCTTCAAGGGTGAGCGAGTTACAAACGACAATCCATGGGAAGCAACGACGCTCGAATGGACCACCGCAACGCCGCCGCCACACGATAACTTCGCCGGAGTGTTGCCGACGGTGTATCACGGACCATACGAGTTTGCGGTGCCGGGCGCTCCCAGGGATTTTGTAATGCAGACTGATGTGGGGGCCGACGTACCGAGCGGTAATGGCCACAATGGTCACAAGCACTAAGAAAGAAACCAACAAGGGGATCGGTTCCGGCGGGAGGTTTCCCGGACCAAACGGTAAGAAGCCAGGCGGGAACGGTTGGAAAGGCGGGGATCATTCGAAACAGAAGTTTTCGCCCGCCACCTACCGCATCACAATGTGGATTTTGCTGGCGGCCATTGTGATGATGTTTGCGGCTCTTTCAAGCGTTTACATAATGTCGTCCGAGGAACAGAGGCGTCCGGTTGTGATGCCACGAATGTTTCTCGTCAGCACAGCGCTGATTCTGTTCAGTAGTTTTACTTTTCAATTAGCTAAAAGATCTTTGCAGCGCGAACATACTCGCGCACACACGAGCTGGTTGCTTTTAACGCTCGCCCTGGGATTAGGCTTTTTGGTTTCCCAGGTTGTCGGGTGGAAGGAACTTGCAAGAGCAGGTGTTTACTTTGCAGGTCATCCTAAAAGCACGTTTTTTTACTTAGCCACGGCATTGCATGGCGCGCACCTGATCGGCGGGCTTGGATTGATTCTCTATCTCGTGATCAAGAGCCGCCGGCTGGTGCCGCTCGTGAATAATGAAAGGCATTCGACGTGGACCGGAGTCATCGGACTTTACTGGCACACGATGGATGGAATTTGGTTGTGGCTGTTTGCGTTGTTGCTGATCTTTAAGTAGGAACCAGAGACTTCTAGCCACAGATGAAACGAAAAAAATCCGATCTAAATCTGCGTAATCTGTGGCTAAAAACCGATTGAATCATGTCTGCTGTAATTAAAACCGAAAACGGATCTCGTTCGCGGATCGGCATGTGGGTGGCGCTTGCGTCGGTCGTGATGTTGTTTACGTCGCTGAGTAGCGCTTACGTCGTCAGATCGGGTGGGGCGAGGGATTGGTTTCCGATCGCGATGCCACGCGTTCTGCTTGTGAGTACGGCGTTGATACTACTCAGCAGCGTCACACTTGAAATCGCCAGACGAAACCTCAAACGATCTGAACACCGTGTTTACTCACGATACCTTTCATTGACAGCGCTGCTTGGAGTCGGATTCCTGGCATCGCAGGTTTTCGCGTGGCGACAGTTATCGGCGCAGGGAATTTACCTCGCGAGTCATCCGTACAGTTCGTTCTTTTATGTATTGACTGGTGCGCACGCCGTACACCTGCTCGGCGGTCTGCTGGCACTCGCGTTTGTATGGTTTCGTTCACGACGGCGATCGACGGAAGCCGCAGCGGATGCGGTGACGATTTACTGGCATTTCATGGACGGTCTTTGGATCTACCTATTCCTACTCCTATTCCTTTGGAGGTGACAGGGTGAGCACTGAAGCACGTGCGGGACATTTCCCGGCAGTGGATTGGGAAGGCGGCGCCTTTCCTTATCGCGTGGGCCATCGCAAGTTGGGAATGTGGTTGTTTATCGTTTCCGACTCGCTGACGTTTTCGGCACTGCTGATAGGTTACAGCTATCTGCGCGCGTCGAACGTTTGGCCGACGCCGTTTCCTTTCTACCCAAGCATCGTCTTCTCGTCAGTGATGACTTTTTGCCTGCTCTCGTCGAGCTTGACGATGGTGTTCGGCGTGTCAGCTTCGGCCAAAGGCGACAAGGCGAAAGCGCGAAAGTGGATACTGGCGACGATGGTGTTCGGCAGCGCGTTTGTCATTCTCCACTTGATCGAATGGAAACACCTTTTTGACGAGGGATTACAACCGTTCTACCTGCCCGAGCATTGGGTCCAGGCGTTTACGACAACGGAAGGCGTGCCACCTTCGCCGCTCTTCGGCGCCACCTTCTTCACTATCACCGGACTGCACATGTTCCACGTCGCGACGGGCATAATATACCTGGGAGTGGTTGCCGCTCGTGTGAATAAGTTGAAGCACGAAGACGTTGAGATCAGCGGCCTTTACTGGCACTTCGTCGACCTCGTCTGGATGTTTGTGTTCCCGTTAATTTACATCATGTCGGTTGACGTTGGCGGACATCTGGCCGGCGCTGCGCACTAGCCCAAGAAAGGAGAATCGAAATGACTGCAGACGCACACGCACATGCACCCGGTGAAGAACATTTTGCAGGCAGCAATAAGCTGTTCATCTCGATCTGGGGTTGGCTGGTGGCGCTGACACTCATCGAGATCTTTCTCGCCTACAAGCCCATGTCGCTGGTTATCATGTTGACGATTCTGCTCGGACTTTCGATCATCAAAGCCGCGCTGATCGTGGCCTATTTCATGCACTTGAAGTTTGAGCGGCTGAGTTTGGTCCTGACGCTGATCCCGATGCTTGTTGTGTGTATCCTCCTGTTATTTGTATTCTTTCCTGACAGTTTCCGCTCCTCCGGGCTGCGTTACCAATTCAAGGAAGCGCCTCCGGTGGCGCCGCCGTCCACAGAGGAACCGTGATGAGATCGACCTGGTGGCGAGTTCTGGTGTTGGTAGTTATGGCAGCCGTCGTTGTGTTGCTGGCGAATTCGGCTGCGGAGGCACAATGCTCGATGTGCCGAGCTGCCTTAACAGGCGCCGCCAATACCAAATTTGTTCGCAACTTTAATATCGGGGTGCTGGTGCTGTTTGTTCCGCCGGTTGCGATCTTCTGTTCGATTTTCATAGCGTTGAAACGCCACCGAGGAAATGGCTGACGATAATCCGCTTGCTCTCGACGTTGAAAAGCGCACGACGCGCGGGCGCGTTTGTCCGCGTTGCGGCGGAAAGATCATTCCCTCGAACCGTGCCGTTTATCAAACCGGCAATGATCCGACCGGATCGTTTCCGTTGTGGACTTGTGAAAGATGTGGTTATGAGGAGGTTGGAGAGCGGCGCAAACCCGCTGCAAAAGCGAAGCATTAATACAGAACCGAGCGCGGTAGCGCCGGGTAGCGCTTAGTCAACTCATGAGCAAAGAACTCAAGATCCTGAACTTTCTCTGCCTGCTTATCGCACTGGCTTTTCTGGCGCTGGCGATTTGGAGCGCGCTAGCTTCAGGCGACTTTTTCACGATTGATAATATGTTCATTATCGTCGTGAGCCTTGTCATGGCGCTGCTGTTTGCGATTAATCCGTTGCTCTATATGCGGTCGGAAGGGAAGTTGCCGATTCCTTTCATGAAGAAATCAATTGAATCTCCAGCCGGGGCAGGCGACTGGGGTGCGGTTCGAGCCGGCGCACCTGCTCCGCCGATGCTTGATAAGAAAGGCCGTGCAGTTCCACCTGACGTCCGCGGGATAGTTAACAGGTTTGGGACACAGCCACAAGAGGCACCAAAAGTACAAACCACTGACTGAGTTTTTGTGGCTGATTACATTTCGTACCTTCCACATCTCAACGCTTGTCTTAACGGCACAAGCGCGCTACTGCTAATCACCGGATATTCTTTTATCAGGGCACGAAATGTCGCGGCTCACCGCGCATGCCAGATCGCCGCGCTCGTCGTATCACTCCTGTTTCTGGCTTCGTATCTCACGTATCACTATCATCACGGCGCTACGCGGTTTCAGGGAACAGGTATTGTCCGCACGATCTATTTCACGGTCCTTCTGAGCCACACTGTTCTCGCCATAGTGATCGTCCCGCTCGTCATACTCACTTTCTACCGCGCATTCCGCAATGAGTTCGGGCGACATCGACGCATCGCGAGAGTCACCTTGCCGATTTGGCTGTATGTGTCGATCACGGGAGTGATCGTCTATCTTATGCTTTACCAGATCTATCCTTCCTGAGTTGTTCGATGGGTGAAAACGGCAATCATCCGGGAATAAGAGCGAAAGAGGCACCGAGGCGCGTGCCCGGCTCGCGTCCGATTCTGATTCTCGCCATTCTCTTTGTTGCCGCGACTTTTCTTGCGTGGTACTTCTCGTGGTTTGGCCGTGAGTTAACGGATGCCGATATCTCGAAGTATCTGGCTGACGAACAGAAGCCCCGACACGTGCAGCACGCTCTACTTCAGATTCAACAACGCATCGAGCGCGGGGATCCGAACGCGAAAAACTGGTATCCGCAGGTAATCACGCTCAGTGGAAGTCAGGAAACTGAGTTTCGGCTGACGGTAGCGTGGTTGATGGGGTTTGATAACAAGTCGTCTGAGTTTCATGATGCGTTGCGGAAGCTATTGAAGGATGAGGAACCGATCGTTCGCCGCAATGCCGCGCTCGCGCTCGTGAGGTTCAACGATCACAGCGGACGTGAAGAGCTGCTCGCCGTGCTGCAACCATTTCACGTGAAGGCTCCGGGTGATGGAACACTTGTGAGTAGTTTGCAGGAGGGCGCGACAATCGCACGACGAACGCTACTGGCCCGAATTCAACAGCCGGATGGAAAAGTTTTGGAGGTTCGATCTCCGTTGCCGGGCCGAGTCAATAAGATCCTCAAACCAAACGGCTCTCAGGTCGCGCGTGATGATGAAGTGCTGAATCTGATCTCGGATGAAGACAGTGTTTGGGAAGCGTTGCGTGGTTTGTCGCTGGTCGGGACGAAGGACGATCTCCAGTTAATACAGAGCTACGCCACATCCACTGAAGCTTCAGCGCGCATTAAGGAACAGGCATCTTTAACTCTTAACGCAATCCAAAAACGCGGATAAAAAGGAACCGTGTTACTGGTTCTACGCTGGAGGAGCGGGTGGTGCGTCCGGAAGTATGATCCCGTGTACGGCTTCCCAGTCGTCGGTGGGCACCATCTCGATCGCGTCCCACGGACACCCATCAAGAAACGCCCCATCCGGACCTTTGCTCGTGCATTTCTGGCAGCCGATGCAGAGATAAGGATCTACTTCGATGCGACCAAAGGGTGGATGATCTTCATCCGGGACCCAGAACATGCAGGCTTCAATCGGACAGTATTCGATACACGCGGGTGAACCAGCGCAGCCGGTGCAGCAATCAGTCGTGATTGCGAGGATACGTGGACGCTTTTTTCGAGTCGCCTTGCCGTCGCCTTCCGACATAGGCCAGTGTTTATCGACAATGTCGAACATGCGTTCGACTCTAACATAGCTTTGCGGAATTCCTCAACGATTTGTGTCGATTTCTCTCTTTGCGCGATACGGCTTGATGCGGAACGCCAGTCGCAGTAAGAAAGCATCGAATGTCAAACCGTGGAGGACGAAATGGAAATAGTAACTGGAGTATTCGAATCACGAGATAACGCAGAAAAGGCGATTAGCCAGTTAAGATCTCTAGGAATACCGGATCAGCGGATAGGAATAATTACCCCAGGCAGCGGCTCGGCTGACACAATTGAGAAAGGCGTGCCGGTCACAGACACCGAAGATCCCGGAATGGGTCGCGCGATGGGGGCGGCCGTCGGCGGGGCGATGGGTGCTGCGGGTGGCGCGACGCTGGGTTTGGCTGTTGCAACTTTAGCGATTCCAGGTATTGGACCAGTGATCGCATTTGGAATGGTTGGAGCAGCATTACTGGGCATGGTCGGAGCTGCGGCAGGATCCGCGGTCGGCGACACAGTTGAGGAAGAACTCGGCGAGGGAATCCCGCACGAGGACGTTTATATTTACGAAGATCTACTGCGACGTGGAAATACAGTCGTCGTCGCCTATGCAGAAGATGACGATCAGGAAGATCGCGCGACCGAAGTGCTGGATCAAGCGGGCGCAGAGGACATTGAAACGCTGCGCGAAAGATGGTGGGATGAAGTGAAAGAAGAGGAGCGTACTAACTACGGCGCCGACTTCGATCGCGACGAGGAGAGTTACCGGCGTGGTTATACTGCTGCCTTGCATCCGAGGCGACGCGGAAAAATCTATTCCGACGTTGAAGATGAGCTGAGGACGGCTTATGTGGGCACGACGCTTGACATGCCGTTTCAGGCGGGATATGAACGCGGGCAGGCTTATCACCGCAGAGGAGTGGAGAATCCGAAAGTTTGAAAGATTTTCTTTTGAACGCCGCCGTCCTGATCGGGATACTCGGCGTTAGTGCGTTCATCACGAGTTGGTTTACGCGTACGATGTATATTCGTTGCGCATCATGCGGCACTCTCAACGCGAGAAGGCGCAGAGAGTGCCGTTCCTGTAAGACGACGCTTTAGTCTGAATTCAAATCATTGGTCAATTATCATTTGACATTTATCAATTGTCATTTGAAGACCTCCGGTACCCGGATGGCTTAACATCTTCAAAGCCGAAGGTCTTAAATAACCAATTGATAAATGTCAAATGATAATTGACCAATGATTTCCTTCGATACTCATAACTATGACTACAACACCGATTCCTCCTGAATGGCGTACACACGCTGAAGCCACCGACTACCGCGAAACACCGAGTTATGACGACACCGTCGCCTTTGCGCGCCGTCTCGCACACGCATCGCCATGCATTGATTACGAGAGCTTTGGATTCAGCGGTGAGGGAAGGGAATTGCCGTTGGTCATCGCTTCCGAAACTGGAACCTTCACACCGGAAGGAGCACACGCGCAGGGGAAAGCCGTTGTTTTAATCCAGGCCTGCATTCACGCCGGCGAGCCTGACGGCAAAGACGCGGGTTTCGCCCTCCTTCGCGACCTCGGTATCACGAAAACGATCGAGGGATTGCTGACAAACGTCGTCCTGCTATTCATCCCGATTTACAACACCGACGGACACGAGCGTCCAAGTCCTTACAATCGAATCAATCAGAATGGTCCAACAGAGATGGGTTGGCGCACCACCAGCACCTACCAGAATCTCAATCGCGATTACATGAAAGCCGACACGCCCGAAACACGTGCGTGGATCCGGCTCTGGAATCAATGGAAACCGGACCTTTTCATCGATTGCCACGTCACGGATGGCGCCGACTACCGTTGCAACATCACCTACCACCACGAACATCACGCCGGAGTTGACGACCAGATCATCAACTGGGAACGAGAAGTGTTCGGCGGGAAAGTCGCGCCGGCAACTGAAGCCGCGGGCAATGTGATCTCCTGGTATCTCGAGTTTATCGATAACCGCGATCTCACCCTTGGCACGAGAGACTTTAACGGCTCACCGCGTTTCTCAACCGGGTACGTGCCGATCAGAAATCGTCCCGGCATTCTGATCGAAACGCATATGATCAAAGACTATCGTTCACGCGTGATCGGAACTTACGACTTTCTGCTCAACGCGTTGAAGGAAGCTAATCGCGACCCACAACGTTTGCGAAAAATAGGACGTGAAGCGGATGAGCGTACAGTGGCCGCAGGCAAAAACTACGATGCTGACCGCCTGTTTCCACTCGATTTCGAGCTCACGGACCATCAAACTCCGTTCGCGTTAAAAGCCTTCAGTTACGAAACGGAACAGAGTGACGTGTCAGGAGATCTGCGTGTGGTGTATGGACGTGAGCCGTTAGATCTCACCGTCCCGATGTATCAAACGTTTAGAGTCACAAAGGCAGTCGTACCGCCGATTTGAATACATTGTTCCTTACCAGTGGACGGAAGTTATCGATGTGCTGAAAGCGCACGGGCTCGAGACGAAGACGCTCGCGGAGTTCTTCCCGGTACAAATTGAGAGTTATCGTTTCACAAACGTGAGCTGGCCGCAGGGGCCATTCGAAGGCCGCTACATGCCCCGGTTTGATGTTGAACGAACAACAGAGACGAGAGTCTTCCCCGCGGGCTCTGTAATTCTGCCGCTGGCTCAACCGTCGGCCAAAGTCCTGATGAACCTGCTCGAGCCCGAAGCCCCCGACTCATTGGTGCGTTGGGGATTTTTCAACGCCATCTTCGAGGAAAAGGAATACGGCGAGCCCTACGTCCTCGAGGCTCTTGCTCGCGAAATGATGGCGAACGACCCCGCGCTGAAGCAGGCATTCGAAGAACTGCTGGCCACCGACGCAGAATTCGCTGCCAGTCCGTCAGCACGCTTGCGCTTTTTTCACAAACGTTCGCCCTACTGGGATCCCAAAATGAATCTTTATCCAGTAGGGCGAATCATTCGAGTATTTGATCTACCGCTTACCTGATAAGTAGACGCCCGACGGTACCATCGGGATTTTCACGGCGGAGTGTCGGGCGCCGAGCAGGGCAAACAGTGTGTGTTTGCCTATACGACCGGACGACGACCGCCAATGATGTTGATAAGCAGAACCACTAGCGCTACTACCAGCAGCAGGTGAATGAATCCACCCATGGTGTAGCTGCTTACCACGCCGAGCAACCACAAAATCAACAGAATTACAAAAATCGTCCAAAGCATGTCATCTTCCTCCTTTTGTTTCCCCACGCCTAATCTACCGTTGGTACAAAAGCAATCGCGATTGATTGAGCAACGTCCATGCCGCTTTCGTGCTTCCTAGGATTTGTTGAGTTTACGGGAAAGCACCCCGTCACGTGCGTATTGAAATAAAGCAGTCATTGAAAGATTCGAACAGGTCTTATACGGCCTGTAGAGCTTATTCATACAGTCATAAATTTCACGAAGTTGTTCTGGACTTCACACATTCTTGACTGTTAAAGTGGCAGCAGCGTTCGCGCGGGTCCTTCCTTTCGAAGTTCCGTCGCTTTCCAAACCCGATTCTTGCAGCTTAAATTTTTTTGGAGGTTTTTATGCCTACCCCCACGCCCCGGGTATCGGTTCGGACACGAAGAGTCGCCCTCGTCGGCCTGGCAATCATCTCGATCACCCTTACGGTTGCCGCCACTGTTGTTAATTACCAGCGCCAACTCCCGCCTGTAGCCAAGATCAACTATTCGCAGATCTACGGCATCGCCGAGGTTGGTGGCGCCGCTGCACTTCAGGTTGAAGGCGCGACGATGACCGTGACAAAGACAGATGGCACGCTCGTCGAAGCGACGGTCACAGGCGAAACCGCACAGCACGAGATCGTACAACTGTTTCGCAAGAACAATGTGCCGGTGGAGTTTCGGCCGGTGCAGCCGGGTTTGCTTTCCAATCTTGTGAGCTATCTTCTGCCTGTGCTGACCCTCGGGTTAATTGCGTTTGCGGGCTGGCGAATTTACGCGAGCATGAGTGGTCGTGGGTCGTTTGAGTTGGAGAATCATAACGGCAAACAGGATGTCGGCTTTGACGATGTCGCAGGGGTGGACGAGGCACGCGCAGAGTTGACTGAGACGATCGAGTTTCTTCGAAATCCGGAGCGGTTCAGTCGCCTCGGCGGACGTGTTCCGCGCGGTATTTTGCTTTATGGACCTCCGGGAACCGGAAAGACATTGCTGGCGAGAGCGGCGGCGAAAGAAGCTGGAGTCGCGTTTCTTACCGCATCCGGATCGAGTTTTCAGGAGAAGTTTGCCGGACTCGGTGCTGCTCGCGTGAGACATCTGTTTGCGAAGGGACGAAAGCTTTCGCCGTGCATCATCTTTATCGATGAAGTCGATGCGCTGGGACGCCAGCGCGGGCGCGGTGGTGATTCTGCCTCCGCCGATCAGGACCAGACGCTCAACCAGTTGCTGGTTGAGATGGACGGATTCGATCAATCGTCGGCTGTTGTCGTTATTGCTTCGACCAACAGGCCGGACATACTCGACAAAGCGCTCACCAGACCGGGAAGATTCGATCGCGAGATCGCGGTCAATCTCGCGGACGTGTCTGGCCGTGAAGCGATTCTCAAGGTTCATGCACGTAATCTGAAACTTGAGCCAGGGCTTGATCTTAAATGGATCGCGCGAGGCACGCCTGGTTTCTCAGGAGCTGAATTAGCGAACCTCATGAATGAAGCCGCGATCGCCGCGACGCGCGATGAGGCAGAAGCTGTTGGGCGCAAACACATTGAGATCGCGCGCGACCGGATCCTGATGGGCGCCGAACGTCAGGGATTCATGATGGATGACGACGAGCGTTATGCGACTGCGGTTCACGAAGCGGGACACGTCGCGGTCGGACTCGCCGTTGAGAATGGCGACCCAATTCACAAGGTTTCGATCCTGCCACGCGGACGCGCTTTGGGTGTCACGCAGTCGTTGCCTGAACGCGACCGGTTCATGAAGAAGCGTGAATACCTCGAAGATCAGATCGCGTTGTTACTGGGTGGTCGTGCTGCAGAGCAGGTGCTGCTCTCGACGATGACTGCCGGGGCGTCGAATGACATCGAGCGTGCGGTTGAGATCGCGCGGAAAATGGTGAGTGAGTTTGGAATGAGCCGGCTTGGGCCGATTCATCTCGGTCAGCCCGATTCACCTCATAGCCAGAGCCTGCTTGACAAGGTTGAAGACGCGACGAACGAGTTGATCAATGCTCAGCTTGAGCGGGCGTGCGCGGTCGTTAGTGCGGAGCGTGAGTCGATTGGTCGATTAGTGGAGCTCCTGATGGAGCGTGACACTCTCGATCAGGATGAAATTCAGAGCTGCTTCAAACAGCAAACTGTCCAGGCCGCGTAGTACACAAAAGGCACAAAAGCAGCCCACAAAAGGACAAAAAAAGGCAAAACGATAGAAAGAAAGACAGACGATAGTTGAAAGAAGAAGACAGACGGTAGCTGCGAAAAATCGTTTATTCTTTTGTGGCTTGCTTTTGTGCCTTTTGTGGCTAAACGACAAGGTAAAGCGGATTCTCAAGTATCTTCTTGAACGTCTGCAAAAACTTCGCGCCCGTCGCGCCATCAATCACCCGGTGATCGCATGACATCGTCACGCGCATCATCTGCCTTATCACGATTTCGTTCTCACGAACGACGGGCTTCGGTGACATCGCTCCGACGGCGAGGATCGCTCCCTCGGGCGGATTGATCACCGCCGTAAACTCATCAATCCCAAACATCCCAAGATTACTGATCGAAAAACTCGCGCCCGTATACTCCTCAGGCTTCAGTTTTCTCGAACGCGCGCGCTCCGCTAATTCACGTACTTCCGCCGCGATCTCGCTGAGCGACTTTTGATCCGCTGAACGAACTACCGGCGTAATTAGTCCGTCGGGAATCGCCACAGCGACACCGACGTCCGCGTGCTCGTAATAGCGGATAAAATTCCCCTGAAACGAAGCGTTGACCTCAGGATGCTGGCGCAGCGCGGCTGCCGCAACCTTGATCACGATATCGTTAACACTGATCTTGAGCTCGGGATCGAGCGCATTGATCCCTTTTCGCATTTCCGCAGCACGGTCCATCTCGATCTCAGTGGTGAGAAAGAAGTGCGGCACCGGTCCAAGCGAAGTCACCAGTCGCTTCGCGATTACTTTGCGAATCTCACTGGCTGGTTCGTCACGATACGGTGATGCCGCGATCTGCGGAAACTCTCCTGGTTCAACCACGCGCGGGTAAGCGGGCTGTGCCGCCGCAGCCTTCGGTTCACTAATCGCGGCTTCAATATCTTTCTTGATGATCCGACCACCTGGTCCACTACCCTGTAGCGAACGCAGATCGATCCCGGCTTCCGCAGCCATACGAGCGGCAAGCGGCGACACGATCATCCGACCCGAATCGGCTGCTGCGGCCTGTGGCTGGCGGCCACCCTTACCATCGCTAGCGGGCGCGGGCTGAGCACTAGCCGCGGCTGCTTTGGCTTGCGGCTGTTGCTGTGGGGGCTGAGGTGCGGGCTGCTCCTGCGCCTTTTCCTGTTTTGGCTGCTCCTGCTTTGGAGCCGTAGCCGGAGCGTCAGCGAGTAACGACGCGATGTCTTCGTTCGGCTCGCCAATCACCGCGATTGTCTGTCCAAGCGGTGCCGACTGTCCCTCGCCTATCAGGATCTTGCGCAGGACGCCGTTACTCAGCGCCTGCATTTCCATTGTCGCTTTGTCGGTATCGATCTCGGCGAGCGGCTCACCCATCGAGACCTTGTCGCCTTCTTTCTTCAACCAACGCGAAATTTGTCCCTCCTCCATCGTTGGAGAGAGCTTCGGCATGATGACCTTCGTTGCCATAATTTGTTATCTGTGGAGGTTCTTAATCCAAATACGCGACTTCGCGCACCGCAGCGACAATCCTGTTTACGTCCGGTATAGCAAGATCTTCGAGATTCTTCGCGTAAGGCATCGGCACGTCGACGCCTGAAACACGTTTCACTGGCGCATCGAGATAGTCGAAAGCTTGCTCCATGATCTGCGTGCTGATCTCAGCGCCGACGCTGCAAATCGGATGCGACTCTTCAGCGACGACCACGCGGTTAGTCTTTTTCACTGACTCGATAATCGTGCCGATGTCGAGTGGCCTAATCGTTCGCGGATCGATCACCTCGCAAGAAACACCTTGTTCCTGAAGTTGCTCTGCGGCTTTGAGCGCAATCGGAACCATCAACGATCGTGCAACAATGGTGACGTCGGTTCCTTCTCGTTTGACGTCCGCCAGACCTAAGGGAATTGTGAAGTCAGGCTCGTCGGGAACCTCACCCTTCTGGCCGTACATTCTTTCCTGCTCGATAAAGACCACGGGATCGTCGTCTCGAATCGCCGACTTCAAGAGACCTTTAGCATCGGCCGCCGTCGACGGCATTACAACTTTCAATCCGGGAAAGTACGCGTACCACGATTCGAGCGCCTGCGAATGTTGCGACGACACCTGAAACGCCGAGCCGCCTGGACCACGAAAGACGATCGGAATATTGAATTGCCCGCCTGACATGTAAAGCATCTTCGCGGCGGAGTTGATGATTTGGTCGGTGGCCAGGATCGAGAAGTTGAAAGTCATGAACTCCACGACCGGTCTGAGTCCCGCCATCGCAGCGCCCACGCCCAGTCCGGCAAAGCCGAGCTCGGTAATGGGTGTGTCGATAACTCTCTTGTCGCCAAACTCTTTCAGCAGTCCTTTGGTGACCTTGTAAGCGCCGTCATATTCGGCGACTTCTTCGCCCATCAGGAAAACTTTTTCGTCGCGTTCGAGTTCCTCGCGGAGGGCCTGGTTAAGTGCTTCGCGTATCGTAATTGTCGGCATTATTTGCGGCCTGGTTGGATTGGGTTGGCGTAAACGTCCGTGTAAAGTTCGCTTGCATCCGGCAACGGGCTCTCGTCGGCAAACCGCAGCGAATCTTCAACCTCTTCACGAATACTGCGGTCGATTTCTTCGAGCTTGTTGTTGTCGACGAACTGCTCCTCGAGCAGGCTGGCAGAGAAGAGTTTGATTGGGTCACGTTCCTGGTACTTCTCGATTTCAGCGCGCGTCCGGTAGTTTCCGGGATCTGACATCGAGTGGCCCATGAAGCGGTAAGTGCGAATCTCTAAAAGTGTCGGAAGGTAGTCTTTGCGTGCACGTTCGACTGCGCGTATTGTGGCGTTTCTAACTGCGAGCACGTCCATACCATCGACGAACTCCGATGCCATTTGATAGGCGCAACCTTTCTGCGCGATGTCGCTCAGAGACATCGCTCGTTTGAGAGACGTGCCCATTCCGTACTGATTGTTTTCGCAGATGTAGATGCACGGAAGTTTCCACAGTTGGGCCATGTTCAGAGATTCGTGGAACGCGCCCTGATTCACCGCAGCCTCGCCGAAGAAACAAAGTGTCACCTGGTCTGTGCCCTGATACTTGGTCGCGAAAGCAGTACCGGTTGCTAACGGGATCTGGCCTGCCACAATCGCGTGTCCACCCAGAAAACCGAGGCTCTTATCAAACATGTGCATCGAGCCGCCTTTGCCCTTTGAACAGCCCGTGGCTTTGCCGAAAAGCTCGGCCATGATTGCTCTTGCTGACATTCCTTTCGCGAGCGCAAGCCCGTGTTCTCGGTAGCTCGCGAGCACATAGTCGTCTTTGCGAATCGCGGAAATGGCGCCGACGCCGACCGCTTCCTGCCCGATATAAAGGTGACAAAATCCGCCGATCTTACCGGCAACATACGCCTCGGCCGACTTCTCTTCGAAACGCCGGATTAACAGCATCTGCCGGTAGAGTTCGACTAGTTCGTCGATCTTGAGGCCGGTGTTGCTAAGCCGGGTCTTCTGACGTTCCTTGGCTTCGTCTCGTTCGCGTTTAAGTTGTTGCGAATCCAGGTCTGGGGGTGCATCCATGACGCCGGTAGAGCTTTGTTGCTCTTCGGCTTTTGCGGCTGAAGGTGGTGCGGCTGTTTGTTTACTCATGAATCGACGGATTATAGCGAGACAGCGCTATAAAAGAAAATCTGGCCCGCAAAGGCGCAAAAGATGCAAAGCATTGCCATGTTTCAAAGGTTTTCTTTCCGTCTTTGCGCCTTTGCGTGAGAGTTCTTTCAGGAGTCGAGGCAGGTGTGCCTAAAACTCTTCGTAAATGACGGTTGAGGTCTGAAAGGCGTTAAGCTCGTCGTCGTTCAGCATCTCTGCCATGAAAAACGGATTTAACAGGATGGACGGGAGACGTTTCACCCGCTCGGCATTTTCGGAAGGCGCACAGTTTAGAAAGAGGCCATAGTTCCAATCACCGGTGGTCGTATCTCGCTGAGTAAAAATGGTAAACAAAATGCTCAGATCCGCATTTTCACTATTGGAGCCCCGTAGTTCATTGAGGACCGTGCCGCGAACTGATGCGAGGGACGCATGCTTGCTCTCGGGCGAAACGCGAGTATGAATAACACATCGCAAACGGAAGTCAGGAAGATCGAAGAACAGTTCCTCACGATGATTGTCAGTGAAACGACTTTCAACAACACTGTCAGTTATCGCGGTACTCAACTCATCGATCATTGCCGGACTTATCAGGCGGTTCAACTCTTCGAAGTATGCCGCCGTCACGGGATGTGCGCCGGCCCGGAGCTTTTCAGTCAGATCGGTTCGTATGTTGGACCACACCGTGGGCCATGACGGAGCCGGTTCAGGTTCGATCTCGCATTCTTGCCAGGCGCGCAGCGCGAACATCCGCTCACCCAGGAGAGCTATTATCGAACTGACACGCTCTTCAACTTTGAACACCCGAGCGGGCGCCACGCCGCACAACTCAATCAAAATCTCCGGCGACCAGCCGCGAAACCACTCTTTTGCAAAGTAGAACAAATCGAGACAGTCCTGATGCGCCAGGCGGCAATCTTCTGCGAGCCAGCCAAACTGTGGCGCGGGTCGCAAGAGTTGAAGATCCAGATCCAGAATCTCGCTAAGGAGATCAACTGCAGCTTTGTTGTGGACTTCCCAGTCGTCGTGGTTTCCCAATTGCACACGTGCCCTGAACAGAACAAAGCGGAGTCGAAGCGCAGCACCCAAAACCGTTGGATCCTCATGGACGGCTGTCGCATTCAAAGCACTCCACTTCAAGAGGTCTGGACCAACGACCGCGGTAATACCAGTCCAATCAGAATCTGCCTGTTGCTCAATTGCTTCGGACAATGTCGAAATCAGATTTGCGCGTAGCGGGAGCTCTGCCCGGCGGTTCGGGGCATTGAAATTCCTGCGCTCTGCCCTGGGCCGTTTCAACGGTGCAATCAGCTTGTCGACTATTGGACCTTCCATTTTCAACATCTGCACTTCACGTTGAGCATCGGCTGCGATTGGCTGCTTCAAGAGAGCTGAGAGTTTTGGCGCACCATCGCGCTCGAACCAGTTGATCGATCGCAGACCAGCCAGCACCTCCGGTAAAGGGATCCTGTCAAGTCGCACGATCAAGCATCGTTCTGGGACGGAAGAGAGCGCCAGCAAAACCTCGCGCATGGCATATCCGCCTCGAGTAAGCATCTCGAGAGAAACGCAGATGATAATGTGCTTTGAACGAATCATGGCGGCTGCGATCTGATCGTTCAGGTAAGAGTTGTCGAGGCGTTGTTCTTCATCGATCCAGGCTGACAATCCTGACTGCCTGACCAGTTCATAAATGTCTCGAGCGCCCCGTGTCTTGTCAGACCAGGCATAAGAGATGAAGACGTCTACTGGCTCGGACAACAGCGCTGCACTCTGCTGGGGACTAATCGTGATCGCCGCGTTGGTTACCTGGTCCAGCAGTTTTTGATCGGGAGAACGTGGATGAGCGCGTTCGAATAGTGTCCAGGCTTCGGTAAAGCGGTCACGAGCATCGGGACCTAAAACGCGCAAAAGATCTGCTTTGATTGTGGCGGGTAAAGATTTAAGCGCAAGCGCATTTTCGAGGTTATGAGGGCGCCAGGTGTCGTCAAACTCGGAAAGAGGCATGGTATGCGACAACCCAACCTTGCCGGCGGCAGCGTTAAATGCCTTAACTGCTTCGACGAGGCGCTCTCTTGCTTCTCCAATATTGAACTGACGCGGCTTGTCCTCGTCCGGCCAGGCGAGGAATCGTTCTTCCATTGTTACCGATAACTTCCATGCTGTTTTCGCTAACTCCACAATCTCTTGTGTTACAGGTGCGAAAGGAGTCGTGATCTTCTGTTCTGGAAACCCTGTACCCCAGGGCAGCAATGACCGGCGTAATGGTTCTGGGAATTTTAGTGATTCCTCACCCAGGGGCAGCCAGGCCATGCGCAGTTCCGGCGGTCCGTTCTCGCTCGGAAAAAGATCAAACTGTAAAGCCCCGTCGATTCCAGCCGCGGCGAAGTTCGCTGCAACTTTCAAAAACTGGTCCTTAGCTTCGTCGCGAACTTGCGGCAACGGTTTGGGCCAGGTCATCCCCGTAATGATTATTGTAGAACTATTCAGAACGGGCGCCATGAAGCTGAAGCTATGCAACTGTTCGTCGTTTGAGGTCTGCGCAGCTTTCTCGACAAGGGCTCCAAAAACAGCACTAACAAATGCGCTGATGTCGAGCGCTTCTAAGGTCTCAAGCGTGATGGGACCAAGTACGGGAAGCTCTGAAAGTCTTTTTAGTGCGGCGATGAGATCAGGCAATGTGGGAGGAGACATGCCGTAGTGTACAAATTCCGGATTTCCGGGTTCAACTCACGTCATCATGTCGATCGAGCTGACGCCTGCGCCGGCCACGGCCAGGAACGTTTTGCGGCTGTTTTTATCGCGCTGCATACGGCGAGCGGCTGTTGTGAGCAATTCCTCGGTCGTCTCGCCATCGTCCGGGAAAGAGGCGACGCCGAGGCTCACGCCCAATCCAATCATCGTCCCGGTTCGGACGGAGAAAAGTTGCTCCTCGACCGCATTTCGCATCCTCTCACTGATCGAGGCGGCCATTTTGCTCGACGCCATCGGCATGATGGCGACAAACTCATCGCCCGCGTAACGGGTCAGAATATCCATCTGCCTCAACTCACGCCGCACAACTCCGGCAACACTCGCCAGCAGCCGGTCGCCAATCGAATGGCCGTACTTGTCGTTGACGACCTTGAAATCGTCGATGTCCATGCAGACCACACTCACCGGCTCGCGGTTCATACGCTGACACTCGGCGATCCGCTGCTCGAGCATCATGTAGAAGGCCCGCGCGTTCGGGAGTTCCGTCAACGGGTCAACGAGGGCGCTCTCGCGCGTCTTTTCGTAAGTCAGAGCATTGTTGAGCGCGCTCGATGCATGCTGGCAAACGGATTCCAGCAAACGCACATGTTCGGTTGTGTAAGACGTTCTGCTTTGCGAATACAAAGCGATAGCACCAAAAGCACCGTCGTCGCGCTGAAGTGGCGACACAAGGACGCCGCGAAAACGTTTGACCAGCTCATCCGGAAGTCCAACCATGTCGAGGTCAGGAGCGGCGTTACACATCGAACGCGAGTTAGCGATTACCCAGCCCGTAATGCCTTCGCCGATAATGATTCGTCGACGCTTGAAAATCTCTACCTCTTCACCTACGACATGCGCCGCGATCGCTTTGCCTGACGGATCGTCAACCAGATAGATCACACAGGTATCGAAGGGAACAATGGCCCTCAACTTGTTCGCGATCAGCGTTACAGTGTCGCTCAAGTTAAGCGAAGAGCCGATCGTTTGCGCGATCTCGTGCAGCGCGAAGACTTCTCGCTGCGCCTCGCTGATCGATCGGAAACCTGAAGTCTCTTCGTAAACACCGAGAATGTCCGGTGCCAGACCCGCGTCGGGTTTGGTTCTGGTTTCAGTATCCACTGCCGGCGCCGAAGCGACCTGCTCCTTGATGTCGTGCGAGCCGATCAAATTATCGAACGCTTCGACATGTTGGGTGAACATCTCGACCACTTTCGGATCGAACGCGGTGCCCACCATGCTTCGCAGCAGCGCGAGCGACTCTTCGCGTTTCATTCCTTTGCGGTACGGGCGATCGCAACGTGTGGCGTCGTAGAAATCAACAACCGAGATGATGCGTGCGACGAGTGGAATGCCCTCGCCTTTGAGACCTTTGGGATACCCGCTTCCGTCCCACTTTTCATGGTGATAACGCACGATGTCTTCAACCGGGTAAGGGAAGTTGACGCGCTTCAGAATATCTCCACCAACAGTCGGGTGAATCTTCATCTTCGCAAACTCTGCTTCGGTGAGTTTGCCGGGCTTGTTGAGTATGTACTCAGGCACTGCGAGCTTTCCGATGTCGTGAAGCAGAGCACCCGCGTGAAGCGCCTGTAACTCTTTTTCAGAAACGTTGAAGAGGCGGCCCATCTCTTTCGCATAAATTTGTGTGCGACGAACGTGGCCGTGAGTCGTCTGGTCCTTCGCATCGATCGCGATGGCCAACGACTCGATCGTGTTCATGTGGATGTCGGCCATTTCTTCAACGTGCCGGCGTTGTTCGGCCTCAGCGCGCTGGATCTCTTCGAGACGCCGTTCGTTGAAGCGATAGAGCAGGTAAATCAGTGCGGAGATGAGTAAACCTAAAACACCATAAGTCAGGTTCGCGTTTAGAACGGCTGCATAGAACAGGACCGCCGAGGTGGCGCCCGCGAGTTTGGTGGTGAGAGTCCAAACGATCGTTTCCTGACTTGGGACCAGCATGAACTTGCCGGCGTCAAAACTCAGAAACCATGCTGTGGCGACTGTGCTCATTGCGTACTGCAATGCAGCGAGAACGAGGAGTGGAACCAGGAAGACGTTGAGTGGAAGCGCGCCTTGAGTTCCGACGTTGGTTTCTCCCGCGAAAAGATCGACGAGCGCTCCATAGAATGATGCGGCGACGAAAGTCGAGACCACGGCCATGCCGGTCTTGAGCAGAACTTCGCGAAGTGTTGCAAGGCGGTAAGTGGAAAAGAAACCTACGAGTGCGGCGAGCAGGACTGCTGGTCCAGCCGAGTTTGAAGGGGGAACCGCATACAACATCACGGCCAGCAGGACAAATGAATCAGCAATGGATTCTCTGCTTCTGAGGACGCCATCGTTACTCTGCACGCGAACGGTGAGTGGGATGAAAGCGATTGTGAGCAGTAGCAGTAAAAGCCACGAGCGAAATTCAACGTTGGTGAAGAGAGCGAGATCGATCGTGCTGATAAAAGCTGATAAAAGCAAAAGAGCGCTCACGACAGAGATGGCTGTCATGAGAGCCGTGCTCCTCCAGTTGGTTTTCAGCATTGCGGGGCTCAATCCTTACGAACGAGGTAAATGCAACTACGGTTGTATCTTGATTAGCGCGCTTGGTAAGGTGCCAACACTGTTGGGCACGGGCTAAATATAGAGGTTTTCGAGGGTTTCAGTCAAGTGGGTTAGGAACTGCGCGCGGGCGGCCACGGAGGGCCGCCCCTACAAAAAGCCAAGTACGGTTGCAATAACTGTAGGGGCGGCCCTCCGTGGCCGCCCGTGTTTAGGGTGCCAACAACTGAGTCGCCAATTCCGACGGGTCGTTTACGGGTTTCTGGCACGCGTAATGTACGCAAACGTAAGCGGTTGCGCGATTATTTTGGAGCGGTCGGTTCTCGAGCAACGGTATGTTTTCACCGCCGAAACCGGGCGCCACTACCTTATTCGGCACGTACCGTCGCCACGCCTCCCGCAGCAACGGCCCAATGTCGCTCCCGTTTTTCCCGACAATCGCGACCTCTTTCGGCGTCGAGAGCAAAAAGTCGGCGGCGGAGAGCGCATACCCAAACCCCGACGGATATCGCCGTGCACCGTTACTTATCTCTCTCAGCACCGCAATCGCGAGATTTCGATAGCTCTCCTTCCCGGTGAGGATCGCCAGCCGCAGTAACGCAATCGCGGCAACGGAATTTCCCGATGGGGTTGCGTTGTCAAAGTAATCCTTCGAACGAACGATCAAGCTCTCATGACTTTTGCCAGTGAAGAAAAAGCCGCCATCGTCGTCATCCCAAAACTCTTCGATCATTCGCTCGGTCAACGTCTGGGCTTCCTCGAGCCAGCGAAACTCGCCGGTCGTCTCATACAACGTGATCAGACCTTCGATTAGAAACGAATAGTCTTCGAGATACGCATTAAACTTCGCGACGCCGTCTTTCCACGTCCGAAGCAACGCGCCCCCTTTCCGCAGATTCGAGAGCACAAAATCGGCGTTACGCCGTGCGGCTTCAGTGTAATCAGGCCGGTTCAAAATCACGCCTGCTTCCGCAAAGCTGGCCATCATCAAACCGTTCCACGCGGTTAGAATTTTTTCATCGCGACCGGGTTTGATTCTCGATTCACGTAACTCAAACAGTTTGCGCCTGCTTTCGTTCAGAGACGCCTGCAACTCGGAAAGAGAAACGTTGTTTTCTTCTGCAACCTGTTCGAGACCGCGCGTTACATGCGGAATGTTTTTGCCTTCGAAGTTTCCTGACTGGGTGATGTCGTAATAGCTACAGAAAAGCGTCGCCTCACGCTCGCCGAGGGCTGCGCGAACCTCATCAATCTCCCAGACAAAAAACTTTCCTTCATGACCTTCGGAGTCAGCATCCTGCGTAGAATAAAAACCACCCGTTGAATGAGTCATTTCGCGCAGCACGTAATCGAGAATGCCCTCGACGGTTTCGCGCGCCGACGGTTCTTCGCTAACTTGAAAGTAGTGAAGATAAAGTCTGGAGAGAAGCGCGTTGTCGTAAAGCATCTTTTCGAAGTGAGGCACGAGCCATTTAGCGTCGGTCGAGTAACGGTGAAAACCTCCGCCGAGTTGATCGTACATGCCGCCATTCGCCATCTGTTTACACGTGTGGCGCACCATCTCGAGCGCCTCGTCATTGCCGGTGCGCGCGTGCGTGCGAAGCAAAAACTCGAGCGCCATCGCAGGCGGAAACTTTGGCGCGCCGCCGAAGCCGCCGTATTTTTTGTCGTAACTTCTGGCGATGCCCACGTAAGCCGCATCAAGTAACTCCTGCTCGACAGGTTGATCCGAACCGCTGCTTGCACTGAGCCGGCGAAGTTCGTTGATCAGCGACGTACCTGTTTCACGAATATCGTCCTGCTTGTCGCGATACGCTTCGGCGACGCCGATCAAAACCCTGGGAAAGCCGGGCATGTTGTAGCGATCCTGGGGCGGAAAGTATGTGCCGCCGTAAAACGGCACCGCCTCAGGAGTAAGAAACACCGTCATGGGCCAACCGCCATGGTGAGTCATCATCTGCACTGCGTTCATGTAGATCTGATCGAGATCGGGCCGCTCTTCGCGATCGACTTTGATGTTGACGAACAGCTCATTCATCAGCTTGGCGATCTCTTCGTTTTCAAACGACTCATGCGCCATCACGTGACACCAGTGACAAGCTGAATAACCAATACTGAGCAGCACCGGCTTGTTCTCACGACGCGCTTTTTCGAAGGCCTCTTCACCCCATGGATACCATTCGACCGGATTATCAGCATGCTGCAGGAGATAAGGACTCGTTTCATGAATTAATTGATTAGGCATATCCACAGATTACACAGACACACCGATTGAAACAAACAGCGCAATCTGTGTACTCTGTGGTACATGGAACGTGAAACTTTGGAGTTCGATGTAGTCTTTGTTGGTGCGGGTCCGGCTAACTTGAGCGGCGCGTATCACCTCGCGCGCCTCGTTAAGGAAAATGGCTCACTCGGCGACGTTGAGATTGCCGTTATCGAAAAAGGTTCAGCAATCGGTGCGCACATTCTTTCCGGCGCAGTGATGGATCCGAAAGCGCTGCGTGAGTTGATTCCCGACTTTGAACAACAAGGCGCACCGCTGGAGTCTCCAGTCAAAGAAGATCACTTTCTTTACCTGACACCGAAATTTGCTCTGCGTTCACCAATTACTCCGCCTCCACTGAAGAACCACGGTTATTACATCGTCTCGCTCAATCGTTTAACCGCGTGGTTGGGCGAGAAATGTGAAGAAGTGGGCGTCAAATTTTCCCCGAGTTTCCCGGCGCCGATCTTCTGTATGACGAGAACGATCGAGTGCTGGGAGTCCGGACTGGTGACAAAGGCATCGATAAGGAAGGGAAGCGGAAGGCGAACTACGAACCTGGAGTCGATCTACTCGCGAAGGTCACAGTGTTGGGCGAAGGACCACGCGGCTCGCTGACCAAACAACTCGTGGAGCGTTTGGGATTGGCTGAAGGACGTGAACCGCAAGTCTATAGCGTCGGCGTGAAAGAGTTGTGGGAGCTGCCGGACGATCGTTATCCCACGGGACGCGTGACGCACACGCTTGGGTTTCCTTCCGACACTTCCACCTACGGCGGTGGCTGGATCTACGGAATGCAGAATCGCGTCGTGAACATCGGTTACGTCACCGGGCTTGATTACAAGGATCCTCTAATCGATCCGCACGCGGAGTTTCAGCGCTACAAGACCCATCCGTACATCGCGCGCCTGCTCGAAGGCGGCAAGATGATCCGGTACGGCGCGAAGACGGTGACCGCCGGTGGCTACTTCTCGGTGCCGCGCATGTATGCCGACGGCGTGCTGTTAGCTGGTGACTGCGCAGGCTTGTTGAATCCACAACGTTTGAAGGGAATTCACTCGGCGATCAAGAGCGGCATGCTTGCGGCTGAAGTAATTTACGAAGCGCTTGTGGCAAAAGATTTTTCGGCGAAGCAGTTGCAGCGTTATGAGCAGGTTGTTAATGAAAGTTGGATCATTCCGGAGCTGCGCAAAGTGCGAAACTTTCACGCCGGCTTCAGACACGGTCGCTGGCTCGCGTTGATCAATACCGGGCTCCAATACTTTACGGGCGGCCGTGCGTGGGGAATTTTCGATCGCGACCGCGGCGTACCTGGTCACGAAGAGATGAAAAAGTTGTCAGCGTATGGTTATCACGGCGACCAGATCGAGCAACGTTACAAGGATCTGCGTTTCGATGGAAAGTTGACGTTCAATAAACTGACTGACGTTTATCACGCAGCCGTGGGCCATGATGAGGACCAGCCGGTCCATTTGCACGTGCTGGACACAAACATCTGCTCGACACGCTGCGCCGAAGAATATGGCAACCCGTGCCAGCGATTCTGTCCTGCGGCTGTTTATGAAATGGTGGAAGATGGTGGAAACGGGAATCGACGCTTGCAGATCAACTTTTCAAACTGCGTTCACTGCAAGACGTGCGACATCATGGATCCGTACCAGATCATTAACTGGGTGACGCCTGAAGGAGGCGGTGGTCCAGATTACAAGGGAATGTAGCCTGCAAAAGGCGGCAGCACTGCACCCGCTTCGCGGGCTCAAACTTTCTTTACTAATCATCCTGGGGCTTATGCCCGCTTTATTTTTCCCTGCTTTCGCAGGCTATTCTTCTTCCTGCCCGTCCTTTTTTGTAATGTCAAAGTGAACACGCCCGCGCATCACTTCCTCAAGCGCGATTCGTGTCGGTTTGTGTTTCTGAGGATCGATTTCAATTCTTGGCTGCGCTCCTCGCTGTAGCTGCTTGCTGCGTTTCGCTGCGAGGATTATCAAACGATACTTCGAATCAACTTCCGGTCCACCAGTTCCATCAACTTCCGTATCGGCCAACTCTGTCGGTGTAGTCACTCAGTTGCTCCTTCTTTTATGCCTCTATATTTGATTGCTGTTGAATTCCTTCATCACTTCAAGCACCAGACCTTCCTGGCGCATGCAGCGCGCGCGCTCCGCATAAATGATCGAGGCAAGCTGGCGCGTCGCTCTCTCGATTTCATCATTGATTATCACGTAGTCAAAACTGGAGTACTCGCGCAGTTCTTCAGGCGCCCTGCGTAAACGAATCGCGAGTTCCTCCGGAGAATCGGTACCCCTTGCAATTAGTCGCTGTTTTAAGACCTCGTAAGATGGCGGCAGGATAAAGACACTCACCGAATCCATCAGCAACTGGCGCACACTCGCAGCGCCCTGAACGTCAAGCTCGAGAATGATGTCCGCACCGGCAGCGGTCTCCTCGAGAATCTGGGACTTGGCCGTGCCATAAAAATTTCCATGCACACAGGCCCATTCAAGAAACTCGCCGGCCGCAATCATCTCTTCAAAAGTATCGCGGCTGACAAAGTAATACTCGCGGCCATCGACTTCTTTCGAGCGTGGCGCACGCGTCGTGTACGAAACAGAGTAACTAAGATTCTCGACTCGTTCCAGGACGTGCTCGATAATCGTCCCCTTGCCGCCGCCCGACGGTGAACTGACGACGAAGAGCGTGCCTCTCGCAGTCGCGGTGTTTAGCGTTTTCGCCGTTTGCACTTCTGTCACTTTACTCGACATTCTGAACCTGTTCGCGAAGTTTCTCTACTTCCGCCTTGATCGCCAGTCCCGCTTCCTTGATCACCAGATCCGTAGACTTTGAGAGCGTCGTATTCGCTTCACGATTGAGCTCCTGCAAAAGAAAGTCGAGCATTTTCCCTGCTTCGCCCGGAGCGTCAAGCGCTTCCTGAAACTGTGAAAGATGGCTGCGCAGGCGGACCATCTCCTCGCTGACATCACTACGATCTGCAAGATATGCGACTTCCTGAGCCAGTCGCAACGGATCGATCTCGACCACTTGTCCACCGCGATTGAGTAGCTCGCCGATACGTTTCTGCAAACGCTGGCGATACGCATCCGCAAGACCTGCGGCCGAAGCTTCGATAACGGGTACGAGCGACTCGATCTTCTGCACTCGTGTCACGCAGTTCGCGCTTGAGTGCTTCGCCTTCCTGCTCGCGCATCGTTTCCAGCTCGTTCAAGGCCTGGTCCAACGCCTCCGTGAGGGCTGCGGTCATTCGTTCGTCGATGCCGTTCTTCGCCGGTTGGAGTGCACCGGGAATGCGCGCGATAACATTGATGTCGAGCTCGCCGCCGATGCCGAAATCCTGTTGTAGCTGTTTGAGTGCGTTGACGTAACCTGTTATCAGCGGGCGATTAAGTTCGTAGGCGATCTGTGCTGAGCGTTCCATGCTGACGCTAACGTCCACGCGACCGCGCGAGAGTCGTGAAGTGATGCGTTTCTTTATCGCCGGCTCGAGCGACGCGAGCTCAGAGCCAACGCGCAGATGAATGTCGAGGAATCGATTGTTAACCGTCTTCAGATCAACGGAGACAGAGAAATCGTCACCCGCCACCATCGCTTTGCCGTAACCGGTCATCGATTTCATGGTTTAAACGAGAGCTTCCTCTTCTTCCTCATCCGCGAATTGCAACTCGTAGAGCTTTCGATATTTCCCGTCTTTCGCCAGCAGTTCAACGTGTGTCCCTGTTTCTATGATGCGCCCGGCTTCCATCACGAGGATCACGTCGGCGCGACGCACCGTCGATAAACGGTGTGCGATGACAATTGTCGTTCGATTCCGGACGAGGTTACTGATCGCACTTTGGACCAAACGCTCTGATTCAGCGTCGAGCGCCGAGGTCGCCTCATCCAGAATCAGGACAGGCGCATTTACCAGAATTGCACGTGCGATAGCAAGCCGCTGGCGTTGACCGCCGGAAAGAAAGATGCCCCGCTCGCCGACAATCGTATCGTATCCATTGGGTAGTTCGCGAATGAAGTCGTGCGCAAACGCTATTAATGCTGCCTCTTCGACCTCCTGGTCAGTCGCCTCAGGCTTTCCGTACGCGATGTTGTGCCGGACGGTATCGTTGAAAAGCACTGTTTCCTGAGTGACGAGAGCGATCTGCTTCCGCAGGCTCGCGATGGTGACTTCTCGAATATCAGTGCCATCCCAAAACACAGCACCTGACGATGGATCGTGAAAACGCGGCAGCAGCTTCGTCAATGTCGACTTGCCACCGCCTGACTCGCCAACCAAAGCCACCATCGTCCCGGCTTTGATCTTGAGATTCACA
Source organism: uncultured Acidobacteriota bacterium (assembly GCA_963728575.1). GTDB lineage: Bacteria > Acidobacteriota > Blastocatellia > Pyrinomonadales > Pyrinomonadaceae > PSRF01. Next base: position 105,713 of record CAVSKT010000001.1, read on the forward strand.
TCCCGCAATACTGAGCGCGATTCGTTTGCATATCCAAACGAGACGTTTCGAAGTTCGATCTCTTTCTTCAATGTTGGAAGGTCGCGTCGCTCCCGGCTTCTCTTTGATCGCTGCGTGCTCGTCCATCACTTCCCACACGTGATTCGCAGCGGCAAGCGCCTGCTCCATGCTGTTCTGGAGTCGCGAAAGCTTTCGCATCGGGTCGTAACTGCGAAACAGAAAGAAGAGGAACGTAACGAACTGCGCTGTGTTCATCCGCTCCGCGATGATCTCTCGCTGGCCAAAAAACAGCATCAGCACGACGAAGAGAATTCCGATCATTTCGATCGTCGGCGGTGAAGCGCCGGCGATACTCGCGCTCCGCAAGTTTGCTCTGACGATTCGTTTTGCAACGGTTGTAAAGCGTTCCGACTCGCGTTTCTCCGCACGATAAGCTTTCACGATTCCCTGGTTGGCGAGCGCTTCCTGCGCAGTGTCAGTCAGTTCCTTGCTGCCTTCAAAACTCTCGCGCGCAAGGTTGCGCAAAGCTTTGCCAAACTTTGCGGTTAGGATTGCGATCACAGGAGCGATGCGAGCGCGATGACGGTGAGTCGCCAACTGTAGAAAAACGCAGACGCCAGAAACATGATCAGAGTGAAACTCTCGCGCAACATATCTCGGATCGTGCTCGAGACGGCGGTCTCGATGGCAGCGGCACTGGAAACAAGTCGTGAAACCAGGTAATTCGTGCGATGTCGTTCGAAGAATGTTGCTGACTGCGCGAGCAAGTGGCTATAAAGATCTTGCCGCAACTTGAGTACGGCTGATTGTCCGATGCGCGCCATCAAATAAGTCGAGACGTATTCGGCGATGCCTTTTCCCAGCGTGAAAACGATCAAGAGGATGGAGATCATTTTCCACGCACCGAGTGGGGCCTGGGGAATTAAATGTTGCAGACCGAAAATTGTAGGGGTACGCTGACCAACTCCGGTAACAAAGGCTTGATCAAGGATTGGAACAATCAGACCACCGATGGCGGTCTCGAGTATGCCCACTACGAGCATCGCAAGAATGGCCACAGTGAAGATTGGCCAGTGAGGTCTCAAATACTTTAACAGGCGACGAAGATCACGCATCTCTGGTTGCGAAAATCTCTGATCAGTTGCTATAAGGAGGGTAGAAAAACGGCCCAAAACGTCAAGGGAGAACTATACTTACCCCTACTTATGTGCGTCAAGGCTGCGTGATTTACCGATCACTTTGTCCCCTTGTAAGCATCAAATCGAATCCCCCGCTATAGTCTTCATGAAATTGGGTTATAATTCTCAGGCGCAAACAATAAGCGTAATTTGGATCCCCTCCGACAGGATCAATACATTTGGCACAGCAAGCGACACCCAACAGCAAACACGCAGGTAAACGTCTTCTGATCGCAGATGACGATACCGATATGAGACTTCTCCTGGCCGAGTATTTCCGCCGGCTGGGCTTTCAAGTCGAAGAACGCGAAAGCGGCATGGCAGCACTCGAAGCCACCATCGCTGGACGATTTGATTGCTTCATCTTTGACGTATCAATGCCTGGCATGTCAGGTATTGAGCTACTCAAACGCGTGCGAGATCGCGGCATCCAGACGCCGGCGTTATTCTTGACCGCACACGATGCGCTCTCTGACAAAGTGGCGGGGTTTGAAGCAGGCGCCGATGATTACCTGGCAAAGCCGTTCAGTCCACGCGAACTCGAGTATCGAGTTGAAGCGCTACTCCGACGCGGCGGCAATGCTCCGCAGGAGTCGGATGGCGAACGCATCGAAGTTGGCGATCTCGTGATCGACAAGCGACGTCACGAAGTAATACGAAATGGTTTCCGCGTTGATTTGACCCCACTCGAGTTTCAAATTCTCGAGCTGCTCGCGTCAGAACCGGGAAGAGCATGGTCACGAAATGCGTTGCTCGATCGAGTTTGGAGCACAGACTACGAAGGCTATCAGCGCAACATAGATCCACACATCAATCGCCTTCGTAAGAAGCTCAAGACTGATCCGAAGAACCCGCGTTATGTGCTGACGGTTCGCGGTGTTGGTTACAAGCTCAACGAGATTCCGTGATGCTGTGGGTGATTGGCGCAGGGCTGATACTTCTCTGGCTTGTCCTTACACTCTTCGCGCCCCGCGGCTGGGCTCCGCTTCTACTTCTCTCCGGGGTTTGTGTGCTCATCGTACAGATCGCAGCCTACCGTAAGACAAAATACGCCCGCTCAGCGTCACGAAAGTGAAGTCATTTTCGGGTCCCTTATGCGGAGAAGATTCCACGCAAAGGCGCAAAGGGCGCAAAGCGCTACGCGTTTCCAAGGGTTTTCTTTGCGCCCTTTGCGCCTTTGCGCGGAAATATTTCGTCGCTACATGCGACCTTTTCGGGCAAAGCCAGCTGAACTTCAAACTTGACCTCGTTAGATCCATCGGCAACAATGCGCGTGTTTGAGGCATCAACAGGTTTGTAAGTACTGCCAGTTGCTCCCAAATTCGAAAACCAGGAGTTGTTTCGCCATGACTTTCGAACGCATTGGACGGCACGTCGTTTTTGCGCTCAGCGCCTGCTTATTGTGTGTCTCCGCCGCATTTGCCCAGACTGATACAGAACGTAAAACAGTTGCGATAACTTACCCGCTGGATGAATCCGTTACGGTTAAGTTTCGCGGGACGACTGTCCTGCCACGGCTGAAAGGTGAGGCAAAAGTGAAGCGAGCGGGCCGTCGCGGCACTCGCGTCGAGTTCAACGTTGAGGATTTGCCGCGTGCTTCCGAGCTTGGCGGAATTTACACGACCTACATTCTGTGGGCCATCTCGCCGGATGGACGTGTCGACAGTTTGGGAGAGATCAAGCGGAGCGGTAGTACATTCGTCGATTCGAAGCTGGATGTCACGACACCACTGCAAACGTTCGCGATGGTGTTGACTGCAGAGCCACACTTTCTCATGAAAGTGCCGAGTCGAATGGTCGTTATGGAAAATCTTCCGCCTCAGCGAGCCAATGGCAGTCAGGTTGAAACTGCGGACGTTCGGTACATCGGAAACTCGAGTGATTACTTTCGCACCGCGCGGGTTCCCGAGCTGGCCGATCGTGACTATCGCGAAACGCCTGTTTCGATCCTCGGAGCTCGACAGGCTGTAAACCTTGCGAAGTATGCGGGCGCATCGCAGGACGCAGCGGAAGAGTTGCGAGCCGCTGAGGACTTGTTACAGGAAGCTGAAAAGACGTGGCGTTTGCAGCAGCCAATTGCGGAAGTCGATATCATTGCCCGCAAAGCAACTTCGGCAGGCTCGCGTGCTGAAGAGATCGCCGTCGAAAGACGAATAGCGCGCAAGAATCGTGAAGAGACTCGGCGACGTGACGAGGCAGTGCGCAGCGCGGAGCGAAGCGCTGAAGAATCAGAGCGTCAAGTCGCGCAACTGCGAAGCGCCCTCGAGAAAGAGCAACGCGCGCGTGAACTGGCGGAGCGAGATCTGGCCACTGCGAACGATCAGTTGCGAGAAAAGCGAGTTGAGGTCGCTCAACTACGTGATGAAGTCCAGGTGCTGCGATCAGAAGGCGAAGCAGCAAAACTCAAGCTCGCCCGGTTCGAAGGTGAAAAGCAAGCGGAGACCGCTCGAGTCGAAGCTGAACGACGCGTAGCCGAGAGGCGAGCCGCCGAAGCGAATCTAAAGGAAACACTCGCGAAGTACGGAACACTGAAAGAGACAGCGAGCGGTTTTCGATTAATACTGCCTGAAACCATATGGACCAGTACTCGAACTGCGACGTTGTCTTCCGCGTCTTCAGCCAAGCTCGAGCCGCTTGCGGCACTGCTCGCCAGCAATCCGGATTACCAAATCCTGATCGAGGCCTACACTGATAGCAAAGGAAACGAAGTCACGTTGCAGCAACTGACTCAGGAAAGAGCTCGCGTGTTGTCAGATCGTTTTCAGACCGCGGGCGTCGATCCGATGAGAATCCAGGCGAACGGAATGGGCGCCTCGAATCCCGTCGCGCCAAACACGACGGTCGCCGGGCAGAGAAAGAATCGCCGCGTGGAGATCACTTTTACGTCGCCGTCGCGCAGCGCGTCGGCGAACTGAGCAGTATTAGCCACAGATTTTCACGGATCAATGACGGATTGAGAAAGTGATCCGTCATTGATCCGTGAAAATCTGTGGCACTATTTGTAATGTCCCCACTCGATCCGCACGAAATCCTTCAGGTCATCGGCTACAGCATTGGCGCGTTGCTGCCACTTTGGATGTTGTTCCAACTGGTCACGCACCGCGACAAGCTGACCAGCATGGAGCGCATCCTCGCCCTGCTAGCGCTCACGATGGGTGGTTGGCACACGAGCAACCTCGTGATCACGCTCCACGGTCTTTTCGATCTCGGTTTCGACACCTGGACCACGTTGCTTCGTCTCGCTGATACAGTCGCCGTTATCAGCATCACATTCGCATACTCATTTCTGCTACATGTTCACCTGCACCTGTGGGCCAACGCTTATAACCGGCCGCTAAACAAAAGCGAACAGCTGCGCGTCTATCTCTCCTACGTCCCAACGGTCTTTCTTCTTCTTGCGATAACACAGCTCTGGACCGGCGACTACGCGCCGATGTTCACGAAGCTTTCATTCTTCGTGATCCCGTTCGCTTTTTGGATCGCGTACGTGCTCGGCTTGATCGCGTTGACCGAATTTCTGATCGCGCGCAAGACACGCAATCGCAGCGAGAAGAGAATCATGCAAACGCTCGCCGCATCGTTCATCGGCGTAGGCATCGTGATCTTTGCCGCTCTCGCGGCCGGTGTAGGAGCTGGGACGACCGCAGGACTCTATCTCAAAACTTTTGCCAATCTCGGATCGCTCCTGCCGTCAGTTCTGTTGGCCTACTACATCTATCGTTATCAATATCTCGAAATCATCATCGAAAAGAGTTTGGTCGTAGTTACGTTTGCGACGGTCGTGCTCACCGTCTACGTATTCGGCATTCGCACCATTGGCGATTGGATGACTCAGCGATACGGAGTCAGGCCGGGACTCGTCGAGGCGCTGCTGATTCTCGCACTCGCGCTCCTTGCGGCGCCATTGCGTGGCTGGTTGGCCCAACGCTTTCACAAACTCTTCGAACGGGAGGCTGCCCTTTACAAAGAGATCGTTGCACGCATCGGAGCTTACGCGGGGCAGTACAAAGATCTTTCAGACTTGCTTCACTTCGTCGAAGAACGGACCACTGATGCGCTCGGTTTGAGAAAGTTGAGGATCATTGCGGGAGGCCGGGACGCAGATGTCGGCGAACACTGCGGCCAAAGTGAAACTGTTGGTCGCGCGTGGCGCGGCATTGGAAGCGAAGGATGAGGAAGGCGAAACGGCTTTGATAAAGGCAGCGGCGAGAGGCGACGTCGGTGTGGTTAGCGCGCTGCTCGATAACGGCGCGAACGTGAATACCGCAGACAGTAAAGGTTCGAGCGCGTTGTTGTATTCGCTTGACAGCGAAAACCTGGCGCATGGTGAAGAACGTGAAACGTTGCCGCAGCGTCGTCTCGAAGTCGCGCGATTACTGTTGCTGGCGAAATCGATCGACGTTAATGCGCAGAATAGCGATGGTGAGACGGCGTTGCTGCGGGCGGTGAGGCTGAGCAATAGTGACATGATCCGCTTGCTATTGGCGCAGAAGGCAGACGTAAATCGCAGTGATGTGTTTGGCGATACGCCGGTGACGCTTGCTTACGCGAGTGGCAATGCCGAGATCGAGAAGTTATTGCCGGTGAAAACGTTCAAAGGACAAACACGTGACGTGCTCAACGCGTTTCTGCGCGCCGCGGTCGGGCGAAAAGATGAAGTCGCCGTGAAGGACCTGCTGGCGCGAGGCGCCGACCCGAATCACGAATATGCGATTGGTTACACGCACAAGACGGTCAAACGAACGGTGTTGGTAGACGCCTCTAGCCTTGGCCACGCGGGCATCGTTCAGCTTCTGCTCGAAAAAGGCGCCGACCCGAACGCCAAAGGGCTCATCTCCGGGAGCGAACACGGATTGAAGTACGGCACCGCGTTAGAGGCTGCGGAGCTGGCAAAGAAACCTGACGTCGTGGCGTTGTTAAGAAAACGCGGCTAAGAAAGCGCAGCCAAGAGACGCGGTAAGAGGGTACGGCCAAGAAGGCGCGGTCAAGAAAAGCGAACAGGTTTTTTGAAGTTAAAACGCCAAAGGCGTTCGCAAATTCCAGCCCAGGGTTGCTTCAACCCTGGGTAGCGGATAACCGTTGTTGAATCAACTCCGAAGGAGTTCGCGAACACCTACGGTGTTGAATGTTCTAATTCTCTTGGAACCCAGGGTTGAAGCAACCCTGGGCTGGAATTTGCGAACGCCTTCGGCGTTTGTGTACGGCTGAAATTTGCGAAGGTCCTCGGCGTTTGGGTTAAAGCTAAATTTGCGACGCCCTCGGCGCTTGTGCAAGGCTGGAATTTGCGAACGCCTTCGGCGTTTTGTGTAAGGCTGAAATTTGCGAAGGTCCTCGGCGTTTGGGTTAAAGCTAAATTTGCGACGCCTTCGGCGTTTGTGTACGGCTGAAATTTGCGAACGCCTTCGGCGTTTTGTGTAAGGCTGAAATTTGCGAACGTCCTCGGCGTTTGGGTAAAGCTAAATTTGCGAACGCCTTTGGCGTTTTGTGTAAGGCTGAAATTTGCGAACGCCTTCGGCGTTTGGGTAAAGCTAAATTTGCGACGCCCTCGGCGCTTGTGCAAGGCTGAAATTTGCGAACGCCTTCGGCGTTTGGGTAAAGCTAAATTTGCGAGGACTTCGGCGTTTGTGTAAGGCTGAAATTTGCGAAGGTCCTTGGCGTTTGGGTAAAGCTAAAATTTGCGACGCCTTCGGCGTTTGTCTAAGGCTGCGCCTGCGAAAAACGAGTCCACTTAAAGCGCAGGGAACTAGCTCAGCACGCGACAAATTCCATCGTTGTGAGTAGGCGGTGCTCCTCGGCGAAGCCTTCGATCCAATGTCGCGATCCTTTTGTGTTGTACTTCGCGGCGAATGCTTCGGTTATTGCTTCGCGCAGGCGCGCGCTGCGGACCGCTTTGCCTTTAACAGAAATCTCGAGCTTGCCGACTTGAATCGTGCCCTTCGGCTCACTTTTGAAAGCCCGAAACCATCCGGTGGGTTTGTCGTTCCAGGACCGCGCGAAAACTCTTCCCTCAACAACTACAACCCAGACACCCGTGTAGCGATGCTCGTTCCCCGCGCGAACGCCGATGATCTTCGCGATGCGCAACGCCTCTACGGCTGCCTTATCGAGCTTGGTTTCCTTCGACATGTTGCGCCGCGTATTCTATCTTAAAGGGCCAAACAGAGAGTGTTGCAGCTATGAAAAAACGTCGCGTGGCAGTTAACGACCTGATGCAATCGAACTACGTTTACTACTGCACTGAACCCGCGGGCAGGAACTTCGATCCTGACTTTCAGCCGGAGCTCACGCCGAAAGAGATGCTCGAGCTGGGCGTGTTCGGCGGAAAGTACATGACCGACTGCAAAAAGGAGTTTCCGGCTTCGTGGTTTCGCAGAGCCAAGCTCTCGCCCGAACATCGCAACGCGAAGCTCAACTACTTCGGCGTCAATGCTTCAGTGCCGCTTTCCGTGTGGCGCAAGAAAGGCTGGATCTATCACGAAGATCCGCGCGGCTGGTTTCAATGGTACTGCCGCTACTACATGGGCCGGCGCTGTCCGGACGACGAGCGCCAAATCAAACGCTGGCGCGCCATACTCCGCCACATCGCGCAAATTAAACAGAACTGTCCTCGCGGTGAAATCGAGTGCCGTCCCAGACAACGTCAGGCAGTGTTGCACTGGGCGTACGACTCACGAAAAATGTAAACGCACGGCTTACACATGAGATCAAAATCCCAAGCACTCCCAAAATGCAAAGTACTACTTAAAACCCTCCTCGTCCTTCTCGTACTCCCAGCTTGCGTATTAGCCCAGTACGACGACAACTGGCCCCCACTGAGTTATCTCAGAAGCGATTACAGAGAAGTCGATGTGGTTCTGCACGTGCGTGCCGAACGCGCCGAGATCGTCCACCGCATTACTGGTTATGAAACCTGGCGCATCAATGCCGTAGTGCTCGAGTCGTTAAAGGGAAAATTCAAGAAAGGCGACGCCATCGTTTTCTCGCATGGCGCTGAAACGGGGTTCAAAGAGGAAATTTTCCTGGGCGAGAAGATCATTTTCCTGATCGCGGAACGCGATAAGGACCGGCAGCTCCGTTACTCAGTGCTGGAGAATTCCACCCTCGCTTACACCAAAGACCGCATTCAGAAACTGCGAGCGATTCGACGGTCCGCCAGCAAACGACGCCGCTAAAACTAACTAAACACGAGCGTCTGAATCGAGTGCGGCAAGCTCTCGACTTCCGCAGCCTGGCCGTCCAGCCAAAGGAAGTATGAGAATATTTTGCTCGGTTCGGTTCATCACCACTACCGCCACCTGTCCATCCGGATTAACAAACGCCGTTGAGAGCAGCGGGCTGCGGCTGGGCGAGCTGGTGATTCGCTTCGCGCCGGGACGGATGAACTTCGAGAAGTGTCCGATGTAGTAGTAGGAGTTTGTGTAGATCAGCTCACCTGTGCGCGTGTCAGCGTGAACGGGCGCGAAACAGAAGTTCTGCACGTGATTCGGACCACCGGTTTCGTCGAGCAGGATGTTCCAGTCAGTCCAACCCACGGTGCCGCTGTTGAAGTCGTTGATCATCGAGCGCCCGTAGAGCTCGCCGAGTTTCCAATCGCTCAGTCTTTCGTGCTTGAACGAATCAGCGCAGCCTTCGGTGAAGATGAGATGCTTGTCGGGAAACGCCTCGCGCACGAGCTTGACGTTATCAAACATCGGCTCGCCGCCGCTCCACGGCTCGTACCAGTGATAACCAACGCCCCAAACGTACTGCGCGGCTTTCGGATCGGTGAGGATCGTGCGTGCGCGCTGGTAGATGAGATCACGATTGTGATCCCAGACGATGATCTTCTTGTCGCCCAGTCCTTCCCGTTTGATCGTTGGTCCAAGATGGTTCTTGAGAAAGTCTCGTTCTTCCTCGGCTGAGAAAATGCACGACTCCCATTTCTGCGTCGCCATCGGCTCGTTTTGAATACTGACGCCCCAGATCGGCACGCCTTCACGCTCGTAGGCTTTGACGAACTTCGCGAAGTAGTTCGCCCACGGTTGATAAAACTCCGGCTTCAACTTGCCGCCGCGCAGCATGTTGTTGTTGTCCTTCATGAACGCCGGCGGACTCCACGGACTCGCAAAGATATTGAGTTTCCCGCCAGCCGCGGCGAGCGTCTGTTTGATGAAAGGAATGCGGAACTGCCGATCGTGTTCGACGCTGAACGAGCGCAACTCTTTGTCGCCCTCGGTGACGTAGGTGTAGCTGCCGCTCGAGAAATCGCAACTGTGAATATTCGTTCTGGCGAGTGTGTAGCCGAGACCCTCATTACGATCGAAGTGAGCTTTGAGAAACTCCTGCTGTTTGGCTTTGGGAATTTTAGCGAACGTCTCAGCCGATGAGTCGGTTAGCGCCGCGCCGATTCCGAGGAAGGTTTGGAACGTTTTGGTTGGATCGACGAACACGCAAATCTGCGTTTCCAGCGGCTGGCCCATCGGTTTGAAAGTGACCGTGCTGGTGGCGGAAAGGCGATGACTGGTCTTTTCGGCGGTGGTGTAGACCTTGATCGTGCGGCCTGCGACTCTTGCCGGTGCTTGAAACTCTTCCGCAGGATCGGAAGATGCCGCAGCGGAAAGTTGGCTCTTTGCTAATACCAACGCCGAAGACGAACCAGCGATAAACTTACGTCGATCAATTTTCATCTATTGTTGTTCTCCAACACCTTGTGGTCCAGTTGTCCATCTGGTTGCAGATAGAGCTGCTCCATGCGGTCGTCCGCAAGAGTGTAGAACTGAGTGAACGCGTGATCGGTCAGGGAATACTGGCCCTCGACAAGCAGAAGTTGACGCTCAATCGCGCCGTATCGACCAATTCGCATGCTGGTTACGAACGTTCGGTTACCGGTATTGAACTCCTGAGCGTTGCGGATACGCCCGGCGGTGTCAAACACGTGAATTCGCAGAGTGGAGCCCCCGGGAATCATCCGCAGGGTCGCCAGCTCGACAAGTACGTAGCGTTTTTCGCCTTCGGTATTCAATAGCGAACGAAAGAGCGCAGGCTGGAACCGGGTGAGGGTGTCTTCATAACGCTTGCCCGTAATCGTTTCCACCGCTCGTTCAACCATTCGCGTTTGCGGTTCATCCAGCCCTTGCAGATCCTGGTTCTCAAACGTTAGGAGCATTTGCCAGGGCGACTGTCGCACCACGAGAAGGAGTTGCGGTTGTTCGACGCGTGTCGTCACCCACACGCCGAGAGCAAACGTCAGTATGCTCACCAAAATAAAAATGGGGTTTCGTTTCGAGATCCTCATACGCACTCGCTTTCTTATGAGTGGTCTAGTATCAGATCTATTCCGGTTTGGGCAAACCGGCGCGCCGCAGCGGTCGAGCGTGTGTCCTGCTCGTGATCTTGTGACCACTGAGCGTGGCTGGTTAATAATGCCAGCTCAACCGCGCGTCCCAGAGTTAAAGCAAAGCGTCGCGCACCTGCTTCGAGAAGCGAGCGATCGGACGACTGTGTCTCACGCCACCAGGTCTCCGCGCGTTTCAGCGCGGCGAGCGCTATGTTGGCACAGCTCTTTAGCTGCGCGTCTCGCACTGACTCCAACATCCCATTCACAACCGTCACTAACGGCGCAAGCGATTCGCCTGTGCCCAGCGCGCGCAGCGTGTCGAGTGCGAGTACATTAGTCGTACCTTCCCAGATCGGCAATACCTGACTGTCTCGCAGCAACACCGGCAGGCCCGTGTCTTCCACATAACCCGCGCCACCGAACGACTCAAGCACTTCACTCGCGACGTTGACCGCTTGCTTGCCGGTGGTTAATTTCATGATCGGCGTGAGCACGCGCAGCAACGAGGCGTCGTGTTCACCCATTTCGCCGGCCTCACTGCGTCCTGTCAACTCGGCCACATAAAACGCGAGCTGAAACGCAGCTTCCGCCTCGGCTTCTAATTCACGCAATGTATCCATGTGCAATGCTTTGTCGGCCAGCGTGGAACCGAAGGCCACGCGCTTGCCGGCATAGTCAAATGCGAGTGCGAGTCCGCGGCGCATGAGTGCGACCGCGCTGATGCCGTTCCACAAACGCGTGATGTTCAGTAGTGGCGTGATATTGCGCACACCATCGCCGGTGCCCATCACAAGTTCTGCGGGAGTTCCGTCGAGTGTCAGCTCAGCAGTCGGAACTTTGCGCGTGCCGAGCTTGTCTTTCAAACGATTGATTTGAATGTTTTGCGGACGTCCTTGCTCGTCACGCGTCTCGACGTAAAAGAGTGCGAGACCGCGTCCGCCCGGGGGATTGCCTTCGGGCCGCGCGAGCGTGAGCGCGATCTGCGAGGCAATCGCCGACGTAAACCATTTCCGGCCGTACAAGCGAAACTTTCGCCCGCTTGAATCGTCGCCGGGTTCTGCGCGCGCGATCGTCTCTGACAGACCTACGTCGGATCCGCCCGTGAGCTCGGTCATCCATTGGCCCGCGGTCCAAAACTCGGATGGCTCACGAGCGATCAAATGCGGCACAGCACGTTGGATCAACGTTTCATTTCTGGAAACCATTAACGTGCGCGCAGCGCCGTCGGTCATCGCCAACGGGCAGCTATAAATGTCGGTCGAAGGTGTGAACAGGTAGGCGAGGGCGCACTGGTGAACTCGCGAAAGAGCGCCGTGTTTGCGTTCGTAAGCGGTGGCGACCACGCCGTGCTCGGCCGCGATGCGCTCGGCAAGCTGCCAGAGAGGCGTCAACTCGATCTTGTCGATGCGATTTCCCCACGCGTCCCATTGGACCAGGCGCGGCTCGTGCAAACGATCGGCGAGTTGGAACTGGTAAAGGTCCGCTCCGGCAAGCCGGCCCATCTCAAACAACGAGGGCTCGATTTCGGTTAGAACTTCGCGCGGGCAAACACGCGCCAGATACGATCGCAGCACGCGATCGTCTTCGTATTGATTGCCAAGAGTCGGAGGTGCTTGCTTAAAGCTGTCCATCTTGCTAGTCCTGTAATCCTGTCAAGAAGGTAGACAGGATTACAGGATTTTACATGACGTTAGTGAGCGCAGTCGCGCTTACGCATCACGTTTTGAAACACGTAATTCGCCACATTCCTTCCCACTGACTGTCCCGCGACGTTGTCAAAGGTGAAGTGAATGCCACCATAAACACGCGCGCGCTCCTGTTCGTTGGCCATGGCGTTGAACCCGGCATACGAACGCGTCGCGCCGCCCGCTCCTTCCCACGTGTGCTGGAAACGGATGTCGTCGCGTCCGAAGAACAGCGCGAGGATCGTGGCCTGCGAAGTGCCAATCGCGGCCATGTTTCCCGCGTAACTCGGATACGGCGGTGCAGCAATCAACGACGACCACGCCGGATCGGCTGTGGTGCTCGCGTTTCCGTCTTCATCCGCACGCCGGATCGCCGTCACCGGCCGCCACAAGGCATAGTTGAACTTGCTGGCAAACGTGACCTGCAAGGCGTCGTGAAGCGAGATGTTGATTAGTGCAAACAGTCTCGCTTTTTCCACAGTGGAACTCTGCTGGGCACTTGTTACTGCACGCGCCACGTTGTTCCAGACGAACAGGAAGTTTGTGGGCGTGTTAACTCCGGCCCAGAGCTGCGCCACCTTGGTCTGATCCGCGGTGCGAATCGCGCTATTCAACGCGCCGAGTTGTTTTACTTCCTCGAGATCCGCGGCGTACTGCTCGCTGCTCAGCGCGGGTGGCGGATTTGGCATGAACTGGTCTGGCGACTTGATGCCAAACGGCGTCACTGAAGGATAGTGGGTGAATGTTGCCGGTGAATTCGCCGGCGGCGTTGGTTGCCAGTTACCCGGCGTTGCGGATAGCGAATAGGCCGGCGGAGTTACGTTCCAGCCGTCATTCGCGCGTGCTGCAAGCATTCGTTCGGCAACGATCTGGCCGACTCTGATTCCTTGTTGCGCCCGGTTCTCCTCGATGCCGAGCAAGGAATTGGCCAGCTCGGCGTCGAAGATGGCTTTGCGCGTTGGGTACAGTCCGACCAGAACGTCGTGGGCGGCCTGTGCTGCCGCCGCTTCAAGCGAAGCCTGCGGGGTTCCCGGTACATCTGTTAGATAAGGCGTGTAGGTCCCGTCTATCGAATTCACGGCGTCAAACATCGCCGCGTGCATGATTGCGTAACTACGGACTTGCATGATCGTGGCCGGGTGTTGTCCGGGCGTGCGAACCGTATCCAGGAGGACGCGGTTCCATTGCAGGATCACATCTTCCGTTAAAAGGGTTGGGGTGGTGGTGTTGCGAGCAGCGGCCTGCACGGTCGTGCTGATTAAAACCGCTCCAATCACAAGGCACCGAATCAGTTGTTTGTAGCTCATCTTTTCTCTCCTCAATGGGGTTGCAGTGATACACTCCATTGCGCAAACTGGAGCCGAAAAGCAGCTAAAAGTGCTGTGAAACCTACTGAATCTTTCTGAAGACAGTTCTGAAAGCCCGATGTCCGCCCCGGAAACGCCCTGTTACCAATTCGGACCGTTCGTTCTCGACGCCGCCAAGCGGCGGTTAGTGCGAGACGGCGAGGCGGTGCGTCTCACGCCGAAGGCTTTTGAGACACTGCTGGCGCTCGTCGAGGTGCGGGGAAAGACGATCGGGAAGGATGAGTTGCTGAAACGGGTCTGGGGCGACACGGTCGTTGAGGAGAACAACCTCAACCAAAGCATCACGGCATTGCGGAAGGCGCTCGGCGACAGCCGTAGCGAGAGCCAGTACATCGCGACCATTCCCGGGCAGGGTTACCGCTTTGTCGCCGATGTCCGTGAGGTTGGGTTTGAGGTTCGTGAAGAAACTCCGGCGGAAACCTTAGCTCCGCGTTTTGTCGCTGAGACTCGCTGGACTCCGTTCAGGCAAACCTTACTAATCGCAATAGGTATCGCCGTGTTCGCCCTTGCACTTGCGGGCGTGGTTAGTTGGACACGCCGTCCCGCTCCCGAACGACTCCAGATCTCTTCGGTCATGGTTTTGCCGCTCGAAAACCTTTCCGGCGATTCGTCTCAGGAATATTTCGTCGACGGTATGACTGACGCCCTAATCGGCGACCTCGCGCGGATTAACGGACTGCGTGTTATCTCACGCACGTCTTCAATGCATTACAAAGGCAAGACTAAACCGTTGCCGGAGATCGCGAGTGAATTAAAGGTCGATGGCGTCGTCGAGGGAACGGTCCAACGTTCGGGCGATCGCGTCCTGGTGCGCGCGCAGTTGATCCACGCACCGAGCGACACGCATCTTTGGGTGCAAACTTACGAACGCGACGTGAAAGACGTGCTCACCATGCAGAGTGAGATCGCGCAAGCCATCGCGCGCGAAGTGCAGGCGAAGACAGCAGCCACGGTCCAACCCGGCGCGACCGCCGGACGGCCGGTGCGGCCGAAGGCGTTCGACGATTATCTCCAGGGACGTTATCTCTACTGGAACAAACGCACCGAAGAGAATTTGCAAAAAGCCATCGAACACTTTCAGAACGCGATCAAGGAAGATCCCGGCTACGCCCTCCCGTATGCGGGACTCGCCGACTGTTACAACTCGATGGGCACCGTCCAGGTTGGGGCGGTGCCGCCGCTGAACGCGCGCCAACAGGCCGAAGAAGCCGCGACGAAAGCGCTCGCGCTCGATAGTGGTCTCGCTGAAGCTCACACCGCACTCGGTTTCGTGCACCATTTCAACTGGAACTGGGACGCTGCCGAGCAGTCGCTCAAACGCGCCCTCGATCTCAACCCGAACTACGCGAACGCGCACAATCTTTACGCGAGCCACTTGATGGCGAAAGGATTGATCGACGAAGGGATCGCGTCTTCGAATCGTGCGCGTGAACTCGATCCGTTTTCGCTTTCGATCAGCGTGCAACGAGGCTTCCTGCTCGAAAACGCGCGCCGCTATGACGAAGCGATCGAACAACTGCGCAACGTGATCGCGATGGATCCAAATCATTACCAGGCGTACTGGGTGATGGGACATGCTTATGCCGCGAGCGGGCGTTTCGCGGAAGCTGTTGCCGCCGCGGAAAAAGCAGTCGCGTTATCAGATCGCGTGCCCGGCGCCCTCGGGATTTTGGGTCTTGTGTATGGACTTGCGGGCCGCAAGGATGACGCGACGAAAGTTCTCGACGAATTGTTGGAGCTGAACAAAAAGCGCTATGTCACGGCGGCGGCATTCGCCAACGTTTACGTCGGCCTCGGTGATAAAGAGCGGGCGTTTTTCTGGCTGGAGAAAGCTTATGAAGAGCGTTCTTACTATATCGCCTACATGAATGTCTTTCCGATCCTGGACCCGCTTCGTTCCGATCCGCGTTTCGACAATCTGCTACAACGAGTTGGCTTGCGCAAACTCCAATTCCGCACCGAACAAGTCAGTGCGCTGGTTTCTCGACCAGATAGACGATACGCGAGAGCCGTCGCTCCTCTGTGAGCTGCTGCACGGCGGCGAAGAAGTTTTGTAAACCTTCGAATCGTTCTTCACCTTCGATCCGCAACAACGCATCGCGATAACGCGCGCGCGATTCGTGCAGCACCCTGCTCGCTGAAATTAGTAGGTGCTGGCAAACAGATCGCTACGCGCAACGGATTGCTCAGCACCGCAGGCGCAGTAGCGCGCAACGGATTGCTCAGCGCCGCAGGCGCAGTAGCGCGCAACGGATTGCTCAGCACCGCAGGCGCAGTAGCGCGCAACGGATTGCTCAGCACCGCAGGCGCAGTAGCGCGCAACGGATTGCTCAGCACCGCAGGCGCAGTAGCGCGCAACGGATTGCTCAGCGCCGCAGGCGCAGTAGCGCGCAACGGATTGCTCAGCGCCGCAGGCGCAGTAGCGCGCAACGGATTGCTCAGCGCCGCAGGCGCAGTAGAAGGTAGCCAGGGGCCAGTCGCGAGCGTAGCGAGCACGCAGCCCCTGGATCATCCCCAAAAAGCGCCCGAGCCCCGCAGGGGCGACAGACGCGCACCGTGGTTTCTGTCGGCCCGTCGGGCCTGAAATTCTCATCCATACCGATCCAGGGGCTGCGCGCTGCGCGCTTGCCCCTGGCTACCTTCTACTGCGCCTGCGGCGCTACGGCTAACGCAAAGGCGCCTGCGGCGCTACGGCAAATGCAAACGCGCCTGCGGCGCTACGGCAAATGCAAACGCGCCTGCGGCGCTACGGCAAATGCAAACGCGCCTGCGGCGCTACGGCTAACGCAAAGGCGCCTGCGGCGCTACGGCAAATGCAAACGCGCCTGCGGCGCACGGCTAACGCAAACGCGCCTGCGGCCCAATGCACAACTCTCATGCTAAACTCCTCAACCAAGTCTATTTTTGACGCGAAAAGGGAAGAGCCGGGAGAAATAGTCACAAAATGAGATGCCTTGTGATCTTAAGCGTTCTTGTTGCTGCCGTTATACTCAGCGCGACGCCGGTGTTTGGCCAGACAACGTCGCTGGAGGGACAAATCGTTTGTTGTCAGGATTGTTGGGTCAGGGCCGATCGCACGCAAGTTCCTTACGGTAGTAAAGCTGATCTGGAAAAGGCGGCGGAGTGCGTCGCTAACGGCGATCCGACGTTGCTCGCGGTGCTGGACGGCAGCGGAAATACGACCTTCTATCAACTCGAAAACGGCAAGTATAAAAGGCCCGGCAAGAATTGGTTGTCGTTTATCGGCCAGCGCGTGCGCGTCGCCGGACAAACCAGAAAGAAGCAGAACGTAAATTTCGTAAAAGTCGATTCACTCACTGTGCTGGCTGAAGCGCCGGCCGCTACCGAGCAAACTCCGGCGCTTGTCGGCGAACCGGAGCTCGAGCTCGTCGATCTCTCCGGCGCGCGTCAGAAGCTGAGCAGTTTTCGCGGGCGTATTGTAGTTTTGAATTTTTGGGCCACGTACTGTCTTCCGTGTCGTGAAGAGATGCCGGCGTTGGCCGCGATTCAAAATCACTATGCTGCGTATGGCGTGCAGGTGATTGGCGCGACCGCGGATTTGGCTGACGCCAGGAAGGACGTGTTGAAGTTCATCAAAGAAGTGAAGGTCAACTTTCCCGTGTGGCTGGAAGCAAGTGTCGCCGACATGGGCAGGTTTGGTCTGGGACCAGCACTTCCGGGCACGGCGATCATCGATCGCACGGGCAAGATCGTGTGGAGCAGCAGAAAGCCTGTAACGGAGGCGGAGTTGAAAACACAGCTCGATGCGCTGTTGGCTGCGTCGGAAAAGAAGTCGGTTGCGTCAGCGCGAACTCGGCCTGCCGATGTTTCCAGCGTGCCGTCTTGACCGCTTTGACCCGGCGAGGGCCGCGCCGTGAGCGGGGCTGCACAAGACAGCTCGAAATGGACTTACGGTGTGCGGGTAATCGCGAACCAGATAGACCGCGCGAAGTGGCGCAACACGCTTACTTATCGCTTTCATCCACGCCTTACGGCAGGCATTGAGTACAACCCGCTCGCGAAGAAGGTCAGTCCACTCGCAAATCTTCTGATACTTACGGAAACTCCCTCACGCCCTGCGCTGATTCTCGGCACCAGCTCCGATCGCATCGGCACGCCCTCGGGACAATCGTTCTATGCAACGTTAAGCAAGAATCTGCGCGAGCAAACTCGACTTCCAATCGCGCCTTACGTAGGCGTCGCTTACGGCACTTTCGAACACCGCACGCGCGCGATTGGCGGGCTCAATATTCATATTGCGGAGCGTTGGACCGCGACCGCGGTCTTCGACGGCGTGCGCGTCCACCCCTTATTGAACTACACGCACGGGCGCCACCAGTTCGGCGTCATCCTCGAACGCGGCCGCAATCCCGGCGCAAGCTACAGCATCACATTTTGAACGTTTCTCTTACCTTGAATATCGGCTTCGCTCGTCCGATCGTGAGGTCGGGGCTCTGCCCCGCCCCGAGCTACAGCATCACATTTTGAACGTTTCTCTTACCTTGAAAGTCGGCTTCGCCGCCGGATGTGAGGCGGGGCTGCGCCCCGCCGTTGTCGTGTAATTTAGGTGGGGGCTATGCCCCTGGTTCGGGCTCTGCCCTGAGTGTTTGTGGGCCAAAGGCCGAACCAGGGGCGTAGCCCGAATTCCTTTTGAAGAGCGGACGGCGGGGCAGAGCCCCGCCTCACATCGGACGGCGGAGCCGCGGTGCAAAACTAGAGCGGAGGGACGATGCAAAACTACCGCTGAGCTGCGAACTTAGTTTTGGAGCGCTGAGCTGCGAACTTACTTTTGGAGCGCTGAGCTGCGAACTTACTTTTAGAGCGCTGAGCTGCGAACTTACTTTAGAGCCTCAGCTGCGAACTTACTTTGGTGCGCTAATTTGTTTGAGCGGGATGATGTGATTGTCAGCCTGGTTTATGTTATCGAATAGGTGTTTGAGGGCTTCATACTTTTCCACGTCAAAGAGCAGCAGGTCGCGTTGACCGAAGAAAAAGGTGCGATTGTAGTGGAGCACGGTCTGGTCCTGAGTCACGCCCATGTTTATCTCATGTTTAGAGATGCCCGCATTGATCGGCGCGGGACGATCCGCATTATCCAGCGTGTAACCTTTCGGTAGGGCGATCGTTATCTTGTCCTCTTCGGACCACGGGTAACGAAAATAGATCGGATAACGTCGTGTGCCCGCGCTGAACAAGGGATTGGCGCCCTTTTCAAAGTAACCGGGCTGAAAGAATAGTCGCTTACCTGTCTGCTGCGCGTATCCCGGAATGCGCACGTGATACTTGTAGATAAACGGCTTCACGGGATCGGTCGCGTTTTCAATAACGATATTCGTCAGTTCGGCGGTGCTCAGCCGCTTCGTCACCATCTCCTTCAAATTCTCTTCACGCTGCGCCGGCGAATCCTCGTCGTTCTGTCGTTTGCGTTCGACCGCCAGGTGTCCCGTGTACTCGACAGTGACGTCGCCCTCGAGCGTGCCGTTTTCATCAAGCCGCAAAGTAGCCGTGCGTTTCTCTTTCGACTTCTCCGGCGGCGACAAAGGTGTCCGTGCCCAGGCTGCTGGACTGGAGCCTTTGACGATCAGCGCTTCAACGCCTTCTTCCTGCCATCGCAACATTCCCGGCGTGATGTATTGCAAACCAGGATCAAAAAACGTCCACACCTTAAACTTATCAACCCGAACGGCGATGTTAGAGGGCCGCAGCGCGCCGGGAATAACAACGTTTCGGTCAAACAGCCGCTGACCGCGATCCGGCGCGAGGGCGATGCATGCTTCCATCCCCGCACCGTTTACTAATGCCGCGAAAAGAAGATTGACGTCCATCGCCGAGCCTACGCCGCGTTTAAGCGTGTCGGAAGGTTTCTTGTTGTCTTTCAGCTTTTCGATCTGGTCATCGGTAAAGCCGGAGTTGGCGTCGCTCGTGTTTTTAACGTTGGCGCGCACGAAATCGAAAATCTTTTGCAGCTTTTCTTCAGGCGTAGACGCTCCCGCGGTGATCTCAGCAGCCTTTTCCTTGATCTCCTTATCGACTTTCATAAACGGCTCAAAGCCAACCTGCACTTGAACCGCCAGCATTTCGTAGCCGAGTAGTAACGAAAAGATATTCGCGTACTTAACCATGGCCCACGAGCGCACGTTATCTTCCGGCGGCATCATCGGCTCTTCGCGAAACGCCGGCATGTTTTTAACCGTCGTGATGTGAAAGCCGTTCTTCTCCTTCTCGAACTCCGGCGTGTCCATATTAAAGGCGCGCACGTCCACGCGCGTCGAAGACGCCGGTTTCAGGTGATAGGTGATTTTTTGAACCGGAATGTCGCGCTGAAACTGCAGCCGAAGATCGTTGGCGGAAGCGTTTGAGATCACTTCCTTCCACTTGTACTCGATGATCGCGCCGGGCTCGATCCCGGGAAACGCGAAAGTCTTGGTGCGCAACTTCAAGCCGCTGGTTTTGATGACTGTCTTCTCGAGGATGTCATCCTTGGCGAGCTCGACTATCGATCCGTCCGGTTTGATCGTGCGGGCCGCGATGTCTTTGATCTTGACCCGGCTAAGATATGGAATATCGATCTTGCTGTGTTGCTCGCGTCCGCGCTCGTTAAAGATTTTGATGCGCACGTAATGCGAGAGAACCAGATCGTCCTGGCCACCATCATCGATGCGGATGTCCCAGAAGATAGCTTCGGCATCGGCGGTCGGATCCACGACGGCGGACTTGAGAGCCAGGTCGCTGGGCTCGAGTGGACGCCACTCTTCACCGGCAACCGCGGCGTTCGTCCAGGTGGAGTTAACGGAGCCGCAAACCAAAGTGAGAAAGAGAAAGAGGGAAATCAAGGGGGAAGATTTCATAGGGGGAATTTTAGCTCAGTGGGGAGCTTAAAGGAATAGTCTTGCTAAATCCCCGGCAGTCTGCGGTCGCTCGTCCGGATCCTTAGACAGGGCTTGCATGATCGCCGTCGAGATTCTTCGCGGAATGCCGAGTGACGCGGAAAGCGGCGTCGGCGGTTCATACAAGTGACGGTTGATCACACCGGAAACCGTCTCCGCGTCGAACGGTCGCTTGCCGGACAGCAGCTCATAAAACATCGCCCCAAGACTGTAAACATCCGAACGCGTGTCGAGCGGCTCGCCCATGCCTTGCTCGGGCGACATGTAATAAGGCGTGCCGACCACTGATCCTGCCGGACCCGCACCCGCATCTGCCAGCAGCTTCGCCAGACCGAAATCGACCACCCGCACACTCTCAAACTCAAAATCATCGTCGGGTGCCACGACGAGGATGTTCTCCGGTTTCAAGTCGCGATGAACGACTCCCTGACGATGAGCCGCACTAACACCCGCACAGATCCCGCGCATCAAGCGCACCGCGCGTTCGACTGAAAACTGAGTTTCCGTCTTCAACAATTCACGCAACGGCGTGCCTCTGACAAACTCCATCACGATATAAGCCGGCGCCTTATCGTCGTCAGTTTCGCCGAAATCGTGAATCGTGATGACGTTTGGGTGACGTAACATCGCGGCAGCACGAGCTTCGCGACGAAAGCGCGCGAGCGCCGCATCGTCCTTAACAAACTTGCCGAGCAGGATCTTTACCGCAACGTCGTCTCCGATGTGCGCGCGCCGCGCGCGATAGACGACACTCATCCCGCCCTCGCCCAGCTTGGCCACCAACTCGTACTTGCCGTCGATAACATGGCCGACCAATGGATCGAGATCAAAGAGTCGAACGGTCGGCAAAGAACCCTGATACTGGCTTTCGTAGTACGGATGCGCGACTCCCGAGCCCGGCAATGTCAACGGCAAACCGCAATCTGCACAGAACATCGCTTCCTGGTTGAGAAAGGTTTCGCAGGACGGGCAAAACGGAAACTGCGAGCGCAGCTCAGTGACGAGTTGATCAAACTCGTCTTCGATCGCATCGACACCGGTTGCGCCGGTCAGTTGAGCTCCGAAGTTTTCCTTCGGTGTCGAACAGGTAGTAAGTGGGAAGATCATCCGGTGCGGCTGCGAACACGTCGCGCAGGCGCTGATCGTTATCGAGCGCGCACGGTTCCGTAAGATTTAATCTCGTGATTGCGTCCCGCACGGCGCGCGAGTCTTTTTCGGCTAGCGGATTGCGGCGAGTGGACGGCGATAACGCGCAGTCCTTCGCGCTTGCGCTGGTCGCGCAACTGCGCTACCTGCGCGAGGTTAGTTTTCGAGGTTTCGGAACTGATAGACCAGAAATGAACAAGTGTCGGGTGACCCTTCGTTTCCAGGCTTTTCGTTTCCCCGAGTTCTGCCGTCGTTCGATTGAGCCATTCAGTGGCCGCGTCGAGCGACGGCAGCTTGGTGGAGACCGTCGTCTGAGGTTTCATCTGCAACTGTTACATGTGCGACATCAATCTTCAGAAGTAGTCGGGTCGATCATGGTTTTCACTTGCGCGACGTGATTGGCGGGGAAACCGCCGAGCCGCGCATGTTCCTGGACCAATTCTTCATTAGGTGCGATGTAGACGCAATAGATCTTGTTGTCCGTGACGTAACTCTGGACCCACTGGATCTGTGGTCCAAGCTGATTCAGGACGTTACAGGATCTCTGCGACAACGTTTTCAACTCCGCCGGGCTCATGTTGCTCGCGCCCGGCACCACACGTTCAATTACGTATTTAGGCATTATTATTATCTCCGTTTCAATTAGCGAAACTCAGCGACTAACTGCTGAAACTCGACGTCGTCACGGTAATTATCAAAGGCGTCGTCGGTCCTGGCCCAGTGGGCCACGGCGCGGAAACCGCTCGCAAAAGCGCGTCGTAGCAAAACGAACGAAGATCGCTTGTCGCCGAGCAATGCATACGCACAAGCGCAGTTGTAAACCGCCAGACCATCATTCGGCTCCAGCTCCAGGACCCGTCTCAGAGTCGCGTTTGCTTCCTCTCTACTACCAAAACGCGCATAAGCCTCGGCTAAACGGCTCATTACAATTATGTCGTCTAAACTCGCCTCCAGCTTGCGCGAGGTGATTTCGAGCACCTTCAGAGCCGCATCTTCAGCTGCTGCAACATTTCCGAGCCGCCGGTGAACGCCGACCAGATACATAAAAGGATCTTCGTCGTACGGCTTCAACTCCGCCGCCCGGCGGTAATGCTGCAACGCCTCGTCCTGATCCCCGGTGATTTCGGCGATCATGCCCAGCCGCAGATAAGCGGGGTAGAAATTCTTCTTTTCCTTGAGAATCGCTTCCAGGTTGCGCTTCGACTCGCTAAACCGCTGCTGATGAAAGTAGACCATCGCGATGCCGAACTTCGCATCTACGGACGACGGATCGAGGGCCAGCGCCTGCTGGTTCATCTCGATCGCCTTGCTCAGCCACGCGGAGTTTCCGTCGTACCACTCGTACATCGATGAGTAGGCTTCGGCGAGTCCGGCGTACGAAGCGGCAAAATGCGGATCGATGGCGGCCGCGTCTTCAAACATCTGGATCGCTTTCTCGGTGTTGCGGCGTCCTTTTAAGTAGAGCAGCTCGCGGCCTCGCATGTACGAATCGTAGGCACGCAAATCGTCAGTGGGTTTCTGCGCCAGCGCCTGGCGCTCCGATTCGGTCAACGAGATCTTGAGCGCGTCGACGATCTTCTGTGAGACTTCGTTCTGGAGATCGAAAATGTCTTCCACGAGGCGATCGAAACGCTCGGCCCACAGGTGATAACCATCACGCACGCTGATGAGCTGGGCCGTGATGCGAATCCGGTTACCGGCCGTACGCACGCTGCCTTCGAGGATGTAATTTACACGCAGCGCATCGCCGACCTGACGTGTGTTCACCTCTTTTTTGCGAAAGGGAAGTACGTCGGTGCGCGAGACGACTTTCAGCTCTTTGATCTTCGACAGGTCGGTGATGATGTCCTCGGTCATGCCGGCGCAGAAGTAATCGCTGTCGCTCTCGGAGTTCATGTTCTCGAAGTAAAGAACGGCGATCGATTTCTCCGGCACGCCCTCCGCCAGAATGCTGCCACTCGTTCGCGACACGGACAATCGCGGTAGAGAGCTTTCCAGCTCTCGCTTAAGGTCTTTGAGATCGATCAGCAGATCCTGGATGGTTTGATAGCGTTCCGCGCGATCCTTGCGCATCGCGCGCGCGATGATGCGATCGAGCTCGAGTGGACCATCCGGCAAATACTTGATCAATGATTCCGGCTCGCGATGGAGAATTCCCGACATGACGTCCAGCGCGGTCGGCCCAGCGAATGGCTGATAGCGGGCGATCATTTCGTAAAGCACACAGCCCAGGCTAAAGATGTCCGTACGGGCATCGAGTTCAAATCCGCGCGCCTGTTCGGGTGACATGTAATGGGCGGTGCCCAGCACCATGCCGTACGCGGTATTGATCATGTTTTGTGTCGGCGCGAGTGAGTCGGTTTCGAGTGGCTGGCGCTCCCGCGTGAGTTTAGCCAGGCCGAAATCGAGCACTTTGACGATGCCGTCGCGGCGCAACATGATGTTGTCCGGTTTGATGTCGCGATGAATGATGCCGACGGCGTGCGTGGCACTGAGTGCACCCGCGACCTGGATTCCGATGTCGATAATGTCCGCGGTGATGAATGGCCCGCCTCTGATGCGATCGCGCAGCGTTTCGCCGTCGACAAACTCGGTAACGATGAAATGCTCGGCGTCGACCTCGTCGATCTCGTAGATCGTGAGAATGTTTGGATGATTTAGGGCGGACGCGGCTTTGGCTTCTTGTATGAAACGACGCACGCGGTCGCTTGGAGCGCCGGATTGTTGGTCGACGACGTCAGCCGGCAGGATTTTTAGGGCGACTTTGCGGTCGAGTCTGGTGTCGTTGGCGAGATAAACCTCACCCATACCGCCCGCGCCGAGCTGGGAGCAGATTTCGTAGCGGCCAACTTTTTTATGCGTGGGGAGCGACAAGGCCAAAATTTCGGGGGAGTTTACTGGGCCTAAAGTGCGGCGGTTATTGTAGATTAGTTCACCGCCGTCGTAAAAGCGTAGACCTCTCTCATGGTGTAAGCCGTTTCCTTTCGCAGTGTTTTCTATTAACGCGTAGTTGGTTAAAGAGATGGAGCAACTAAAAGCGCCCCACCGGTGACCCAGTGGGGCGCTTCTTTGTGGCGCGGTCTCAGCCGCTGTCCGCGGTGATGACCACAGCCGCAAATTCGAACGAGGCGGATCAGGATCCGCTGCCGGTAGATTTCGATCTACTGGACTTGGTTGCGGCTCCCGTTTCGCTGCCCGTGCTCGAGCCAGTTCCGGTTTCAGTGCCCGTGCCGGTTCCTGTGCTGCTGCCGCTCGTGCCGAGGCTACTTTCGGAGCCTAAGCTGCTTCCGGTAGCGAGGCTACTGCCAATGCCCGTGTTGCCGGCGCCCATGCTGCTGCCGGTGCCCATGCTGCCTGTGTGTCTGCTGCTGCCAGTGCCCGCACTGTCGCCGAGGCCTGTGCCACTGGGGATGCCAGTGCCACTTTCGGTACCGAGGCCACTGCTGCCGGTTGCGCCTGCGGCCGCGGAGCTCATCGTGCTGGCCGAAGCTCCGGTCGAGTCGAGTTGGCTGTAGGCGCTGCGATCACCTTGTTTCACACGGATGCGATTCTCGACGTTATTCACGCCCTTTACGGATTCCGCGAGATCTTCGGCGCGCCGCTTTTCGTTGCGACTGTTCACGGTACCTGTAAGGATCACTTCCGCAGCGTTGACCTGCACTTCTATGTCCGAAGCGTCGACGTAGTAATCGTCGGTAAGCCGATCGTTGACGTCCTCTCTAATACGTTCGTCGGATCGTTGGTAACCTTTTGGTCCACGACTGCGCCGCGCATCCAGGCGACGTCTACGTTCTGCTTCTTCATCACCAAACCACGAAGCAACTTCGTCCGAAGCGCGATCCCACCAGCCGCGCGGCTCCTGGCCACGACCGCGATCGTCACTCCAACGTCCTTCGTCGCTCCAATTGCGCGACTGTTGGCCGCCATAGCTGCCACTCCAGTCACCGCGCGACTGTTGACTACCAGATGGTCTGCTGCTGTAGCTTCCGCTCCAATCTCTCTTGTCGCTTTGGCTACTGCGATCGTCACCGGTCCAGTTGCGTGATTCTCCTTCGCCGTAACGCGATTCGCTGCCGCCGATGCCGCCGCGATCGTAGTCAAGACTTCCTCCGCGTTCGCCGTACGACTGGCTCGAACGGCCCGATGGGTAGTTATATCGTTGCGACGACTCGCTCGAACCGCGTGACGATTCGTTATAACCGCGGCCGTAGCTGCCGGACCCCTGGTTGTAACCCTGTCCGTAGCCTCCTTTGTAACCGCCGTATCTCTCGTCGCGATCCTCAACGTCGTTTCGTTCGCCTTCCGAACTGCCGCGACCGTAACTGCCGTAGGTCTGCCGTCCGCTTTGGTAATCACCACGCGAACCGGAAGAATACCGGCCACCGGATTCACCACCTCGGTTGTACTCGCTTCCGCCGCCGCCGTATTCGCCCCTGCCGCCATACTCGCTGCCGCGCCCGCTGCCGTATTCGCGACCTCGACCGCTGGACTCGGCGCCGCGTCCACGCGACTCGCTTCCATAATTGCGTGAACTGCCGTAGCTTTCGTTCTCGCGGTCGTTGTCTCCGTACTGGTAGCGTCCTTGCGACCGTCCACCCCAGGAGCGACCGTAGTCTGACTCCGAGCGACGGCCTCGATTCTGACCTTCACGATCGTAATCACGATCGTCATATCTCGATGACATGTCCGTTCTCCTTTCCCCTGCTCGTTGATTTAGATCGTTATGTCAGCACGGCGTCACAAACGTAACTCGGAAGTGCAACGGTAGTTTCCACCGCGTGAAGTGTTAGAGTTCGTTGTTAAGGATTCGAGAGAGTTTCGCAAAATCGATGTTGCCGCCGGAAACAATGCAGACGATTTTTCCGGTTCCTGCTTTGCCGCTAAGTGCACAAGCAACGGGACAGGCGCCGGCGCCTTCGGCGACGACGTGGTTGTGAGCGATCATCAGGCGTAGCGCGTGAGCGACGGAATCAGATCCGCGACCAATGATCCGTTGATCAACTGCCGCGCTTGTTCAAACATTTGCGGAAACACCGCTTTCGCGCCAATCCCGTCGACCCATGACGGCTGGTAATCGACCTCAGTTGGAAAGCCCGCCGTCATCGAAGCGCTGAGCGGCGCTGCCGTCGCGACTTCTGCCGTGAAGATTTTGCATTCGGGTCGTAGTTGCCGCAGTGCTGAAGCGATCCCGCATGTCAGTCCGCCACCGCCCCACGGAATCACTACCGCATCCGGATCTTCGAGGTCTTCCAGTATCTCCAACGCAATCGTGCCATTGCCGGCCATCACATTCGGATCGTCGAACGAGTGTATGAACGTTCCGGCAACACCCGGGTACGCACGTTCCTCGAACGCGCGCCACCATTCCGCGAACGAAACTTTGATGACTCGTCCACCAAGCCGCTCGATCGCTTTTATCTTCGTCTCCGGCGCCGTCTCCGGAGCGATCACGGTGCACGGAATACCCAGCGACCGCGCGCACGACGCCACCCCCTGGGCCATGTTGCCCGCCGATGCGGTAACAACGCCACGCTCGAGCTCGCGAGGCGACAGCCGCGCCATCGCGTTGGCGGCGCCACGTATCTTGAACGCACCGATCGGTTGCAGGTTTTCCAGTTTGAGATAAATCTCCGCGGGTGCGGAATCAACGTTGAAACGCACGAGCGGCGTGCGAACCGCATGATGCGAAATTATGTGCCGTGCATCCTGAATGTCGGAGAGGTTAATCACAAGTGCACAGACTACACTAAAACCTGTGTAATTCGCGCGATCTGTGGTAAAAGATGCCCACTTCAATTCAGGAGAACCCATCAATGAAAGCCCTGGCTACCGCTTCCATTCTCGTCGTCCTTTTTGCCTCCGCCGCATCAGCGCAAATGTGGGAACCGGAGATGCACATCAAACTAAAAGCCGTCGGCGCGCCGCGCGTTTCCCCCGATGGCAGTCGCATCGTTTACACCATCAACGAGTCTGTCACCACGCCCGATAAGAGCGAGTTCATCACGCAAATCTGGATGACTAACGTCGCCACCAAACAAAACATCCAGCTCACTTTCGGCGACAAGTCTTCGACTAATCCCAAATGGTCGCCCGACGGTAAGTGGATCGCGTTTCTCTCTAATCGCAAAGAGAACAGAAACAATCTTTATCGTCTGAGTATCGACGGCGGTGAAGCCGAGCCGTTAACCGATCTCAAGAGCGCGGTGGCGAACTTCGAATGGTCACCCGACGGTCGCTCCATCGCTTACACGATGACCGATGCGAAAACTGAAGATGAAGAGAAGAACGACAAAGGCCGGAACGATTTTCGTTGGGTTGATGAAAACCTGAAGATGTCGCGGCTCTACGTCATGCCGGTAGAAAAGGACGCAAACGGAAAGCGTGAGCCGCGCAAGCTCACAACCACAAACTATAACGTCGGCGCTTTCGACTGGTCAGGCGATAGCTCGCGCATCGCGTTCAGCCATAGCAAAACTTCGATTGCTAACGATTGGACCACCGCTGACGTATCGATCGTCGAAGTGGCAAACGCGAAGGTGACGGTGTTAGCCAACACTCCCGCCGCCGAAGATTCGCCACTCTATTCGCCCGACGGAAAGTCAATTGCGCTGATCGTCAATGACAACCCGTCGCGCTGGGCGCAGACCACAACCATTCAAATCTTTCCCGCGAGCGGAGGGCAGCCAAAAGCCCTGATGGCCTCGTACGACGGCCAGCCCGGCATCGCCGGATGGTCCGCCGACAGCAAGCGGATTTATTTCAGTGAAATCAAGGGCACGGGCTCACAAGTGTACGTCATCGACGTCGCTGCGAATCGCATCGACGAGATCAAATCAACGCCGGCCGTGCTCGGCGGGCTCAACTTAAACCGTTCCGGCAAAATGTTTGGCTTTACCCGTCAAACATCCGCCACGCCTGCGGACGCGTTCGTGGCCTCCGTGGAAACGTTCGCGCCGGTTCAGCTCACCAACGTCAACGCCGACTTCAAAATGCCCGCACTCGGCAAGACCGAAGTCATTCGCTGGAAATCGAAAGACGGAAAAGAGATCGAGGGACTGCTTACGTATCCGGTGAACTACCAGGCCGGACAGCGCGTGCCTACGATCCTGAACGTTCACGGTGGACCAGCAGGCGTATTCGTGCAATCGTTTATCGGTGGGCGCGGCGTCTATCCCCTCGCGGCGTTCTCCTCGCGTGGTTACGCGATCCTGCGGCCCAACCCGCGCGGCTCGAGTGGCTACGGCACTGAGTTTCGCCGCGCGAACACGAAAGATTGGGGTTTTGGTGATTACCAGGATTTGATGACCGGCGTTGATAAAGTCATCGAGATGGGTGTTGCCGATCCCGAACGCCTCGGCGTGATGGGTTGGAGTTACGGCGGCTTCATGACGTCGTGGATTGTGACGCAGACGAAACGTTTCAAAGCAGCTTCCGCGGGGGCGCCGGTGACAAACCTGATGAGCTTCAACGGCACCGCGGACATCCCGGGGTTTGTTCCCGATTACTTTGGCGGACAGTTCTGGGAAGTAATGGACCTTTATCAAAAGCACTCGCCGATGTTCAACGTCAAAGGCGTGACCACGCCGACGATGATTCAGCATGGTGAGGCTGATGTGCGCGTGCCGATCTCGCAGGGCTACGAATTTTACAACGCGCTCAAGGCCCAGGGAGTCGAGACGCGCATGCTGGTGCTGCCGCGACAGCCGCATGGTCCAACAGAGCCGAAGATGCAGTTGGCGGCGATGAAGGCGAACCTTGACTGGTTCGAGAAGTACATCGGCAGCAAATCGCAGACGTCGCGGAACTGAGCGAATTATTTAGCTTCGCACTTGGGAAGCGAAAACCGCAGGACGAGGTTACGGATGTCGTGTTGCGCCTCGATCCGTATCGCGGGCGTTTTGAAGCCGGCGATCTTCTGAGAACTGTTCCGCATTTGCGCGTCAAATGCGGGGCAGTTCTCAAACATCCCACCCCAGGCATAGGCCTCGCTGAGAACGTCTCCCGTTAAACCCTTAAAGACTTTGAGCGAGAACCGGCCCTTGTCGTCTGTATAAACCTGTGCGAGATCGTTGAGGTTGTTTGACGACGTAGGGGTGAAGCGCACCGTCTGCTTCTGTGCTGGTCGACCGTTGGAAAAATAAACGGCGCCTTCGACTGTAACCGTTTCCAGCATTGCCGGGACCACCATGTTCAGGTTCTGCAACTTATCACCCACACCGACATCGATCACAACAGCTTTCTCACGCTGCGCCGTGCCCGGATAGTAAATCCGCGGAAACGGCGCGTCGCTGGTCGGTTCGTTTGCTGGATTGAGAACCAGATGATAGGTACCAGGCACCACTGACTCGAACAGAAAACGGCCCTTCTCGTTGGTGCAGGCAGATGCCACTTCGACCTCTGGTTGATCCGACCGCCATAAACGCGCGCAGACGGAAGGCAGGGGATTTCCGTTTGGCCCAACGATAGTTCCTTCAATAGTGTTGGCTGGACGAAACAACACGTCGATGTTCGCGTGCTTTTTAGGCTCGAGCACGAATTCACCTTGCATAGCTTTTGCGCGGACGCTGGTCGTCGATCGCGGGTAAAACCCCTGGAACTGCCAACCGGCGGGTATCTCCGGCTCGATGCGATATTTTCCCGGCGGCAAATCATAGATCTCATACACACCCTTCTCATCGGTGTATATCTCGTAAGTTTTCTGACTGCCGCTGATGCGGATCTTGCGGTTGCCGGCGGCGAGCAATGAATGCTGCGTGCCGAAATACATGCCGGAGACACGGGTTTTACCGCGGAGCTTTTCCTGGTTGTCGAGGTACAAAAGATCTTCGCCTGCGAATTCCATCGTGGTCGAGCGGCCGCAAAGTGGCGCAATCCAACGAGCCTCCGCCTTTTCCGGACGCTTTAGATAGAACAGAAACTCTTTGTTGATTGAGTTTTTGTCGAAACTCCAGAGGCAGGTGACTATTCGGCTCTGCCCGAAAATGAGTTGATCGTTGATCTTCGAACTGCCTTTGTAAACACGCTCCACCCGACCGATAGTGAGGACCGAGTTATCGCTATTCGGACGCCCGCCCGTCGGGTCTTCTATCGTCTCCAGGGAAAGCACACGTACAATCAGCACTTCGTCCGCGGCGTCGTAAGCTTCGAGCACGTTGGCTCTTGGCCCGCACAGGCAGGCGTTGGCAATCTTCACCGGTAAGATCAGCAATATTGAGATAAAGAAAAAACGAATGGCGGTCTTCAGTAGAGGATGAGACATCGGGAGCTCCTGGACCAAACGGTTAATTCTACCAGCATCGATGAGCTGCGGCGTTTTGCTGTTGCTCGCAACTTCGTTGGGCCAACGTCGCTGCAGCGAGCGCTGGACCAAATGGGGTTCGTGCAGGCGGATCCGATTCGCGCGCCGGCTCGCGCGCAGGATCTGATCCTGCGGCATCGTGTGAAGGATTATAAAGCGGGTGAGCTGGAACGGCGCTATGCGTCGCTCGCTGTTGAAGAAGATTTTTTCATTAACTATGGATACGTTTCGCGCGCGTTGTATTCGTTGATGCACCCGCGAAAGGGTTCCGCGCCTCAAGTCGACAAAAAGCGAGCGCGATCGCTGCTCGACTTCATGCGCGAGCGTGGCGCAGTTCATCCGCGTGAGGTTGATGAATTCTTCGCGCACGGGAAGGTGACGAACTACTGGGGCGGCTCGTCGAATGCGACTACACATTTGATGGATGCGATGCACTATCACGGGATGTTGCGCGTGTTGCGACGCGAGAAGGGGATCCGCATCTATGCGCCGCGCGAGCAGGAGCGGGTGGCGCTTAGTGCCGCAGAGCGGCGCATACGAATTGATGCGCTGGTGGATGCGGTGGTGCGGATCTATGCGCCGCTGAGTGGGTCTGGTTTGACTTACTATGTTCGCCGGTTGCGCTATGCGGCGCCACAGTGGGACAGGGATTTTACGGATGCGCTAAAACGCGCTCGTAAAAGACTGGCGCGAATAAATTTTGGATTGGACTGGTTTTATCCGCCTAATGAATATCCCTTTGGCCACGCGCCTGCGGATCTCGTGCGAATCCTGGCGCCGTTCGATCCTCTCGTCCACGATCGCGCGCGTTTCGAATTGTTGTGGAACTGGGAGTATCGCTTCGAAGCCTACACACCCGTCGCCAAACGCAAACTCGGCTACTACGCCATGCCCCTCCTCTGGCGCGATCGAGTAATCGGTTGGGCTAACGTGGCGGTGAAGAATGGCGCACTTCAGTGTGACATTGGTTATGTAGACTCGCAGCCTCGCGAACGTGCATTCAAGCGTGAACTGGACGCTGAACTGGATCGAATGCGCACGTTCCTGGGGCTGTGAGTACGGATGAAGATCCATATCGGCACATCGGGTTGGCACTACAAACACTGGCTCGGCGGCGTGTTCTATCCCGAAGGCACCTCACCCGCGCAAATGTTTGAGTTCTACCAAAAACACTTCGACACCGTAGAGATCAACAACAGCTTCTACCATCTCCCATCAGCCACGACGTTCGACAACTGGCGCGACTCCGCACCCGCACGATTCCAATTCGCCCTCAAAGCCAGCCGCTTCATCACGCACATGAAGAAACTGAAAGACCCCGCACCGTCTTCCGAAAAGTTTTTCCTCGCGGCTGATCGGCTTGGCAAAAAGCTCGGCCCGATACTTTTCCAACTGCCACCACGTTGGAAGGTAAACGTCGCACGGCTGTCGGAATTTCTCGAAGCCTTACCCGGCAGACATAAGTACGTCTTTGAGTTTCGCGACGAGACGTGGCTCGTGCCGGAAGTCTATGAAGTTCTGCGGCGGCACAAAGCCGCGTTCTGTATCCACGACTTCGCCGACATGAAAATTCCTAACGAGATCACCTCGAGCTTCACTTACATCCGGTTTCACGGTCCGACTAGCGCGAAGTATTTTGGATCGTACTCTGCGGCGCAATTGCAGACATGGGCCAAACGTATCGAGGAGTGGAGCCGCCGCTTGTCGGCGATCTACGTCTACTTCAATAACGATCCGGGCGGTGAAGCGGTGAAGAATGCGACGGAGTTAAAACAACTGCTCGGCGTGTCAAAAACTGCCTAAAGACAAACGAACACCGGCGCGGACAAGTACGGGCGGGCCAAGTGTGAAAACTGGCGTGCTGCTGATCTCGTAGCGCACGCCGGTGAGATTTTGTGCGGCAACGAAAACTCGCGCGCGTTCCGAAACAGCGCGGGAGACGTGCGCGTCGAGCGTGAAGAATCGCTCGAGTGGCAACGCGTTCAAATCGTCGTCGAATTGTCGGCCCACGAAACGTCCCTGCGTCGCGGCCGTCCATCCGGCATTCGTGTAACTGACCTGAAAATTCACCTGGTGACGCGGAATCTGCGGCACCAGCAAACCTTCGAGCGTGCGGTTCGCCGGAAAGCGCAGCACGGTTGTGTCCGTCAATAGATACTCGCTCGAGAACTCCCAGTTTCGGTTTGGTTTCAAAATCGCGGCAATCTCGACGCCGCGCGCACGAATCGCGCCAAGGTTTTGGCGTTGCCTGGTTATAAGAGTTGGTGTCGTGACTAACGTCACGTTCGCGATCGAATCGTTGATCTGGCTCCAGAAAACATTACTGCGAATAAACAGCCTTTCGCTAAAAGCTTCAATGCCCACTCCCGCCTCGCCGCCGGTGAGACGCTCCGCGCTGAGTGCCGAATTTGCGTTGGTAACGATGTTGCCAACGCGGAAGTTACGATAAAGCTCGTTGAGCGTTGGCGCGCGAAACGCGCGATACACGGAAGCGTTGAAAGAGATTCCGTGAGCAAATTGTTTCAATACCGAAGCGCGCGGACTAAACGCCGTTTCCGATCGATCCGCAAAGAGGGTGCGATTGAGAAACCCGTCGTAGTTGCGCCAGCGATCCACGCGCCCGCCAAAGTTGAAGAGCCAGCCGCCGATTCGAATCGCGTCGCTGGCAAAGAATCCGAACGATCGCTGCCGTCCGCCGGCACGCACAAACGTTTCCGCGCTATGGCCGCGAACGTCACGCCCTTCTGCGCCCGCCGCTAGCGAGTGTCGATCGCCAATTGAGCGACGCCACTGAAAAGCAAAGCCGATTTGTTGCGAAGGATTGCGCTGCCGGTTAGTTAACGTTTCCGAGTTGCGATTAGCGGCAACGGCGGTGAAGTTTTGATTAAAGTTCTCAGCCGAGCCATAAACACGTACCGAAAACTCACCAGCGCCGTCCGTGGCCCAATCCGTTCCGAGATCGAGTGAAGTGATCCGCGTGTCGTTGATTTGCAGCGGCGTGCCATTGTCGCGGCTCTCGCCAAACGAGCCAAACCGCATGAACCCCCGTCCGCGCGATCCAAAACCTTGCGACAGCGTCAACGTTCCACCTAAGTCCGACGTTCCCGCACGTGTGTCAACCAAACCACGCTGATGCTCAGGCACGAGGATGTATCCGTCTGTATGTAACGCCTGCAGCGCCACTCCCACTCCGAAATCGCCCCACAATTTTCCTGCGCTCACGGACGCGGAGCCGGTCGCCGCGTTTCCCGCCGACGCTTCCAGATCGAAAAATGAAGTGTTCGTGGTGCGGCTCGTGATGTTGATGACGCCGCCGAGCGCACCGCTGCCGTAAAGATCTGAAGTCGCGCCATTGAAAACTTCCACGCCTTCAATGTTCGTGCGCGGCAGGCGATTCCAGTAGACCCAACCACCAAACGGACTATTCAACGGTACGCCGTCGAGCATAACGAGGGCGCGGCTGGCGCCATTCGCACCGACTCCGCGCAACGACACACCCTGCGTCGTCGGGTTTGCAGTCAATCCTCCCGAACGACGAAACAACGAGAAGCCCGGCACTTGTCGCAACGCGTCGTCAATAGTGAGCGCGCCTGACAACGCCAGTTCACGCCGTCCGATCGCATACTCGCTCGCCGGCGTCGTCGGAATGCGTTCTTCGTCCGCTGCGGTCACGACAATGCGCTCGATCAATGCGGCAGGTTCGAGTTGTATCTGTAAGGGTTCAGCGGGCGTTTGCCCATTGACCTTGATTCGTATCGTGTTGAAGCCCGGCGACTGCACCGTCAACGTTCCGTCTGCACTCGTACCCGACAACGTAAACTTCCCGCTCTCATCTGTACGAGTGCGTATGGTCTCCGCGCCAGATTCATATGCAACACCGGCATCAGAGATCTTTGCGCCGTTTGAATCAGACACCACACCGGAGATCACTCGCTGTTGCGCGACAGCAGTAGCACAGACAAGGAACACGCAAGCGATAACGAAGCTTGTTTGTCGTCTTCTGGTCACGAAAAGCGTGTTGCTGTCCTATCGGTCAGTTCGTGCGACACTGGATGGCTGACTCACTGCCGCTACAGCTTTCGCCCTGCGGCGCGCACGTGCTTTACGGTAGTTTGCAATGCCACTACGTACCAGCGTGAAGATCGAGCGACGATTGTGGAAAATCAAGTTGGCCCAGGCAGCCTTTGTCATTTGCGGAACGTAGATGCCCCGAAAGAAGAGACGCATGAGGAAATGCATTGCGCTCATATCGACGCTTTCACGGTATGAGCGAGTCTATTACCTGTTTGTTGCGTTCCGGGCTATACGACGAGCGCCAGGCTTTGTCGAGCTCTTTCTGCGCCTGGTCAATAGTCAACTTCATAGGCGTGTGCGACATCTTGTACTGAGCAAAGTCCAACCAATGCTTCGGTCTGGTCAAACGTCCCTCAGTCTGTAATCTGGAGTAGAGAGGAGTCCCGGGTAAGGGCGTGAGCGGGCTAAACACCGGCAGCGCCGGGGGCCATTGTTCGATCTGTTGCAGGATTCGGTCCGCCACGCCCTCCGTGTCGTTATCAAGACCCAGAATAAAAGAGGTGACGGCATAGATGTTTCGTTTGGCAAGGCGATCGAGAACCGCAGCATATTCGTGCTGGCTTGTTGAAACTCTTGTTCACATCCGAGAGATTAGCGGTGTCGAGAGACTCCATACCGATGAAAATCCATTTGCCCCCCGACGCGGCAATCAGATCGACAAGCTCTTCATCGCGCAGAAGATTGGCGCTGATTTGCGCGATCCAGGGCAGTTGAGCTTTAGCGGCAATGATGTCTCGGAGCAGTGACTTGGTCCGTTTTATATTGATGGCAAAGTTGTCATCGATGAAGAAGATGCAGACTTGTCCGCGTTCTTTACGGGCGCGACGCTTCAACATCAGGAGTTCGTTGACGACGCTTTCGTTGGTCCGGAAACGGATCGAGTCGCCAAAGAAACCGGTTACCGTGCAAAACTCGCAACCGTAAGGGCAGCCGCGGCCGGATTCGATCGGCATCATATTCAGGTATTTCCATCCCGAATCCGTGGCGCTCGGTAAAGCGCCGAAACATCTTGGGAATCAGATTGAATTGGTCCAGGTCAATGTTGTCCCAGGGGATTACCGGATACGGCTTTAGGCTTGGTTTTCGTTCTTTTCCCGCATCGTCTACAGGTTCGTAAATCTCTTTCAAGCGGCCCTGCGCAGCATCGGCAACGATCCTGGGCCAGGTCTCGTCCGCTTCGCCGAGCGCTACCGCGTCAGCATGCCGTGGGCCACCATCACGGCCCAGAGCTTCGGCAGGTAATTCCGTTACGTGTGGACCACCCATGACGACGGGAATCCCGGCCGCACGGAATGCATCGGCAAAACGATACGCTCGGGCAATCATCCGCGTCATCGCTCCGATACCTACGAGATCGATTCTATTCGCTTCGGGCGAACTGAACGAGCTGCTTCTCGTTCATCGGCTTGGCATTCCCGTCGATCGAGGAACACTTCATGTTCGGGCGGAGTCAGCGATTTCAAGAGAAACATCCAGAGGTGTGGCATAAAGTTGCGCGTCACCCCGTTGTCCGGGTTGTAGAGTAAAATTTTCATGATTATCTCGAGGGATATCAGAGCGGGTGGTTATCGTTTATCACATTCACCGAACAATGTCGATCTGAAACGGGGCTGTGGTGGTTGGCCCGGATGATCAGCGGGAGCTTGCAACTATGACTCTCCGTAGGGCATCATAGCCGCCGGTTAATCCTTCTCTCGCGCATCGACGGTGATGCGCCCTGCGCACAAAACGATTAGCGCCGGCGTTTGGATCGTTCGAGAGCAGGCTGTTTCAAACTTCGAAGCCGCTCTTTCAGAGCATCCGAACCTGGTTCTTCGACTGGCTACCGTTTCGCCGAAGCCCAATCTGTTTCGCAGCTTCTTTTCATTCCCAATAAGGGGAAAGGTATTTCTTTATGTCAACCAAACTTTATGTCGGAAACCTGTCTTTTAAGACTACAAGTCAGGAGCTGCAGGAGCTATTTGCCCAGGCCGGAACAGTCGATTCAGCGAGCGTCGTGGAAGACCGTGACACTGGCCGTTCGCGAGGCTTTGGCTTCGTGGAAATGGCTACTCCGGAAGAGGCCAATACAGCGATTGAGCAATTCAATGGCAAGGACCTCGGCGGCCGCCAGTTGAAGGTCAATGAAGCCAAACCGCGTGAAAATCGTAGTAACGGCGGTGGCCGTGGCTTCAGCAACAATCGTGGTGGCTACGGCGGTGGCGGTGGTCGCAGATCCGAACCGCGCTGGTAAGTAATCCAGTCAGGCTAAGCATAATAGGTCTCCGGGACGACTAATCGTCACGGAGACCTTGCTTTGTCGAAACATCTCCAACGAGCCCTCCACGAAAGATTCTCCACTATCCTCGAAAACCGAGGGTATGCTATAAACAACCCCGCAACCCCTAACCCTTTGATACCCCGTTGCCCCTGATAATTTGAGCCTGGCACTCGTGTGCCAGCAGGAGCCCGCTTGTGTGATCAAAACGAATCGTCGTAACCGCCCGAATAGGGTGATTTCGTCTCCAAAAGGAACTGACCGGCATCCCCGGTTTTGACGAAATTACCGGCGGCGGCTTGCCGGCCGGACGCCCGACGCTTGTCTGCGGCGCCGCCGGCGCCGGCAAGACCCTCTTCGCGATGGAATTTCTCGTCCGCGGGGCAATGCATGTACAACGAGCCCGGCGTCTTCATGTCGTTCGAAGAGACTACCGAAGAACTGGCTACGAACGTCGCCTCCCTCGGTTTCGATCTCAAACAACTCATCGCCGACAAAAAGCTGATCCTCGATTACGTTTTCATCGAGCGCTCAGAGATTGAAGAGACTGGTGAGTACGATCTCGAAGGACTCTTTCTTCGCCTCGGCCACGCCATCGATCAGATCGGCGCCAAACGCGTCGTGCTCGACACGTTGGAAGCGCTTTTCTCCGCTTTGCCAAACGAAGCGATCATTCGCGCCGAACTGAGACGCCTGTTTCGCTGGTTAAAAGAAAAAGGTGTTACCGCGCTCATTACTTGCGAACGCGGCGAAGGAACACTGACGCGCTACGGTCTCGAAGAATACGTCGCCGATTGCGTCATTCTTCTGGACAATCGCGTGCAGAATCAGATCTCGACGCGCCGGATGCGAATCATTAAGTATCGCGGCACGTCTCACGGCACCAACGAGTATCCTTTCATCATCGACGAAAAGGGATTTTCGGTTTTGCCGATCACTTCACTGGGTTTGAGTCACAAAGCTCCGACTCAACGAGTCTCAACCGGTATTCCGCGGCTCGACTACATGCTCGGCGGTAAGGGTTTTTATCGCGGCAGCTCGATACTGGTTTCGGGAACGGCCGGCACTGGCAAGAGCACGATCGCGGCGCACTTTGTCGATGCCGCTTGCCGGCGTGGCGAGCGGCGCTCTACTTTGCCTTTGAGGAGTCGCAGGATCAGATAATTCGCAACATGCGCTCCGTCGGGATCGACCTGGAGAAGTACGTCAAGCAGGGCTTGCTGAAATTCCAGAATGCCCGGCCGTCAAATTTCGGGTTGGAAATCCATCTGGCGTTGATTCATCAAGCCATCATCGAGTACGAACCGAACGTCGTAGTAGTCGATCCGATCACAAACTTTCTCGCTGTCGGTGATGCCACGGAAACGAAGTCGATGCTCACACGGCTGATTGATTTTCTGAAGACACGCCAGATCACTGGGATGTTTACGAGTTTGACTGGAAGCCAGGCCGAGATCGAAGACTCGGAAGTTGGTGTGTCGTCATTGATGGACGCCTGGCTGCTGGTAAAAAACATGGAGTCAAACGGCGAACGCAATCGCGGGCTCTACATTTTGAAGGCGCGCGGCATCGCGCATTCAAATCAGGTGCGTGAGTTCCTGCTGACAGATCACGGCATAGAACTGATCGATGCTTACATCGGTTCTGAAGGTGTCTTGATGGGTTCCGCGCGTGCCGCCCAAACCGCGCGCGAGAGTGCCGCATCCGTCGAACGCGAGCAATCGCGCGAACGCAAGCAGCGCGAGTTGCGACGCAAGCAGCAGCTCTACGAAGCGCAGCTGGTCGCATTAAAGAGCCAGTACGAATCCGAGCGCGATGCTTTGCTCAAAGAACTGGAACAGGAACAAAACCGGGAAACCGTGGCCGCCACTCAACGGATTCGAGATGGCCCGCATGCGGCACGCCGACATCGCTGTAGAAGTTGAAGAGAATGGCTCGAGAAAATCGAGGAAAGGAACTGCCGAAATGACAACAGACCCCCACGAAGAAATCAGCGAGCAGCAAAAAACGGACACTCTCCGCAGACTGACGGCGACGACTCAGATCGCTGGAACCTGCGGCTCTATGTTGCCGGTCAAACCCCCCGTTCCCTCACTGCTTTTCAAAACCTCAAAAACATTTGCGAAGAGTATCTGAAGGGCCAGTATCACATTGAAGTCATCGACCTGATGGAAAACCCCACGCTGGCCCGCGGCGATCAGATCCTGGCGATCCCGACGCTGGTGCGAAAGCTCCCCCAACCGATTCGCAAGATCATCGGCGATCTTTCGAACACTGAACGTGTGTTGGTGGGACTCGATATCCAGCCACGTTAGGAGTATTCATGGGTAACACCAGCAGAAGAAAATCGAACGGTAACGGGAACGGCACACTGCAAGAACAAAGTCGCTCAGCGCCACCGAAAAGTTCGAAGAAGCTCTCAATCGCAAGACCGCGCACCGCGCGGAATACATTTTGCGATTGTATGTGACAGGCTCTACACCGCGATCTCTTAAGGCGATCTCCAACCTGAAGAGGTTCTGTGAAGAGCATTTTCCCGACGATTATGAGCTCGAGGTCATAGACATTTACAAGAACCCGAAAGCAGCCCGTGAGCGCAGATATCATTGCCGCCCCGACATTGATTAAAAGACTTCCGGCGCCGCTACGCCGGTTCGTTGGCGACCTGTCCAATACAGGAGAAACTGCTGATCGGGATGGGACTCTTAAATAAACGTGTCTCATAAATGATGTATGGCAGAGAGAACAGAAAATCTGCTTGAAAACGAGATTGGGGAACTGCGGCAGCGACTGGAGGAAGCCGAAGATACGCTGCGCGCCATTCGCACCGGCGAAGTCGATGCGCTGGTAGTCGACAGTCCCGACGGTGAAGTGGTCTACACGCTCTCGACGGCTGATTATCCCTACCGGTTGATGATCGACGAGATGAATCAGGGCGCCGTGAGCGTTTCGCCTGACTCGATCATTCTCTACAGCAACCGAAACTTCTCCGACGATTCTCGGACTGAATGGCACAAACGTCATTGGCGCTCAGTTCGGTGATTTTGTCGTGCCGGACATGCGCGAGCAGTTTCTTCAGGACCTGGAAGAGGCGCATAGCCAGGGGATTCGCCGGGATTATGTTCTGAAACACCAGACCGGAAGAGAAATTCCGGTGCTGATCTCTTTTGCCAAACTCCAACCGCAAACAAACACCATCAGCATCGTAGTAACCGATCTCACCTCGCAAAAAGAACTGGAAGAAGAACTGCGCAACGCCAAGGAAGGTCTCGAAGAGCAGGTGGCGGAACGCACGAAAGAGTTGCGCGAGAGTGAAGCACGTCTTTTCAGAATTCTCGAACACAGTGCGGCCGACCTGAAAGCGATGCGGCGGCTCAACGAGATCGGCACCCGTTGCGCGCGTGACGGAAACGATCGCGACGGTTGTCTACAGGAAATTCTCAGAGTTGCGATCGACATCAGTGGCGCTGACAAGGGTAATATTCAACTGGTCGATCCGGCCTCGGGTTCACTGAAAATGAGCCGTCGAGTCGGGTTTCGACTGCGGACGTTTCCGAATTCTTTAACGGTGGCCAGCCTTCCGCTTGCAATGAGGCGTTCGAAACTCAGCAGCGCGTGATCGTCGAGGACGTGCGACACAGTGCACTCTTTGTCGGCCAGGCCATCGTTGCAGGTGATGAATAAAGCGCAGGTACGTGCCGTGCAGTCAACTCCGTTGATAAGCAGTGCCGGCAAACGTGCTCGGCGTGATCTCGACGCACTTCATCACGACCCGCCGTCCGAGCTGAGCAGGAGTTGCGCTTGATGGACCTGCTGGCGCGGCAGGCCGCGGACTATCTCGAACGCAAACACGTCGAGCAGGAACGTGAAGAGCTGCTCGAGCGCGAGCATGAGTTGCGGCAAACAGCGGAAGAAGCAAATCGGTTGAAGGATGAGTTTCTGGCGATCATGTCGCACGAGCTGCGTAATCCGCTGAATGTGATTCTGGGTTATGCGGAGTTGTTGTTGCGCGCCGAGGAGATTAAGAGCTCGACGCCGTTGCGCCGCATGGCCGATGCCGTCAAGCGAAATGCCGTGGCCCAGTCGAAACTGATTCGCGATCTACTCGATCTTTCACGCTTGCGCAGCGGCAAGCTGGAGTTGAATCGGGAAACGGTTTCGCCCGTGGTTTCTATTCACAACGCGATTGAAACAGTGCGTATCGATGCGCGTGATAAGAACATTCATATCGATGTGGAAGCTCCGGACGAACCCGTTTTCGTCGAGGCCGATCCGGTCAGACTCGAGCAGGTTATCTGGAACTTGCTGAACAACTGCCGTGAAGTTCACGCCGAACGACGGGCGCATCGCGGTCAAGCTGCGCACCGAACCCGAATCAGATCGTGCTGACAGTCGAAGACAACGGGCAGGGAATCGATGAGTCGTTCCTGCCGCATATTTTCGAGATCTTCCGGCAGGCTGAGTCGGGCACCAATCGTTCGCAATCCGGGTATGGGCATCGGTCTGGCGGTGGTCCAACAGCTTGTTGAATTGCACGGCGGCTCGGTCAACGCTCATTCGGATGGTCTGGGTACGGGTGCGAGTT
Source organism: uncultured Acidobacteriota bacterium (assembly GCA_963728575.1). GTDB lineage: Bacteria > Acidobacteriota > Blastocatellia > Pyrinomonadales > Pyrinomonadaceae > PSRF01. The sequence goes on from CAVSKT010000001.1 coordinate 147,506, forward strand.
TTACGATTCATCTGCCGCGCAGTGTCGAGCGTAAGACGTTATCCGAGCCGGCTTTGGAGCTTAGCATCGACTCGCTGGAAGGCATGCATGTGCTGGTTGTTGACGACTCGGAAGACACGACCGAGATGGTGCAGCTGCTTGTTAGAGATAGGCGGCGCGAATGTGACTGCCGTTACCAGTGGCTTTGAAGGATTGCGGGTTGCGCGGCCAGAAACAATTTGACGTGGTCCTGTCTGACATTTCGATGCCCGGCATGGATGGGTTTGAGTTTCTGAGCAAGTTGCGCCGCTTGCCGGGTTACGAGGATGTGCCGGCCGTTGCGCTCACGGGTTTTGGCCGGCCGGAGGATGTGCAGCGGGCGCAGCGACAGGGTTTCTATGCGCACCTGACCAAGCCATTTGATATTCAGACGCTTGGCCCGTCTATTACAAAAAATGCCACGCCAGCGCGCAGCACGCCCATCTTTGACGTAAAATCCCGGGGCATGAAAACCAAACTCGTGCCCCTTTCCCTGCTCCTGTTCTGTTTTTCCGTCTTCTTTCGCCCAACAATCCGAACGCCAACAATTTATTCGCGTTGAAGCGCCACTAATTGCGCTGACCAACGTGCGTGTGATTGACGGCACCGGTGCGCCGCCGCGCGACAATCAAACAATTCTGATCTCCGGCGGCAAGATCGACCTAGTTGGCCCAACCGCGAGCACGACTTACCCCGCGGACGCGCGCACGATCGATCTCAGCGGTTACACCGTGCTTCCGGGACTCGTCGGCATGCATAACCACATGTTTTTCCCGATGGGTGGTTCGCCGCCGATGTACTCCAACATGGGCAGCAGTTTTCCGCGTCTTTATCTGGCGCTGGGCGTGACGACTATTCGCACGACCGGGAGTGTTGCGCCTTATACCGATCTGGAGTTGAAACGATTGATCGATGCGGGTCGCGTGCTGGGACCAAAGATGCACGTCACCGCGCCGTATCTCGAAGGCACTGGAGCGTTCACGCCCGTGATGCACCAGTTGAAGGACGCGGACGACGCGCGACGCATGGTGAACTACTGGGCCGATGCGGGTGCGACGTCGTTTAAGGCGTACATGAATATCACGCGCGACCAGTTGCGCGCGGCTGGTTCAGGAAGCGCACAAGCGCGGTTTGAAAGTGACGGGACATCTTTGTTCGATTGGTTTTCGCGAGGCGGCGGAGATCGGCATCGATAATCTCGAGCACGGTTTGTTTGCGGATTCGGAGTTTGTGGCGGATAAGAAACCGGATCAGTGTCCGGGCGGTGTTTCGGCGAGTCTTCGGGCGTTGGATATCAATGGGTCTGCCGTGCAGGAGACGATTCGCACGTTGGTCCAGAAGAACGTGGCGATTACGTCTACGTTGCCGGTGTTTGAAGCAAATGCGCCGTTAAGCCAGAGTGGTATTGGCGCTGCGAGTGCTTTGCTGAATCCGCGCGTGTTGAATGTGATGTCCACGGATGCGCGCGTGCGTTATCTGCAGAACCGTGCGCGTGTCGCCGGGTGATTCGCCCGCGGCTGAGTTGATACGTAAGGCTATGGCTTTCGAACGCGCGTTTGTGAAAGCCGGCGGGTTGCTGATTGCCGGGCTTGATCCGACAGGTAACGGCGGCATCGTGGCGGGTTTTGGCGATCATCGGCAGGTGGAGTTGTTGGTTGAAGCGGGCTTTACGCCGGTTGAAGCGATCCAGATCGCGAGTCTGAACGGCGCGAAGTTTCTCGGCGAGGACGCGCGCATCGGTTCGATCGCTCCTGGCAAGCAGGCCGATCTGATGATCGTGAAAGGAAATCCCGCAGCGAACATCGCGGACATCGAAAAAGTCGAGATCGTATTCAAGGACGGTGTCGGTTACGACTCGGAAAAGCTGATCCAGTCCGTGCAGGGTTTAGTCGGCATCCGTTAATTCAAATTCGTGGTTTGCTTTGTCCGTTAAACTTCCGTAGCTACGCCGAGGGCGTCTACTAGTGCAGCGCTTCGGATATCTTGTGTCTCCGTTAGGTACGGCATTGTAACCGCGCTACTCGTTCCGTTTCGCGAGCAGATCAACTCCACCACCACCGCGCTCGCGTATCTGCTCGTGGTGTTGTTCGTCGCCTGTTCTGGGGCAGCAGGCCGGCGCTTGTTGCCTCAGTTTTCGCTGTGCTGTGTTTGAACTTCTTCTTCCTCCCGCCTTTCTACACACTCAGCGTTGCGCACCCCGAAAACTGGATCGCGCTGTTCGCATTTTTCACCACCGCGCTCGCCGTGGGCCAACTCTCCGCGCGCGAAAAGCGCCGCGCCGAAGAAGCCGAACGCGGCGAACGCGAAGTCGCGCGTCTTTACAAAGAACTGCAAGCTGCGTTTGAACGTGCGAGCCAGGCGGAGGCGCTGAAACAAAGCGAACGACTGAAGTCAGCACTACTCGACGCGGTGACACACGACCTGCGCACGCCATTCACGTCGATCAAAGCCTCGATCACGACCTTGCTCGACGAAGCACGCGCACCGGAATTTGCGTTGGACCAGGAATCGCGGCTCGAAATGCTGCAAGTCATCGACGAAGAGAGCGACCGGCTGAACCGTTTCATCACCGGGCTAATTGATCTGGCGCGGATCGACGCCGGCGAGTTGCAATTGCGGCGTCAGTGGGGCGCAATCGACGAGATCATCTCGACCGCACTCGCGCGGGCGCAGCCTTTAACCCAAGGACCAGAAGTCGAAGTGGAGATCGAACCTGAGCTGCCGGTGGTGCGTGTTGACGAGCGCGCGGTAAGCGAAGTGGTTTACACGCTCGTTGACAACGCCGCGAAATATTCGCCTCGAGGCACAAAGATCAAGATCACTGCCGGCGCAGTTGGATAACATGATTAAGATGGCGGTGGAGGATCAGGGCGAGGGCGTGCCGGTTGATTTGCGCGAACGTGTTTTTGACTAAGTTCTTCCGCGCCACGCGCGATGGCGACGTGAGCACGCAGCGGCCGTCGGGAACGGGAATGGGTCTGGCGATCGCGAAAGGGATTGTCGAAGCGCACGAAGGGAAAATCTGGATCGAATCCGCCACGGACGGGCCCGGGACGCGCGTGGTCTTCACGTTGCCGATTGGTGATTTAGATGAATGAGAAGCCGCGCATTTTAGTGGTGGACGACGAACCGCAACTGACGCGCGTGCTGCGCACGGGTCTGAAGTCGCGTGGTTACGACGTTCGCGCCGCGGCCGATGGTCTATCCGGCTTTGAAACGTTCACGGACTGGCATCCCGATTTGGTGATTACTGATCTCGCGATGCCGGTGATGGATGGACTCGAGCTGTGCCGGCGCGTGCGCGCAATCTCGCCCGTGCCGATCATCGTGCTGTCGGCAAAAGGTGAAGAGAAGACTAAGGTCGAAGCACTCGATATCGGCGCGGATGATTACATCACGAAGCCTTTTGGCATCGACGAATTGCTCGCGCGCGTGCGCGCCTCACTGCGCCGCGCCGCCACCGTCGTCAGTACCAGCCCGAAGTCGACTGTTCTTGCCGCGGGCGACTTTCACGTCGATCTCGAAACGCGCCAGGTAACTGTTGCGGGCCGCGAGGTCCATCTGACGCCGAAGGAATTCGACCTGCTGGTCTACTTCGTCAAACATTCCGGCAAAGTCCTGACACATCGAACATTGCTCGCGGCCATCTGGGGCGGCAACTACGTCGAACAGAACGAATATCTTCGCGTCTTCGTCGGCAACCTCCGCAAAAAACTCGAACCCGACCCCTCGAACCCCTCGCTACATCCTCACCGAACCCTGGATCGGCTACCGTTTCAATCCTTAAGTCCAAAGAAGCACAAAAGCACAAGAGGCTCAAAAATCTTCCGCAAAAGCCTTTATGTTTGTTGTACTCGGACCGTCTTTACGAACTTTTTATGAACTCTATACGCCACCTTTATTCCACCGGCGTAGTGTGTCTTTGTGGACAATTATGTCGCCGAAGCTGCTCACGGTCGCGAAAGCGGCGAGAGGAGCGGCGCGGGGGAACCAAACGTCTCGCGAGTGCGAGACATGGGGCGCATCGTGAAGCCGCAAGTTTCACGTAGGATACTTTCTGGTCCGAGCCCGTCAGCTAACCTCGCAGGCTGCTAGAGAAGGACACAATTATGTACGCCCTAATGCAGTGGCGCGGAGCGTGTGCTTCGCGCCTTTTTCTTTTTCGGTTGAGGCAAATCGCGGTTGGCGCGCAGCGTGCCGCCACCATTTGCTTCGCAGATTCTTCGATTACTTACTTCGCTTTATGTGGCCCAATTCATTGTCTGGCGCGAGCTCCGGCGTGGTGGCGCGAAACGAATTGTTTAGTTTTTTCAAGCGTTTCTTAATCGGCAGGGCGCTCAGGACTGAACAGGCGGCCCACGAGCGTCTTTCTAAAAAGACGGCCCTCGCCGTTTTCTCGTCCGACGCGCTTTCGTCAACGGCGTACGCGACTGAAGAGATTTTGCTTGTGCTGGCGGTCGCTGCCGCCGCGACGCAGGGCCAGTCGTTCTATTACGTCGTGCCGATTTCGATCGGTATCGCAGCGCTGCTGGCGATCGTGGCGATTAGTTACCGGCAAACGATTCACGCGTATCCGTCAGGCGGCGGCGCGTACATCGTGGCGAAAGAAAACCTTGGTACCACGCCCGGATTAGTCGCGGGCGCATCACTGCTGGTCGATTACGTATTAACTGTTTCGGTCTCCATCGCCGCAGGTGTCGCCGCGATCACTTCGGCGGCGCAGGGAACTCAGTTTGCCTGGCTTGAAAATCACAAGGTCGTCCTGTGCCTGGTCTTCATCGCCTTGATCGCGCTCGCTAACCTGCGCGGCGTGCGCGAATCCGGCGCTCTCTTCGCTACGCCGACGTACCTGTTCATCGTCAGTTTCCTGTTCATGATCGGCTACGGTCTCTTCCATTACTGGGCCTACGGCGGCGCGGCGCCCTCGCCCAGCAGCGAATATCCTCAAGATTGCCGAGGGTTACAACTTGCAGCCGTTAACCACGCTACTGCTGCTCGGCGCTTTCTCGAATGGTTGCGCTGCGCTCACAGGTATCGAAGCGATCTCCAACGGTGTGCCCGCGTTCAAAAAACCCGAAGCCCCAAACGCAGCCACGACGCTCGCCTGGATGGCCGCGCTGTTAACGGCGATGTTTCTCGGTACGAGTGTGATGGCGTACCTCTATCACGTTCACCCGCACGCAAACGAGACCGTGATCTCGCAGTTTGCGCGCATCATGTTCACCGGATCGCTGGGTTGGTTCTACTTTGTGGTCCAGGCGGCGACGGCCGCCATTCTCGTGCTCGCCGCAAACACGTCGTTTGCCGATTTCCCCGCCTGTCCTCCCTCCTCGCGCGCGACCGCTTTCTGCCGCGGCAGTTTGCCAATCGCGGTGACAAGCTCGTGTTCTCGAACGGCATCATCATTCTCGCTGTCTTCTCCGGAATTCTCGTCATTGCATTCGGCGGCGATACGAGCCGGCTAATCCCGCTTTACGCGGTCGGCGTGTTTCTGTCGTTCACACTGTCGCAGCTAGGAATGGTGCGTCGCTGGTACAAGACGCGGAGCCCGCAATGGAAGAAGTCGATCGTCGTCAACGCCGTGGGCGCGGTGGCGACTTCGGTTGTGTTGTGCGTCTTTATTATCACGAAGTTCGTTCACGGCGCGTGGATCGTTGTCGTTGTGATTCCGCTCCTGGTGATCTGTTTTCGCGCGATTCAGAAGCATTATGTTGACGTCGGGAAACAACTCTCGATCAATGGTCTGGAGCAGCTCAGGCCAATCAGCCACAGCGTGGTGGTGCCGATCTCGGGTATTCATCGCGGCGTAATTGCCGCGCTCGAGTATGCGAAATCGATCGCGCACGACGAAAACGTTACCGCGGTTTATGTCGACTCTGAAGAGGAAGCGACGGCAAGCTTGCGTGAGAAATGGGAGCGTTGGGGAGCCGGCGTCAATCTTGTCGTGCTGCCTTCGCCTTATCGCGAGCTGACGCGCCCGCTGTTGAAATACATCAAGCGGATCGAGCGGCAGCGCCATGACGACGTGATTACCGTCGTGTTACCGGAGTTCATTCCTGCCAAATGGTGGCAGCACATACTGCACAACCAGAGCTCACTGCTCTTGAAAGCGGCGCTGTTATTCAAGGAAGGTGTGATCGTAACAAGCGTGCCTTATCACTTGAAGCACTGAGAGCTACTGCGTGTACTTCAAGTAGACCGTGCGGCTTTCGGAATAAAAATCCAGCGCTTGCGGGCCTTGTTCGCGCATGCCGTAGCTCGATTCTTTCGTGCCGCCAAACGGCAGTTGATATTCAACGCCCGCGGTTGGAAGGTTAACGGTGATTAGTCCGGCTTCGATGCCTTTGATGAACTGGTGAACGCGCGTGAGGTCGTTGGAAATGATCGAGGCAGAGAGGCCGAAGCGCACGTCGTTGGCGAGGCGCAGGGCGTCGTCGAAGTCTTCGGCGACAATCAATCCCAGAACTGGACCAAAAACTTCTTCCTGTGCGATGCGCATCTGGCTCGCAACGCCACCAAAGATCGTGGGCTCGATGAAGAAGCCTTTGTCGTAGTTTCCGCCTGTCAAGCGTTTGCCGCCGCATAACAACTCGGCGCCTTCTTGCTGCGCGATCTCGATGTACTCGAGATCTGTTTTGAGCTGGTCTTCGTCTACGGCTGGTCCAATCTGCACGCCTTGCTCCAGACCGTTGCCAACCTTGAGCTTGCGTGTTTTTTCAATCAGTTTTTCAACCAAGGGTTCGTAGATCGAGCGCTCTATTACGGCGCGGCTGCACGCAGTGCACTTTTGGCCGGTAGAAAAGAACGCGCCGTTGATGAGCGTGTCCGCAGCGTAATCCAGATCGGCGTCGCTGAGAACGATCGTTGGGTTCTGCCGCCCATCTCCAACTGGACGCGGATTTTTCTTTCCGAGACTTTTTTATAGAGCGCATTGCCAACCGATGTGGAGCCGGTAAACGACACTGCTTTGATTGCTGGATGGCTTGTGAGCGGATCGCCAACGGCGCTGCCACTGCCGGTGACGTAATTGAACACGCCGCGCGGAATGCCCGCTTCGTGCAAGGCTTCAACGAGTCTGTATGAGCTAAGTGGTGCGAGCGAGGCTGGCTTAAGCACAACGGTATTACCTGCCACGAGCGCGGGCGCGAGTTTCCATGCGGGAATTGCGCTGGAAAGTTCCACGGCGTGATCAGCGCCACGGTGCCGAGCGGTTTACGAATCGTGTAACAGATGACGTTTTCGCGTTCCGAAGGAACCTGGTAGGTGAACTGGCGCGACCCTTCACCGGCAAAATAACGAAAAATGTTGATGGCGTCGCCCTTCGGCACCGGCCGCTCTTCGATCGGCCACAACGGTTGGCCGGTGACGCGATCGAAGACGTACATGAACGCCTGCTTGGTCGGCTGCGCGACCGCCTTGATGATTTTTCCGTCACGCCTGATATCGACGAGGATCGGCGCGCACGGAATGTCGTGATCCCAGATGCCGTGGTGCACGAGCTGGTAATGCCACTTGCGCTTGCCTGTCTGCAGATCGACGGCGACGAGACTTTCGGCAAACAGGTTGTTGCCCGGCCGATCGGCCCCGAAGTAATCGCCGGTCGCGCTTTCGACGGGCAGATACGCGATCTGCAGCTCGGCGTCGACGCTGATCTGTCCCCATGCGCCGGTGTTGCCGGTATATGCCCAGGAATCTTTTAACCACGTGTCGTTGCCAAACTCGCCGGGTTGCGGGATCGTGTGGAAAATCCACAGGCGCTTGCCCGTGCGCACGTCGAATCCCCGGATGTACCCCTTCACGTTCGTCTTGCCGGTCGGCACGCCGCCTGACCGGTGCGCGGCGCCCACGACCACGACGTTGCCGGCGACCGTCGGCGTGGCGTGAAGCCCGATCTCGCCTGACATCGGATCGATCTGCTGATCGTTGTTCTGCTTCAGGTCGACGATGCCGTCATCGCCGAAGCTTGGAATGCGCATGCCCGTCTTCGCGTTCAGCGCGACGAGCCGATAGCCCGGCGTGACGTAGAGGATCCGTTCCTCTTTGCCGTCGGTCCAGTACGCGAGGCCGCGTCCCGACAACTGGCGTGGCCCTGCCGCGCCCCGCGGGCCTTCGCGCTCGCTGTGCATCCACAGTTCTTCGCCCGTTTCGGGGTCGAGCGCGACGACGGCGCGGCGGCTGCCCGCTGTCGAGTACAGGACGCCGTTGGCCATCACCGGCGTGGACTCGAACATGAACTCGGGCCGCGGGCCGAGATGATCGGTCTTGAAGCGCCATGCAACCGTGAGCTTGCCGAAATTCGTGGCGTCGATTTGGTCGAGCGGCGCATACCGCGTGTGCCCCGGGTCTCCGCCGTAAGCGCGCCATTCACCGTTCAGCGCGCCGGTCTGGCCGCGAAGGCTGATGCCTGCGCACGTGCATGCAAGAATGACTGCCGCAAACGCGAAACCTCGTGAGTGCAACATGACTATGCTCCAGT
>CAVSKT010000002.1:0-164525 GCA_963728575.1 uncultured Acidobacteriota bacterium
ATTCAGGGTTAAACAGGTTCGTCAGATCCGCGTTCGTGAATGTTGTTTCCACGCGTGACGTGAGTAACTCACTTGCAAGATTGATCTGCGCTGCGACTACTTGCGGTGGTCCAAGTAAGCCGGATGTCAGGTTGATGTTGAGTTGCTGGTTCTCAGTTCTGCCCGTAAGCGCGATCGTTCCTGCCGAACGTCCGTTGATCGTCACATCGCGGCCCTCGCCGTCGAACGTGATTCGATAATTTGAAAAATCCTCATCAGCAAGACTTCCCGCGATTTGCGCGTTGAAGTTTGCAATTCCCGTGATGGCCGGGAGGCCGGGCCTGTTCGCAAGAGCTGCCAGTCGCGCCAACTGAATGTTCTCAGCCCTGCCTTGAACCTCAAACGCCTTGCTCTGTGTGTTGAGATTGCCGCCGGCGACGATGTGTCCGGCGCCCAGGCGAACATCGATGTTCTCAATATTCACGTTAGGACCATTGAACGTCGCTTTTGCAACAAGACTCTCAAGTGATTCCCCACCGAGCCGGCCTGGTCCAAAACGAAGCTCAGCGCTTCCGTTCATCGCATCGGGAATTCCCTGCACTCGGATCTGACCGGAAATATCCGACTGGGTGTCAGAAGCGAACTGGTTTTTACTGAACGGCGAGAGGGCGAGAAGATTTCGTGCACTAAACCTGTCGAGCGTGGCTTCGATCGACGTGTTGTTTTCACCCGTGCGAGGCTTGATGAGCGAAAACTGAACGCCGCCGCCGTCGCGTTCCGCCAGACGTCCGTCGGGAATTTTGATTCCCCCGTCGTTCATCTCAATCGACGCAGCCAGCGCGCCTAATTCATTCCCGTTTACGATCAGCGTTCCAATTGAAAACCTTCCATTTACGTTTGGAGAATTCAAACTGCCGCGAATGTTTCCGTTGAAGGCAAGCTCGCCCGCTAAGCCGATGCCGTAGCTTCGCATCTGCTCTTCAACGTCAGGCAATAGCCCTGACGAGATAAGCACTGTTTGCAACTCGGCTGCGTCAGATGAATTCAGGTCAACTTGAAGATTGGAATCGTTCTCGAAAGAGAATCGTCCGGTCGCTGTCAGTTTCGTCGCCGGCGTTTGGAGATTTACCTGTTGAATATCAAACGTTCCCCGGTCGGCCCGCATTGCGACTTCGCCGGTGATCGGGATCCTGTCTTCACTCACTTCACCAGTTTCCGCGGTCAATCGGGTTGTCACTGTGCCGGAAGCAAGTTCGGCTTCCGTGCCCGGAAACGTCAGATCGACTCGTCCCGTCGCGCGTCCGGCCAGCGGAACGGCACTGCCCGCCAAAGCAGTTAATGGACCAGCGATATCGAGATTGCTGAAGTCAGCAGTCACCCGCGAGGTGCCGCCGCGCGCGATTGCAATTCGCGCGTTCCCAGTCGCGCGTCCCTTGAAAACGTCTGCTGTGAAATTGTTGAGCTGAACTTCGTTATTCGTCGCGACGACGGCGGCGCGCGCCTGGCCCATCTGCATGCTACCGAGTACGCCACCACCAATACTCAGATCAGCGGAGGCGCGATATCGTCCCGAAGGCTCGACGACGAACACTGGTTTCGCGAGTTTGACGTTCTCCGCCTGCCCATCCGCAAACTTCACCGTGCCCGCATCGATGTCGGCTGTCGAGCCTTCGATTCGCCTGTTACGCACAGACAACCGCACGCCGGCAATGTTCAGGTTTCCAATCTCAGCACCCGCAGCACTCGTCGCTCCAACCTGCACCTGTTTTACGACAACACTCGTCACTCCATCGCGAGCCTGTATATCGATGCCGTTCGCCGTAACTCCTTTGACCTGCGCGCCAGATGCCGAAACCGTTCCGGCTTTCACGCTGTCGACTTGCGCTGTAGTAACGTTGCCCTCACTCCGGGCACGCAGGTTCGAAGCAGTGATTCCATCGACTTTCGCACCCGAAGCTGAAAGTCCATTCGCCGCGAACTGACTCGACGACGCAGTCAGAACACCATCGTTCATCTCAGCACGCGCATCGCGAAGGATTAGACCAGTTAACGTCGTGCCATAACTTCTTTCAGCAACAGCGCGTAATTCACCCACCCAGCGGAAATTGGTCCCGGTGCCCATGACGTTACCGAAGAGTTGTAACGAATCGATCTGAAAATCTCCGGCATTCAACAGATCGGCGACGGCCTTTCCGTTGATCTGGTAACTCTGTCCTTGGATGGAACCGCTAGCAGTGACATTCAGTCCCTGCAACCGCACGCCATCGGCAGCGAGCGCGTCTGACTTGATCTCACCGTCAATCTTGACCTGATCACCCTGCCCAGTTAACGTGCCGACAAAATTTCCCGCGCCGCGGAGAGTTGTTCCGGATTGAAGGACATCAGAAAGTTGAGTGAGGTCAACGGTCGACGTGACGTTCATCTGGTATTTCAGCGCACGCCAGTCGTCCATCACGCCTTCCAAACGCGCTTCTGCAACCGGCGACCTCAGCACCAGCTCGTGAATCTCGGCTCTCGTTTGATTCACACGCCCGCGTGCATGGACGTCGATGTTCTTGATGGGACGACCGTCGTAAGTGAATGTTGAATTCGTAGAATTCAGCGTAACCGTATTCATCCAACTTTCGGCGGGCGCACTTGGATCGTCAGGCAGAATAGTCAACGCCAAATTTCTTGCTTCACCGGAGATATCGTGACGTGCGTCACCGTAATGAATCACACCGTTCTTGATATCGACGTTGGCGGTTGAGTACGCGAACAGAATGCGCTTGTTTGGCTCAGGCGCCGGAAGACGGAGGTTGCGGAAGTTCGATCGGCCCTGCTCGTCAAATGTAACCCACGCTTCAAAACCTTCAATCTTGAGGTCCTGGAGGTTGATGTTGCGTTGCAGATTGAACGCATAAAGATCTTCGATTCTGATCGTTGCGTCGAGTTTGTCGATCTTTCCGAGTCTTTCGCCTGTCGCGGCATCGAAGAGTTCAATGCCTTCCATCTGTACGGTCTGAGGCGGAAACGTGGCGTGAAAAGTTCGGATCTCCGCGCGTATTCCGTAGTTTGCGAACGATCGCTTTATTTGATCCGCTACGTAACGGTCGACGTAACCGAGTCGAAACAGAAATAGGACCAGCAGGACCAACAGCAGCGCGCCACCGCCGACGATTCCCGCGGCAAGGTACGCATGACGTCGAGTGAAACGACGCCACCACTTTCTGACTGGTTGGTTTTCTGCACTCATAGGCTACAGTTGCCGCCGCAACTCAGGGGAACTCAAATTCTGAGGGAGAGACGTAGTCGAAAGGGTCGTAAAAAGGCAGCAAGTGTCTTCTTAATTTGCCTTCTTCCTCTTGGTCATTTAGGTTCCGCGGCGGCGTCCTCCTGGTCCTTGAGAGACGCAGGCTCGCCGAGCGGAACATTGCCGACAACCGAGAGTTCAAAACCTTCAAGCGCTGCTACTTTGGGGGGATGATTCGAAAGAAGCAAGATTCGCCGCAATCCAAGGTCGTGGAGAATCTGGGCTCCAACGCCGTAATCGCGATCGATTCCATATCCGGTCTCCAAACTCGCTTCTCGTTTACTGATTCTGTTTTGCTTCATCAGGTTGTAAGTACGCAATTGTGTGACCAGATCCAGACTGTGCTCGCGCTGCCGCAAGTATAAAACTACTCCGCGCGCGGCGGCGGCGATCTTTTCGAGCGCCGTGTGCAGTTGAAATCCAGTGTCGTCGATCAACGAGCCAAACATGTCGCACGTGACGTTTTCAGTGTGAACGCGAACGAGAACCGGGTCGTCAGTCTTCACATCGCCCATCACCATCGCCAGGTGCACATCGCCGTTGATTACATTCTCATACGCAACCGCGCGGAACTGACCATAAACCGTCGGAAGATCGGTTTCGACTACTCGCCGCACGAGCGTCTCCTTGTTCATCCGATATCGCACCAGCTCGGCGACACTGATCATTTTCAGATTGTGTAGCGCTGCGAATTCCTCGAGCTGAGGCATGCGCGACATCGTCCCGTCTTCGTTCATGATTTCGCAGATCACACCCGCGGGATAGAGGCCCGCAATCCGAGCTATGTCCACGCTCGCTTCGGTTTGTCCGGGACGAACCAGAACACCACCGTTCTTTGCACGCAAGGGGAAGACATGACCGGGCCGGGCCAAGTCTTGTGGCCGCGAGTTTGGATCGACTGCGACGAGGATCGTTGTGGCGCGATCGGCTGCTGAGATGCCCGTGCTGATTCCGCGCCGGGCGTCGATGGAAACCGTGAAGGCCGTGCCGAGGTACGAGGTGTTATCGGCCACTTGCGTAGTCAGGTGCAGTTCGTCACAGCGATCCTCGGTAAGTGGAAGACAGATCAGGCCGCGGGCATGCCGGGCCATAAAATTGATGATCTCGGGACTGATCTTCTCGGCGGCACACACGAGATCCCCCTCATTTTCGCGGTCCTCGTCGTCAACGATGATGATCATTCGGCCGTCGCGGATCTCGGCGACAGCTTCCTCAATGGTCGCAATAGGCACGACGGCATGTTAACCGAAACAACGCGGCCACGGAAAGGAGCAAAGGCATCCACGCAAAGGCGCAAAGGCGCCAAGAAAAACCTCCTCTTAACTTTGCGCCTTTGCGGCTTTGCGAGGAAATTATCTTGTAGCCAGAAGCCGTTCGACGTACTTCGCGATGACATCCACTTCGAGATTTACGTCGTCGCCCGGTTTGAGATGAGAAAGGTTCGTAACGTCCCACGTTTTCGGGATGATTGCGACTTCGAAGTAATCGTCCGTGAGGCCCGCAATCGTTAAACTAATGCCTTCAACCGCAACCGAGCCTTTGAAGACGAGATAGCGGCCTATGTCTTTTGGATAGGTAAATCTGACGGTCCACGACTCTCCGTGATCCTCAACTCCTGCCAACTGGCCGCGACCGTCGACGTGCCCCTGCACGATGTGCCCGCCAAGCCGTGTAGTAGGCGTGACCGCCCGTTCGAGATTCACCGGCGCGCCGGCTTTCAAACTACCCAGCGTCGAACGCGCCAGTGTTTCCATGGAGACATCCGCGGCAAACGAATCGGGACGAACGTCGAGCGCCGTTAGGCACACGCCGTTCACCGAGATCGAATCCCCGTGGTTTGTACCTTCGGTTACGACGCGGGCGGTGATAACGATGCGCGCATTATCGCCGCGTTCCTCGATGCTGTGAACCGTGCCGAGCTCTTCAATTATTCCGGTGAACATTCGAAATGCTTTCCATCATCAGTGCGAAAACCTGGTCAATATTTTTTCCACTCGAATCGACGACGATCGCCCCGTCGGCGACTTTCAAAGGCGAGTCGGCGCGCGTCGAATCTCGGTTGTCACGCTCGATCATGTCGGCGAGTGTCTGAGCGAGGGAAGCGGGCGAACTGGAAATGATCTGATCTTCCCTGAAACGACGTTCTGCGCGTTCTTCCCGTGCGGCAGTCAAAAAAAACTTAAAGTCAGCTTCCGGGAACACGACCGTTCCAATGTCGCGGCCGTTCAAAACTGCGCCTCGCCGGCCCAACTCTCGTTGACGCGCAACCATCGCGCGACGCACACCGGGAATGCTCGAGACGATCGACGACATCGCAGTTACGTGATCGGTGCGAATCTGCTCGGTGACGTCACGACCGTTTACTGAGACTTTCAATGAATCAGGATCACCTTCAAGATCGATATCGATCTCGTTGGCCAATGCCGTGACCGCTTCGTTGTCCCTCGGATCGAGCTGAGCTTCAATCACTGCCAACGCGACGGCGCGATACATCGAACCAGTGTCGACGTACAAAAGGTTCAAAGCCCGGGCCAGCATTCGGCCCAATGTCGACTTGCCGGAGCCCGACGGGCCATCAATCGCAATGATCATGGGAAGAGACTTCAAACAAAGGCTGCGAACACCTCGTTCGACAACAATGCTCCGTTGCGCGTTAATCTAATCAGATCTCCATCAAACTCGAGCAGTCCCGCCTTGCGGAAACGATCCAGATCCTCGCGGTGCTCATCATGCAGATCAACTCCGAAAGATTCACGATACCAGCGCACGTCGATACCGCGCATCATTCGCATTCCGAGAAACAATGCTTCCGAACGAACTTCATCCCTGCTCAGGTGTTGCTCTTCAACAACCGGAGACAACCCACCCTCCACTGCTTCGACGTATTGCTTCACGTCGCGCTGGTTGGACCAACGGCGGTCTTGTCCATCATAAGAGTGTGAGGAACAACCAAAGCCGTAATAGGGTTGTCCGGTCCAATACTTTACGTTGTGTCGCGACTCGAAATTCGGGCGGCAAAGATTCGAGATCTCGTAGTGGTCGTAACCGGCTGTCGAAGCCTGCTCGAGCATCCATTGATACATAACGCCGGCAAGATCCTCGTCAGGCACAGGCTGAAGTCCACGTCGAATGTGTTCATCTAGCGGAGTGCCCGAATGCACTTCAAGTAAGTAAAACGAAAGATGCTCAGGCTGTAACTCGAGCGCTTGCTCGACGTTTCGTTTCCACTGATCGAGTGCCTGGCCCGGCAGTCCTGCAATTAAGTCAAAGCTAACATTGGTAAATCCCGCACTGCGCAGATCGGCAAAAGTCTTCAACGTGTCCGCTGCGGTATGAGATCGACCCAGCTTCGCCAGCTCTGCGTCGTCGAAAGTCTGCGCGCCAAAACTGGCGCGATTGATTCCCAGCCGGCGGAACTCGTGCAGTTTTTCCGGCGTCACGCTGCCAGGATTTATCTCGAGCGTGATCTCCGCCGAATCGTCGATCGAAAACTTAGCGAACAGTGCCGACATGATTCGATCGAGTTGCGATGGCGCGAGCAGCGAGGGCGTGCCGCCCCCAAAATAGATCGTGTCCACACGTTGGCCGGCACAGTTGGACGAACCTATTTCCTGAACGATGGCGCGAACATACCGGTCCGCGAGTTCGCTTTGGTAGAGGCCGGTGGCGAAGTCGCAGTATGAACAACGCGAACTACAAAACGGAATATGAACGTAGAGGCCGGCTGCAATCATTTAATGCGGAAAATAATAACATGCGGGTGTACGATTTCATTTCCCGGCGTATTGTTTGACAACTCTTTATTGCGGCTACACTTACGGATAGTCGCTGTTTTTTACTGGCACGCGTGTTGATTATTTCGAAGGTGGCTATAAACGAACAACGGGAGGTTTAGACACAATGGCGGATGACAGGATGAAGAACGACGATCTTAAGAGAAACATGGGTACTGGTGACCGGGAAGACCAGGGTTTCGGTCAGGGTCAACAAACACCGGGACGAAATCCGCAAGGTGACCAGCAGCAAGGTGGCCAGTTCGGTCAGGGCCAGCAGGGTCAGCAAGGTGGCCAGCGCAACAAACCGATGAACGAAGATGATGATGAGAATGAGTTCAGCGGTGAGAGTGGACAACGCGGCCAGAACCGCGGCGGTCAGAACCGTTAAAATTAAACTCTCTTCTTTTCTGCTTGGAGCACGGAGAAATCCGTGCTCTATTTTTTTGATTGATCTGCGTCCATCCGCGAAAATCCGCGGCTAATATTATTCACTTAATGCGGCGAACACTTCCGTCACCACTGATGGACTTGCTTGACGCACGCGCGACGCGTTCCGCCTCCGCGAAAGCGCGCAGGGTATTCTCTCCCAGTATCTTTCTGATGTCTCGTTCGCTGTATCGGCGCTTCAGCAACTCGTACGTGATGTTCGGAAGCGTCGAAACATCTTCCGCACCCTGTGGCATGTCGGTCGCACCATCGAAATCCGCGCCGATGCCAACGTGATCGATCCCTGCAACTTTGACGATGTGATCGATGTGATCGATCAGTCTAGAGATCGGCAACGGCGGCAGTGGATGCGTTGCCTCCAGTTTGAAGCTTTCATCAGAACGTCGTTCGGCGTCGTTCTTAAACTTCTCATCGATCGCATCCTGTTGCGCTTTTAGTTTTGCATCGCGTTCGTCGCTTGGTCCCTTGACGGTCTTCACGTCAACAAACATCGTGTAGAAGTTGACGTGGACTACACCGCCGTTTTTAGCGATGCGCTTCAGCAAATCATCAGGAATGTTTCGCGGAACGTCGCTGAGCGCGCGTGCTGAGGAATGCGAAGCAATTACCGGCGCCTTGGATACGTCGAGCGCATCACTCATCGTTTTGTCTGAAACATGCGAGACGTCGACGAGCATTCCGAGACGATTCATCTCGCGCACGACTTCCTTGCCGAATTCACTGAGACCGTTGTGTTTTTTCTCGCCGCGGCCTGCGTCGGCCCAGTTGTTGGTGTTGTTCCACGTCAGCGTCATGTAGCGAACGCCGAGCCGGTAAAATTCGCGCAACGTCGGCAACGAATCTTCTATCGCATGACCACCTTCGATTCCCATCAACGCCGCGACTTTCCCAAGCCTCTTCGCGCGCCGTATGTCGGCAACTGAAGTCGCAATCATCAAATCTCTCGGATTGCGCTCAACCGCGCGATACACGGAGTCGATCATGTCCAACGTCCGTCGCACCGACCCACCGTCCCGGGCGTACCCGGGTTTGATATAAAGCGAAAAGAACTCGCCGGTCAGTCCGCCCTGTTTCATGCGCGCGATGTTGGTACGGTAAGGAGCCGGCGGCGTTCCATTCAAATCGAAGTCGAAGTTGGTCATCCCCGTCGTCACATCGTTGTGTGTGTCGATGACGATCGCCCGCCGGTGAATCTGGAGTGCTCGTTGCCAGAGTCTCTCATCACGCGCTTGCGTTTGCGCGCCGGTTGGCGTAACCGCGAGAGCCAACAAACACACGGCAAGCAGGTTTCGGAGCTTCATTGGTTTACCTTCATTTTTCCGTTTAGAGTTCAGCCTTTAGGCTGCTGTATTTGAAACACAAGCTAAAGCTTGAACTCTGAACTGGGCTTGGTACGGCTGGTACGACCATACAATGTGGCGCGCCACGTTGTCACCTCAGTTGATCGGGCATTATTATCCAGCCGTTATGTCGATTCTGATTGCCGAAGATAACATGGCCCAGCGCCATTACCTCCGTGAGATTCTTGAAAAGGAGTTTCCCTCGCATCTGCCGGTATTCGAAGCCGGCGACGGCGAGGAGACCGTCAAACTCGCGCTCAACGAGAGGCCGGACGTCTGCATACTCGACATCCAGATGCCAAAGCTCTCCGGCGTGAAAGCCGCACGCGCGATCTGGCGCGACTTCCCAACTGCCCGCATCATTTTCTGGACGCAGTTCCCACACGAGATCTACATCAACGAGATCCGGAAGATTGTGAAGTCAGTCGATCCTCCACCTGCTTACGGTTTTATTCATAAGAACAATCCTGAGTCGCGATTTCTTCGCTTTGTTGCCGCCGTGCTCGAAGACGGCGCGGACATGATCGATCCTGCGTTTAAAGACTCGTTCAAGCGCCCGTTGCTGACGGAGTTTGAAGCGGAGGCTTTGTACTATCTCGCTTTGGGACTTTCAAACTGGGCCATTGCGCGCAAATGCTCGTTGAGTTTGCGCGGCGTCGAAAGCCGGCTTGCTACGCTTTACGAAAAGCTTTTCATCTCGGTCGCGGAAGGAACCGACCAGGAAGCGTACGAGAAGCTCGCTTACAACATTCGGACGCGAGCGTTCTTCGAAGCGCTGCGCCGCGGCTTGCTGAACAGCGACGAACTCGAGAAAGCATCAAACGATCTGGAAGCGTGGCTGCAAAAGGATCAGAAGCGTTTCAACGAAGAACAGAAACGAGAACTCGCCTCGAAGAAGAAATGAGGCCACCTAGAGGCACAAAAAGCACAAACGGTCTCCTTAAAGCATTTTGTGCCTTCTGTGCTTTTGTCCTGGTTGCGACGTTAGTGTCTCTGGCCCAAACGGGCGAGCCCCAAACCGGCGAGGCGCAACCGCAAGCATCTCCGTCGCCTTCGCCCTCACCGTCTCCATCACCATCGCCCACCCCAATCACGGGTCTGCATCAATGGGGCGCAGTCACGCTCTTCCACGGACTGCCATCCGATCGTGTGCGTGCCATTACGCAAGCGTCTGATGGAGCGATGTGGTTTGGCACTGAAACGGGTCTGGCGAGATTTGACGGGCGTCGAACACACACCATCAACGATCCGGCAGTGCCTATTGGCCGCATTCTCGCGCTTCATACCGATAAAGAGGGCGGGTTATGGGTCGGCACCGAAGCGGGTGCCGCGCGACTAGTTGTGAACCAGTTTTTAAAGATAAATGAGACTGCCGGACAGTCTATCAGCGCAATCACTACGAGCGAGGCCGGTGCGGTAGTGATGACGAGCGAGCAGGGTCGCATCTACGAAAGTCGCGCGCGCGTGATCACAGTTGAAGACAGAGGCCTCACACAAAGCGAGACAACAACGACAAGCCGTCTTGTAGTTGATACGCGAGAACTATTGAAAGAACCTCTCGTAAGCGCTGACCGCGAGAGACCTGGTCCACTCGTGATCACCAGTGTCACTGTTACCAACAAGCGACTGTTCATCGGTACGCTTAGCCGCGGCGTCCTCGAAGTAGTCAACGGTGTGGTGAAGGAACCGCAAGGAAGAGCGCCAGCATTCTTTGTTAACGCGCTCGAGCAAGACAAGGAAGGAAGGCTTTGGGCGGGTGTTCGTGCAAGAAAAGAAGAACCAGGAGCGCTATCCGGCAACGAACCTGAGAATCTCAAGCGTTCTGAGGCTGCAACTGGCCCAGTGATGGCGCTAGAGCCGATCGAAGACGAAATGTGGGTCGGCACTGATGGACGCGGCGTCTTTCGCATTTCAGACGCGAAGGTGCAGCGTTTGACCTTTGACGGAACCGCCGGTGGGTTGCGCTCGAATTATGTCTACGCGATCTTCGCGGATCGCGAAGGAGTGATCTGGTTTGGCACTGATCGTGGTGTTTGTCGCTTCGATCCACACGCGCCACGCGTCGAATCCGTTGGCGAAAACGAATCAAACTTTATTAGATCGCTGTACCAGTCGAGCAGCGGCAGAACCATCGCCGGCACCAATCGCGGGCTCTTTGTTTACGACGAGGAAACTTCGATCTGGAATCCCGTCTCCGCACTCGGACGAAACGTAATTTACGGAATAGCCGAAGACAAATCCCAACGCTTACTCGTCGCGTCGGCGAGCGGTTTTTATGTTGCTCCCAGACAGTCAGTGCCGCTGGAAGAACAGGTTTTCACGCGTGTGGAAGCGAGTTCTGGTGCTGCGGATGCGACTGGCAGCGTCCGTGCAATCACTCAATTTCGTGGCGCAACCTATTTCGCGATCTTTGGTCGTGGCGTCGATAAGATCGACGGTGGCAGGACCAGTTTGACTTGGCCTGAGACCGCCGCAACTGCTCGCGAAGTTATCAGCCTTCTCGCCGATGGCGAACAACGACTTTTGATCGGCACGGTAAGAGACGGTGTTTTTTCGTCAGACGGTAAAACGATCACCAAAGAGCCCGCGTTTGAGTCTCTCAAAGGTCCGGCTATCAGGTCGATGGCGCGCACGCCTGACGGTTCGCTTTGGTTTGCGACGGGCAACGGAGTTTTTCTTTGCCGGGCGGGCGGCGAATGCAACCTTGCGTTGCCCAATCTCGACGCTCGTTATGTTTTGGCAATCCAATCAGACAATACAAATGAAGTATGGTGCGGCACGCGAGGCAACGGACTGCTGCGCATTCTGCTGGATCCAATCGTAGGGCCTGTGGTCTCCGAGCTCGATTCCGAACAGGGACTGCCGTCGCAAAACGTCTTTGCGGTTTGGCCGCAGCGCAAAAAAGATGGAAGTGAGCTTTTATTGATTGGTACGAATCGTGGTGTTGCGCGTTATGAGCCCGGACGCCTCGGGCCGTCTTTGTCAGTGACACGCATCTTGAGCAAACGTGTGCACGCCCCCGCTGAATTACAAGCGGGCCTAACTCTCGAGTATCCACAGAACAGTTTGCTCATTGATGTCGCAGCAATCAGCAGCCGCACATTTCCTGAGCAGTTTCAGTACGCGTTTACGCTTGTCGACGGCAATGGGCAGTCGATGAAGCAGAGATTATCGCGCGAGGCACAGTTCGTTATGGAGGGTTTGAAACCTGGGAAATACACGGTTACAGCGCGCGCGTTCACAAAGGATCTAGCGGCGTCAGAGCCTTTGAACTTTTCATTCGTCGTCGAAAAAGCACCGTTTCCCTGGACTTCAACAGCTCTGGCAATTCTGTTGGCGTTGGCGTTGCTGGCGCTGCTATGGGCCATTCTCGAACGAAGACGAATCGTCGCCACCAGTGCCGCACTCGTCGCCGCTAATCGAGAACTCGCCGACGCACGTCTCGATCTTGCGAACGAAGCCGAACGCGAGCGACGCCGAATCTCTCGCGATCTGCACGATCAAACACTTGCGGACCTTCGGCATCTCGCGTTGTTGACCGATCAGATGAAGGTCAATGGTGAATCAACCGGAAACCAGAATCCGACGACTGCACTGCGCAGTGAGATCGAGGTGATCTCACAGGAAGTCAGGCGAATCTGTGAAGACTTGAGCCCGTCGGTCTTGCAGAATGTGGGCTTTGCAGCGGCGCTCGAGTTTGCGCTCTCGCACGCGGTGCAGGATGCGCCGGCTGAAAAACGATTCGTATACGAGTTTCACTGTGACGATGCGATTGAGGAGCGAAGCGAATTACCGCCGAGTGTGCAGATGCAGGTCTATCGCATCGTTCAGGAAGCAGTGAACAACATCTGGCGCCACGCCGAAGCGACGGAAGTAAAGATGTTCGTCGTTACGCCGGCGCCAGGCGACTTCGCGTTGCGGATCGAAGACAATGGTCGCCCGTTCACATCGCAGCACACGAATTCCGAAGGGCGCGGACTCGCAAACATGCGCGCGCGCGCCGCTTTGATCGATGCGCGAATTGCCTGGGAACCGCGCGATGATGGTGGCACTGTTTTTACCCTGACGAGAGAAGCAACCGCCGATGCGCGAACTGCTTAACATCGCTTCCGACGTCGCCAACGCGATCGGGGACAACGGGGCCGTAGTGGCGCTTGAGTCGACGGTGATCGCGCATGGATTGCCACGTCCTCAGAACCTGCAAACGGCGCGACGTCTCCAAACAGTGGTTCAAGAATCCGGCGCCGTTCCGGCGACTATCGCCGTGATCAATGGCAAGCTACACGCTGGACTTACTGACGATCAGATCACTCTTCTCGCACTCGAAGACAACATCAAAAAGATCAGCACTCGAGACATTCCGCTCGCAGTCGCACAAAACTGGAATGGCGCGACGACCGTTGCCTCCACGATCTGGATCGCTCATCGCGCAGGAATCAAAGTCTTTGCGACAGGCGGAATCGGCGGTGTTCATCGCGGCGAGCTTCCCGACGTCTCCGCCGATTTGCCCGAGCTGGCTCGCACCCCGATCATCGTTGTTTGCTCAGGCGCGAAGATCGTTCTCGATCTGCCCGCAACCCGTGAGTGGCTCGAAACACACGCAGTGACGGTCGTCGGTTATCAATGCGATCAGTTGCCGGCTTTTTATTCGAGAGGAAGTGGTCTGCCGGTGGATGCACGTGTAGATACACCCGCTGACGTCGCAAAGATCTTTCGAGCACAGAGAGATCTTGGAATCGAGTCGGCGTTGCTTGTTACGGTGCCTGTTCCGCCGCAGTTTGAAGTTCCGGCGGAAGAACTCCAACCAGTTTTGACGACGGCTTTGGAGGATGCCGAGTGGAAAGGGATCCTCGGATCGGCATTGACGCCGTTCCTGCTGAGTCAAATGGCCGAGCGAAGTGGTGGCGCAACACTGCGAGCGAATATTGCGTTGCTCGAGAACAACGCGCGCGTAGCGGCTGAGATTGCGAGGGAACTGGTTTAATGTGCTACTCTAGGCACCCCTAAAAACACCAGCAATTCTTCAGGAGGAACCGATGGCGGACGATAACAACACGTGTAAGAATCCAGCTTGTAGCTGCCCAGCGCAGCCAGAAGGTAAGTATTGCAGCGCGTCATGTGAGGGCACCGGCAGCACGATCGAGATCGATTGTGATTGCGGTCATGAGACTTGCAGTGGCAACTTCTAGCTAGCCTTATTTGCGAGGTTGAGGAACTGAGCCGCGAGTTTTGGCCCAGTTCCTTCATCTTCGTGCTTGAAGAATACGAAAGTGTGTTTCCACTCCTGAGCCCGTATGCGGGCGATCCATTTCTTCAACTCTGACACCGAGTAGCTCGCGCGTCGTAGTCTCACGTATCCCCAATCCGCGGTCTTTTTGATCTGGCTGACAGGAATCTCATCAGTGTCAACTACACAAAACGCGCGGTTGTGGCTGCGAAGCAACGCAAACACGTCGTCGTCAAACCACGTCGGATCTTCCAGCTGAAAAACTGCCGGTGGGTTCGCGGGCAAATGTTTTAAGAACGTCTCTAATCGCTTGATGTCCTTCTTCATCTCCGGTGGTAATCGGAAGAACACAACTCCCAAACGATCCTCGAGCGGTGAAATCCTCTCCAACATCAACCTGGTCGCGCCCGCAGCATCTTTGAGTCGCCTGAAATGCGTGATTCCCTGTGAGGCTTTTACTGAGAAGCGAAAGTTGTCGGGTACTTGCGACTTCCAACTTTCGATCATGCTGTCTTGAGGCAAGCGATAGAAAGTGTTGTTCAGCTCGACAGCCTGAAAACGCGAGGCGTAGTAGGAGAGCATCTCTTTAGCCGGAATCTTCTCCGGATAAAAACGTCCCTTCCATTCCTTGTAACTGTATCCGCTTGTGCCGACGTAAAGATTCATTGCCGTAAAGAAGCTCAAATCCAGCTTAACCGATTTGTGATTCTGGTGCCTCTATGGTACACAGGCAGGCATGTCGTCCGTCACTCCGAATATCGAATCGGTGCTTCACGAAGACCGCGTCTTCCCGCCGCCTGAGTTGTTTTCCAGCCACGCTCATATCAAGTCACTTGAAGAGCTCGAAAAGCTCGGAGTTGAGGCGGCGGCGGACCCGGAAGCCTTCTGGGCACGCATGGCGGAAGAACTTCACTGGTTCAAGAAATGGGACACGGTTCTGAAGTGGGATCCGCCACACGCAGAGTGGTTCGTCGGCGGAAAATTAAACATCTCCTACAACTGTCTGGATCGTCACCTGCAAACGTCGAGACGCAACAAAGCCGCGCTGATCTGGGAGGGCGAACCGGGAGAAACACGCACCCTTACTTATCAACAACTCCACACCGAAGTTTGCAAGTTCGCCAACGTGCTCAAGCACGCAAACATCAAACGCGGCGACCGCGTTGCGCTCTACATGCCTTTGATTCCTGAGCTGGCGATTGCCATGCTCGCTTGCGCGCGAATTGGCGCTACGCATTCGGTAATCTTCGGAGGCTTCTCGAGCACTGCCATCGTCGATCGAGTCAACGATGCAAGCTGCAAATTAGTAGTGACGGCTGACGGTGGGTGGCGTCGTGGTAATGAAGTTCATCTCAAGAGCGCCGTTGACGAGGCTCTAAAAGACACTCCTTCCGTTGTCGCTTCTATCGTGGTCCGTCGTACAGGATCGCCGGTAACTATGCAACCAGGACGTGACTTCTGGTGGCATGAGTTAATGGAATCAGTCGATGCAAATTGCGATGCTGAAGAACTCGATAGTGAGCATCCGCTTTACATTCTGTACACGTCAGGCACGACGGGTAAACCCAAAGGCATCCTGCACACGACCGCGGGTTATCTTTTGCAAACGTACCTGACGACGAAGTGGGTCTTTGATATCAAAGACGAAGATCTCTACTGGTGTACAGCGGATATCGGTTGGGTGACCGGTCACAGTTACGTTGTTTATGGACCACTCGCGAACGGCGCGACCGTCCTGATGTACGAAGGAGCTCCAAACTTTCCTGAGCCCGATCGCTTCTGGGATATCATCGAACGACATCGCGTCAATATTTTTTACACAGCGCCAACTGCGATACGCGCGTTCATCAAGTGGGGCGAGCAATGGCCTGGTAAACATGACCTCTCGAGTTTGCGTCTGCTGGGCACGGTAGGTGAACCGATCAATCCTGAAGCATGGATGTGGTATCGAGAAGTTATCGGAAAGGAACGCTGTCCGATTGTCGACACGTGGTGGCAAACCGAAACCGGCGCGATCATGATCACGCCAATTCCGGGGGCCACGCCGACAAAGCCCGGTTCAGGGACGAAACCCTTTCCCGGAATCGTTGCGGATGTCGTGACAAAAGAGGGCAAACCTGTCGAAGCAAATCAGGGCGGATTTCTCGTGCTAAAGCGGCCATGGCCTTCAATGCTGAGGACAATCTGGGGCGACGACGAACGTTACCGGCAACAATACTGGTCGCAGATCGAGGGGATTTACTTTGCCGGCGACGGCGCACGGCGCGACAAAGACGGCTATTTTTGGATAATGGGCCGTATCGACGATGTAATTAATGTAAGTGGCCACAGGTTGGGAACGGCAGAAATCGAGAGTGCGCTGGTTTCGCATCCTGCAGTCGCAGAAGCGGCAGTAGTGGGACGGCCGGATGAGTTGAAAGGTTCCGCGGTCGTCGCGTTTGTCACGCTTGAGGCATCGCACAATCCTTCCAACGAGTTGAACCAGGAGTTGCGAGCACACGTCACAAAAGAGATTGGAGCACTGGCGCGACCAGATGAAATCAAATTCACAGACGCGCTGCCGAAAACCAGATCCGGAAAAATCATGCGTCGACTCCTGCGCGAGATCGCTACCAAGGGCGCCGTTTCTGGTGACGTCACTACCCTCGAGGATTTCTCAACGCTTGAAAAGTTGATCGGGTTGATCGAAGAATCTGAATTTAGCTGATCGAAGGAGGCACCCAGATGCCCCGTCAAATGGAAACTGACAATCGTTCCGGACCACGTTACCTCGCAAGCCTCGAGGTAAAAGCAGAGTGGGATGAACCGAGCGGCGCGCACATTGTCGCTGAAGGCACGACTGAGAACGTTGGACCAGAAGGCACACTCGTACACTTGCCGCGACAACTTCCCGACGTCGGCAGTCGTGTGCGTCTCGAAGTGCTCAACGAATCCGGCGAGAAGTTGCAAGTGATCGCGGAAGTCCTGCGCATCGAGCGCCATCCGGGCCATCCGCTCGCGGCACTTCAACTACTCGGCGAAACTGACGAATGGAAAGGTCTTATCTGGGAGCCTGCTGCTCCTCGCGTCACACCTCCTCCTGAGCCCGAAGGTGAAGGCGGAGAAGAGGCAGAGGCAGACGACGAAGTCGCTCACTGAGGACACCTGCATGACCAGCACTGACGAAAACGTGTCGCCCTCTCACGATCGAAGACGCTATCCACGTTACTACGTCACCTCGCGCTTGACGCTGGCTGTTGAAGACGAGAGCCTCAAGGAGTCGCTTGGCCTGGGCGAGCCGCACGACATCAGTCTCGGTGGCGTGCGTGTTACTAATCTTCCCGCCGGGACCGGACTAAAAATCGGAGATCAGCTCGGACTATTGCTACTTGACAGCGAAGATGCGTTATCTTTGTCGGGTGAGGTGGTCCATCATTCGACGCTTGAAACGTTTGGAGTTGAATTTCGCAGTCTGACCGTTCAGGATAAGAAGGCGGTCGGTGACTTGATCGGAAGACTCCACGCAAAGATTTAACATACGGTGAGTAACGAGAAGACACAAGATACGGCAACTACAGCAGCCAAGGCGGCAGTGGAAGCGTCTGGAGTTCCGACGCGCACGGTGCTGCGAATCATCGTTGTCCTGTTGACCGTACTGGTCGTTCTGTGGGTGATCTCAAAGATTACCGGAATCATCCTGCTGCTCGTGCTTTCGATCTTTTTCGCTTACCTGGTGTCGCCTCTGGTTGAGTTTTTGAAGCAACCCAGAACGATTGGCGACCGCACGATTGCAATCCCAAAAATCGCGGCCATCACGCTCGCTTACCTGATCATTCTCGCCGCGATATTGCTCGCAATCTTTGTAATTGTTCCGAGTCTCAGTACCCAGTTTCCCGAGTTTGCTTCACAGGCCCAGGCCTACTGGCAATCGCTTGGGGCCAAGATGCAAGAGCTCGTTACGTATTCACATCGTCTGCCTCCCACTATCATCGAGGCGTTAAATCACGCCATCCCGCAGGTACGCGACACGGTGATCCACACTGTTCAGGAATTGTTTACCGCCTCACTGGCGTATGTAATCTACCTGCCGTGGTTGATCCTGATCCCGATTCTCGCCTTCTTTTTGCTCAAGGACGCTGAGGACTTTCGTCGTTCAGCTTTGCTGATGCTTCCGCGGGGTCGTTGGCGGTGGCGCGGCGACGAGTTTTTCCAGGACATCAACAGCACGCTCGCCGCTTACATTCGCGCGCAATTAACTGCATGCGTTTTCATTGGAGTCGTTTGCGCGCTGGGATTTACCGTCCTCGGATTGCCGGGTGGTCTCGTGATGGGATTTATCGCCGGCGTTCTTGAATTCATTCCACTCGTTGGACCACTCACCGTCGCCGTCATGGCGGCAATACTCGCGATGTTTCATGCGGGGCCGTTCAACGCGTTTCTCGTGCTCTTGTTCCTTGGCGTTTTGCGAATCGTGCAGGACTACGCGATCTATCCGCGACTGATCGGACAGGGAATACATCTTCACCCACTCGCTGTGATCTTCGCGATTCTCGCAGGTGAAAAACTTGCGGGCGTGGCGGGCATCTTTCTCGCGATTCCCGTCGTCGCGATCATAACGGTCAGTTATCGCCACTGGATGGAGCACCGCGGGAGCGAAGGAATCGCCGACCTTCTCGAGCCAACACCGTCTGCGCCTGTCGAAGCGGCTGCACTCGCGATTGGTCCACCGGTAATGGAAAACGAGCTCCATGCCCACACAACGCCGGAACAAATGGAGCGCGCGCGCCCTGATTTGACTACTGGGGAATTAACGTTGCCGGAAGAAATCAGGCAGCAGCTCGACGACGCTCCATCAGCTTCACAAAACGCTGAAAGTGATGCTCAGCATCGTGTGGGCCAGGCGCAGCCTCAGGATGATACTGGACAGAGATCACAGGCAGAGTCCGATGACGCATACCTTCAACACACTGATCGTTGAGATTGATGTGAGTGATCTCAACCTCCGGTGGAAGACTCTCAGCGCTCACCGCAAACCCGTGATTGTGTGATGTAATCTCAACCTTGGGGTGGGACAACTCTTTTACAGGCTGGTTCCCGCCACGATGTCCAAACACCAGTTTGAACGTCTTCCCTCCAAACGCGCGGCCGAGCAACTGATGCCCAAAACAGATTCCGAACATCGGAACACTGGTCTGCAACAACTTGCGAATCTCAGCGACTTCCTTGTTCATCGACGCGGGATCGCCTGGTCCATTCGACAGGAAAATACCGTCAGGGTTGAGCGCTAACACCTCTGCGGCTGAGGTTGACGCCGGCACAACAGTGGTGCGCACACCACGCCGGGCAAGTTCGCGCAGCGAGTTTCGTTTCACGCCGTAGTCGTAACAAACGACGTGAAAACGTTCTTCTCCTTCTGCCGGATAGTCGTAAGCATGCTTCGTAGTGACAACGCTCGCGAGCTCGCGGTTTTCCATTGACGGAGACTGGCGAGCTTTTTCTATGACACTGTTCTCGTCGAGGTCGATAGTTGAAAGACAGGCTCGCATCGCGCCCTTGTCGCGAATGTGGCGTACGAGCGCGCGCGTGTCGATGCCCTCGATTGCGACGATGTTCCAGCGTTTCAGATAGGCTTCGAGACTTTCTTCAGCGCGCCAGTTGGAAGTGATCCGGCTGGCTTCACGAACGACAAAGCCTTCGACCCAGGGGCGCGATGATTCTGAGTCGCTTTCGTTGACGCCGTAATTGCCGATGAGTGGATACGTCATGCAGACGATCTGTCCGGCGTAGGAAGGATCGGTGAGAACTTCCTGATAGCCGGTCATGGAAGTGTTGAAAACCATCTCGCCGCAGACTTCACCTTCCGCGGCCCACGACCGCCCACGAAACGTACGACCATCTTCGAGAGCTAACAGTGCTGGAATGCGATTAAACTTAATCATTGTAATTATCATCACAAGTCAGTATTTAACCTTCATTGGGAGCGTTTGACGCTTTCAAGCGGAGGAAATGCATTATGAAATTACTGACTACTCTTAATAAACTGCTGCGCTTCGTTCAACCAACGCTTGCTCGCGCGATATTTGTAAGCAGGTGCTGTCTTAACAGCTTCGATACACGCCTGCATCAAGCTCGTCGCTTCTCGTTTATGCCCCAGCCCTGCGTGTGCTCGACCCATCAAATAGAGCCCTTCCGGATCTGACGGCCTGTGCTCCAGAAACTGCTCCAGCGCCGTGCGAGCATCTTCAAACTGTCCCGCAGCGATATACGTCGCCGCCACTTCGCGCCAAACCTCGTGCAGCGAGTGTGCCGGATTACGCATCACGACATTTTCGAAGTTCTGAATCGCGTCGGCGTATCTCTTCTGTTGGCGAGCGATCCGTCCGAGTTGATAACTCGCATCAATCTCTTCAGCGTCGATCTCGAGAGCGCGCTCAAATCGCTGGCGTGCCTGGTCCAGTTCACCGCGATTCTGATGAATCAACCCGAGATTGTAGTGCGCGGAGGCATCGGCGGGATTCAATGTCGCTGACTCGAGATTCTGCTTGAACGCCGCTTTGGCGCGATGACTGCCCATGATGTCGCTGAAGAAACCACGCAACAGCAGGAACAGCATAATCAACAAGAACGGTGATCCGAGAACGCCTGAAAACAAAGCAAACGCGATCGGCCCAACGAAGAATGAAGCCACGCCGGCGACGATAATTACGATAAAGGCTCGTACCGCCGACATTCTGAACGTTTCTCTCACCGCGAACGCGCCGAAAAAGGCAAGTAATGCCCACTTAACCATCTCGAAGAGAACATATGAAATATAGACCGCATTTTTAAGCAACTGCAGGTTTTCCGCAGTCTGGAGTGAGGCGGGCATTCTGGCCTGACTTTCGTCCGCATTCTGAATCATATACGCGACTTGCAGCGCCTGAAATCCAGAGTAATGAAGCAGTACGGCAATCAACATCCCGAAGATGTTTGCGGCTGTCAGTGCATACAGGATCGTCGCGGCCAACGGTGCATACTCCTGCGTAATCACCACTCGAAAGCTGCCGCGGCGATCGATAGTATTTCCAACCAACGTGAGGATCGGAACCAGTACCATCGTTACAACGGCGATGATCTTTACCGCGTATGAAACTTCAGAGAAAACTCCGACACCTGCGCCCGCCAACTTTTTCGCAACCAGGCCGTAAGCGACTTGACTGATAAAAGCGACAACTGCCACGGCCGCCAGCGAACGGTCGCGCATTTCACGCATCCCTTGCGCGGGAGCGTAAAAAATCATGAGCAGCGAACGCACCCAATCAATCATGATGCTCAAGGCTGTGGCGTCTGATCAGTCGCCGGTGAATCCTCCACGTCTGGCGTGAAGGGTCTCTGCTGTCCCGGCGGAGGGTTAATGTCCTCGTGATGTATCACGCTCGCGTTTGTCAGCGGCCAGTAGCGAAACAGCGCCTTGCCGTAAATGTATTTCTTGGGCACCAAACCCCAGATTCTCGAATCGCTCGAGTTGTCGCGGTTATCGCCCATCACAAAGTAGTAATTAGGTCGAACGTAAATCGGCGCCTGGCTTCGATGCGACAGGTTCAGGCGAGGATCGAGATAACTCTCCTCGATGTCGCGACCATTCACGCGCACGATTCCTTCGTGAACTTCAACTGTATCGCCGGGCAGTCCGATGACGCGCTTGATGTAACTCTTTGAAGGATCGTCGGGAAACCAGAAAACCACGATGTCGCCGCGTTCGAGTTTAGGCGCCCAGCGATACTCGTCGTAGTAGATCAACTTGTTGACGAAGATCCGTTCGCCGTCGTGCAGGCGAGGCAGCATCGACGTGCCTTCAACTTTCACTGGCTGAACGATAAAGACAACGACCAGCGCCGCGATCATTAACGCGAAAATCAGATCGCGCAGGAGTAGCCTTGCTTCCGACCACAGGTCGTTGCGCGACACATCCTCAGGCTTGTGTTCCTGGATGTCTTTATCGTCGTCTACGTGAACGCCACCAAACGGTGGTGGCCGGCGTTTTCGAATTCCGAGCATAAGCGGTTTTGAGGTTAGCTTTCACGTTGCGCCCTTGTCAAACTAAATCCAGAAAGCCTTTTCCTTGACAGGCTTTACCAACGCTCTCTATCATCCTCGCCTGCATTTTGCGTCCCCAGGCGGAGGCAGAAAAGAGGCCCCTAACGTGATCAAGCTAGATATCATCAATCGCGTTGCTGACAAGACCGGCGTACCGAAGATGAAGGCTGAACAGGCCGTCGAAGCTCTTTTCCATTCGATGAAGGAAGCGTTGACCAGGGGTGAGCGAATCGAGTTGCGGGGGTTCGGGGTCTTTGTCGTCAAACCGCGCAAGCGCGGCGTGGGCCGAAACCCGCGAACCGGCGAGGAAGTCGCGATACCATCAGGCAAGACGATCCGATTCAAGCCGGGTAAAGAATTGCAGGCACACGAAGACGGCGAAACCATAGTCGACGATTCGAACGACGACGACGAAGACGAGGATTTTTAGTCAGCCACAAAAAGGCACAAAAGTCACATAACTCGTAGTGGGTGCGGCTTTATTGTTTGTGACTTTTGTGCCTTTTTGTGGCTGGATTCGAAAGTATGACGCGAGAGTGGCGACTGCACGGCGGGTTCTTTTTTCTCACGATCGTCACCACCACTCTGGCGGGTATGATTCACGCCTCGCCACTGCTCTCCTTTCCTGAGCCACCCCTCGCAAGCCTGCTCGACTATCTGCTCTACATTCCTCTGACGTATTTTTATTCGCTTTACGAGTTGCTCAAATACGCGATGGCTCATCCGCATGTGCTGGCGGAGGGTGCGACGTTCTCCGCTGCGTTGCTGGCCATTTTGTTCTCGCATGAAATGGGACACTACCTCGCGTGCCGCTATTACAAAGTTGACGCGACGCTTCCTTATTTCATCCCGGCGCCGCCACTGTTTTTAGCTGGAACGTTTGGGGCGTTCATCAAGATTCGTTCGGCGATTCCGTCGCGCCGCGCGCTATTTGACATCGGTCTCGCGGGTCCATTGGCGGGATTCGTTGTTGCGATACCTCTCTCGGTCGTCGGTGTCTTAACGGTTGGCCCATCAGTGCCGCCTGAAGCGAATATGATGTATCTCAACGATCCGCTGCTGTTTCGTTTGATAGCCAAGCTTGGCGGCGTGCCTCTCGATCGATACTCGCTCGGTAATCCTTTTTACCTCGCGGCCTGGATTGGCCTGCTGGTGACGAGTTTGAATTTAATGCCGGTGGGCCAACTCGATGGTGGTCATGGAACGTTCGCGCTCTTCGGCGGCCGCGCTCACCGGACGATCGGGCGTGTAGCTTTTGTAGCGATGGCGGTGCTGGCGGGATTGGGATTCTGGTGGCACGGCAGCCCGAGCGGATTTCTTTATGCCGTGTTGCTGGGAGTCGTGATGCGCATACCGCATCCCGCGCCGGCGGTGATGGAGCCACTCGGAACGAAACGGATCGTGATCGCGATCGTGACTCTGATCGTATTCGTGCTCTGCTTCTGGCCCTTTCCGATCACGATCACGTAGCCACAAGAGGCACAAAAGACACAAAACGAGACCAGTCAACCTGATCTCATTTGTGACTTTTGTGCCTTTTGTGGCTTAAATTGTCGCGGCGGGGAGCAGGCCTTTGATTTCCCGGACGACGCGGACCACTTCTTCCTGATTAGCCAAAGCAATCATGAAGAACTTGTAACCCTGATGGAAACAGATCACGCCGTTCGCAAATAACCAAACGCCATCGAGAAATGGATTACCACCTAACAGCCAGCTTATCGGCGCTCCTGTGATTGCGCCGGGTTGGAAAATCTGTGCCCACATCGCGGCGCCTGCGGCGCAACTGAATGCGCCCAGTAACGGCGCTCCGACGTACTTCACGATCTTCCGTTCAAACTCAACCCGCTGTTGTTCAGCTTCGGTAAGTTCGCCGCGCCCGATCAGGTCTTCCTGCTTCTTCAAATAGTTGTCGAACTTTTCGCTGGCTTTATGCAGTCCATAAACGGGGAGCGCCGAGTGCGTTAACCAGTGGGGATGCGAGCCGAGCAACACTGCATCCAACCCCGGAAACGCAGCGCCTGCTCTGATTCCTAAAACAAGTGAGACCGCGACCACTGCTGTCTTGCCCGGGTTTTCCTTGACCCAGTCGCGAGCCTTTAGAACGCCTGAAGTTGCGGCTACGGATGCGCGTGTGAAACTCGCTCCTGTGCTGTAAAACTGCGAGGCGCGGTCGTAATAAGTCTTCGCATCGTCAAATACTCGCTTACCGGTGTCGCCCGCAACATCTTTTACGGCCTTACCAGCCTTCTTCACATTCTTTACAGTTTCTGAAGCGGCACGCCGCGCAGTTTCGCCAACCTCTTCCTCGTCAGTCAGTCGTTCGGCTTCCGCACGAATCCGCTCCGCGCCACTCGCCATCGACTCGGCGCCACGTTTTGCCGCTTCACCTGCGGCGCGCGCGCCTCCCTCTACCAGATCCGAGATCGCATATTTCTCGTCGAGCTCACGAGCCTTACGGCGCGCAGCCTGTTGCCACTCGTCAAACTTTTCCTTGTAGTCAGCCATTCTATCCTCGCGGTGCAAGTCCTAAATTCCCATCGCCTTGTACGTCGCCCGCAGCCATCGAGTTCGACCTCAGCGATTCCAGTGCCACCACCCGATCGCGGCCATTTCGCTTAGCTTCGTACAAAGCAATATCCGCCGCCTTCACAATATCAGCAGCAGTTTGCGCGTCGCTTGGACATTCTGCAACCCCAAAACTCGCGGTGATGTAGCCGCCGCTGGGAATCTCGAGCGTCTTGATCGCAGCTCGCAAGCGCTCGGCAACTTCAAAACCACCTTGCTTGCGCGTTTCCACGAGGAGCACAGCAAACTCCTCGCCTCCGATCCGGGCGGCGAGATCGATGCCTCTGGTGCCTTCACGCAGCACTTTGCCAATGCGACGTATCGCGTCGTCGCCGGCATCGTGACCAAACGTATCGTTCAGGTTCTTGAACCGGTCGATGTCGAGCATCAGCAGACTGAAGGGGTGATCAAACCTCTGCACACGACCAACTTCACGCTCCAACTGCCGCTCAAATCTGCGACGGTTTGCGAGGCCCGTCATATGGTCTGTAAACGCGGCTTCTTCACACACGTCAAGATAAGCCTTGAATTCGAGCAGCGTCCTGGTCCTGGCTAGCAGGAGGTCCAGGTCGGTCGGATCAGTGATATAGCCGAGCGCTCCGACTTCTGACGCTCTTCGAAGGTCTTCAGCCCTGCGACCAGCGGCGGTTTGCATGATCACTGGGATGAACTTCGTGACCGGGTTGGCCCTAATCCGCTGGGCCAGTTCATACCCATTCATGCGGGGCATCATGACGTCAGTTATAACCAGATCAGGCTGGTAAGATTCAATGGCCGCGAGCGCTTCGTCACCATCGGTAGCGGTGGTTACGTTATAGCCCGCAAGACCCAAAGCAGCCTCGATCAGGTGCAATTTGTCGGGATTATCGTCAACGACGAGGATGTTGAATTTTGACTCCATAACAACAGGAAAAGTTGGACCTTTATTGTTCTTGCGCCCTTACAATCTTCATGCTACAGTTCGGACCTCGGTTTAAACGTTCGTAGCCGGTACTCGCCCTAGCATCGCGTCAAAAAGATTCAATCGAGAAAATTTTACAAGCCTGGGAAAACATCGCGCGGGTTCCCTTACAATCGTCGTAGCACAAACCCGCACAGGACCACTGCGAACAAAGACCATACGCCAACGTAAACCGATCAAGCGGGAAACTGTAACTCGATGCCCAAAAGGACATGGAGATGAATGCCCTCCAGGAACAAAAGCGCGCCCGGGATTTAACTCCCGAAGATCGCGCTGAAATAATCCGCCAACTTGAATTTGGCTCAACACTTGATGACGCCATAATCAGCGACATGGCCCGGAATTCAGTAGTCCTTGACTTCCGCCGCCGTCGCTTTGTTTACCGTGCCGGCGAACCCGCGGATTGTCTCTATGCGATAGTCCATGGCCGAATAAAACTTTGTCGCATCGAAACTGATACGGCTCGCGAAGCCGTGATCGATATCCTTCCTGAGGGATCCTTATTCGGGGAGTCAGCTCTTTACTCAGCTGCGGGGCAACGAGCGAATTCTGCAATAGCCTACGAAAACTCCAGGCTCCTGCGAATCCAGGTCGGGGATTTCAAACGGGGGATGGCTGAGGATGACCGCCTTCATGATTACACTTTCCGCCTGATCGGTCAACGACTTGATCACGCCGAGCGCAGGCTCGCCGATTTTGCTTTGAATGCGATTCCGGCCCGTTTGGATCGCTTACTTGCCGATTTTTCCTTGAGATATGGTGTATCTGAGCCCGAAGGCACTCTTATTGACATACCCCTGCCTCACCGCGAAATCGCCTCAATTGTCGGTTCCACGCGAGAAAGTGTCACCGTGCGCTTGAATGCCATGCGCCGCGAAGGTACGATCGCCTTCGTCAAACGACGAATACTAATCAAACGACCTGCATCTCTCTGAGAAGCAGGCCGCGCGCGTGGCACGAGATTCATGAAATGCCCAACCTGCGGTAAGCCGGCCG
This sequence comes from uncultured Acidobacteriota bacterium, assembly GCA_963728575.1. GTDB lineage: Bacteria > Acidobacteriota > Blastocatellia > Pyrinomonadales > Pyrinomonadaceae > PSRF01. The sequence goes on from CAVSKT010000002.1 coordinate 26,639, forward strand.
AGTGGAAAGACAATCCCTTTCGTCCCTTCTGTTCAGAGCGGTGTCAACTCGTCGATCTTGGCCGTTGGGTTGAAGGTGAGTATCGAGTCCCCGGTGAATCCCTCCCCCAGGGACAAAACGAATCTTCCGCAGTAGAGAATGACTTCGACAAAGAGATCTGAGCCTTTGCGCCTTTGCGTTGGAAAGTTTGCCATCGCCCTTTGCGGTCCAGTGTTGTTAGCCTCCTGCAACAGTAACGATATAAGCAATACGAACACGCCGGTTATCTCCGCTCCACCAAGCACTGCTTTGCCCATGCCGCCTTTGAACGGCGCCTCCATAACCAATCTGGGTTGGGAACAGCGCGACGGAAAACGCTCTGTATTCTCGGAATATAAAGGCAAGGTGCTGGTACTGGATTTTTATGCGACGTGGTGCCGTCCGTGCCGTGACAGTGTTCCACATCTGATTAAACTTCAGAATAGGTTCGAGGATCGGGGACTCAGAGTGGTTGGTCTAAACGTCGGTGGACCAGACGACGAACCGGAAGTTCCCGCGTTCGCAAAAGAATTCGGCATTCAATACACACTGGCAGTACCCGATCGGGATCTGGTAAGCCTTTTGCTCGCAGGCAATGACAGCATCCCGCAAACCTTCGTTTTTGATCGCCAGGGCCAACTGGTCCATCATCTGCTCGGCTTTGGACCGTCATCGGGCGAGGAAATCGATCGCGCTGTCGAAACCGCATTGGGAACTGAAGCGCCTTAAGTCGCACACAGGTTGGTACTTTGAGAAAAGCAAAAATCATAATCACACTTGGTCCCGCGTCGCGTGAACCGGAAGTTGTCGAACAACTGATCGGTGCCGGCGCGAATGGCGTGCGCATCAACATGTCGCACGGAACACATGAAGAAAAAACGGTCGACATCCAACGTGCACGCGCAGCAGCACAAAAAGTCGGACGACCGATCGCGGTGCTCGTGGATCTTTCAGGCCCGAAGATCCGCACCGGCGAACTGAAAGACGATCAGCCGGTACGGCTGGTTCCGGGCGCGATGTTTACAATCACCACCCGCAAAGTGCCCGGGGATGACAAGGAAGTTTCCACTAACTACCATGACCTCCCGCGAGTAGTTAATCCCGGAACACGAATGCTGCTCGACGACGGCGCGCTCTCGTTGGTTGTCGAGACCACGAGTGACACCGATGTGATTTGCAGGGTTGTCGACGGAGGGTTGCTGGCAGAGCGCAAAGGAATCAATTTGCCCGGCGTTGCGCTACCCATCGACTCGCTGACAGAAAAGGACATCATCGATCTCAAGTGGGCAGTCGAGCAGAATGCTGACTACATTGCACTCTCATTCGTGCGACGCGCGAGCGATTGCGAGCACGCTAAAAAGTTGATAGCTGAAGCGGGCGGCCGCGCGCCGTTGATCGCGAAGATCGAAAAAGCGGAAGCGATAGATCACCTCGACGAGATCATCGCGGCGGCGGATGGGATTATGGTCGCGCGTGGCGATCTCGGCGTGGAAACGAGCGACGAGCTGGTGCCTGTCTATCAGAAGCGAATCATCGAGAGATCGATCCAGGCTGGCAAGATGGTCATCACAGCGACGCAGATGCTTCAGTCGATGGTAATGAATCCGCGTCCAACACGTGCCGAAGCTTCTGACGTTGCAAACGCGGTCTGGGACGGCAGTGACTGCGTCATGCTTTCGAATGAGACGGCTATAGGTTTGTATCCCGCGATTGCGGTCGCGACGATGGCGCGCATTATCGAATCAGCAGAAATGGGGAAAGAGGACGCCACTGACCGCACTGACAGAACTGCAATGCTGGCCCACCGGCAAACAGGACGCGTCAGTCGCGCGCTTTGCGAGGCCGCCGTATTTGCCGCCGTAGAGATGGGAACAAAGGTCACAGCCGTATATACAGCTTCGGGTTTGATGGCGCGTAGACTTTCATCACTGCGTCACGATCAACGCATCGTCGCGTTGACACACAAGCCCGAGGTGCTTTCACAGTTAGCGCTCATTTGGGCCGTCGAACCCCTCCTGGTCACGAAGGCTCGATCAACCGAAGACATGCTAAAGATCGGTGAACAACGATTGCTCGACGCTCACGTTGTAGACAAGGGCGAAGTAATTGTTGTGATGGCGGGACGGTTGTCAGGGCTTGGTCTGTCGAGCTCAGTGACGATCTTCACAGTTGGCGGGGAGTTGGGCCCAACGAGACAATAGGGGCGCGGGCAAAAGTCGGCGGATTTAATCAGCGCCGATCATCTCGCCGACACCTTTGCCCGCCTTTTGTTCCTCGGCTAGTTGCGCGGGCGTCTTTTGTGGGTCGCGCCAGTTGTCGAGAATGCCAACCTGGTGAACGCACTGTAACGTGCAGGTAGGCGCGCACCACTTCTCCGTCATGTATTCGCGATCGAAATCTTCCATCGTGTACTGGTCCAAAGGAATCCCCGGGTAACCTCTTTGCTGCGAGCACCAGTGGACCAGGCCGTCCTCGCAAATGTACAGATAACGCGCGCCGGCCCGGCAACGCCACTTGTACGGCTTGCCCTCCGCGATGCTGTCCTGAAACCAGTTCAGACGTGCGTGATCTTTGTTTCCGAGTTTCTTCACCTGCTGAAAAATGTCTTTTTCTTTTGCAGACAGCGGTTTGAGCGTTCCATCGACGTCGTGAATGACCCCGACAGTGGTCGAGAATCCAAGCTCGGTTGCGCGACGCGCGACTGTCAGCGCGTCGTCAGGATTCTTGATCCCGCCACCAATGACTGAATTGATGTTGACGTGGAAATCAGCGTATTCCGACAAGTAGCGCAGCTTCTTATCGAGGACGCGAAGACTCTTGCGTGAGACCTCGTCGGGTTCGACGTTATCAATGCTTATCTGAAGATATTCCAGGCCCGCTTTGTTGAGCCGCTTGATGCGATCTGGCGTGAAGTAATAACCGTTTGAGATCAGGCCCGCGATCATTCCACGCGTGCGAATGTGCTGGATGATTGCGTCGAGCTCCGGATGCATCATTGGTTCTCCACCGGAGATCGTTACGATGGAAGTTCCGAGATCCGCCAGACAATTGAGGCGACTCTTGACGATTTCGAGATCGATCGGTTTCGACGTGTGATCGTATTCGTTGCAGTAGCCGCAAGCCAGATTACAGCGGCGCATGGGAATGAGGTGGGCCAAAACCGGATGGCGACTCGATACCAAAGCGCGGCTAATGAAACTCGCCTCACGCAGTTTAAGTTTTAAAAACTTGCTCTTCCTCATTTTGACGCGAAGAATATGCGACCAAGGCGGTCCAACGCAACTGAGCCACAGATCTACACAGAAAAAAGACGGATTCTCATCTGTAAAAAAATCCGCGTTTATCTGTGGCTAAATAACGAAGGGCTCTGTTTGGTGACAGAGCCCTTCAGGCTTTTCGGTTGCTAAACGCCTCTAGCTCTTAACGATCTTTACGTTTGAATCGAGCTTGATATCGAAGTCGCTTGAATTCAACTTGTGGTTCTTCTCAAGCGAGGTCAGACGCATCGTCGTGGAGTCGTCGTTCTTCTCGACGATCTTTGTCTGCACTGGCATACCACCCGAGTCGATCCAAACTTCAGCATACTTGTACCCAGCATTGCCCTTCGGAACGAGCGTTAGGTGGATAGTGCCAACTCCACCCCACAAAGTCTCTTCACGAACGTCTTTTACTGGATGAAAACGCGCTTCAAGCTGGCCGCGCGACATGTTCATCATGTCCATCAAGCCGCCAACTTTGTCACGGCCAACGCTTTTCGCATTGCCCTGGTATGCAACGTTCAACGCCGGACGGAAGATTGTGTACTTGTTATTCGCAATCGCTATCGATTCACGTCGTGGACTGTTCCAATCAATCCTGACCGAGGCTTGTTTGCCGGCGCTGGGTAAATAGATGACAACACCATTGTATTTGTCTTCAATTCCGAGCTGCGAATTGTATTTGACCATGCTGATACCGGCGCGGAGAGACTTTAAACTCTCGCGATTCTTCTCCAACCGGTTCAAAACGGAACTTACCAAGCCGGCGCCCTGACCATTCGTCGTGGTCGGGTTTATAACGACAACGGACAATATGAAAGCTAATGCCAACCCCAATGAAACCAATCTCTTCATAAATGCTCCTTTAAACTCACTTCTCCTTTCGCGCGGTTCGCAAAAAAACCTCGCAATTATAGGGGAAGCCTACCGTATGTCAACCTCGAAGCTCCGGATCCGGCCGTCGGGATGATAATTCTTTCGAACTTCAACAACCTCAACATTGGACCGTCCCGTCAGTGCCTTCACACCCTCTTCGATCTGACGCTTATCCCCTTCTTTTCCAACAACTTCGGGAGTTAAAACCACGGTTGTGGTGACGGGGTTTTGATGCACCTTATTCTGGGGCCGTTCGCCACTCGCAAACCAGTCTTTTGGCGTCAAAAAGATAAAGATCAGAATGACCACACATAAGAGGTCCCACTGCCAAGTGTTTCTTGCGTAATTCCAGAAGAAGATCTTCTTAAGTGTGGTGAACAGGCCTCGCACGTTTTCGAGCTTGCAAGTAAACAGCCACGCGAGCCGTGGCTGGCGGGTCGATAGATTTTAGCCTCCGCGGGTTATCCTGTAAACGAGAAACTCACAATCTGACACCTGGTGACTGTTCGACGATATGGCCGTCGCGCATCTGCACGATGCGTTTGCACATGGCCGCGGCCTCGGGGTTGTGAGTGATCATGACGATCGTCTGATTGAACCGGTAATTCAACTCCTGGAACATGTTAAGGACGAGCGCCGAGTTCTCCGAATCGAGATTTCCCGTGGGTTCATCGGCCAGAACGATGGCCGGACGCGTGACTACCGCCCGGGCGAGCGCCACTCGCTGCTGTTCGCCACCCGACAATTCGAGCGGTTTATGGTGCATTTTATCTTCGAGTCCGAGGAGCCGAAGCACGTCGCGGCGGAGCTGCGGATCGCCACCGCCGTTGCCATGAATTCGCTCCGCTAGTCGGAGATTTCCTTCAGCCGTAAGAGTGGGGAAAAGGTTGAATCTTTGGAAGACAAATCCAATCTTTTTGCGGCGAACGGCGGTCCGTTTTGCATCGGACGCTGCGGTAATATCGTCGCCGTCGATCACAATCCGGCCTGAGGTCGGAGTCAGCAATCCACCCAACAAATGCAGCATGGTTGATTTGCCGCAACCTGAAGGGCCCATGATCGCTACAAACTCACCCTCCTGAACTTCCAGTGAAACGCCACGCAAAGCAGGCACATCGAGTTTTCCGATGCGATAAACCTTTACGAGGTCCTCGGCCTTAAGAATCGTCCTCATCGATTATTGATTAGCGGTAACTTTCCTGTTCTGAGCGTCGAGATCAACTTCCGTCAGCCCCCACTTGTTTTCCAATACAAAGACTCGCGGTGGAATGTCCCTGTTCAGTTCCACTGAACCTGAGTCCTGGTAGCTGATGCTCAATTTGTATTCATCCTGTGGGCGCGTGATCTCAACACGACTGGGTAACGAAGCTGTCGTGGAACTACCGAGAGTCTTTTCGTTGTAATAAGAAACGTCTGTTATAAGGCGCCCGTTGTCGTCAAATGTTTGCACACGCGCCAGACGAATTCCTCCGACACGATCAAACCAGAAACGTCTCATCACCCGCGCATCACCCGCCGCCGGTTGCGCAAACTCCTCGAGCAGATAGTAACTTCGAACTACGCGCGTGCCTTTTTTTGCCCGGCTACGATTGTCAGCTTCCTCCTGAAAAAATTCACTTTGCGAATACGTAAATGCGCTGTTCGGCTCGATCGGGCGAATCATAAACGCGTCCGTCAGATGTTGCGGGCGAAGGTTGGACAGCGCGTTCACCGCTTCCTTTTCGCTCTTCGGTTTATTGTCCTGAGGGGTCGGATCTACTTCGGCCGGGAGCTTCTTATAATTCGCGTTATTAGTTCCCTTGACGAACCGCCTGTATTTCTCGTCGCCTTGCAACACGGCGACTCTAAAGTGTTCGCCGTCGGACGCCATCGCGGCAATGTCGACGAACGTGAACTGAATCAGGAGATAGATCTGGCCCGGTCGCTGGAGGGTTATCGTTCCATCAACCAGTCGATATTGATCGGCGACACCGGACGAAGCGAACGAAGTGTCTTCAAACTGTATGTCGACCTTGCCGTGGATAGATTTGACGGTCGCGAGTCGATTTACCGCCTGGATCAACTCGTTCTTGCTGGCTTCGGATCGAGGTGTCAGAAGTTGAGGGACCTCGATCTTCCTTTTGGTGCCGAGGATGCCGCAGCCAGTGAGCAACACCGCCGACAGTAGTAAAACTGACAGCAGAAAACGGGAACCGACGATTCTGTAGGCGTTGAAATATTTGAGCATCAGCCTTTTCGAGCCAATCATACGTCAAACAGAACCGAGCGCGGTAGCGCCGGGTCAATCTCATTCCGAGGCGCTCTTAGTCGAAATTGACCCGGCGCTACCGCGCTCGGTTCTGTTAATTGAGCACGAGCGGCGGCTTTCCAAATCGTCCTCGCAAGCGGTTGATCGTATTCACAATCGTCGGTTTGCTCAACAACTTCTGTTCCAAACGTTCGCGTCCCGGAAAGTCGAGCAACATGATCCCCAGCAGGATGGTGAGTAACCCCTGTCCGGGGACGCCCGGCAACGACAGCACAATCCCGAGGACGACCAGGAAAACGCCAAGGAGATTTTTTCCGATAACCTTCACGATGTTCAGCGCCGGACTCTTTCCGTCCCACAACTTCGTTTTTCGGTCCTTTTTGAAGTGGTCGGCAGGCAGTTTCACCAGGATCAGCGATACGATCGCGAGGTTGATCAGGAACGACGCGACGAAAATCAAAGCTCCGAATAAGACGTTGCGCCACGTAAGCAACAGGATAAATTCAGATAAATATTCAGTCATTTATTAACGTAATTCACTTCGAGCCTTGAGGATCGATTGCAGAAGTTGTTGCACTATCTGTTCCGCGGGACCATCGAGGTTGAATTCCGGCTTTTCAGCAACTTCCCAGAACTCATCCAGCCCACGCGCGCCCGCCCGTTCGAGTGCAAGTACCTGGACCAGCAAGTCGAGTACGTCGGCGGCTTTCACCAGCCGCGCTTCAAGTGTGCTCCGATGCTCATACTCGTCGTAAAGGTTCGCATAAAGCGCGGCGTTAGAACTCAGTTCGGTGATTACGTCTGAAAATGCCGCCGTTTCGGCCTGCTTTCTCGCCTCGGATCCGAAGTAAAGAGTCGCCGTTCGCGGCATGTCGCCAACGCGAGTCTCGGCCCAATCGTGCAGCAATGCGATTCGCAAGACCTTCTCGACATTGATCGTGCCGCCGCGCGCAATGACTTCGTCCGCGAGCAGCATGGCAGTCACACTCACGCCGAACGAGTGTGAGGCGACTGATTCAGTGCCGTTAGGCAAACCACGCAAGGTCCAGCCCGTGCGGTCCAGTCGTTTCAATCTTTGCAGCTCGATCAGAGTGGAAAGCATGTTTGTAAAAGCCCTAAACACGAAAATGCGCCAGTCGGGTGGCGCTTTCGGAGTTCATATTAACTTACAGATCGACTATCAGGGGAATTGGACCGGACATTGTGCGCGGGCGGAGACTGGTTTAGCGACTGCAATGAGGATGCGAGCATCCACAAGCTATTTCCGTAACTCCAGAGTCTTCCGCATCCTCGCAATACTCACTACAGTATTTGCTATCCCGCTCGGCCGGACATTCACACACGCCGTGTGCGCATTTTTTATCATCTGCCATTTGATCACCCTGCTTTCCAGTTCAAATGCTAAGACTGAGTAGCTGGGTGGTCAAGAGAATTGGTTCCTGCGAGATCTATATTTTTCATGGCGCTGTTTTAACGATGATCGTCCGTCGTCTCTCTCCCAGTGTCAGTGACATCGGCTTGTCTAACTGTATCGGGTGCTCTTCGCCGTCGATACTGATGACGAGGTTTCCCAGCGCTCTGGTCAACCCGGCTACCGGTTGGTTTGGCGCCATGCGCGGCAAAAGGTGCGTAGCGACAAGTCGCCATGAAGCCGCCTGACAACGAATGCGCAAACCCGGCAGGTCAGTCTCGAACGACTCGTCAGCCGCCAATGCATCCGCTTTGAATACTCCTTCGCCACAGCGAACACCGGCGGAGTCGTAAAACGTAACTGAGCCCGCAACGAACGCGTACGCGATCGTGCCGCGGTTTCTGACGATGAGGCGAACGTTTGTGACGGGTGTGTCGGGAGCGCCGTTGAGTGCGGTCGTTCGCAGCGTCGCCTCGAGAGAAGGTTTACCGTCGGCGTCGAAGGCCACAGCAACTTCAGTTAGCGGCACCCGCTTTTCGATCAAATCACCTGTCACCTCCTGTGCGCCCGCACAAACGGCGCTCACTAAAAGAAGAATGCTCGCTGCGATTGTTTTCATTATCAGTCTCCTTTGAGGCTTGCCTCAAAAAATTGATGCCACAAAATCACAAATGTATTCTAGGTAGCACAGCCGCGCCTCGCGGCATGATAAACCCGTTTCCGTTTCCTGTGCCCTCGAGGGCTTCGGAAATTGTTCGGACAGGGACCATCCGCAATTTTTTTACATCATCGTCAGGAAGTGCCGAAATCAAGCGGACGCGATAACGCTCCGCTTTCGTCAACAAGGCCCATGCAGTTTGTCCGTTGACTTCATAACCGTTCGCCAGCCGAGCTTCAAGCGCGCGCGAGTCGCTCGACTCAAACCACTTCAAAAAATCAGCCCGCCCAAGCCCGTCGCTGCACTCCGCCAGCAGAACTATGGTTCCACCATCGTTGCAGGCAAGCGCCGCCATGTCGAGTGCTTTGTGCGCCTGAATCATGTTGATGTCGTGAGGAAAGCCCCCACAACTAACGATCACGACGTCGCGCTTTTCAGAAATGTCAACCGAGTGCTGGTCCAGGTAATACTCGCAACCGGCGCGGTGGGCCAGACGCCAATCACCGCAAAACATTCTCACTGCGCGTTTGTTTTCGTCAACAATCGTGTTGACACTAAAAGCCGGCTCGATCAGTGCGGCCACACGCTCACACTCTTCATGCACCGCATTGCCATCCAACACTCCCGCACCCACACCAGCCTTTCGCCCGCCTTTCTCAAAATCCAGCGCGAGCATGTGCGTCGCTTCGATCGTCTTCGCCGATGCGAGCCCCGGGCAAATCGACTTTCGTCCCCCAGTGAATCCCACGAAGTAATGAAAAGTAATACCACCGGTCAGCAGCACGCGTGAATACTCTTTGAGTACTTTATTGACCTCGATTGCGACGCCGCTCTCCGTTGTTCCGAGCATCGTGAGCCCCGCCGGGTCATACGCATCGTGCTGAAGGACCTGCAAACGCTGGACGACGAATGGAGTCAGTAACTCGGTCTTCTCTTTTTCACTTACGGCACGATGAATTCCGGTGGCGAAGATGATGGCGATGCGTCCGGGTGAAACGCCGGCTTGCACAAGACGGCGGACCAGAAGGTTCACGACCTGCGCGCTTGCTGTAGCTCGCGTCGCGTCAGACACGACGATCAGCACCGAATCATCCCCACCGGCGATTTCATCGAGTGGTGGAGAAGCAATTGGAGAATCGAACGCTGCGCCGACTTCGAAGTCAGTCAAAGGCGTGTCGCGGGCGGACCCTTTTGTGAGAAGAGAAAACCGAGCGTCGTCGTAAGCAAACTTTAGAAAGGCGCGTCCGTAGGGCAGTTCGATTTCGCCAGTCACTTTTGTGCCCTTTCGCGACTACAAGCCGAAGTCAATCATTGCCCGCTCTATAACGTGAAGTGAAGCAAAGTCTGTTTCACCTGCGGTGCGTGCTTCTGCGAGCCATTTGCGGAGTTGTCGAGCCTCCTCGAGCGAACCGATTCGACAAGCGCCAGTGAGTGCGAGCGTCACGAGGGCATCAGGCGCACCGTGAGTCACAAGCGCGGCTTGCAACGCAGCCTGCTCTCGCAGGTCAAGAGTTAACAGAAGATTCAGTTCCATCTACTTCGTCTAGCTGCGCTCCGATTTAAAACACGCTGTTCCCGCATGGCAAAAATGAAATGTCTCGTCTTCAAAATCGGGAGTTTCCATCTGGATCGTGAGGTGATCCACGCCGAACCGGTCGTGAAGCTTTGTACGCAACTCTCTTAACAAATCAGGCTGCGAAATCGTTTCTGAATGAATCACGTGCGCGCTCAATGCTTCGCGTCCCGAAGTAATGGTCCAGACGTGTAGATCGTGAACGTCATCAACACCCCGCGTATCCAGAATCGCGTGTTCGACTGCTGCGAGATTGATGTGCGCCGGTGTTCCTTCCAGCAGCACGTTCGTGGATTCCTTAATCAGTCGCACCGATCCAAAGATGATGAGCACTGCGATCACAACGCTGAACAGTGCATCCGCCTCGTACCAGCCGAATAGCGACATGGAAACGCCTGCGAGGATCGCGGCGATCGACCCAAGCGCGTCGCCTATCACGTGCATCCACGCGCCACGCAAGTTCAGATCAACTTCGTGACGCGCGTGAAGTATCCACGCACAGATCAAGTTTACTGTTAGACCGCCCGCGGCAATGACAATCAGCGGGCCACTGCGAATCTCCGGAGGATCGAGCCATCGTTCGTAAGCGCCGTAAAAAATAAAGAGCGAAATAACTACGAGCGCGACGCCATTTACAAGCGCCGCGATGATCTCGAGCCGGTAATAACCAAATGTTTTGCGTGAAGTCGCTGGACGAGAGCCAAACCAAACCGCCGTCAGTGCGAGGATGAGCGCGGCGACGTCTGTAAACATGTGCCCGGCATCGGCGAGTAACGCGAGCGATCCGGTCCACCACGCGCCCACGATCTCGGCGAACATGTACAACGTCGTCAGGAGCAAGACAACACTCAATCGCCTCCAGCTCTCATTGATGTGCCGGTGATTATGTCTGTGTTCTTGCCCCACGACTATCGACCAAACCTTCGTGAAAATGGATCGAAAGAATAGCACACAGATAAACGCGGATGAATAAGGATCTATCCGTGTTCATCCGCGTTCATCTGCGTCCTTACAATGCCGTGAGGCTGAAGGCGGTGTAAAAGTCTCGATAGAGTTCGTTGTACTCGCGGAGGGCTACATCCATAACGCGGTGCAACTCTTCGATGTCGTTCACATTCACGATGGCATTCACGTTGTTGAGAAACGCGGCGTGTGCATCGAGCGTGCGCAGCGAGGGCGACAAGAGAACGAAGAAGAGCCGGCGACGTTGAGGAGGTCGAAGAATATTGATCTCTCGAATGACGAAAACCGATCCCTGCTCAGCCGGATCAAACTGCGGTTCGAGTAAAACCACGTCCATCTTGTTGGAGCGCATAGTTTCGATAGCCTGGCGCGTGTCCTCAGCCACAAACACCTGAAACCCGCTCTGCGTTAGTTTGCGCGCGACCACGTCGCGATAAGTTTCACTCGCGCATACGAGGGCCTTGCGTTTGTCCCACGACGGTCGCGCCGTCGGATTGTCGTTCTTTTGCGCATTGCCCTTCGAAAGCAGATCGAAGAGCATGCGAACGGTGTCGTCGTTTGAATCGGTCTCGCTCGGCGTTACGGATTCGTACGCGCGCGCGGTCGACTGTTCAAAACGTGGATGATCAGTCGCCGGAGATCCACCGACGGCAAGCGCGCTTTGTTCGGTCGCCGGATTCGCAGGTCCTGAGCTCACAGTGTTGTTGCACTTCGGACAGCGAACGTTGAACGGTCGTTGGGGCGACTTCTCGTCGTCAACCTGCAAGCGCGTCGAACATTTCCCGCAAACAATGATCACTCAATCATCCCCAGCATCGATCCGGAATCGGAGAACATGTTGGCCGGCATACCGTCGCCATCTCTGCGAATAAAATCTTCAGCGGCCGTCATGCCTTTTAACGAGAGCAGTAAGTTGTTCTGGTTGGTTGCAAACGCAAGCCCGTCTTCGAGACTCACAACTTTCGATTCAATCAATCCCTTGATCACGGTATCGAAATCCTGCATTCCATCGAGTTTTCCATCACGCATCGCGTCGAGGAGCGACTTGCCGTCTTCCTCGCCCGCCTCGATGTACTCGCGCGTGCGCGGGCTCGATCTCAAAATCTCTACCGCAGCCACTCGCCCACTTCCATCCGCGCGTGGGATCAAACGCTGCGACACGATGTAGCGGAACGTTTGCGCCAGGCGAGTTCGGATCACCGGCTCTTCATTCTTAGGATAGAGCCCGATGATTCGGTCGACCGTCTTTGAAGCATCGATCGTGTGAAGCGTCGAAAGTACCAGGTGACCGGTCTCAGCAGCTTCCAACGCGATCTCGGTTGTTTCAAAATCTCGCATCTCGCCGATGAGAATCACTTTCGGCGCCTGGCGGAGTGTGGCGCGCAAGGCGGACGGAAAGTCCCGCGTGTCGTGCCCGACTTCGCGCTGGTTGATCGTCGATCGCTTGTGGTTGTGAAGGTACTCTATTGGATCTTCAATCGTGACGACGTGGTAGTACTTAGTTTCGTTGATGATGTCGATGATTGATGCCTGAGTGGAGCTCTTGCCTGAACCAGTTGGACCAGTTACCAGCACCAGCCCGTTTCGTAGTTCCGCGACCTCAGATAGATGCGTTGGCAGGCCCAGAGACTTCAAGGTGGGTATGTCAGTCGGGATCACCCTCATGACAATCGAGTAGACACCGCGCTGCTGAAAGATATTCACGCGAAAGCGGGCGCGCGAGGGTAACGAATAACTCAGGTCGGCCGTGCCGGTGCGTGCGAGCCGCTCCGCGGCATCCGGGTGGCCGTGCATCAACGTGAGGGCGATAACCTCGGTTTGATAAGGCGTAAGCTTCTGCATCCCAAGGGGCTGAACGGGCGTGAGCTTGCCGTTGATTTCCACCTGGGGAAGCTGGCCGACTGAGAAATTGAGATCGCTGATCTTGTCAGAGACCACCAGCATTCGCTCAATTATCGGCGGTAAATCGAAGAAACTCATTCTACGTCCGCAACTCCGCAGTGATGCTTTTTTGTGCGTGACCGCTGAAAGGTAGGGCGGCTCGAAAGGTTAACTCCTTCCGAATCCGGCTGAATTCTCGCGCATAACAACGCTAAACGCAAGAAAATTATGTTTGTCAGGTGGGAGGGAGAGACTGGATGAGGGCGTGAGTTGCTGCGGTAATGCGCTCGGGGTCAGAGACGAGGGCACTGATCACCGCAACCGCGTCGGCGCCTGCTTCAATCACAGCGCGGGCGTTTGCGTGGGAAATCCCTCCGATAGCTACAAGTTGAACGTCTCCAACCGCGTTTCGAACGGCTTTCAAACCATCAACACCAAGTGTCGGAGATGTATCAGTTTTACTGGGGGTTTCGAAAATTGGACCAATTGCGATGTAATCGACGGGCAGCCTCAGTGCCTGACGAGCCTGTTCAACGCTGTGGGTTGAATAGCCGATGATCGCTTGATCGCCGAGTAGCCGTCGCGCGGCATCGGGAGGCATGTCGTCCTGACCGAGATGAACGCCGTGAGCGCCTACCGCCTGGGCCACATCAACGCGGTCGTTGATTATCAATTGCGCTCCGCCCTGGTTAACCGCCGCAAGCGCTTGCTGGTAAAACTCGAGAGCCGGCGCCTGTTTCTCACGCAGTTGAATGAGACTCGCGCCACCAAGGGTCAATAATCGAACCTGTTCGGCGTGAGACAAACCCGACAATTGAACATCAGTAAGCGGATAAATCCGTGGTAATCGGATTCTCATCCGTTCAATCCTGTTCGAGCTTACGCTTCGGCCGTAGGTTCGACGGCAGAACTCGCTTCCTCAACCGAATCGTCTCCGGCGTGACTTCCACGAGCTCATCATCGGCAATGAACTCCAGCGCCTGTTCGAGAGACAATTCCTTCGGCGGAACGAGGCGCATGGCTTCCTCTGAGGTCGAAGCGCGCATGTTGGTGAGTTTCTTCTCCTTGATGGAGTTCACATCCAGATCCACCGCTCTCGCGTTCTCGCCGACAATCATCCCTTCATAAACTCGTGTCCCGGGTCGCACGAACAAAAGGCCTCGCTCCTGAAGGTTGTAAAGCGCGTACGTCGTCGTCTCGCCCATGCGATCCGCTACAAGGGAACCTGTCGAACGCCCGCGCATCGTTCCCTGCCACTCGCCCCAACGAAGAAACATCGTATTGAGCAAGCCCGTTCCCTTCGTCTCCGTCAGAAACTCATTTCGGAATCCGATCAATCCTCGCGACGGAGCTTCAAACTCGAGTCGCACGCGCCCGGTGCCGTGATTGACCATCTTCGTCATCTGTCCTTTGCGACGGCCGAGCGCCTCCGTAATCACACCGATGAACTCATCGGGACAGTCGATCACAACGGCTTCGATCGGCTCGAGTGTTTTCCCGTCAACGTTTCGCGTGATCGCTTCCGGCTTCGATACGTTGAGCTCATAACCTTCGCGCCGCATCATCTCGATCAGGATCGCGAGCTGTAACTCGCCGCGCCCCGACACTTTGAATTGATCGGGCGAATCGGTGTCTTCAACTCTGATCGCAACGTTGCCGAGGATTTCCTTGTCTAGCCGCTCCTTGAGTTGGCGTGATGTCACATACTTTCCCTCACGTCCCGCGAACGGCGAGTTGTTGACACCGAAGATCATCGAGATCGTTGGTTCGTCTACAGCGATCGCGGGCAACGGTTGCGGATTATCGAACGACGTGATCGTGTCGCCGATGTTGATGTTCTCGATGCCGGCGAGTGCGACGATCTCACCGAACCCTGCTTTGTCTACAGGCTCGCGTTTCAGTCCTTCGAAAATGTAGAGCTGCGACACTTTGGTTTTCTGGATCGAGCGATCGGGTTTTACGACCGCGATCTGGTCTCCGATTTTGATCTCGCCCGAGAAGATGCGTCCGATCGCGAGTCGACCCACGTAATCGTTGTAGTCGAGATTGGCGACGAGTAACTGGAGTGAGTCAGCGCGCAGCTCGCGCGGTGAAGGTATCGACTCGACGATCTGATCGAACAGCGGCTGAAGATTTTCGGATCGATCTTCCAACTTTCGCTTTGCAATGCCCTCGCGCGATACCGCGTAAAGAATCGGAAACTCGATCTGCTCGTCAGTCGCATCGAGATCTAAAAACAGTTCATAGATCTCGTCGACCACTTCCGACGGGCGCGCATCTCCGCGATCGATCTTGTTCACGACGGCAATCGCCGGCAGACGCGCTTCGAGGGCTTTTCGCAAAACGAACCTCGTTTGCGGCAAACAACCTTCAGCAGCATCGACGAGCAGCATCACACCGTCGACCATCTTCAACACGCGTTCGACTTCTCCGCCGAAGTCGGC
Organism: uncultured Acidobacteriota bacterium; assembly: GCA_963728575.1. GTDB lineage: Bacteria > Acidobacteriota > Blastocatellia > Pyrinomonadales > Pyrinomonadaceae > PSRF01. Next base: position 41,968 of record CAVSKT010000002.1, read on the forward strand.
GTGCCCTGGTGTGTCGACGATGTTGATCTTCACATCGCGGTAACGAACGGCGGTGTTCTTCGCCATGATGGTAATACCGCGCTCTCGCTCGAGATCCATCGAATCCATGACGCGGTCGCGCACCTGCTCGTTTTCGCGAAACGTACCTGACTGGCGCAGCATCGCATCCACGAGAGTTGTTTTGCCGTGGTCGACGTGCGCAATGATTGCGATATTTCGAATGTCGTTTCTGTGATCCATGTTCATCGATGACAGTCCGCGGCCAATTGACGCAGACCCTCGTAGAGCACGATACCGACGGCTGTGGCCAGGTTCAAGCTACGGACGTTTGGATTGAACATCGGGATCTTCAGGCAATGGTTCCAATTCGCGTGCAGGAGCGTCTCCGGCAAACCGCGCGTCTCGGGTCCAAAGACGAGGCAGTCGTCGTTCTGAAACGTCCAATCCGTGTAGAGTCGCTCCGCTTTGGTGGTGAGATAAACGAAGCGAGCATCGGGCAACAACTGGTAGAGCGCTTCAAGATCTCGATGACGGGTGAGCTTCACTTCCGGCCAATAGTCGAGACCCGCGCGTTTCAACGCGCGATCGTCCATGCGAAATCCGGTGACGCCTACGATGTGAAGTGGAACGTTGGTCGCAGCACACAGGCGAGCGATGTTACCTGTGTTCGGAGGAATCTCGGGTTCTACTAACGCAACGCTGAGCATGGATGATTAAAGCACAAAAGGAAACGACGAGCTTCGCTTGAAGGTCTCGTCGTTTCTTGAAAGGCCTCGTCGGCCTCAAATGTTTTTGTGCGCCGGTAGAAGGTTCGTGCTGTAACCTGCTGGTTCGGGTTATCTCTTCTTTGCGGCTTTCTTGGTTCCGCCCTTCTTGCCTCCGCCCTTCTTGCCGCCAGCTTTCTTGCCGGCTTTCTTTCCACCTTTTTTAGTTGCCATAGCTTCTATGTGCTCCTTCTTTTCAGTTTAGTTGTTGTTTCTTCACGACCACAAGATGCTGTATTTACTTCGCTCTTGTGGGCTAGAGTAAACGGCGCACAACATCTTGCTATATAAACGCAATTACAGCGGATGTCAATAACTTATTACTTGTTGTTGAAAATTTTTTTTGCGTCGTCGGCGAGCACGATCGTCACGAACGAGAGCCGTGAAGCGTCGTGCGACGACACTCGATCGACTTCGATCTGATCGACTCAGCGCGCATTAAAAACTTTATCATGCACACCTCGAGTGAAAAAATTTTACTTCTCGATCTTGACGTTAAATTATGTGAGAGAGGAGTGATGGTCCAACTTGATTAACGAAACAACGGAGTGAAGATCCATTGATCGTGTTTCTCGATTCCGTAGTATGCAAGCACTGATTCTCGCTTGCTTCGACTCGCGACACCGACGAATGGACCACTCACATCATCCGCGACAGAAGACGCATCTCTGGGTGGAGTTACTGAGCCGATGTTTGTGACGGAGACGATGCGAGGAACTGCAAACTGTTGTAGCTGCGACATTTGTGCATCGCGCGGCGTCGGAGCAAGTCCGCCGGTGAAGAACATGATCGATTGCTGAAAATCCAATAGTGCTTCAGAGCGCGGCAATACAAAACGCCATTCACCTTCGATCGTTAGTGGATCGCGCGCAGCAGACGCACGAAGAATCTGACGTGTCTTTGTTCCACCTGGTATCGGTACTCCCTGCAGCAGTTGGTCCATCGATGAAGGCAATGCCTGATCACCATTCGCGCGAAAAACATTTGCCCGATACCGATAGTATTCTCTGATCGCATCCGCAACTTGTTCGCCGCGAAAGATCGCTTCCTTCTCACGCTCACGCAACGATTGTTGCTGCACACGGGGCGCCACAGCCATCGCAAACAAGGCGAGCACAGTCATCATCGCGAGGAGCGCCACGAGCGTGTAACCACCCTCCGAGCGCCTGATCGCCACTGAAACAGTCGTGGAGACAGCCGTCGAAGAGATTGAACCCGACCCGCATATCTTGTGGTCGGCTGTTGCGCTATGGCTCGTCATCTTCTGAGTCAACTCGCGGTGTCGGACGCGATAGAGGACCCACACCCTTGTCCGGTTCGGTCATCGCGATCGTGTGTTTGATCTTTAAGGTTGTGTCGGTGAGTACTAACTCTTTGTCAGAGATGCTGGTGACGCGAAACCTTCCGCCGATGATGTCACCGCGCAGAGCGTTGATGATGTTCTTGTTGTTACGCTCCTGCAACAGCGCAACGTCGTCTACTCGATTCTTCTGACCGAGAATTCCGATGTACACGAAGTTGGGCTTCGGTGGATCAGCGACATTGATAGGCATCGGGTTTGAGAACAACTGGTTATCAGGTGTGCGAACCACGACCTGGCGCGTCCCTGGAGCGGCGATGAATGCTGCTGGGACGGTTGCCGAAACCTGCTGCGGATTCTTGTAAGCCGTTGGAAGCTCACGACCGTCAATATAGATAAGCGTAGCGGGTGTGAATTTGTCGCCGGCGAGTTCGAGTTTGAAATCCGCGGTGCGTGCATAAACCTGAGAGGGCGTCACCGACGCCAGCAAAATCGGCGGCGGTGGTGGTGGCGTCGGCGGCGGCGTTGAAACTTCCGGAGCCTTGGGAGCGGGAGGCACGTAGTACGCAAATATGTTACGCCTGGCTTCTGGAGCGTTGTATGACGATTGCTGGTATACGATGGGCGTGAATGCTCTGTAGCCCAACGCGTCGGCCGTCGCAGTTCCCCCAGTGCGTGGCCCCGGTTTCGCCGGACCTTGCGCCTGCTGAGCGGGAGTTGGCGTCGGGCGTGCAGTGGTGGGAGTACCACTATCAAAGCCAATCAAGGCCCAGTAGAGAACGACGATAGAAACCAGCCCGAGAACGCCGGCGCCAATCAGTTTCTTTTTCTCTCCTGGTTTACTTAGATCGATCGATTGCATACTCGTTATTCCTGAACAGCAGGTGCCGCATTCGTTCCGTTGTCACGCTGAAAGTAAGTCGCCATGTTCAGTTGAAGCGTCACGAGAGAGCCGCTCGCTCCCGGACTTGCTCCCCCCTCGGCAGACACAGGCGCATTGTCTTGCTGTGCGCGTTGCAGTTCGACCTGGTTGATTACTACAAACTGTTTGCTGCGTTCGACGTCATGAATGAAGCGACGAATGTCCTGATACTGTCCCTCGACGGTTACCATCACGTTGACTCCCGGATAAAAACTCTGCCACTTGGTAATGACGGATTTTCCCGAAGCCGCTTTCGCATCTGATGTGTCGAGCGTGGTGTACGTCGGGCCGGCGGTGTTTCGAACGTTGTTTTTTATGATGAGTTGATTCAGCTCTTCATACAACTGCATGCGGCCTCGATCCCCTCGCATCAGATGCTTGCTCTCAAAGTCGTTCAGGCTTGCCACCACGGAATCAACTGTTTGTTGTGTGCCTTGATCCTGGTTAACAACACTTTCCAACGTTTTGATGTTGGTGTCTATTTGCTGCCGGTCAGCCTTCAACGAAGCGATGCGAGAACGTGCAGGCACGAGGAAATAGAGATAACTAAACAACACGAGCGCGAGGACAAAGCAGCTGCCTGCCAACCCCACTACTTCGGCGACGCCAACCATCTTTCCGCGGCGGGAGCCCACAAACTCACTTACACGTTCTTTATACCTGCGGTCGGCGCCTTCAAAGGATCGAGGTTCTGTTGTCATCTTGGAACCTCCGCCGTATCCCTGGCGCCAACTTCCGCGACATTACGGATCGCAAAACCCGGACGTGGTCGATAGGTCACAAAGAACTCGTATTCAGTTCCGCTTTCGCCGCGGCCTTTTTGAAGGTTCTGGTTTCGCAGTTCGAGTTGAAAAACTCCCTCCTGATGCATCGACGAAATCATCGCGTTAATTGTCGATGCGCTTTGCGCGAAGAGAGCGAGATCGAGCTGGGCAACGGTGGAATCGCCTTCAATGGTTACATCCTGGACGGAAATCCGGGAAACTTTGACGTTGCCGGGAAGCGATGCTTCGAGGTCCGACAGAAGACCCGACCACGAGAACGCTTTGCGATCCACTAACTGGTGAGCCGACGGCAATGCTTGCTGCTGGTCGGCCGAAAACGCCGCTTTCACAGACTTCGCGGCTGCGAGGAGTCCCTGTTCACGCTGTTTCAGTGCATTGATTTCAAGCTGCACCCGATCAGCTTCGTTATTGGCTCTCGTGGTAAGCCTGACCACCAGAATCAAACCGATGAGGGACACGAAGAGGATGATCGCGGTCAGGGCCCACGGAACAATTCGATTACTGTACGGCTTTGAGGCCAGGTTAAGACTGTTATTCACCGGAAGAAATCCTCGCAGAGAGCCTATCGGCAGGCCAAACTGGGAGAAGCATACACGGCCTAAGGAAATAATCGCAAACGCCAGTTGATTAAACGCGTGCCCACGTCAGGCGTTTCGAAAAAATAGGACCTAAATGACCGAAGCAGCTCCACCTCTCTGGCAGGTTCGATCTATCTCGAACCTGCGCTATAATTAGAGTCAAATTTTCTCTGAGAATCCATGGTTGTTCACTCACAGCAAAAACCCGCTGCCGGCACTTGTTGCGATTCCGTTGAGACTGGAACGGTCGAGCGCGTCGCAGTTGCAAGTTTGCCAACCGAGTGGGGAGATTTCCAGATTGCCGCCTATCGCTCGCTGAATACGGAGGAGGAGTTTGTCGTCCTTTTCAAGGGTGAGATGCGCCGCGACGTTGCGACGCTGGTCCGAATCCACTCGCAGTGTCTCACTGGAGACGTTTTCGGTTCCACTAAATGTGACTGCGGACGACAGCTTCATCAAACGATGCAGATGATCCAGCAGGAAGGACGCGGAGCAATCGTTTACCAGCAGCAGGAAGGGCGTGGGATCGGCATCGTCAATAAGATCCGAGCGTATGCGCTTCAGGACCTCGGGGCCGATACGGTTGAAGCGAACGAGAGACTCGGGCTTGCCGTCGACTTGCGCGACTACCGGCAGTGTGCAGAGATTCTCTACGACATCGGCCTGTGCAAGGTGAAAGTCATATCAAACAATCCTTTGAAACTTCGAGCGCTGGAGGAAGCCGGGCTGACGATCGTGGAGCGAGTTTCTATCGAAGTTGAGCCGGGTGAAAAAGCAGCCGAGTATCTGAGGACGAAGAAAGAAAAACTCGGCCACCTCCTTTCCTAAACCCGATTCAGCCACAAAAGGCACAAAAAGCACAAAAGACATGAATGAGTCTTTTGTGCCTTTTGTGGCCGAATCGACGTTACTGCTTTGATCTCAAATCCTTGATCGCCGTTCGCGTTCGCTCCGCATCAGCGGCATTGGGCATGAGCTTTGAAATAGGTCTCGAGCTCATCGGCCGCGCGTTTGTAGTCTCGCATCCCCCAGTAAATTCCACCGAGGTAACGATGAGCCGGAGCGATTTCAACACTGTTTGAGCCGGCGGCGACGAGGAGTTCCTTCTCAGCTTCATCCAGTCGTTTGAGGTTCATCAAGGCAATGCCGAGATACATGTGTGCCGTGGCGGACGCGTTATTCTTGGCGAGCGCCGCGCGCAGTTGCGCCTCGGCCAGGTCAAACTTTTTCAAGTTCAGCAACGCGATGCCATAGTTCAAGCGCGGCATAAAATCTTCGGGCGCTGACTTCACCGCCGCATCCAGCGCTTCCGCCGCCTTGTCTGGCTGGCCCAACTTCAGATACTGCACTCCAAGCAGGTTAAGGGCAGGTCCAAACTTCGGATAGACTGCGAGCGCCTTGTTCAACGACTCGATAGCCTCCTTAGTCTTGCCGGCCTGATCCAATTCGCGCGCCTTTTTAAATGCATCGACAGCTTCTTTATGAACCGACCCAAAGCTTTCCTTCGGTCGCATGAAGATCGTCAGCTTGACGATGCGTCCACCCGGGCTCGCCTCGCGATAAATCGAAGCAGTTTCATTCGCAGTTTCAAAGTCTGAGCCGCCTTCGATCGTAATGCGATAGTCGCCTGCCTCAAGACGCGGAAAGTTGAAACCACCATCCTGATCGGTAACTGTTTGACTCGACCCTGTGTTGGGACTATCAAGACGAACCTTAAGTGGTCTAGAGACCGGCTTACCGCTCGGCTCGTACACGGTGCCCTGGATCGTATGGACACCACTGCTGCTGCCGGGAAGGCCGCGCGTGCCGCCTACGCCCTGGCCTCTTGCGTCCGCTGCGAAAACCACGAGAACGAGTGTCGCCAGGAAAATCGACAATTTATGACATGGGGATACTGATTGAACGAATAACTTTTTCATATCGACCTTTCTTGTGATTTATTGAGACCGAGCCGGCTCAGGTTCCGCGCAGGCTCTTAATGGTAGCCCGGACTCTTTCAGCATTCGCAGCTTTGGGCTCCAGTTGCAGATACACCTCGAGTTCGTCGGCAGCTTCCTTCAAACGGCCTGTCTCCCAGTAAACTCCGCCAAGGTAATAATGGGCCTTACTCGCTTTTGGACCACCAAGGGCAATCGACTTTCTCAGTGCGTCTTCTGCCTCTGTGTATCTTCTGAAGGAGATCAATGTGATACCTAAATACATGTGTGCTGTGAACGCACGCTCATTCTTCTTCAGCGCTTCGCGAAGCTGCGTCTCAGCCTGGGCAAACTTCTTCTTCTGCAATAAACAGATCCCATAATTCAGAATTGGCTCAGGCGCATCAGGCGAGAGATGGATCACTTTTACAAAAACTTCTTCAGCTCTATCAAGGTCGCCTCGTTTTAGATACAGGACGCCGAGTTCATTAAGCGCCAATCCAAAGTTCGGGTGTAAAGCTGTCGCGCGCCTCAAGTGCTCGATGGCCTTGTCCGTCTCGTTGCGACCAGCAGCTTCCATTCCTTTCCGATAGAGCTCAGCGGCGGCCTTCGGAACCATTGCAAGCGCGGCGTTCAAGACGCCTGGCTTCATCTGCGCAGGCTGCTGTTTCTCTCTCAGATAAACCTGCACGGTGAAAGGCCGTGATACCGTAACCATAATTGGAGTTCCGCGCCTGGCAGTTGGGTTTGCGGGCTCGATATACACCTGTTCGCGCGCGTTCTCGAAGTAGTCTCCTCCTTCGACAACAACGGCGTAGTTTCCCGCCCTTAACGATCTGAAGGTAAAACTCCCATTCGCATCGGAGAGCACAGTCAGATCACCCTGGCCCGGACTTTCAAGCCTGACTTTGAGTCGCAAATCTGCTCGCTGCCCCGAAGGAAAGACGAGACGACCGCTGATGGAATGCCGTCCGCCGGTGCCGGTCATGTCGACGCCGCCCCCCGACTGTCCGTGCGTGATCAGCGTGGATAAAAGTACGAATGTGCAAAGAATTGAATAGCGAGCGAAGAGATGCACGATGACGAGTTTCTTAGTCATCTCGATAACTCCGGTTCGTGGCAGTTGCCGAGGAAAAATTCAATATCAGAGGAAATGGAAACGGTTGAAGATTACCACAAAACAAGAAGGGAGGCGTAATTGTTTACGCCCCCCTTTTCAAATTTCCACGTCTCTTAAACGTGGTGCAAAAGCAGTGTGTTAGAAACTGAACTTCACACCAAGTCGTAGCGACGACGGGAACTGGAAGATCTGTCCCGCACCGAAGAACGGATTGTCAACTGGCGCAACACCACCAATACCGCTGTTGATACGGAGCGTCTGATCTAAGGTGATTGCACGTTGCTGATTCGTCACATTAAACCAGTCGGCCTGGAATCGAAGCTGGCGGTTCTCACCCATTTGAATGGGGTAGTACGCGCCCAAATCCAGGTTGTACGTCCGCGGAGTGCGGTTGTCGCCAACGCTTTCCACGATGTTGGGGAAGTTTGCATTCTGAACCGGCACCAACGGAACGATGGCGGTGCCACGAGGAACTTCGAAGCCCTCGTTGTTGCCATAAACCGGATGCGGAATCAGAGCGCTGAACGGAATACCCGACTGCAGACGGAACGACGCGCTCGTGGTCAGGTTGAACGGGAAGCGATAGCTGCCGTCAAACTTGAACTGGTGCGGCCGATCGTTGGGCAACCGTCCGTAAGTGTTCGGTAGCAGGCTGACGAGGTCGAACAAGCTGGTGATGTTCGGGTCAGACTGGCCGTTATCGTTGCGGAAGAGACCTTCGTAGTTACCGATCAGGCTCGAGAACACATACGAAGCGATGAACTGATAGTTGTTCGAGAAGCGCTTCGTAGCTGAAAACTCGAGTGCGCGGTAGTAACGACGAGCTGGTCCGAAACAACCGATCAGCGGATCGTTACAGGCTTTGTCTTCCGTCGTAATGAAAGTGCCGGTTCCACGTCGTCCGGGGTTGAAGATGAAGTAGTTGTTGCCATCGTCGAACGAACCGTCTTCGATGACTTCATCCTGCGCCCTGTAAACACCGCGGAAACCAATCGCGAGATCCTTCACAACTTCGTACTCAAGACCAGCACTCCACTCATTAACCGTCTGAGGTTTCAGACCCTGGTCGAGGGGTGTCGGGTGAGCACCGAGATTCGCAGTCGCGAAAAGAGCATTGCTGCCAGTGCTGCCAAAGAGACCGGGAACCACATTTGAGCCTGCTGGCGAGCCATAAATGCTCGCGTTGAAGTTCTTGTCGGTTTGGCTGTTCTCGCTGCCCGCACGAACGTTGATGTCGAGCGGTATTGGCGTCTCGAGGAAGCGTGCATAGTTCATGAACAGCTTCCCTTTGCCCTGGCCGGTGAAATCCCAGCTAAAGCCGAGGCGTGGCTGGGTGTTTGAAACCCAATCATTGAGCGTCAGGTAAGTGCTGCCGCCCTGGCCATAAGCCTGCTGGAAGTCCCAGCGCAAACCAAGATTGACCTGAAGGTTCTTGGTCCAGCGAATGTCATCCTGGAAATAACCGCCTTCGGTGTGGGTGTAGGTGTCCGCGATGTTCTTGAAGTCGCGAACGCGTGTGCTAAGGAGCACCAGGAACGGATTGTTGAACACTTCGTCGACCGTGATCGGAGCGAGCGTAACACCGGCAAAACCGGTGGAGCCCAGGATCAAATTCGCACGGAGTGCAGCAGTCGCGTTCGGGCAAACGATCTGGTTGCCGCGCGTGGTGCAAACGCTGAAGTTGTTGGTGGTGCGGAAACCGGTAACCACGTTGTCGTCAGTTCCGTCCGTACCCGACAGCAAGTCTTGCGGATTGCCGAAGGTTAGACCCGGACCGGTGGACTGCGTGTCGATGTTGTAGATGTTGCGGTTAAATTCGAAACCGTACTTAAAGGTGTGCTTGCCCCAAATGTTCTGCATTCTTGCGGCAAACTCAATGCGATTGCGGTCCTGGGTACTAAAGAGACCAAAACCCTGTCGCACAAAGTTGCGCTGGAGCGAACCACCCGGAGAGTTCACAAAGCTGACTTGTCCGAAGTTCAGGTTCTCGCATGGAGTAACCGGATCGTCGTCAGTGTCGATACAACGAATATCTTGAGCATTGGTATTGGTCACTGGCGCAACCGAGCCATTCGCTCTCAAAATTCCGAAGTTATCGACATTGAGCGGAACGTCCGCGACGCCGGCATCCGGAATCGTGTTCGCACGTTGGAAGTGCAATCCACCCGAGAACTCACCGATGAAGTTTGGAGTGAAGGTTGAGTTCAACCGGAAGGCGTAGTTGTGGCCGCCCGTCTGAATCTCACCTCTGAAGCTGGCTGGATCGGCGCCGAAGCCCGAGCCGCCGAACAGGAAGCCTTCCTGCTTCGTGAAATCGCCGAAGGTCGAGAAGTTGAACACGTGATTCTGGCTCAACGCCCACGTGATCTTGCCCGCGTAGAACGGGGTAGTGATCTGGTTTTCGACTTCCTCACGGAAGGTTTGAGTAAAGAAGAAGTTCTTGCGGCGTTGCGGATTGAACGCGCCAAAGAACCAAAGCTTGTCTTTCACAATTGGACCACCAATATCGAAACCAGCGTCAACTTCTGAAAAGCCATTCGGAGCTGAACCGGTATAAGCGAATTGTTTGGTCGAACGGACAAAGCTCTGCGGATTGTAGAACACAAACGCGTCACCGCGGACGTCGTTTGAACCGCTCTTGGTAACGACGTTGAAAATACCGCCGGTTGACTTGCCGTACTCGGCGCCGTAGGCACCGGTTTTGATTTCGACTTCCTGCACGAACTCAAATGGCAAGTTCGCACCGGAACCACCGAAGGCTGGGTCTGTGACCGTCACGCCATCGAGGATGTAGTTATTTTCCGGACCGGACGCACCAGCGACGGATGGGTCGCGATCGCGTCCTGACGCATCGCGCAGACCTGAACGGCTAACCGTTGGCGCGATTGAATAGAGCGACTGAACAGTTCGCTGCGTCGGGAAGTTTGAAAACTGCTCTGTGGAAACATTGGTGCCGGTCGTGTTCTGCGTGACATCAATGGTTGCGCCGGAAGCAGCAGTAACTGTTACCGTCTCAGCAGCTCCCTGTGGCCTGAGCTGAACGTTAATGGTAGACGTCCTGGACAGATTAACCGGTACGTTGGACTGCTCAAATTTTGCAAAACCTTTGGCAGATTCGATCATTAACGTGTACTGGCCAGGCTCGATATTGAGGATGCGGAAGAAACCCTCTTCATTAGTTGTGGTGCTAATAGGTACTCCGCCTTGACGGGTGGCGACTACCGCAATACCAGGGACTGCCGCCCCGGTAGGGTCGGTGACCACACCTTCAATTGAACCTGTCGTCTGCGTCTGGCCGATCGCGCTACCAAACAGCGCGAAGCAAACCAGAAGAGTCGACAGGCCGATAAACTTAAAGACATTCTTCATTTTCTGCTTTCCTTTCTTGAACTAGACAAGGTGCTGCGTCCTCCTGTGAAATCTCCCCTTTTTTATGTTTGCAGCACCGAAGGATTCCAAAAACGAGGCAAAATAAGACGCTTCGTCCCGGCCAGTTTGGGCAAACGCCATGCCCCCACAGGTTTTTGGTGGAATTCCCCATTATTTGGAGATTTAGGGAGTGCGCCATCTGCCCCGCCGGGCCGCGAGTATCCAAAAAAATGGGAAAATCCAGAAATCTCAACCGTGAAGCAGAGACGGGGAGAGCGGGAGACAGGGGGGACGGGAGAAGATCTCTACCTCGTCTTCAGATCGCTTTCACCCCCGTCTCCCACTCTCCCCGTCTCCCTGTCTCCTCAATCAACCATTGCTTCCGATTCATTTGTCGGTTATTAAAACGTCGGTATGCCTGAACGCATCTATCGCGATCCCGTTCACAACATCATTCGTCTACAAACCGATTCAGATGAAGGCGAATTGATGATGCGATTGATCGACGCTGCGGAGTTTCAGCGATTGCGTCGCATCAAGCAGCTTGGTCTTGGTCTATACACATATCAAGGCGCCGAACACTCTCGCTTCACTCATTCGCTTGGCGCATTTCATCTCATGACACGCGTGCTCGATCGTTTGAGTGAGACACATTCGATCGACGCTGAGGATCGCATTGCTGCACGCGCTGCCGCTCTGCTTCACGACGTGGGCCATGGTTCTTTTTCACACGTGATGGAGAAGGTGCTCAACTTTCATCATGAACGCTGGACCGTACAGGTAATCCTCGACGAACAGTCTGAGATTGGCGAACAACTGCGGGCTCATTCAGATGACTTGCCTCAGAAAGTCGCTTCGATCATCGAAGGAAAGTTTCAGCCGTCAGCGCTTGCTCAACTCGTGTCTTCACAACTCGACGTCGATCGAATGGATTACCTCTTGCGCGACTCGCTGATGACCGGCGCGAAGTATGGCATCTACGATCTCGAATGGATCATTAACGCGCTCGCCATCGACGAAGATGCGGATCGAATTTACGTTCAGGCCCGCGGACTTTACGCCGTCGAAGAATACCTGCAAGCGCGCTATTACATGTTTCGCCAGGTTTACTTTCATCGAACGCTTCGATCCGCAGAAGCGGTGTTGCGATCCATCATGCGTCGCGCGGTGTACCTGCTCGACGAAGGCGAAGAAGTTTGGCATGCACCGGGAACTGCGTTTGAAAAGATATTGCGACGTGAAGATTTAAATGTGAGTGAGCACATGCAGGTCGACGATTCGGATTTTGTGTTTCATATCAAGCAATGGCAAAACTCGAGCGATTCAATCCTGCGCGATCTGAGTCGCAGGTTTATTTCGCGTCGTTTGTTCAAGGCAGTCGATTTGGATATGCCGCGCGAGCAGCAGGCGGAGTTTCTCACTTCGGCAAGGCAAACAATCGCGCGCGCCGGTTTTGATCCTGATTACTACTTCATCGAAGATCGAGCCAGCGATGTGCCTTACTACAATTACTACGAGACGGAGAAGTCGGAACCTAAGACGCATATCTACGTCGAGAGTGGTTATGCGTCACCGCAGATACGAGAGATCAGCGAAGTGAGTGAGGTGGTGCGAGGACTCCAGCATGCTTACGAGCTGCACCGGGTATGCTTCCCTGCGGAAGTAAAAGCCGAGGTTTATGAACTCTATCATCGTCGTAGCTCTCTTACACAAAGCGCAAAGGCGAGAATTGTTGATGCTTGGACTGAAGTCGTCTCTGTGTCTCTGTGTCTCGGTGGTTGTTCTTTTTGCGGATTCATAACCAACAGAGACACAAGACACAGAGAGTCTCCTCCGGTCGTCAGCGTGCTGGATTTTGGTGATTCGTCACTAATGCGAAACGCGCGCGGAGACGCTTCGAGCGCGATTGCACACGAGTGGCGAGGTGGTTGTAGCAGATGCTGATCTTAGTCGCGCTGCCGCAAAAGGCATCGGGTATACGGGCTCTTTGAATCTTACGTTAACTGAAGCTCGCGATTTGGGCGCCGCGTTGGCGAGCGAGTTCTACGTTCTTGGAGACGCTCAAACGCTGCGACGTTCGTCTTTCAAGTCGCCGGTTTATTTCGAGTCTTACGCTTCAATCTTTTTGGTGAGCACGCGAACTGGTCAACTCCTGCTATGGGAACGACCAAGTTTTGAAGACAACGAGGCAACCACTGCGGAGGCTCGACTGTCACAGTATCTCTCCAGCGACGATTTGCGGCGACGCCTGGTTGATCTTATTAAGCAAGCCCACGCTGATGAGCGACAGAAGCGAATGATCGTTAGCGCCGCTGCTGAAGCAGTGATCGAGGAAGCACCCGACGACGAAAAGGCAGCCGAGAGTCAGGGGATCCGGTTGCCGCGTCCATATCGACGCTTGCGACCGGCATACCCGGATACCGCGGCTCGAGCAGAAGCAGAAGCGACAGTGGACGTCGTGGTCGATGTAGGAACTACTGGTGACGTCAGCGACGTACAAGTTGTACGTTGGGCTGGATTCGGCCTTGATGAGACAACCGTTGCGACTGTTCGTCAATTGCACTTCTTCCCGGCAATGAAAAACGGCAGTCCAATACCGATGCGCGTTATGCTGCGCTATAACTTTCGGAAACCACCGAGGTAGAAATGGGAAGAAAAGCAGTAACTGCCCTACTCGTACTTCTACTTGCGCTCGCTCAGTTCGCGACGCCACACGTGTCGCGCGCTTCCCGCGACGATTCCTCAGTTGTTTCGACTGCAACACTCGAAGGCCGGCTCGCGGTTTTCGACGATGCATGGGAAACGATCCAGGACCGTTATTACGATCCGAAATTCCACGGCATCAACTGGCAAGCACAACGCACCGCATTTCGTCCCGTGGCTGCGCGTGCAAACGGCACTCAGGAATTCTATGAAGTGTTGCGCCAGATGATTGCGTCGTTGAAAGACGCACACACGCGAGTCTATTCACCTGATGAAAAATTTGACTGGTGGAATCCTAGATACGTCACTGTAGGTGTGACGACTCGTGAAGTTGAAGGGGTGCCGACAGTCTTGCAAGTCGATCCGGCGTCGGCCGCGGCGCGAATAGAAATTCGCCGAGGAGACGTAATCGTCAGCGTCGACGATGTTCCAGTCAATCACTATGTGACTCAGCGACTCTCCGCTTCAGGTTTGAGTGGTGATGGCGATGCTCGCTACCGAAGCATTGCCACGCTCTTTGATGGACCTGCGGGTACGTCAGTAAAAGTCACATGGTCCAATCGCAACGGGAAGAAAAAATCAGCGGTGCTGCAACGTTACTGGGGCCAGAGATTGTTGTGGTTCGACAACCAGCGCAAAGACAACATTGCGTATTTGAGGATCGACGCGTTCACGCAGAGCGTCGCACTGGAGTTTGCGAAGTCGCTTCCCGAGTTGCTGGAAGGCGCTGAAGGAATAATTCTCGATCTGCGATCCAACGGTGGCGGCGACGCTGAAGCGATGGCTGATATCGCGTCGTTGTTTCTCGAAGACGGGATCAATCTTGGGAAGTTTGCGGATCGCTCTGGAGCCTCGTTTGAGTTGCAAACTTTCTCGAAGCGAATGTGGCGTATTCCGCGTTTGACACAAATCAAGCTTCCACTCGTTGTACTCACGAGCGAAAGCACCTCGAGCGCCGCGGAGATCCTTGTAGCCACACTGCAATCCAAACGTCGCGCCCGCGTGATCGGCACAGACACGTGCGGCTGCGTTTTAGCAATCCGTAATCGGCACGCACTTCCCGATGGCGGCATCCTCGATGTGAGCGAGTTTGACTATCGCACCGCCGCCGGCCTGCGTCTCGAAGGAACAGGCGTGAAACCAGATCAACGCTCCACCCTCATGCGCTCTGACATCTACTCACGCCGCGACCGCACCCTCGAACTCGCGAAAAGCGCCCTCGACAGTGAAATTGTTTCGCGCAAAGGCGCAAAGACGCAAAGCGGAAAATCGAGTTGACTTATGCTCTACTTGTCGCAGGTTTTAGGCCGGCCGATACGCGACCTGGAAGATGAACGTGTAGCCACTGTGAAGGACGTCATCGTGCGTCTCGGCGAAGATGATCATCCTCCGGTAACAGGCCTCGTCGCGCGTTATCGCCGTCGTGATTTCTTTCTCTCGAGATGGCGCATCACCGAACTTAATCAGCATGGTGTGCGATTGAACTCTGACATTCTCGACTTGCGGCCATTCGTGCGGCGTGAGAATGAAGTTTTGCTCGCGAAAGACGTGCTCGACAAACAACTCATCGACGTCGACGGAAAGCGAGTCGTTCGAGTCAATGATGTCCAGATCATCGAAGCCGCCGGCGATTGGCGCGTGACCGGCGCTGACGTGAGTCTTCAAGGTCTTTGGCGACGACTCGCGCCGTCCGGGTTCGCGGGCACACGTAGAACAGTTGAGGTACTCGATTGGGCAGACGTCGGGTACCTCGCAACGGACGCCGCGACAGTTCAGTTGAAATCATCGAGCAACAAGCTCGCGCGACTTCACCCGGTGGAGATCGCGCGTCTCGCGGAATCGCTTTCTTATCATCACGGATCCGAAGTAGTCGAAGCTCTCGACGACGAAACGGCAGCAGAGACACTCGAGGAAATGCCGGCGGAAGCGCAAGCGAGAATACTCGCCGACATGGACCAGGAACGCGCTGCCGACATCCTCGAGTGGATGTCGCCCGATGAAGCCGCCGACGTGCTCGGCGATCTTCCCGAAGAGAAAGCCGAAGAATTGCTCGGTTTGATGGAGCACGACGAGCAGGCTGACGTCGCTGAGCTGCTTCCTTACGAAGACGACACCGCAGGCGGATTGATGACGACGGAGTTTGTCACTTTGCCGCGCGCGCTCACAGTTGGCGAAGCACTGGCGCGGCTCCGCCAGATGGCGGAAACGCCAAACATGATTTATTACCTCTACGTAGTAGAAGAAGAGAACTCGTGGAAGTTGTTGGGCGTGATAGCGCTGCGAGGTTTGATACTCGCCGATCCGTCGATGCCGCTCGAAGACATAATGCGTACCGAGTTTCAACGCGCCTTTCCGGGCGAGCCGGCTCGAGACGTGGCACAAAAAATCGCCGAGTACAATCTGCTGGCGCTTCCCGTTATTGATGAGTCAGGAGATATACTCGGAATCATAACTGTAGACGACGCGATGGAAATTCTTTTGCCGACCGACTGGCGGCAACGTCTGCCTCGATTATTTGGTTAACAGGACTGATGAAAGACGGGGAACCTCCAAGTGGCAGAACCAAGAGCAGCAGTTCGGGCTGTCGGCCTGCGTTTGCGCCGTACTGTGGTGCGTCGCAAACGTCTGCTCGCTTACCTTGGCATCCTCGGCCCCGGAATGATCACCGCGAATGCCGGCAATGACGCCGGTGGCATCGCGACCTTCGCTTCAGTCGGTGCAGAATTCGGCTATTCCCTTCTCTGGATCCTGATTCCAATTGCGATCAGTCTCGGCGTTGTTCAGGAGATGTGCGCCCGCATGGGCGCGGTCACCGGAAAAGGCCTGGCCGATCTGATTCGCGAGCGCTTCGGCGTGCGATGGACCGCTTTAGTGATGCTCGCGTTGCTAGTCGCTAATGCGGGGGTGACGGTTTCAGAGTTCGTCGGTATCGCCGCGGCGACAGAACTTTTTGGCTTGTCGCGTTTCATCGCCGTACCGCTGGCGGCGATCATGATTTGGACGCTGGTCGTAAAGGGCTCTTACAAACGCGTCGAGAAGGCGTTCCTGCTGATGTCGCTCGTGTTTTTTGGTTACATCATTTCGGCATTTCTTTCTCGACCTGACTGGTCGGCGGTTGCGATTGGCCTAGTCAAACCCGAGTTCCAATTGCAGTATGCACATCTCTTCACGCTCGTTGCGGTGATTGGTACCACGATCTCGCCTTACATGCAGGTGTACGTGCAATCATCCGTGGTTGATAAAGGAGTCACTCCCGAAGACTATTCAAAAACGAAGATTGACGTTTGGGTCGGAACAATATTCGCGATCGTGATCGTCTTTTTCATCATCGTCTCAACCGCGGCGACTCTCCACAAAGCAGGAATTGGGATCTCAACCGCTGGAGACGCGGCTCTCGCCCTGCGACCTTTAGCAGGCAGATACGCTGAAACACTCTTTGGTTTGGGATTATTCGGTGCGTCGATGCTCGCGGCTGGAGTTCTGCCCCTTGCAACTGCCTACTCGATCAGCGAAGCGCTGGGTTTTGAGAAGGGCGTTTCGAGAAGTTTCAGAGAGGCGCCGATCTTTCTGGGCACGTTTACTTTCCTCGTCGCCGTTGGCGCCGCGATCGCTATCATTCCATATCTGCCCCTGTTTCGGGTGCTGCTCGTGACGCAGGTGATCAACGGGCTGTTACTTCCGATTATCCTGTTCGCCGTCTTGCGCCTCGTTAATAACCGCGAGCTGATGGGCAGTCACGTCAACGGACCGATCTACAACGCGTTCGCCTGGCTGACGGCTATCCTGGTCACGGTTTTGTCAGTCCTATTTATATTGATTACTCTCTTTCCCAACCTGCTGCGCTTCTAAAAGCAGGATTTTATGCTTTTTTGTGGTCCAATTTGGTGATAAAACGTGCCCCGGTGAGTAGCCCTCGACTAACCAATAAGATTGTTCTCTTCCTGGTCGCCTCGGCCACTGCTTTGCTCGCCATCTATTTGTTTTGGTCGTTCACGGATGTAGTCAGGGAGCTTCTCGAGCAGCGAATGGGTGCCAACCCTTCGCCGTCTGCCGGCACGATAATCAATGTAGTTAAGCTCTTTCTGATCGGCATCGTCGCTTACCTTTTCGTCCGCGCTCTGAACTTTATCTTCTTCGCGCTGGCATTTCGTCTCAAAAGGATCGACGCGCCCACACTGATTCGAAACATCTTCACGATCGTCGCCTTTACGATCCTTTTCCTGATCGCGTTTACTTTCCTGTTTCCGGAAGTAAACCTCGGCGCGCTGTTTACGACTTCCGCGATCTTCGGCGTGATCCTCGGTCTCGCGCTTCAGGACACACTCGGTAACTTCTTCGCGGGAATCTCGCTGCAAGCAGACCGCCCGTTTCAAGTGGGCGACGTAATTACCGTCGGAGCTCAGCGGCACACGGGCGTTGTCGAAGAGATTAGCTGGCGAGCTATAAAGATCCGGACGTTTACAAACCACGTCGTGCTGATCGCCAACAGTAATGCGGCCAAAGAGCCAATCGAGGTTTGTCCGCGTGACAACCTGAATGCGCGACTCGTCTTTTTTAATACGCTTTACACCGATTCACCGGCAAAAACGATCCACGTCGTTCGCGAAGCCGTGCGTGAAGCTGACAACGTATCCGAGAAGGTGACGCCGATCGTCAGGATCAGGAATCTCGGCGATAACGGCGTCGATTACGAAGTGAAGTACTGGCTGGACGACTACGCCAAATACAACGATACCGACGCGCTCGTCCGGCAGAGAATCTGGTATGCGTTCCGTCGAGCAGGATTGAACTTCGCGTACCCGACCCGCACGCTTTTCGTCGAGAGGCAGCGAGGTGCTGCGGCCCGCGATGGCGACGGCAGCGCGATCGCGGAGAGACTCTCTGCTGTGGACATCTTTGCGCCGCTTTCGTCCGACGAGATAACAATGCTGGCGCAGGCGGCAGTCAGCCACGTCTTCGCGCCCAGCGAAACGGTAATTCGTGCCGGCGACCCCGGTTCGTCCATGTTTGTAGTACATAAAGGACGGGTTCGAGTCCAGGTTAGTGAAAATGGGCGCTCCAGGACTGTCGCAACTCTTAACGAAGGCGACTTTTTCGGCGAAATGGCCTTATTTACAGGCGAACCGCGGACTGCGAACGTCCTCGCCCTCGAAGAGACTGAGGTACTGGAAATCGGCCACGCCGCGATGAAAAGGGTGTTCGACACCAACCCGGATCTGGTCGAATCCCTGAGTTTTATAATGGCTGAGCGCCGCCAGGGCCTCACTTCTCAGTCCGATTCTCCAGTCGCTACCGCCGATTCCTCCGGCATTCTCTCAGCCATCAAACGCTTCTTCGGTCTTCATCAATAGCTCAAAGAGACACAAATTCGTCCCCTTTGTCGAACAATACATAGACTTGACAGATACGCACTCAATCTTTATTATGCCTCCACGCTCAGCTAGCTGAGACGAGGAAACAAGGAATAATGTAGGAGGAAAGTGAGTCATGACTATTGTTCGCTACGACCCGTTCCGCGATCTGCGGACGTTGCAAGAAGAAGTAAACCGCCTGTTCTCCACCAACCTAACGCGCGCCTTCGGTGATGAAGGCATTGGCCGTGGAGCATGGGCACCCAGCGTCGATATCTACGAGAACAAGGACCAGATCGTCCTCGAGGCGGAACTCCCTGGAATGAAACAGGAAGACTTTGACCTCTCGATCGAGAACAATGTCATTACCCTCCGCGGTGAGCGAAAGTTTGAAAAGACGGACGAAACTGACAACTACCATCGAGTTGAACGCTCGTATGGCGCGTTCACCCGTTCTTTTACTCTGCCGCAAACCGTTTCTGCCGAGGGAGCAACCGCTGAATACCTCAACGGGGTGTTGCGCGTGACATTACCGAAACGCGAGGAGACCAAGTCGCGTCGAATTCAGGTAACCGGCAGTGATGCTGGTTCCGCGAAGAAGACCATCGAAACAACTGCCGAATCCGGAAAAGCGAAGGAAGCCACTGGCGGGCGATAAGCTTTAAACGGATCGGTAAATTGCGAGCGGGCTCGTCGTAGTTTGGGATACGAATTGCGAGCCCGTTCGATTATTTTTAGTGCAAAGAAGCAGAAGTCATGCGTTTAGATAAATTCACGCTTCGTGGACAGGAAGCGATTCAGTCAGCGATCGAGCTCGCAGAAAGAAACAACCACCAGCAGGTCGAGCCGGAGCACTTGCTCGTCGCGATGCTCGAACAGCCGGAAGGTATCGTCAGGCCGGTCCTCGGAAAGCTCGGCGCGAACGTGGCCGTCGTGCTCAACGATACGCAAGCGGCCGTTGCTCGTTTCCCGCGCGTTCAGGGTGGTCAATACTATTTCAGCGGCCGCTTGAGTCAGATATTTACAACGGCGCAGAAACAAGCCGACCAGATGCAGGACGAATTTATTTCGACCGAGCATCTTCTCCTTGCGCTTGTTGATGAGAAAGATGGCGACGCAGGAAAGATTCTCCGGCAGCACGGAGTAGTAAGAGACGATCTGTTCAAAGTGATCGAGCAGATGCGTGGTGGGTCACGCATCACCGATCAGAATGCAGAGCAGAACTACCAGGCGCTATCGAAGTACGCACGCGATCTCACTGAGCAGGCACGTAAAGGAAAACTCGATCCCGTGATCGGGCGCGACGATGAGATCCGTCGCACCATTCAAGTTCTTTCACGCAGAACCAAAAACAATCCCGTGCTGATCGGCGAACCGGGCGTGGGTAAAACCGCGATCGTTGAGGGCCTTGCTCAACGAATCGTTTCGGGAGACGTTCCGGAAACACTGCGCAACAAGCGTCTGGTCGGACTCGATCTCGGATCGATGCTCGCGGGTGCGAAGTACCGCGGCGAGTTTGAGGATCGACTCAAGGCTGTCCTTAAGGAAATCGAGAACGCGCAGGGTCAAATCATTCTCTTCATCGACGAGCTCCACACACTTGTCGGCGCGGGCGCTGCCGAAGGCGCGATTGACGCTTCGAACATGTTGAAGCCCGCACTGGCGCGCGGTGAGCTGCGGTGCGTCGGCGCTACGACGCTCAACGAATACAAAAAACACATCGAAAAAGACGCCGCGCTCGAACGTCGCTTCCAGCAGGTCTACGTCGGTGAACCGACTGTCGAAGACACGATCGCCATCCTGCGTGGATTAAAAGAACGTTACGAGGTCCATCACGGCGTTCGCATCAAAGACTCGGCCATCGTCGCCGCCGCAACACTTTCAAATCGCTACATCACGGACAGGTTTCTGCCCGACAAAGCTATCGATCTGATTGATGAAGCCGCATCCCGACTTCGAATCGAGATCGACTCACTTCCGCAGGAGATCGATCAATTGGAACGTGAGACGATCCAGCTCGAGATTGAGCGACAGGCGTTGCAGCGCGAAGAGGACGAAAAATCGAAGGCGCGTTTGAAAGAGATCGAACAACGCATCGCCGATCTGAAAGAGACTTCGTCAGGGCTCAAAGCGAAGTGGCAGTCAGAGAAAGAAGCAATCAATCATATAAGGACGGCGAAAGCCGAACTCGAACAGCTTCGTCTCCAATTGGACCAGGCGCGCAACGCCGGGGAGCTTGGTCGCGCTTCTGAAATTCAGTACGGAAAAATCCCTGAACTGGAGCTAAAGGTTAAGGGCGAGCAGGACAAACTCGCGACGTTCCAGCAGGACGGCGTAATGTTGAAAGAGGAGGTTGACGAAGAGGACGTCGCCACAATCGTCGCCAAGTGGACCGGCATTCCGGTAACGAGAATGCTTGAAGGCGAGATGCAGAAGCTTGTCACGATGGAAGAGCGACTCGGCGTGCGCGTCATCGGACAGGAAGAGGCCCTCGCTGCCGTGGCAAACGCAGTCAGACGCGCGCGTGCGGGTTTGCAGGATCCGAATCGGCCGATCGGCTCGTTTATCTTTCTTGGTCCAACCGGTGTCGGTAAAACTGAAACTGCTCGCGCACTTGCCGAGTTTCTTTTTGACGACGAGCGTGCGATGGTCCGGCTCGACATGTCTGAGTACATGGAGAAGCACGCGGTTGCACGCATGATCGGAGCACCGCCGGGATATGTCGGTTACGAGGAAGGTGGACAGCTTACGGAAGCAGTTCGCCGCCGGCCGTATGCAGTCGTGCTCTTCGACGAGATTGAAAAGGCGCACACGGATGTTTTCAACGTGCTGCTTCAGATTCTCGACGACGGCAGGCTGACTGATTCGAAAGGTCGCACAGTCGACTTCAAGAACACCGTCCTGATCATGACGTCTAACCTCGGCTCACGTGAGATACAAGCTGCTGAAGGCGACGAGAAACAGGTGCGTGAAGCCGTGCTTCAGGAACTGCGATCGCATTTCAAACCCGAGTTTTTGAATCGTATCGACGATGTCGTCATCTTCCACCAACTCTCGCGCGAGCAGATTGGCAAGATCATCGAAGTTCAGCTTGAACGGCTGACGAAGATGTTGAGCGAGCGCAGCGTAACGCTCATTCTCGAGCCTTCCGCGAAGGAGCTTCTAATGCGTGAAGGCTACGATCCGAGTTACGGCGCGCGCCCGTTGAAACGTGCGATACAGTCGCTGATCCAAAATCCGTTGGCAGTAAAACTTTTGCAGGGCGAAATTCTGCCGGGTCAAACCGTGCGAGTTTCGGCCGCAGGCGACACAATGGAATTCAAGACTGACGCGGCCTTCGCCACCGCCTAATACGAAAAAGGAATTGGACCATGTCACAACAGTGGAACCCGTTGCAGGATTTAATGGTGCTTCAGGATCGAATGAACCGTCTCTTTGAAGACGCCACACAACGACGCACTCAGGCAGATGCAGCCTCGAATGATGAATTTGAGCGCGCTGATTGGACCCCGGCTTCGGACATTTACGAAACCACGTCCGGTTATCTGATCGCGATGGACTTGCCCGGCATCGATCGAAACGCGCTCGAAATTGACATTGATGACAACAGGTTGATTGTTAAAGGCACTCGACTGATTGACGAATCAAAGCAACATCGCACAGAAAGACCAAGAGGAAAATTCCTGCGCACCTTCACCGTCCCTGCATCAGTCGACCAGGGTAAGATCGCAGCCGAATACAAAGACGGCGTTTTGCGGATCCATCTGCCGAAGCGCAGCGAGCAAAAGGCGAAGAGGATTGATATTAAGATTTCGTAACACGGATTAACACGGATTGGGAACGGATTATGAATAGAGAAGACAACGAGCTAAGGGTGACCGATCGGCGACGAGTGTACCTCGAAAACGACGCGGAACGCGTAAACGAGGAGATAGAAGAACCAAATCTCAAGCCGAGTTATGTTGAAGAACTCGAGTTGCGCACGAAGGCTGCGGAAAGCAAAGTGCAGGAAGTTCAAGCGCGCTTCGATCAGTTGCGCCAGCAACTACAACGAGAAACTGACGAAACCCGGCAGCGTTTGAATCGTTCCGCTGACGAACGTGCGGCTGGAGAAAAGGCCAGGTTCATTGCAGGACTACTTCCCGCGATGGACGATTTGGACCGGGCTATCGCTGTTTACGCAAACGCGCCGCGCGAAGCAATGCTCGAGGGTATTCGACGCATCGCGACCAGCTTTGAATCGGCGTTAAGCAATGCCGGCGTCGAACCCATTACGGCAGTCGGAGAAGAGTTCAATCCCGAACTGCATGAGGCCGTTGACACTGAAGAAACCGGCGGCGACATGGACGGAAAAGTAATTGAGGAATATAGTCGCGGTTTCCGCATGGGCGATCGGCTGTTGCGTCCTGCACGTGTGAAAGTGGGGCGCGCTGCCGAACAGGCGAGGCAGGCCCCGGAATAGAGAAATAAAACAGTTCTAATAATCATTCTCATTAAGGAGAGAGAGAGTGCCGGCAAAAGAATTGAAGTTTCGAGAAGAAGCACGCAGAGCGATGCTTCAAGGCGTGGATACGCTAGCGAATGCGGTGCGCGTAACGTTAGGACCAAAGGGTCGTAACGTAGTTCTTGGGAAGAAGTTTGGCTCGCCCGTGATCACGAAAGACGGTGTCACAGTTGCGAGAGAGATCGAGCTCAAGAACAAGTATGAAAACATGGGCGCGCAGATGGTTCGCGAGGTTGCCGTTAAGACAAATGACAAAGCGGGCGACGGCACAACCACGGCAACAGTTCTGGCGCAGGCAATTTTTCGTGAAGGCGTTAAGAACGTTACTGCGGGAGCGAACCCGATGGGGTTACAGCGTGGCATTCAGATAGCCACTGAGCAAGTGGTTGCTGAACTGGAACGCATGTCGAAAAAGATCAAGAACAAGGACGAGCTCACTAACGTCGCGACGGTTTCCGCTAACAACGATCGCCATATCGGCGAGCTGATCTCGGAAGCGATGGACAAAGTTGGGAAAGACGGCGTCGTCACTGTTGAAGAATCCAAGACTTTGCAGACTGAGCTTGAGATCGTCGAAGGAATGCAATTCGATCGTGGTTATTTGTCTCCCTACTTCGTCACTAACGCTGATCGAATGGAAGCAATTCTCGACGAACCATACATTCTGCTTTACGAGAAGAAGATTTCCGCCATGCGCGATCTGCTACCGCTGTTGGAACAAACTGTAGGCGCGGGACGTGCGTTGCTCATCATCGCTGAAGACATCGAAGGCGATGCGCTCGCAACACTCATCGTTAATCGACTTCGTGGAACCATCAAAGTGTGCGCAGTAAAAGCCCCGGCATTTGGCGACCGGCGGAAAGCGATTTTGGACGATCTCGCGACCCTGACCGGTGGAAAAGTGATTACCGAAGATCTCGGTATCAAACTCGAGAACGTAACTCTTCAGGATCTTGGAACCGCGAAACGCGTTATCGTCGACAAAGAGGCTACGACGATCGTCGAGGGTGGAGGCGATAGCAAAGCGATTCAAGGTCGCGTCGCGACAATTCGCAGACAAATTGAAGAAACAACGTCTGACTACGATCGCGAAAAACTTCAGGAGCGACTCGCAAAGCTTGCGGGCGGAGTCGCTGTTGTCAGAGTCGGCGCGGCGACTGAAACCGCGATGAAAGAAATCAAGATGCGCGTGGAAGACGCGCTGAATGCTACGAAAGCGGCAGCGCAGGAAGGAATCGTTGTCGGAGGTGGAGTCGCGTTGCTGCGAGCAGCGAGAGTTCTCGACAACCACGACCATGACGATCCGGATATTCGCACTGGTGTACAAATTGTTCGCCGTGCGTTGCAGGAACCTCTCCGGCGCATCGCTGAAAATGCCGGCATTGAAGGCGCTGTAGTTGTCGGTGAAGTAGAACAGATGAAAGGCAATAAGGGCTTCAATGCGGTTACTGGTCAGTTTGAAGATCTTACGGCCGCTGGAATTATCGATCCGACGAAAGTCGTACGCACAGCTCTTCAGAACGCAGCATCGATCTCAGGATTATTACTGACCACCGAAGCTGCAATAACCGAGTTGCCTGAGAAAAAGAAAGCCGGTCCACCAATGCCTGGAGGTGACGATTACGATTACTAGCCACAAAAAGCACAAAGAGTTCAGTTTTTAAGATAGTCGTGGCGAGAAAATTGCAGGAAAACGCGCGCCGGGATAGTTATTGCATTGAAACGCAACGGCGCTTATGCTGGCAACATCCAAGTCGAGCAACTTGGAGGCGCCACCGGTCGTAAAAGGAACATGGTTGACTTAGGTTCATACAAAGACAAATTTGGCGATAGCGGCCAGCGGATTCTGGAACACGCACTCAACGAATCACGCAAGCGTGATCAGAATTTCGTATCGGTAGAGCACATCCTTCAGGCTTTGACCGTAGAAGAGCCTGACATGTTCAACTCTGCCATGCGTGAATTGTCGCTTGACCCCATCGTGGTCAAGATGGCAATCGAAAAGCGGCTCGGCACCAGTCGTCAGCAACACGTCGGCAAAGGATTTCGGATTGGCCCCGACACTACGGATTTGTTTAAGCGGGCCATGGAGCGGGCGCGTTCTCAGGGGCGGAAAACGATTGAAGCGACAGACATCTTCGACGCGTTGAGTAGTCAAGACAGTCTGTTTGTAGACGTCTTACGAAACATGGGCGCAAGTCCCGAGGCTGTAATGGAAAACGTAAGAGCCCAGGTTCAAAAACGCGAACAGGAAGAAGAACAGAACAGGAAGAAGTTTGAACTTCCGCCTTATCTGAAACATTTTGGAGTCTCACTTAACCGGCTGGCGCGCGCTGACAAGATTCCGCCCACAATTGGAAGAGAAAAAGAGATCCAGCAGATCATCGAGATACTCTGCCATCGTGAACGCGCCAACTCACCGATGCTTGTCGGTGAACCAGGCGTCGGTAAAACCGCGGTCATCGAAGGACTCGCTCGCCTGATCGAGTTGGAACCGGAAAAAGTTCCATCACGTTTGCGCGGATCGCACATCGTTCAACTGCAAATGGGCGGCATCGTCGCAGGCACAATGCTGCGCGGCATGTTTGAAGAACGAATCAAGGGGATCATCGACGAGGTTAAAGAACGCGACAACATGATCCTGTTCATCGATGAGGCTCATACCATCATCGGTGCGGGCGCAGCATTAGGAACTTCTTCAGACGCTGCGAACATGTTTAAGTCTGCCCTCGCGCGCGGCGAGATGCGAATCATTGGCGCCACCACGATTTCGGAATACAAGGAATACATCGCTGACGACGAGGCACTCGCACGTCGCTTCCGTTTAGTGAAAGTCGTCGAGCCGTCGATCACTGAGACTCGTGAGATCCTTTTGGGTCTTCGTCCGCGACTCGAGAAAAACTATTCGGTCAAGATTTCCGACGACGCCATCAACACCGCGCTGGAGATGGCTCCCAAGTACATCCGCAATCTCCACCTGCCTGATAAGGCAATTGGCTGGCTCGATACTGCGGCTGTCAAAGTGGAAATCAACGAACCGACGAAGATGGTGGTCCAACCCGAGCACGTCATCGAGGTGATCTCGCAGGAATCGCGTATTCCGCGT
This sequence comes from uncultured Acidobacteriota bacterium, assembly GCA_963728575.1. Lineage (GTDB taxonomy): Bacteria > Acidobacteriota > Blastocatellia > Pyrinomonadales > Pyrinomonadaceae > PSRF01. The sequence goes on from CAVSKT010000002.1 coordinate 68,386, forward strand.
GACATGATCTTCCGCGACACGAGCGATCGTTTTGCGATGACTGAAGCGATGCTGGGTCGCCGCGTTATCGGTCAAAAGGAAGCGATTAGAGCAGTCGCGCAACGCTTGCGGTTGAATAAAGGTCCACTGAAAGAATCGCACTACAAACCCGACGGTGTGCTGCTGTTTCTTGGTCCAACCGGTGTCGGGAAAACCGAATTGGCGAAGGCCGTGGCCGAGTTTATGTTCGGCGACGAAGAAAAGATGGTTCGCATCGACATGTCGGAGTACAGCGATGGTACTGTCAGTATCGAGAAACTCATCGGCATGCCTCGCGGAATAGTCGGCTCAGAACGAGGAGGAATCCTCACTGAGCAACTGCGCGAGAATCCGTACACGGTGCTGCTGCTGGATGAGGTCGAGAAAGCGTCGCCTTACTTGATGAACCTTTTCCTTCAGGCGTTTGACGAAGGCTGGTTGACTGATGGACGCGGCAAAAAGGTTTACCTGTCTGATGCGATCATCATCATGACGTCGAACCTTGGTTCCGAGAACTTCAAGAAATACGAGAAACCGCTGGGTTTTGGCGTCAAGACTGCCGCTGACTTCCGCGCCGTGAAGAACGAAGTGTTGAAAGCTTCAGAGCAACGCTTCTCGCCGGAGTTTCGTAATCGTATCGACGAGATCGTCGTGTTTTCGCCGTTAACGATGGATGAAGTGCGACAGATCGCGCGACTGTATCTCGAGAAACTTCGCCGGCAGATGGAGCGCCAGGGCAAGTTGGTCGATGTGACTGAAGCTGCCGTAAACCTGCTGACCGAAAAAGGCTACAACCCGGCTTACGGTGCGCGCTTTTTGAAACGCCACATCGATGAGAAAGTGAAGCTTCCAATCACCGGATTGTGGAAGACGTCGTCGAGTTTCAAAGTCGACGTTGAAGATGGTGAAGTGGTGGTGAGACCTAACGGCGGCTCCAAACCCGAATTCAATTAAAAAGATTTGCAGGATGAACAGGATTAAGGCAGATTAGCTCCTGTTCATCCTGTTCATCCTGTCTAAAATGGTTCTTGTATTAATACTTTCTCTAGTATTCTCTCAAACCCCCGCGCCCGCGTCGTCCGTTGACGAGAAATCGCAACAGATCATCGACCAGGCGATTGAAGCCCTCGGTGGGCAGAAATACGTCAACATCCAAACTGAATTCGGCAAGGGCTTCTACACCACTTTCAACGAAGGAATTTCGCAGATCCCGGCGCGCTTCCTCGACTATATTTCCTATCCGGATCGCGAACGCACCGAGTTCACCGGAGCGGGAATCAAAACGATCCAAACAAACGTCGGTGACACCGGTTGGCTATTCGACGGCGCTGTAAAGAAGATCTCAGATCAAACTCCGGCTCAGGTCGAGAACTTCAAGTTTGCGATGCGCACTCGGTTTGAAAATCTGCTGCGCGGTTGGTGGAAGAAAGAGGGAGGCAAGGTGACGTACGTGGGACGGCGTGAAGCCGGTCTTGCGAAACGTAACGAGACCGTTAGATTGACTTATCCCGATGGTTTCTGGATTGAGTACGAGTTTAGCGCAAGAGACTCCTTACCCGCGAAGATCATTTACAAACGTACGCGAAAAGATCCGGACTCAGGCGATCAGGTTGAAGTGACTGAGGAAGATCGAGTAATGAGATTTATCGCTGTCGACGGCGTGCAAGCGCCGTGGATTATCGATCGGTTTGTAAACGGAAAGCAGACGTCGCGGATCAACTACGAGCTAGTGCAATACAATCAGCAGTTCGCGGATAGCCTGTTTGCAAAACCGACCGACGTGAAAGCGATCAAGTAGGATCACAAAATGATTTTGTGCTTCTTGTGTACTACATCGCTAGTCCGCCATCCACCTGAATAACCTGACCAGTGATGTAACGAGCGTCGTCGGAAAGAAGAAACGCCGCAATACGTGCGACCTCATCGGGTTCGGCAAAACGTCCGAGCGGGATCTGCTCGCGTATCTTTGCCTGGTAAGTTTCATCCAGTTTCCCTGCCATGTCAGTCGCGACCATCCCGAGCGCCAACGCGTTCACCGTGACGTTGCGGCTCGCGACTTCTTTCGCGAGGGCTTTCGTGAGACCAACCATTCCGGCTTTCGACGCCGAGTAATTTGATTGACCCGCCATACCGACTTCGCCGCTGATCGAAGAGATGTTGAGAATCGAACCGCCCGTGTCCTGCCGAAGCATTGTTCGGAGGGCTGCTTTGGCGAAGTTCCAGGCGCCCTTGAGATTCGTGTTGAGCACCTGATCCCAGTCGTCTTCTTTCATTCGCAGGATCAGGTTGTCGCGGGTGATGCCGGCGTTGTTGATGAGGAAATCGATTCTGCCGAACGCTTCTTTTACTTGTTGGACCATGTGGGCCGCGCTTTCAGTATTCGCCACGTCGCACTGCACTGACAGCGAGCGCACGCCGAGTGATTCGAGTTCGGATTTCAGGGTTTCCGCAGCTTCAGCACTCTGCGCGTAGTTGAAAGCGACGTCAGCTCCGCGCCTTGCGAGCTCGAGCGCGATCGCTCGTCCGATACCACGTGTGCCGCCGGTGACGATCGCGACACGTCCTGCAAATTGTTTTTCCGGCATGAAGCTCTAAATAACATATAAAGCTGAGGCGAAGCCAGACGCGGAGACACGGAGACGCGGAGACACGGAGACGCGGGGACACGGAGACACGGAGACGCGGAGACGCGGGGACGCGGAGAGGCGGAGACGCGGAGACGCGGAGACGCGGAGACATATTCCCCGTGTCGCCGCGTCTCCGCGTCTCCGTGTCTAATTAAAGCGACTTCAGATACTCAACGAGATCCACTTTTTGCTGCTCGGTCAGATTTGTGCCGAGGAAGCTGTTGTAATGCTCGATCACATCCCGCAGAGTCGCGAAGCGCCCATCGTGGTAAAAGCCGCCTTTCTGGTGCGTCCAAAGTCCTTTGAGCGGCGAGGTTCGGTAACGTTCGTCAGGCGAACGCTTCGCCTGGAAGTCGTCGATGCCGATCTCTGCGGCCGTGTGCATGTTCCATCCCGGCTCGGTGAAGATCGGCGGCACGTGGCAGATCGCGCATCCGCCGCACCTTTGAACACCGTCTCGCCGCGGGCCGCCGCCGCAGCGTCAAAGCTTCCCGGCGGTGCCGGAGGCGCTGGTATCGCGAGTTGGTAGAAGTGAAGCGCCGGAAGCTTTGCCGTAATCAAATCAGGATCGTTACGGACGTTGCCAAAACCTTCACGCGCGGCGATCGGAAATTTTGCTGCGTCGTTCAAACGAGGATCGTAGAACGTTCCTTGTCCATGCATTTCGAGGTTCGCGACAAACGCATTCCAGTGCGTCACCGATCCCCAGCCGGTCCAGGTGTGAAGATTCACACCTGCAAGGCCGAAGGCGGGGGGAATCAACGTAGCCGCCGATTTGCCATCAGGACGAAACGCCTTACCATCAAGAATCAACTCCGCATCGAACTTACCTGGTCCCCAACTCTGCAAAACCGTGCGCACAGCCGCGTCATTCACCCCGAGTAGATCCACAAACGGCTGAAGGTTCGGACTCAACGCGATGATCGCACCGACGTTGAGATCGCGATTGGCCCATCCGTCCAAACGATGGCCGATGCCGGGCGCGAACGAGTCGTCTACGGTTGAATGGCAGAGCGCACAAGTGATGCCCACTGATTGAAGACTGCCGTCGTCACCGACAGTGCCCTTCACACCGAGTACTGCATTCAGTTTGAGTAGTGCGAGCGCCGTCGCCGGATCATCGAGATTTACTCGACCAAGCCTTAACTGTGAGATGAGTGATTGCGGCAGCGCATCCACATCAACTTTCAACCCGACACCGAGGGCGGTGTTAGGGCTTACGCCTGGACCAACGCCGCCTAAGTTGGCGCCGGCAATTGCTCGGTTAAGCTGGAGAGTGTTGGTCCAAAAAAGTTCGTCACCGAAAGTGTCGAAGCGGAAGGTATTCTTTCCCTCGGAAAGCATCCGCGCCGCATTCGCATCGGTCTGACGGTCCGCTTCGGTTACAGGTTTGTCCAATTTAATGCGACTTCTTCCCTGCTTGTCGGCCCGGCTCGCATCGCTCCGGGCGCTGAGAACGACGACCATTGCGGCAACAGTAAAAAGAAGCACCGCGATCTTGAACAGTTTGCCGTCTAACGAATTACGCACCCCTTCGTTCGTGCTCTTCATCTTGCTATCCTCCGTAGGTGCTCAAAATACGCCTTCAGCGTAATAAGTCAAGAAGTATTTTGATTTATTGCGGTTTTGTTAAGAAAGGGCGTAGAATCTGTGTTCAGGGGAGGCCGGAAAACTGGAAAAGAGGTTTTTTGAAAGTACGCGGGGACAGATCGTCACGATCCTCCGTGGAAGACGAGCTACTGTCGATGAGCTCGCCAGGAGGCTCGAACTCACCGATAACGCCGTTCGAGCGCATCTGTTGACTCTCGAGCGCGACGGGCTCGTTCGGCAGAGCGGCTTGCGACGCGGTTCTCGAAAGCCACATTTCACTTACGAGTTGACTGCCGAAGCCGACGCGCTCTTCCCGAAGGCGTACGATGCCGTGTTGAATCAACTCATCACCGTCTTGAAAAGCCGGTTGCAGCCTTCAGAGATCGAGGAAATCCTTCGTGAAGTCGGGCGCGCGGTGGCCTCCGGTGCGCCGGCGGCAAAGGATCTGGAGAGCCGTGTGCAGACTGCGGTTAAGGTCCTGGAGACGATCGGTGGTGCGGCTGAAGTCCAGCAGAATGAAAAGCGGATGATGATTGCTGCGACCGGATGTCCTTTAGCTGCCGCGGTAACTGTCGCATCCGGAAGTTTGCCGCCTGACCGAGACTCTCGTCGCTGAAATTGTTAAAGTGCGCGTCAAGGAAAAATGCGACCGTGAAGGAACACCAAAGTGTCGCTTTGAAATAGGCCCACAAAACGGCACAAGACCTACAACACATGCTTGATCTCAACTACGTTCGAGAGAATATCGATAAAGTACGCGCTGCGTTGCACGCGCGGCGAGCCGACACTACAGCGCTCGATGATTTCACGCGCGCCGACGAGGAACGTCGTCGCGTCATCGCGGAATCGGATCAACTCAACGCTCATCGAAACGCATCCAGCCGGGAAATCGGCGCGTTGATGAAAGACGGCAAGAAAGACGAAGCAGAAGCGCGTCGCGCGGAAGTCGCCGGCCTAAAAGATCGGATTACAGAGCTCGATCAACTGCGCACTGCAACCGAAACGCGCATGCACGATCTTCTCTCCACGCTTCCGAACGTTCCTCACGAAAGCGTCCCCGTCGGCGAAGATGAATCTGCAAACGTGGAGGTTCGTCGCTGGGGCACTCCGCCAGAATTTAACTTTGATCCGAAGGACCACGTCGATCTGGGCACTGCGCTCGGCATACTCGATCTCGAACGAGCGACAAAGATCGCCGCAGCGCGTTTCGCGATTCTGAACGGCGACGGCGCTCGTCTCGAGCGTGCGCTGATCAATTTCATGCTCGACGTTCAAACGCGCGAGCACGGTTATCTCGAAACACTTCCGCCGTTTATCGTCAATCGCAATGCACTCTTCGGAACGGCGCAGTTACCAAAGTTTGAGGCTGATCTTTTCAAACTTGAAGACGAGCGACAGCTTTATTTGATTCCGACCGCGGAAGTGCCGGTAACGAACTATCATCGCGAGGAAATACTCGACGCTTCACAACTTCCGATGCGCTGGGCAGCCTACACGCCGTGCTTTCGATCCGAAGCCGGCAGCTACGGGCGCGACACACGCGGAGTGATCAGGCAACACCAGTTTGAGAAGGTCGAGCTGGTGAAGTATTCACTTCCGGAGAACTCTTACGATGAGCTCGAATCGCTCACGCGCAATGCCGAGGCGATCCTGCAGAAACTCGGTCTTCACTATCGGGTTGTTGTGCTGTCGACGGCTGATCTGGGATTCGGGTCGGCTAAAACTTACGACATCGAGGTGTGGCTTCCATCGCAGAATACTTTTCGCGAGATCTCTTCGTGCTCAAACTATGAGGCTTTTCAGGCACGGCGCGCGCAGATCCGTTTCCGCAGGGCTGGAGGTGCGAAGCCGGAGTTTGTTCATACGCTTAACGGCTCCGGCCTCGCGATTGGACGAACGTGGATCGCTATCCTGGAAAATTATCAACAGGAAGATGGATCGGTGATCATTCCTGAAGCGCTTCAGCCATACATGGATAGCGGAAAGAATTGCGCCCAATAAAGATTGGGCCACAAAAGGCACATAAGAAACCCAAAAAGGCACAAATTAAAACCCAAAAGTCAGAAAGAAAACCTCTGTGCCTTTTGGGTTTTAATTTGTGCCTTTTGTGGCTACTTGATGCGTAAGTCGTACGGCATCAACAGCATCGACTCGCCGTTTTTCATCCGGTCCATCAACGCCATGAACCGCAGCGCTCGTCGCGCGTCTTCCGGCAACGCCGCAAACACTGCGCGCTGCTGTTCGACCTGCGTATTCGAGCTATCGCTGCCACTCAGCAACTGCTGCAGGAACGTCGTCGGGTAAGGGAGAATTACGCGCTCGACACCTTTATCCGCTGGAATGTTGGCGAGTTGCTTCGCAACGTCTATCGCCTTATCGAGTCCGCCAAACTCATCAACTAAACCTCGATCCCGCGCCTGCGCTCCGGTCCATACGCGGCCCTGTCCAACAGAATCGATATATTCCGGATCCTTGCTGCGTCCTTTGGCCACTTTCGGAACGAAGTCGCGGTAATAAGTCGTCTTGATCCACTCTTCAAACTTCGCGCGTTCTTCGTCAGAAAACTTCTCTGTCGCGCGAAACATTCCCGCCGTCTTACCACGCAATACGTACTCGTTCGTGAGTCCCAGCCAGTCGTAAAAACCGCGCATGACAGGCTTGCCTGCAACAACCCCGATCGATCCGGTGATCGTCGACGGCTGCGCTACGATCTTCGAAGCGCTCGCCGAAATGTAATAACCGCCTGAAGCGGCAACGTCGCTCATCGAAACGACCACCGGCTTCTTTGCAACAGCTTGTTCGACCGAACGCCAGATGATGTCCGAAGCGAGACCTGATCCTCCCGGACTATCAACACGCAGGACGATGGCTTTGATCGTCTTGTCCGCAGCCGCATCGTTCAGGGCCTTCGCCACAGTGTCTGATCCAATCGACTGCTCGCCTGACGGACTGTTTTGCGAACTGCCTGACTCGATACCGCCAGCCGCATAGATCACCGCGAGACGTTCTCCCTTATTCAATCCAAGTGACTCAGGTGAAACATCTCTGTAATCGCTGCTGCGCACTGCCGCTAACGTGTCCGTCTGCTTTTGGCCCAGCACTGTCTTCAATACGCCTTCGACCTGATCTCTGTAGAGCGCTTCGTCGATCAAGCCCGCGTCTTTTGCGGTTAGCGCGTTGTAAGGAGCATTGTCGATCAACGCTCGCACTTCCTCAGGCGTCTTCTTTCGTGCTTGCGCGATGTTGTTTATGAAATGACTGAAAAGATCGTCGAGCATTGAGTTGATGTACTCGCGATGAGCGTCAGTCATCTGCTTCTGAGTGAACATGTCGCCCGCGCTCTTGTATTTTCCGATCTGGTAAATGTCAGGATAGATACCTAACTTATCGAGCGAGCCGCGGAAGAACATCACGTCAGCAGCGAGTCCGTTGATGAACAACTCCCCTGGGGGTGGAACGAAGATCTTGTCGCAAGCAGTGGCGATGTAATACTCCTTGTTCAAACCAAATTCGAGGTACGCGTACACAGGTTTGCCTGACGATCGAAAGTCGGTAATCGCGTCGCGAATCTCCTCGGCTTTTCCCCAACCAACATCTGACATGTTGACGTCGAGCAGGATGGCTTTGATCCGTTTGTCGACCTTGGCTTTTTTGAACTGCATCACCAGGCCGGTAAGTGATTGATCGGGTCCGCCGAAATATTTCTTGAAAGGATCATCCGGGCTGTAATCCGGCAATTGGCCGGCGAGGCGAAGCGTGAGCACACTGTTGTCGCGAATGGTTGGCTCGCTCTTTCGCAGGGCGGACCAGACGACGAGAATTCCGATTAGTGCTACTAAAATCACAGCGCCTAAAACTCCGAATATGATTAAGACTACTTTTCTAGTTCCTGACATCGTTAATTCCTTTATTTTAAGGGGTTTTAGCTATTCATCCGGTTTGTGAGTACGAGCACGGAGGGGAAAAGGTTTAGAACACAGATTACGCAGATTTGACGATCCACCCGCCACCGACAACTTCATCACCGCGATAGAAAACAGTCGCCTGTCCCGGCGTGATGGCCCGTTGCGGCTCGTCAAAGATTATACGCGCGCGGGCGTCTTCCAGAGGAGTAATTATTGCAGGAGCAGCCGTGTGGCGATAACGCACGCGCACATCCGCGCGTACAGACTCACTCGGATTGTCGAACGCAATCCAATTCACCCCCGCGGCCGTAAACTCGTTGCTCAACAACTCTTCCGACGAACCGGCCGTCACACGATTCCTGTTCGCGTCGATCGAGATCACATACAGCGGCCGCTCATCCGCGATTCCCAGGCCACGACGTTGTCCGATCGTGTAACGATGAATGCCTTCGTGATGTCCGATTACACGGCCCTTCGCGTCGACGATTTCGCCCGAGCCTGGTAAACGATCAGTTGCATTCTCCGCTTCGAGATAACGATCGATGAAGCCTGCATAATCACCATCAGGCACGAAACAGATTTCCTGCGACTCTTTCTTTTCAGAAACACCAATCAAACCATGTTGACGAGCTGCATCGCGTGCTTCCGGTTTCGACATCTCGCCGAGAGGAAACAACGCGCGCGACAACTGCGCCTGTGTCAGTTCCCAAAGAAAGTAAGATTGGTCTTTGTCGTAATTTTGCCCGCGCAGAAGTTTGTAACGATTGGTCGCAGGGTCAAACTCGACGCGAGCGTAATGACCGGTGGCAACTTTCTCACATCCCAAACTCAACGCGAGTCGATCGAGGGAGGCAAACTTCAAACGACTGTTGCACGACACGCACGGAATCGGCGTCTCGCCACTGAGGTAACTGGTAATGAACGGCTGGATCACGTCGCGCTCGAAATCGCGCTCGAGATTCAGCACGTAAAACGGAAAACCGAGTTCTTCGGCGACTCGCCGTGCATCGTAAACGTCGTCGAGCGAACAGCAACGCGAGGGCAGCGGGTCGCCGTTTTCGTCAACGTTGATCCCTCGACGCTGATCCCACAACTGCATCGTGAAGCCGACCAGTTCGTGGCCTTGCTCTTTTAGTATTGCCGCGGCCGCGGAAGAATCCACGCCGCCACTCATTGCTACTGCGATCTTCATACCAGTTTGGTACGTCCCTGCACGAATGTTAAGATCCCCTTCCTCTCAGTGCAACCTCTGTGCTCTCTGTGTCTCTGTGGTTGTAGGAACTTGAGATGCAAATAACCACAGAGACACAGAGGACACCGAGATTGCACTGAGAGAAGACGCAAAGATGCCTGAAAGCGCAATCCAGGATTACCGAGTCGCTAACGAGCCTTATTACCTGCCCGTCGGGCGGGAGGTTGAGCTTTTCGAAGCCGCTCATTCCGCAAAACTTCCGGTCATTCTCAAGGGTCCGACCGGCTGCGGTAAAACACGCTTTGTCGAACACATGGCGTGGCGACTCGAACGCCCGCTAATCACCGTCGCGTGTCACGAAGATTTGTCATCGACCGATCTCGTCGGACGTTTCCTGCTGGAAGGCGAAGAGACGATCTGGCACGATGGACCACTGACGTCGGCTGTGCGCACAGGCGCGATTTGCTATCTCGATGAGGTGGTTGAAGCTCGCAAAGACACCGTCGTGATCATTCACCCGTTAACCGATCACCGGCGTCGTTTGCCAATCGAGAAACGAGGAACGATTCTCGAAGCCCCGTCAGACTTCATGCTCGTCGTCTCCTACAATCCCGGCTACCAGTCGATTCTGAAAGATTTGAAGCAGTCCACGCGCCAGCGATTCGTCGCGATTGAGTTTGACTATCCGCCACCGGAAATGGAGGCGGAGATTGTGGCGCGCGAAGGTGGAGTTGACGAAGGTACTGCTCGCGATCTCGTCTTGATCGGACAGAAGGTGCGCAACCTTCGCGGACACGGTTTGGAAGAAGGTGTTTCCACTCGCCTATTGATCTACGCCGCACAACTGATCGCGCTCGGCATTCCTCCTATCAACGCCGCGGACGTGGCAATGTGCTCGCCAATTACTGACGATCGCGAACTGCAACGCAGCATCCGCGAGATCGTGACTACAGTGATTTAAATCGTCTGAAACTCCGTGTAATCCGCATCCAGTTTTTTGCCACAGATTACACGGATCGTAAACGGATGTCTGACAACGAACATCAATCTGCTGAGCGACAGTCGTTCCTGGAACTGACGCGTAGTATCGCGGGACTGCCCTTGGACCAGGCTGCGGCTGTTCTCGAAACAAGTGCGGGCATAGCAGCCATCTCGCTTCGTGCAGGCATCGAGTTTTTGCGTGCTGCGCCGGCCGCCTCGCACGTGTTGCAGCCGGCGGAAATTCGTTCGTGGGGTGAGATGGGCCGTCGCCTCGCGATGGCCGATTACGAATCCGCGATCTCATTTTTTACCGAAGGCGTTGAATCACTGAAAGCAATTCCTGCTGACCTTCGCCCCGCGATTTTTGTTCTCTGCACACGACAGATGGTCCTTTCAACCATCGTCGGTCGAGAGACTCTTCACTCATTACCGTCTTTAGTGGCTGAGATAAACGATCATGAAGTTCTTCGCTCCGTGATTGAAGTGGCCACTGAGATCGCACGTCGATCCGCAAAACACAGTGCCGAGTTTTTGAGCGCCAGCAGCCAGGTTTCACGTGAGCTCATCAGTTTTCAAGATCCAAACCTAACCGCCGCAGCGTTAGCACTCGCCAACAGGTTCGCAATGCGTGCCGGTGGTATCGCCGCCGATGCATGGACCATCATTCCCGAAGCACTCGCGGAACTTTCGCCCGCCGACGCAAAGCGATTGCTTGATCGCGCGACCGACTTTCTCGAGCGCGGCGGCAATGCAGCGCTTCACATCCTCGTGGCCGGCGGTGAAATTCTGCGGCGCGCGCCCGAGATCTTCGACGAGTGGATCGAACTGCTGTGGGTCGTAGCGGGGCATGGCAATGCGAGTCTGGTGGCGTTTGTTCGCAGTAGTCCCGGATTTATTCGCGTGCTGAATGTCGATCCAAATCGTGATGCGGCAATCGATCTTTCGCTTCGTGTCCTCGTGCTTACGAAAGAAATCGCGGCGATTGACGGTGAAGCGGCGCTGGCGTGCTTCCGCTCTAGCGCGCGTGCGTTGCGGACTGTTTCCATCGAGCAGTTTGAGATGTGGGCGCGCCGGGGTCTGACGTCAGGGCGCGGTGATACGCGTGCGCGGCGGAGTTACTTCTCGCTCGAAACGCGCGGAAGTTACGAAGCGTTACTCAGCGGCAGCTCGGGTCTCGCTCTCGACTCCATCCAGCATCTGCTGCGGCTGTACGTCGAAGCGTTGACAGGTCGCGAAGTCGAGATCGCGCCGCTCGCTGCGGTACCGGACGAGGCGCGCATTGACGACGGACGCACGATTCATTTGCCTTCCCTTGTAAATGAATTTGGCGACGAGGAGCTGGATTTCAGGCTCTACAAAGTACTCGCGGCCCATGCGGCAGGTCAGATCGAGTTTGGGACATACGAGCGCGGCGGAATTTTGCGGGTTGCACATGCGGCGATCGCAGAGAGGTATTCGAAAGAGAATGTTGATGCGCTCGATGCGTTCGCGATCGCGGATGAGTTGCTTCAGGTTAGCGACGAAGAGGATCACGAAAAGGCACAAGAAGGAACACAAAGAGCACAAGCGTTACAAGACATTGGGTATCGAGAAGTGTTGAAGTTGTTTCCGCAGCCGCAGCTTGCGCGTCGTGTTTTTGGAACTTTGGAGAATGGTCGTATCGATCGCACGCTGCGACGAACCTATCGCGGTTTGAGTCGTGACCTGGATTTGATCCGGCAACATTTGAGTCGCAGCCGGCCGCTTGTGACCGAGTTGCCGCTTTCACTCGTTCCGTTTGAGATACTTTTTCAAGTGACGATGTTGGGTGGGGCGCGTGATGATGCTCGCATAGCATATGGCCAGGTTGTTTCGGAGTTAGAGACGATCGTCACCGAATATCTTACGCGTGAAGGGACAAGTGTGGCTGACACGCTCATGGCCACAACGCGCGTTTACGATCTCTTTCAATCCGTAGTGCCTGTCGATGATTCTGTGCAGCAGGTTGACGCGCCTGAAGATCAATCTGACTCTGAGGACGATGCTGCGGTCGAAAGCATGAAGCAGCGGCAGACTCAAAGCATGCCGCAACGTCGCGACGCCCGTGAGTTATTCAACGCGTGGAATGATCCTTCGGCGGAGGGCGAGCCCGATGAACTTACGGGCGCTGACGCATGGTCTGAAGCAGAGACGCCTGAGCAAGTTCTCGCGGAAGGCGAAGTCTCGTACAACTATGACGAGTGGGATCGCGAGTTGACCGATCATCGACTCGGCTGGTGCCGCGTGGTTGAGAAAAAGGTGAAGCACGGCGACAGTTCGTTTGTCGACCAAACGAAAGAGCGGCACAAGGGTGTGATTTCGTCGATACGGTATCAGTTTCAACTGATGAAACCTGAGAACCTGACGCGTGTGGCGAATGAAGTCGATGGTGAGGAGTTTGATCTCAACGCGGTGATCGACTATGTGATCGATCGACGTGCGGACGGCCAGCAGTCAGAACGAATTTATACAAAACGTCTGCGCCGGCGACGCGACGTGGCGGTGTCGTTCCTGTTGGACCAGTCATCGTCGACGGCACGCACGATTGGACGTCATCCGCTCCAGCCGTACACCCGTCCGGGTCGACGGATCATCGAGATTGAAAAAGAAGGGCTTGTGTTGATGAGTGAGGCACTCGAGGCCGTGGGCGATGTTTACTCGATCAATGGTTTCACTTCCGAGGGGCGGCGGAATGTGAAGTTTTACGTCGTGAAGGACTTCGATGAGAAATATAACGACGAGGTGAAGCGGCGCATCGGAGGCATCAACTACCAAAACAACACGCGGCTTGGAGCGGCGATCCGTCATGCGACTGCGAAACTTGCGAAACAGGATGCGCGCACGCGGTTGCTGATTGTGCTGTCAGATGGACGCCCGTACGACCACGACTACGGCGACGCGCGTTACGCGCGCGAAGACACGCGTGAGGCTTTGCGACAGGCGAAGAATGAAGGCATCACGCCGTTTTGTATCACGATCGATCGAGAGTCGGAGGCCGAGTTGAAAGATTTGTATGGTGAGGTTGGGTACACGATCATCGATGATGTGCTTTCACTGCCTGAACGCCTCCCCGGGATCTATCGCCGCCTGACTACTTAGCGCGCGTTCAGGTTCCCGTTCAGAGTTCAAGCTTTAGCTTGCGTTTGTGGAAACTGAATAAGCAAGCTAAAGCTTGAACTCTGAACGGGAACCTGAACGCAGTCCTACTTTACCCCCAGCCGCCGCCACCGGGCGTCTCGATTCGGATTCGATCCCCCGCCTTTAGATCGTAAGAGCCTTTGGCGGATATGTCTCGACCGTTGATCTTGTTCTTGCCGGCCCTACCATCCGAACCACCATTTAATCCATAGGGCCCGCGCTTACGTCGATCCGCAAGCAGCGACATGCGCGAGGGGACAAGCGTCTCTATCTCCCGCACGACACCGTCTCCGCCGCGATGCTGCCCCTCGCCACCAGATCCTTTCCGCAACCGGTACTCGCGCACGCGTAACGGATACGCATACTCGAGCGCTTCTGCGGGCGTGTTCAAGCTGTTGGTCATGTGCGTGTGTACACCGCTCATCCCATCGAGTGTTGGACGTGCTCCCATGCCGCCGGCCACAGTTTCGTAGTATGAAAACTCTGCACCACTGCGCGAATCGATGCCGCCGATGGTGAGATTATTCATCGTCCCCTGGCTCGCCGCTGGTATTCGATCCGGCAACGCCTTTGCAAGCGCTTTGAATAAAACATCGACGATGCGTTGCGATGTTTCGACGTTTCCTCCAGCGACCGACGCAGGTGGATTCGCGTTGACCACGGTCCCCGGCGGCGCGATCACTTCGATTGGCTCCATCAGTCCTGCACTAGCCGGAACTTCCCCTGCGACTAGACAACGAAACACGTACGACACAGCCGACACCGTTATCGCTTCGACCGCATTGATCGCACCAATCACCTGCGGCGCACTGCCGGCGAAATCAACCGACGCACGTTCACCTTTGACGACGACGCGCACTTTGATCGGCACCGGGCGATCTTCAACACCATCATCATCCAGCGCGTCTTCAGCTTCATAAGACCCATCAGGAATCGCAGCGATTGTGTGTCGCATCAGGCGTGCCGAGTAGTTGATGAGTTGCGATGCGTACTCACTCGCTTCTCTTTCACCACGTCGCTCAACAATCTCGAGCAGCCGAACCGCGCCAGTCTTCAAGGAACCGATCTGCGCATCGAAATCACCACGGCGCTCAACATTCCCACGGACGTTAGCCAGCAACAGTCGCATCGTGTCGCGATCGAGAACGCCTTTTCGTACCAAACGAATCGGCGGGATGCGAATCCCTTCGCCGTAGATATCGGTTGCGAGTCCCATCGAACCTGGTGTCGCGCCGCCGATGTCGGCGTGGTGCGCGCGGTTTGCGACATAGAATAACGTTCGTCGCTTACTGACTACGGGCATCACTAACGTAACGTCAGGCAAGTGTGTGCCGCCCGCGAACGGATCGTTCAAAGCCACTACATCACCGGGCGCGATGTCGATCTCTGCGAGCGCTGCGGCGACCGCCATCGGCATCGATCCGAGATGCACCGGCATGTGATCGCCCTGGGCGATCACGCGGCCATTCGCATCGAAGACCGCGCACGAGTAGTCGCGGCGTTCTTTGATGTTTGGTGAGAACGCAGTTCGTCGAAGTGCGACTCCCATCTCCTCCGCGACCGAAGTGAAGAGCGCGCGATAGATCTCAAGGGTTGTCGGATCAAAGCTTTGTTTCATTTGAACTCGATAATCAAATTGCCGAAGTCGTCAATCCGCGCTTTCGAATCCGCGTCTACCAGCGTTGTGGCTGAATACTCGGCAACAATGCACGGTGTTTGCAATTTCGCGCCGGCGCGCAGATCGTCTCGGTTATAAAGAGCGACTTCAGCTTTACGTCCATCAATATGAGCCCTAACGCGCCGGAGAGGTTTTGCCTTGCCGCGCGCGAGTTTCGTTTGTGCGAGTTTATCGACCAGGCCAAAAGATCTCAGCCGCGTGCTCACGATTTCGATTTCGCTGTCTTCCTGCGCGTAACCGTAACGCTCGTGATGCACGCGATGAAATGAAGCCGCGAGGTCGCCATCCGTATCCGTCACCTCCAACTCAAACGACTGTCCGCGATAGCGCATCGCAAGGGAGCGTTCGTGTCGTTGGCGTGACGAAGCGAATCCCTCAGCACGCAAAACCTTCGCGGCTTCGCGTTCCATTTCACTGAACACCTTCGCGAGCCTCGCAATCTGCCTGGGTTCATTCGTGAACATCACCGTGCGGCTCTGGTCTTTAATCACGTCCGCTACCAACACGCCAACGGCGGATAGTGCGCCTGGCGACGTCGGCACGATAACGCTCGGAATCCGAAGCGCACGCGCGAGGTCAACGGCGTGCAGACCACCAGCGCCACCGAAAGGCAGGAGGGCAAACTGTCGTGGATCGTGACCGCGCTCGACTGAGATGTGCCGCAACGCGCGCTCCATGTTCGTGTTTGCAACTGACACCACTCCTTCAGCCGCTGCGATCTCAGTAACGCGCTTTCCCGATACCTCGCTCAAATCTTTCGCCAGTGCCGCCATCGCTTCCCACGAGCGTTTCTCGTCGAGCTTAAATTCGCCACCAAGCAAACTGTCAGTTCCGAAATGGCCCAGCACGACATGTGCATCGGTAACAGTCGGTAATAACGAGCGTCCGTAACACGCCGGTCCTGGATCAGCGCCCGCCGACTCTGGTCCAACTCGCAACGAACCACCTTCGTCTACACGCGCGATCGACCCGCCGCCTGCTCCGACCGTGTGAATGTCCATCACTGAAACCGCGACAGGCAATGCCGCAACCGTGGCTTCGTTAGTCGTACGGATCGTGCCGCTGTCGCAGAGCGCGACGTCGGTCGAGGTCCCACCCATGTCAAACGTGATCACGCTCTGAATCCCCGCCGACCTTGCAGCCCGCAATGCACCTACAACACCACCGGAAGGACCAGACAGAATCGTTCGTACCGGCTCTGCCGCAGCAACGTCAGCAGAGATACTACCGCCCGACGATTGCATAACGCGCAATTTCCGCCAGCCCGCGGAAGATAAGCGACTCAAATAACGTCCCATCAAAGGTTGTAAATACGCATTGATGACAACTGTCGAGGTGCGTTCGTATTCACGGTACTCAGGAAGGATTCGACTCGAGATCGACAACGGCACATCGAGCGAAGCAAGCGACGAAGCAATCCGCTCTTCATGTTCCGGATGCAAAAAAGAAAACAATAGTGAGATAGCTACCGCTTCCACTTTCTCGTGCTTCAACTTTCTTACAAGCGCTCGCACGTCGCGTTCGTTGAGCGGCTCGAGCACCTCGCCCGATGCGACAACACGCTCGTCAACTCCTAATCTCAGTTCGTCAGGAACAAGCGGCGGCGGTTTGACTGCATCGAGATTGTAGAGCTCAGGACGCGCCTGACGTCCGATCACAAGCACGTCCTCAAAACCTTTCGTCGTGACAAGCGCGATGCGTGCACCGCGACGTTGCAGGAGAGCATTCGTGCCGACAGTGGTGCCGTGGACCACTTCGATCCGATCCAGTCGCGAACCGGTTTCAGCACAGATCCGATTTAGTCCGTCTTGAATAGCGAGTGAGGGATCCGAAGGTGTCGAAGGAAGTTTGAAGAGATTGAGACGTCCGTCTCGTTCGAAGACGAAATCGGTGAACGTTCCGCCGGTGTCAACGCCAACGCGTATGAGTTGTCTATTGACCAACTGTTACCCAGCACTCACTCTCATTCGACTCGCGAAGCGCATCGAGCACGAGTTGAACTCGATAACCATCCTCAAAAGTCGCGGCGTCTTTAACAACTGGCTTTCCGGCGCGCATCGCTTCACAAAGCGCGAGTGCGAATGCGGTAAAACCACGAGACCAACTACCTTCACGCATGCCCTGGGCCATGTGGTCCTGTTCGACTTCGACAGGTCGCCACACACCAGAGCCGACTGGCGAACGCCAGAGCTCGCCGGTTTCTTCAACCATGAGCGCGCCCCTCGTGCCATAGATCTCCATCCGGTTCTCATACTTTCCTGATTCGACAACCGAGATCGACGCCGCGCCTGTCGCTGCGTGGGTAAATTCGCCGTCTGCGAATCGGAATAACAGCTTCGCCTCGTCGTCCGTCGTAACGGGACGCATTCCGCCGCCGGCTTTGTCAGGACGCTCCTTGATGTGAGTTGAAAGCATTCCGAGCGCTTTAGTTATCTCTGTGCCCAGAATCCAGCGAAACGAGTCAACGACGTGCGATCCGATCGCGCCCAGCGCGCCGCCACCCATCTCGGCATCCGACCACCAATCCCACGAGCGATCGGCAAGGCCGCGGTAATCAGATCGAAACACGTAATTGCAATGGCGCACCGATCCAATCGCGCCCGTTTGCAACATGCCGCGCATGACGCGCCTGCTGTTCAGGAATCGAAGTTCGTGATCGATCAACGCGAGCCGGTTCGCAGCCTTTGCTTTCTCGACCATTTGAGCAGCCTCGCGCGCGTTCAGCGCCATGGGCTTTTCGCACAACACGGCCTTTCGCTGTTCGAGCGCTGCGAGAGTGATCTCCAGGTGAGTAGAAGGAGGTGTGACGATGCTGACGAGATCGACGTCCCTATGAGCTATCAGTTCCCGCCAATCGTTTGCGACGTGGTCAATGCCAAATTCTTTTGCGACCGCTTCGGCTCGTTCTCGACGTCGGCTCGCGATCGCGACCACCTTCGTCCCCATGCAGTCGCGAAACCCCGGGATCTGCGTCGTCCGGGCAAACCCCGTCCCGATGATTCCAATTCCAACCGGCGCCTTCTTCATGGTCCCGATACTTTACAGAATTTAATGGCAGATTACACGGATGAACACAGATTTGGTGTGAACGAAAAACTTTCGCGAAACAAACGTGGCAAGGTCGCTTCCCTCCCGTCAACCAGCCCGACATCGGAATTTCGCCCAGCCAACTTTTGCCGTGGAGGTTTGTATGAGATCCAGATACCTGCAAGTTCGTGTAATTTTAATGACTTTGATTCTACTGCTTAGCGCCGTGGTCGCATCTGCCGCGACGGTGCCGTCCGGATTTACCGACTCACTCGTAGCGAGTGGATTGAACACTCCGACTGCGATGGCGCTTGCCCCTGATGGTCGTATCTTTGTGTGCCAACAGAACGGCCAGTTGCGCGTCATCAAAAACGGCGCGCTCTTGCCGACGCCGTTTCTCACAGTTACCGTTGACTCGAGTGGAGAACGTGGACTCCTCGGCGTCGCGTTCGATCCAAACTTCGTCTCCAATCAACTCGTCTATATCTATTACACGGCTACTACGCCAACTATTCACAATCGCATTAGTCGCTTCATAGCCTCAGGCGACGTGGCGATCGCGGGCAGTGAAACGATCGTGATGGAGATGCCTAATCTGAGCTCGGCCACAAATCATAACGGTGGGGCAATTCATTTTGGACCAGACGGCACTCTTTTCGTCGCTGTTGGCGACAATGCGAATGGTGCGAATGCGCAAACGTTAACAACGCGGCTCGGTAAGATGTTGCGCATCACCTCAACCGGTGGCATTCCAACCGACAATCCTTTTTTCAACCAGGCCACGGGAGATAATCGCGCCATCTGGGCACTGGGCGTTCGCAATCCGTTTACGTTTTCGTTTCAGGGCGGTACAGGTCGTATGTTCATCAACGACGTCGGTCAGAATACTTGGGAAGAGATTAACGACGGTATTGCGGGTTCGAATTACGGTTGGCCCAACTGCGAAGGTTTTTGCAACCCACCGAATCCGAGTTTCCGCGATCCGATCTTTGCTTACATGAATGATGCTTCGACTTGTGCGATCACGGGTGGCGCTTTCTACAACCCGCAGATCATTCAGTTTCCGTCAAACTTCGTCGGCAACTATTTCTTCGCGGATTTCTGCGGCGGCTGGATAAGACGACTCGATCCTGCGAACGGTAATGCGGTTTCGGATTTCGCCACCGGCATTTCGCTGCCAGTGGATTTACAGGTTTCACCGGACGGTTTTCTTTACTATCTCGCGCGCGGCGCTGGCTCAGTTAACCGGATCGGTTTCCCCGGATCTGCGGATACAACCGCGCCAACAGTAGCGATCACTAATCCTGCGAATGGCGCGATAGTCGCGCGCAAATCAACAGTGACGATCACCGCGACCGCGAGTGATAACGTCGGTGTTACGCGTGTCGACTTCTTAGTTAACGGCGCTTTGCAGTGCAGTGATACGACGGCGCCGTACAGCTGTGCGTGGCGAGTGCCGAATGGGAAGAATCAGACGCATCAGATTCAGGCTCGTGCATTCGACGCGGCGAACAATTCAGCGGCTGCGAGTATCCAGGTCACTGGACGTTAGTCATTAATTGTTTGCTTTTTGCTTCGGTTTGGGAAAGGGAACGACGATCTTCATTGTTTCGTTGGTCATCGCGAGCTTGATCTTGATCGCTTCTCCCTTTCCCGATGTCTCGTTCATGCCGTAGATCCAGTACTCTGCGCCAACGAACCCCTGAAGTGAAAAGCGTCCGTCTTTATCCGCAAACGACGTATCGCACGCATCTTTCTCGTCTGAATCTTTTGACACGCCCAGCACTGCTTTACTACCGGATGCGGGTTCACCGTCAGGATATACGAAATGTCCTGTCACACGCCGCAAAACATATCCCGGCGGAAGCTGAATATCTTTACCCTCAAACTTTTGGTTTAATCCGATTTCGAATAGCTCCGCGCGTTCCAACAGCTCAGTAGTCGGGTAATAAAAAGTTGTAGCTTTCGTTTTGTCTTCGAATGGCGCTTTGATCGTCACGGACAATCGATATCGATCCGGGGGTAGCCCGTAAAAAGAAAACTTTCCGTCAAAAGAGTGAGGGACATACCGGGTGGCTTTGAAGCGAGGATCACGACTAAGCACACAGCAACTCTGGCGTGTGTGACTGCATATGGCCTACCATCAACTACTCGGCTTATATCCTTACGTCCGATTGCCTTTCCGATAAAGACCGCCGCAGAGTCGTGATATGCCTCATATACTGAAGCAGGCCAATCGCACGTACACGCCTTCGCCTCGAACCCGAGGTGCGAGAGGCTCAAAAAAACGGCGAGCGGAATTAGACGAGCGAGAACTCCGGTCATGCGACCTGCATTAAACCACAAGCTGCTTGCGCGTTTCACCAAAGAGCCGCGCTTATTCGCTCACTAAGAAAAGTGTCACAAACTGGTCCATAGAAGCCGATCATTTGATTAACCTGCCTTTCCGGAGGGATGACTATGTCTTTAGTGCTGCCGGTGCGGTGGGGTGCTCGCGTACTGAGTGCTTTGATTGTTGTATTCTTTGGCTTCTTCCTGATGGCGCACCTTATTGGTGATCAGGGTCAGCCGTCTCGTCCATTGATGTGGAATGACTACGTTATTCTCACCTCGATCGTCATCTCGCTTGCAGGTCTCTTGCTTGCCTGGAAATGGGAACTCGCCGGCGCTGCCATTACGTTGATCGCGATCGCGGTGTGTGCGGCAGTGAACTTGGAACGTTCTTGTATCTCCCGGCGCACTCATCCCACTAACCGCAGCTCTCTTTTTTTCCTGCCGCTGGTTCCCCACTTGCCGAGCTTGATTCTCTAGTCCGGCCCTTCTACTATCCTCACCGCCTGCGAGACGAGAACGATGTGCCATCGGGCGATTGCAACCGCGTTATTGATTACGGCGCTGTTCGGCGCCGGCTGCCGTGCTCATATGTCCTCAGTACAAAGCCAGTTTTTCATAAAGTTCTCCCTTCGGGAGTTGTTCGCCAAAAATGAATTCAGTGCCGGTCTCGATTGTTCCGAAACCCGTGGAGGCGGAGGCATGAGCATGGGCACTGGAGGTGTTGGCATACAGGGATCGAACTTCAGCAGACTCGACACGGTCGCCTGCCAGATCACCGACCCGGAAATATTTGACGAAGCAAAGTTTATCGAAGCGCTGCGAGAGAGTGTGTTAAAGGACCTCCAGGAGTATAAGGCGACGGTCGTCGGCCCTCAGAAAACTGATGGAAAGGGCTTCGTCTTGGAGTATGGCCTAACCGATGTAGCAGGTACTTTAAAAGTTTCCGGCACGAGAGGCCCAGCGCGCTTTTATACCCTGGAAGCAAATCTGGACGAAAAGTCGAAGCACACCCGATAGTGCAAACATGCGACACCCCCTGCGAACCTGCGCTCTTTTCGTGTCTTTACTGAGTTGGTCCATCTACTCGATCGTTCAGACCGCAGGATCCTCTGCGCCTGCCTCTGCAGAAAGGGCACATGCTTGACGTTCACGAGGTCAGGTGGAGCCCGGACGATAAACTGCTGCTCACCTATTCCGCTGCTGATGGACGCCTGCTCGTTTGGCAGGTGGCCGAGGCGAAATTGATCACCATCATCGTAGATTCAACCGTTCGCGTAAAAGACACCACCAGGCGCGCGCTCAGAGCGTTTGATTGGAGCGATGACAGCCGTTTGATCGCGACAGGAAATGAAAACGGAACCGCGCAGGTGTGGGAGGCACAAACGGGTAAGCTTCTCTGGTCCACACGTATTGCAAGTGGATATGTGACAGGTGTTGGTTTTAGTCGCGATGCAAAATACCTCGCCGCATTGGCATCACCTGACGACGCGCACCAGAAAGTTGTCTTACTCGATCCTGCCACGGGTCACGTAGTCAAAGAGATGGATGCATCAAAGCGGCGTTTCCTCACCTATTCACACGACGTGAAGCTCGTCTTCAGTGAAGATACGAAACAGCTAACCGTAGCAAACGCCAGCGGCATCGTGACGCGTTGGGATTTAACGAAGGGTTCTGAGCTCAGTTCGAGGAAGCTCGACTTTTGCAAAGGGCGACTTCCAACGAGTTTCGCATATAGCGAAGATTTAACTCTGGCCATTGCGCGGTGTGGTACCTACACGAATGTCATCGATACCACCACTGGCTCGACTCTGCGACAAATTTTAACAAGTTCTGACTCGCGGTCGATTGTGCTTAGCCGCGACAACCAGCTATTGGCGCTTCACGACTCGCTTTCGACAAAGCTTCTTAATCTGAGTAGCGGTCAGGAAGATGTGTTCGAAGTTAATTTTCCAGCCTCTTGCGGTTGCGACTTCAGTAACGACAATTCGATGCTGGCCTTTGCGCAATTTATAAACAGCGACACCGTGAGCATAATCGACGTAAAGAGCAAACGCCTGGTGGCGCGTCTGGAAGCCCATCCGGGGAAGATCAAGTCACTCGTATTCAGTCCAAACGGGAATCTCCTGGCGTCAGGCAGCGAAGATCGGATTGTTCGAGTTTGGGATGCACAAACCGGTTCGTTGCAGCAAGCACTCGCTGGACACACACACAAAATCAATGTCGTCGCATTCACTCCCGACGGCAACTTGCTCGCTTCCGCTGACGATAAGACTTTGCGAGTTTGGGAAGTCAGCACTGGAAAACTACTTCACACAATCGAAGAACAAAACGAAGTCTCGTCAATCGCATTCAGCCCTGACGGCGAGCTCATGGTTACTGCGTCTGCTGAAGCAGTTGGTTTGTGGAACGTCAGCACATGGACCATGTTCCGAGCGTTCAAGACTGAAGAATCTCACCGCCACGGCAATATTGAATACTGCTGCGGCAGTACTGCCCTCGCCGCACGCTTTGATGCACTCGGTGAATTGATAATTTCCGGACACGAAGACGGAACAATCAAAGTCTGGAATCCGAAAGCGGCAACACCTTTACCGAATCCTTACAGTGAACTAGTTCGTGTCGTCAAAACTAGCGAGAAGAACGAAAGCCTGGCATGGAGTTTCGACGAGAAGCTTGTTGTCGTTAATGCCGGTAGCGGTGAATCGCCCGCGATTTGGAATTGGTCCAACGGAAAACCTTTGCGGCGACTGCCGCGAGATGCAAATTACATCGCGAAAGTAGCCTTTAGCCCGGATAACCGTGTGATTGCCACCTCCAGTGTGTCGGGACAAATTGCGTTGTGGCATGCGGGCACCGGAAAGTTGTTGCGTGAATTCGATGGCGGCTTTTCCGGCTACGATGCGATCGTTTTCAGCCCTGATGGCGCCCGCCTCGCATCTGGCGGAGTAAACCAAAATATAATCATGTGGGACGTGAAGACCGGCGCACGTGTCTGGCAGATTTTGCCAACCGATAAATAAGAGAATGCGGCGATTCCGTGCGAAGACGAGTGTGATAGCGCTCCTCGTTGTGATCCTTAACGTCACCGGCCTTATTGTGCTCTGGCAGGTTAGTCGTTCACGAACCTTTCAGTTCTTCGGTGAGATCATTCCGAGAGTCAAAACATCTGAGAAAGTAGTCGCTTTAACTTTCGACGATGGTCCAACCACAACTGCCACCGATCAGATTCTTGCAATCCTGGCCGAACAGAACGTCAAAGCCACATTCTTTGTTATTGGCGCTGAGTTGGAGAGGAACCTGGACCATGGGAAGAAAATCGTCGCTGCAGGTCACGAGCTTGGTAATCACTCGTACTCTCACGCGCGAATGATGCTCGTGACGCCCTCATTTGTTAGACAGGAGATCGAGAGCACTGACAAGTTGATCAGAGACGCGGGATACCAGGGAGAAATATTTTTTCGCCCACCTTATGGAAAGAAGCTCTTTGCGCTCCCGTACTATTTGTCCAAGACTCACCGCAAGACTATTACGTGGGACGTAGAACCCGAGTCGTATCCAGAGATCGACGCAAGCGCTGACAAGATCGCCGAACACGTGTTATCAAAAACTCGGCCTGGGTCGATTATTATTCTCCACGTCATGTACCCAAACCGCGTCGAGTCGATGAAAGCTGTGAAAACAATCGTGGAAGACTTGAAAGCGCAGGGTTATAGTTTTAAGACGATGTCGGAACTGATTCAGCAATGACTTCTCCAAATGAGACCACCGGTTAGACACGTCTCACCGCGGATAGTTCCTCTTGGAGGCTTATTCGACCTCGCGATGAGTAAGTAAGATACGGAAAGTAATGTATCCGAGCGTAAGAATCACGCCGAAGATTAGAGTGACGCCGAGTGCGCGCCCGTGCGCCCACGGTTCCATCAAGGCGCTCAGTATCCCAAACAGTCGAGGCGGATCGATCAGAACGTCCCAACTGTTCCATCGCAGAAACCTGCCGAGATAGATCGCGAATCCACTCAGCACGAGCGACACAAGCGCAAAGATCCAACCGCACGTTGCGCCAACGATTCGTGCCACAATGCCTTGCACATCGATGAGTGAGAGGTATCCGAGCAGCAAGCCTGTCCCGGAACATGAGAGCAAGAGGGCGAGATCGTACCAGGCGGGCGCGTGAGACGCCCAGGTTAAGTGCAGTATGTCAGTAAGAATATAAGGTGCATTTGGCAGAAATAGTAACCACAAACTAAAAACTGCGAGTTGGACGCTCCAATGCAGTCGCCAATGACTTGCGATTCGGAGGACCGTGCTCAGAAACAAAGGCACGCAAGCGAGTAAGAGATTATCGAGAAGAAATCCATAATAGCCGGAACCTGTGCGCCCCATTCGCACCCCGATCATGCAGACGCACCAGAATAGTAGCGTTGATACCACGATGAACCGTTTGCCGTCGTTGGATTTTAACATTTGATGCATTGTCATTACCTGTTCGACAATAGAATCGCTGCGAGCACAGTTGGAACGATCTGCATGGGCACGTTGTCCCAACCACGCGGCGAAAACGCCTCGACCAGAGTGCACACAATCGCGATTACTGGAAGAAGGATGAACGATCGAAGATCGAAGTGAAGTTCGGGGCTGATGGCCACGCCGATTAAGAGAGCGATTACGGAAGCAGCGAGTACCGCGAGAGAGCCTTCGAATGTTTTAGTGACACCGGTGGAGATCGAGTAACTGTGCTTGCCCCACCGTACTCCGGCCGGCTCCCCGGCAGCATCTCCCAACCCGCCTACCAGGTACCCGACCACCGCCAGTGGGCCAAAAATCAAATTGCTGGTCATTCCACCGATCAGGGTTGCAAAGTAAGAAACGACGATGTAGTAGGTGCGATCCGGACCATCTTGTTCGCGCGCGAGAGCTTCGTACATCTTGTCGCCCTGGCCACGGAAGACAGCAAGGGCAACTACGAGGGAGACCATCACGCCGAACACGCAGACGGCCCAGAATCCACCGGCGGCGTGAACGATTACGGCCGAAGTGAAGATGAGCAGGTGAAATAGCTTGCGCGTATAGCCGCTGTGAACTCGCAGACGCCGCTTCAGGTGCCCGGCGAACCGCAGACACGCGTAGGACCAAACGAGGGCGACTAAAGCTCCGGGTATGATGATGTGCGGGTTCGGCAACGTCACGAGATAATACATATCACAAGTACTTTGCAATGCCAAGTACTTTCTGAAGAGGATCCGGCGTATATTGTCCTGAGGAGGCTTGGAGCCGTTGGCGATGGGTACCGGCGAAATAGATTTTTTTAAGATCATGGTTCAGTCGATTGAGCCGGAACACTCTTTTATTCAAATGTTCTGGTCCTCCGGCGCATATTTGGGAGAAGCAATCGAAGCGGTCCTTCGTGCTTGTGCCCGCCTCGAAATCAAGAATCCGATCGCCATGGAACTCGATTGCGTTGATCCGGATTCGGTACCCGACGGGGCGCTTCATGATGAGGAGTCGAATGTGTTTTACGCGCAATCGCGCTATTCCTTTCCGACTGAAAAAACGTTTATTGCGCCCTTTGGCATCATCGCCTCTGGTGACGAAGGCGATCACGACTATGAGCAAATCCGGGAAGGCTTTTCGCTGCAGAGGACTGAAGAGGGCATTCACGAAATCGAAGCTGTGATTGAGAGAGACAACTTGCTAACGACGTTTTTCGAGTTGGTGAAGAGACTTCCCTCGATCAGGGTTTTCTGGATCAGAATCGCGGCCGATTGGGATGAGGTCGGTCGGGAACAGTTCTGGACCAATGAAGGCCTGAACACGTTTGAGTCAATTGCCGGCTTTCTAAACACCAACTTCAACGATACGGTTGCTAACGGTCACGTAGCCTTGACCGTTTACAGCGATGAAGGACAAACGAATCTCTCAATCGACACGCACAAAACGATCGTAGTGTTGACAACGACTTCGGAGATGCAACAGAGCATGGCAGTCACGTTACGAGAGTTAGGCTTCGCAGAACTCTCGCACACCTATAGTTTGAGATATAACTACCATCATTGGCATTATCGCCCCGCGCAATCGAAGTCGCGGACAAAATTGGTGGCCACATTACAGCGAAGCGGGTTCAAGTTGTGGAAAGATCAAGAGGCTGAGGAGTAATCGACGGATGACAGTTCGCATTGAAGTCTTTTCGGATTACCTTTGACCATTCTGTTGGCTGGCGGAGCCGGGCCTTCACGGACTATTGCGCGTACGACCGGATGTCGAAGTAGTTTGGAAAGCGTTTGAGTTGCGGCCTGATCCCGTGCCGGCACGCGATCCCGCCGGCGAGTATCTCACGCGAGTTTGGCGCGATTCGGTTTATCCACTCGCAGAGCGGTTAGGCATGACGATGCGACTGCCGCCGATTCAGCCGCGTTCGCGACGCGCACACGAAGCAGCGAAGTGGGCACAAACGCAAGATCAGTTCGGCGATTATAACGAGGCGGTGTTTCGTGCGTTCTTTGAACGTGGCGAAGATATCTCTGACATCGACGTGCTCGCGAAGCTCGCACGCGATTTGGATCTGGACGAGTCGAGCTTGCGTGCGGCGCTTGAAAACAAGCAATTCGAACCGAGCGTTATCGACGATGAACGTGAAGCGGCTGAAATAGGCGTGCACGCCGTCCCTGCATTTGTGGCAAACAGACGGTTCGCGCTGAGCGGCGTGCAGCCGGTCGACGCGCTTGAAGAAATGGTGAACCGCGCGAGTCGTCGATCGCTAGTAACGCTAAACCTTATCGCAAAACTAGATGCTGATTTGTTAAAGTCGAGCCTTAACTTTGTTTCTCTGTGCGGCTGTGGGTTTTTCGAAACACAAGATTTAACGCTTCGCTTGCGATGCTCGCGAGTGTCGGAGCCTTTCGAGCTCCTTCTTGAGTGGCTGCCCAATATTGTCGATCAGCTTCGCGTTCCCTTTGCTCTTCCTCAAGAAGAGCGTCTGCGAGCGATGATTTCGTGGGCGTTGTGGCAAGTTCCAGAAGCGGACGCTTACGACGCAAGTTAGGCGGTATTCGTTCTTGTTCGGCTAACTCAATTAGCAGATCGGGTGTCCGTAATTCGAGAAACCAGAAACGGATTTGCTCGCGAGTGGGGTTTTTGCGATTCTCAAAGTAGTTCACTTCGACGAGTCGGCGCAGCATTGGCCAATCCTTGTCGCGCTGCGTTTTCTTGGCTTGGACCAGATCGGGAAGCGACATCAATTCGATCGGGCCATCATCTATGGAAAGAGTAGTGCGCCGAGTCCAAAGTTTCGGGAACGGATCGACGCCGCGCATTTTCATCATCACATCGATTCTCATCCCGGCAGCTTCGGGGTGGTGACACCGAAAATGCACGGCGTGCCCTTTGCGAAGATATTTTGTCTCGAATGGGGGCACAGCTATCACTGTGGCCTGCAAATCTTTCAGAGCGTTTTTGAGTTTGGCGAGATTTTCTGAGTTTGCAAGAATTGCGAGATCCGTGTCGCGGCTAAACTCGGCTGCGCCGTAGAATACGCATGCCTGGCCGCCCATCAGTAAGGCGCGTACTCGGTGAGTCCGGATCGAAGAAAGGACTTTGAGTATCGGGTTGCGTGTCAAGCGAGCCACCAAGGTGGAAATACACGTTCCAGAGCTTTTCCGATTCGCGCCAACGCTCGACTGGTGATAAGCGATACCACGCGGCCCATTCCTCACCGACAAGTTCTTCTGGTGAGATCATCAGCTACAGTGTACACGGTGGAGCCTGCAATTTCGAAGAGAAAGAGATTGGAACCGGGGATAAAGTAAGTCGAAGAACTGGTACGCCGAGCTACAGAGAAGAAATTGTCGAATGGTTTTGATGGTGAAGAACACGACAGCCAACACCATCGACAGCGCGAGGGAATGATACAATGGTCATTTAGAGAAGTGTTCAGAATCAGAAGAATTTTGATCAATAACTAGACATCGGACGCAGTACACTCTCTGGATGGCAGATACGGAATTGGCAGCCTGTACGCCGCACCAGATACATCCTGACGGTTTCAATCGCAAACGCGATCCTTCTGTGTGGTCTAACGATCGAACATCTTACAGGCCGCGATGAATGATTTCGTAAGTTTTATCGGATTCATAAACCTTCAACTCAACTCCCGCAAAATCGAGCGACTAGAAACGATGTTAATGCCCGCGAACTTCAGCAGCATCGTGGGCGAATGCATGACATCGACCATTCCTAAGTACTGCCCTACCCTCGTGAAGAATCAATATCACAATGGGCATCCATGACATGATACCCAGTCGACGTTATCCTAAGGACGCTGTGCAACACGGTACGGAAGGAATCGAAGTTAAAGCATCACGCTATTTGAAGCGATGGCAAGGACATAATCCCGAAGACACCTGGCTAATGGTTTTTGTATTCGATAGCAATAGACCAGTCGATGCGGGAAAGAAAATTCTACCGCGACCTTTTCATTTTGTGATGGTACTCGGCGCACAACTTACGAAAGCCGATTGGTCATTTGCGGGAAGGTCTGGCAAGAGTAGGCGGACAATCACCGCGACTGTCTTCTATCGGGTTATGAGAAGATGTTTGCAAATTGGATTTATAAAGCGCCAGACATGACTACAGCGGAAACAGAAAGCTGTTCTTGAAGCGCCTCTTTCGGAAGACGAATAGCGGAAAGTTTAGGAATCGCATTGCAACTTACTTTGTAATAGTCATCATACCTTTCAATGCCAACGGATGAAACGCCGACCGCTTCCGCAGCAGCTATTGTAGATCCAGCACCCATAAAAGGATCGGCAACAATGCCTACACCCAATGGTAAGGCGGCGTGAACAATTTTTCGCATGAATGATTGCGGTTTTAAGGTCGGATGTTTTGCTATCGCTTTTTCCTGTTGCGGCGTACGTTCACTGATTATCACGTCACTAAATGGTTTGTCGTCAGGAGTGCGCCTTAGACCACCGTCTGGTAGTCGCGCAAACAGTCGCTAACTTTCATTCCGGCAGGCATCGGTTTACGCAACAAGCCCCAAGGTTCATAACAAGCGCGTGGCATACTGGACACGTCCGGAAATTCCGTTTCCGCATTCTTAAGGACGATCCCCGCCGCGAAGTGTACGAACAAGGCGAATCAGTTCGCCGCGAAACTCCAAACCACCTTCGATCAATGCTTGGAACACTAACTGTGACAGAAATGCATTGGTAGCAATGAAGACATGAGCACCCGGACGTAAAGCATGGGTTGCTGCCTTAGCCCATTCTGTAAAGAACGTTCTTAGTTGATTTCGTTCCTTATTATTAAGTGCCGTGAATCGAGGCAACGGCGAACGCGTGTGACCGTCAAACCACTGAATGAGAAATTTTTAGGAATTTCAACGAAATCGCGAAAAACTTTTGATGTGTAAGTGGTGATATATAGTGCCCCCGCAGGGATTCGAACCCCGAACCAACAGATTATGAGTCTGCTGCTCTAACCGTTGAGCTACAGGGGCACAGCAACTTACAAGTGTCGCATGAGTTTATCCGCAGTCATTTGGAAGCTGCAACGTCGAAACGAACCGGCAATGTGAGACCAACGTCGCCACGTACAAAAGAACTCATCCAGCGCCTGTATGGGTCGCATAGCTCACGAGATTACGTCGCATTACTGTCGGAGATTGGTGATTCAAACGAACCCGCAGCGATCGTCGATATCCTGCCTTTTATTCACCAAAAGGGTGAGGTCGCATTCGCAGCCGCTGACGCTCTTCATAAATTGCTGCTGGGAACTACCCGCAATGAGCTAGCCTGGCTAGACGCAGCAGTGCGCCGAGGTTCAATGTACGGAAAATCCGACGCCTATGACTGGTACAAAACACCGGCAAAAGAAAATTGCGGAGCTTGAACGTTTCGGCAACGCCTCGTTCTCGCTGATAGCGCTTGCGAGTTATCACTACAGCGGGTACGCCAGAGAAGCAGCTGTTAGAAAGTTGTCACAAATCACAACCGGCGCTGAAGTCCCCTTTCATCCTCCGCCTCAACGAGTGGGTTCCAAGTATCCGGTTATCCGATGTTGACACAGACGCTCGTTCGGCTGTTGCGCGCTGGTTGGGCCGATTCAATCGTAGCTTTTCATCACCAACACGCGAGCAGCTTCGAATACTGAACGACGCGCTGAGAGAATGCGACCACCTGCTTGACGAAGAGACGAAAGAGCGACTCGTGTTTTCGATGAAGGGATTTTGATTGATGGACCATCGTCCTGTACGATTCACTCGTTCCATACACATTTTCCAGGAGATTTAAAAAGATGAACCGCCTCTTCCTTTGCGCTTTTTGTTTCGCTTTCGCGATCGTGGTAACTGCCTGTGCGTCCGACAAACAATCTGCGACGAACAAAAGCACAAACCAGCCGGCTCAAGCCACCGCTACTGACGCGCCGGTAAAACCCGCTGCGACGCAACCAACATCATCAGCGCCTGGGCGATTTGCAACCAGGCCAGGCGAGTGGCACATACACGGCCAAGGGAGAATCTGTGGAAGTAAAATACGCCTACGCCGGTCGTGCTGAACGCTTCGGAAGCGAGTCGTTGGTGATTCTGCTGACCGACAAACCAATTGCACCTGAAGCTCTTGCGGAAGAGATTAAGTCGGCGGTGCTGTTGGAAGGAGAGAAGATCCGCGGGCTCGAATACGTGATGATGGATGAAAACAGCATGTGGGTTCGTTATCACCCCGGCCAATACCAGGAAAGCAGCAGCAACAAGCTCAAAGAGTACAAAGTTGAGAACGGGATCGTTCGCGGCATTGACGACAACGACGGTGATCTCTCAAATGGGAAGTATGCGCGGTCAGTAAAGTTCGTCGCAACGATCGCTAAGTAAGTGCTGTATGGATAACTTGTTGAAACACTGTCCAGTGGTAATTGAAACTCCCGTGGCCTGGGGACAGATGGACGCGTTCCGGCACCTTAACAACACTGCCTACTTTCGTTTTTTCGAGAGTGGCCGTATTGCTTACTTCGAGAAGTTGAATCTTTTGGAGTACATGGAAGCAACTGGCGTTGGGCCAATTCTCGCTGCGACGAATTGCAGGTTTAAAATTCCGTTGACGTATCCGGACACGGTTTCCATCGGAACGCGAGTATCAGAAATCGAAGCCGATCGCTTCACGATGGAGTATTACGTAGTTAGTCGTCAACACAAGAAAGTTGCCGCTGAAGGCAACGGGTTGATAGTTTGTTTCAACTATAAAGAAAACAAAAAAGCGCCGCTTCCGCTGGAGTTGAGAAAACGGATCGAGGAGCTGGAAGCTTCAATTTGAGCCACAAAGGCACAATGAAAACAAACGTACGCTTGAGCTTATTCCTGCTGTTGACTTTGTCGTTTCCAGTCTATGCACAAACATCGAAATCACTTCCGAAGCCGCTGACACTACGCGAGCAACAAGCGGTACGCGAGAGCTGGCTGAAGAAACGGCTCGATACGATGCTGCTCCCGATGATGCGTCAACAGAAGATCGACATGTGGATCGTGACGAACGAAGAGTTTCACGCGGATCCGGTAACAGCTTACATCGCACCTCCACTTCCTTACGTCGGGCGTCGCGACTTCTTTGTTTTCGCTGATCGCGGAGGCAACAATCTCGAACGGTTTGCTATCGTTCGTTATCCCGAAGAACACCTCAAACTTTTCTTCGAAGTCCTGAATCCGCCCGGCAGAGAAATCGCCACAACCCTGCGCCGGATTGTGGAAGAACGAAACCCGAAAACAATCGCTCTCAATACAGGCGGGATGCGCGGCGCAACGGACGGTCTTACGTACGACGCACAGAAGTTCCTGACTGAGGCTCTCGGATCAAACTATGCTTCACGTTTTGTCTCCGCGGCTCCGCTCATCGTCGAATACATGGACACGCGTTTACCGGAAGAGCTCGAACACTACCGAACCGCGGTTGCGATTACCGACGTCTTGACGCAACGCGCTTTTTCAAACGAAGTGATTACTCCCGGCAAGACAACCGTTGGCGATGTTCGCTGGTGGTTTATGCAACAAGTGAACAACCTTGGTTTGGACATTTGGTTTCAGCCCGATCTGCGCATTCAACGACACAATCGCGAACCAGGTAAGACGCAGCAGTTCCTGAGCGTTACCGAGGAGTCAGCCGTTATCCAACGCGGCGACGTTATTCACATCGATTGTGGCGTGAATTACATGGGTCTCAGCACTGACTGGCAAAAGATGGGTTACGTGTTGCGTCCAGGCGAAAAGGATGTGCCTGAGGGACTAAAGAAAGCTTTAACGAATACGAATCGTCTTCAAGACGCGCTGTTCGCGCATATAAAACCCGGCGCGAAGGGCTTTGAAGTCTATGATGCCACGATGGCAGACATGAAGAAGCTTGGAATTGAAGCGATGATCTATTCCCACTCAGTTGGCAACCAGGGACATGCACTCGGCGCGAGTATCGATTTTCGGCGTCCTTCCACGGCGACTTCACTGGAGCCACCTTTTCGCGAAGGTTCGTACACGGCGATCGAGTTGAACACGTCTACTCCGGTTGCGGAATGGGGTGGACAGAAAGTAACGATCATGATGGAAGACGATGCCTACTTAACGCGTGAAGGAATGAAGTGGTTTCGTCCACGCCAGACGGCGTTTTATGTGATCCGGTAATTAAGGAGTGTTATGAATACGAAACTCGAGAAAGAAGTACGCTTCCTGAAAGCTTACGCCATTATCTCTACGCTCGTTTTCGGGGTCTTTACCGTAACTGGTTTCACTGCACAAAGCCGGAAGCAGAAGTTTGAGGAGATCGACGTCGAACGGATCAATGTGGTGGAAAAAGACGGAAAACTTCGGATGGTCATTTCAAACCAGGAGCGGCAACACCCTGGGATCGTCAATGGGAAGATCATTGAACGGAAAGGGCCTCGTCCGCCGGGGATCATTTTCTTCAATCATCTTGGCGATGAGATGGGTGGGTTGATTTACGGCGACAACGGCGCCAAAGGTCACTTCGGATCGTTTACGTGGGACAAAGTTCGCGGCGATCAAACGATTGGATTTCGTCATCTCGAGGGTGACGACGGAAAATACCAGATGGGATTGGAGATGTGGCAGCAACCGGATCTGCCGGGTGACGTCATTAGCGCAAAGCTCGCGGAGCTCAGAAAGATCACAGATGAAGCCGCACGTAAAGCCGCCGCACAGGAGATGCTGGATAAAAACGAACTACCAACAAACCGGCTCTTCATCGGCAAGTCGCGCGATAATTCGACGTTGTTATCGATGCATGACATGAAAGGTAAGGCACGCATCAGATTGCAGGTCGCGCCTGACGGTACGCCGAAGCTGGAATTTTTGGATCCAGCCGGAAAGGTCACGCACACATTGCCCGACGACAGCAAACGTTGAAAGGACGTCACGTTCAGAGTTCAAGCTTTAGCTTGTTGCGAAAAGTGCCTTATGCGGAGAAGGTGTCCCCACGCAAAGGCGCAAAGCGCTACGCGTTTCCAAGGGGTTTTCTTTGCGCCTTGGCGCCTTGGCGAGAGAAATATTTCGTCGCTACATGCGACTCGAATACTTTTCGGGCAAAGCCGCTTGAACTCTATGCTTTCATTGATATTGGACTACAAACGCTTCGGCTTCGGCTTTCGTCGTGAACAGGTATAAACCGAGGTCGTCAAATCGCGCTGCGGAACCGTTGTGCGGGACGCCGTTGCGTAAGGCTTGATTCAGGAAGAATCGAATCTTCGTCGTCCCGTCCGCCACTTTAAAGATGCCCCACATCTTTACCCATTGATCCTTCATGTCGGTCTGAGCGCGCATCTGCTGTCCTTGAAGGTATTCGCGTATCCGGCCCTCCGCATTCTCCATCATATAACCGTACAGGTACGGCAATCCCGTGATCGCGCCGTCAGCATTGATGCGTTCGCTCGAACCACGGCCGATGAGAAGAGCGTACTGCCCGGCAGCGCCCTCAGGCAGATCGACATCCTGAAAAAAGTATCCGCCATTGCGAACCACAAAACAGACGTTGTTTTCCGTTGTCAGTTCAGTGGTCGCTTCTCCGAAAGCACGCCAGTGCCCCGCAGGTCCTGTAGCATGTGGATTCTGGAGCAGATTAGTTGATTGCGCCTGACACACTGAATTAACAGCGAGCAGTAAGAGTGCCAGTTGAAATGTTCGGTAGCGCATTTTTACTCCTCACCGAGTAATCATCACGAAAACTTTCCTGACGTTACACAGTTTAATCCAACTGTACCTAATCGTACGGACGCTTTCAATAGCATTACCTAACGTCGCGACCACACATAAAATTAAAGCGCGTGATTCCTCGAGACGGAAGTGTCTGGAAGTGACCCGCGCAACGAAGGAGTCATTATGTCTCTCGATATCTTTAAAAGAAAAAGGAACACCGCTCGACAAACAACTATTTACCTGGCGAGACCTCGTGCAAACGCCGACGAGCAAGCTCGATGACGACGCATTCACGCGCGTGCGCATCATCCTGATGAACGGACTCGAGTCAGAAGCAGTCCGCTTTTCGCACGCAATGGCGCGCATGATGAACGCCGACCTGCGCCTGCCGCTAGCGAAGGTACGACGTGTCGAGCATCACCAACAAACAATGGTCAACTGGTTGCTGCCGGCTGATCTTTCACCACTCGAAACAACAATCGCGTTCGAACAAGTCGCTATCGAAGTCACTGCGAGCGTCGCTCTGCGCGAACCTGACGACTACCTCGCGCAGGTTTACAGGTTCGGTTTACTGGAAGATTTCGACCACTTGTACAGGTTCTCCGCGCTTATGGATCGTATGACGGGCGCCGACGCAAACACTATCATCCAGAACTACAGCGACATCATGCCGGGACGCCCGACGGCGGTGGAACACCGTGCGCCCGAAGACGATTTGCGCGAACCTTACGACTGCACAACAGCCGATCCCTTAACCAAACTCCACGCCCTCACCATCACAGCGGCAGAAAATCAGACTCACGACTACTACATGACCATTGGTCCGATGTTTGCAGATCCAATCGCGCGACAACTTTATGCGGAGATCGCGTCGATCGAAGAACAACACGTGACGCAGTACGAATCATTAATGGATCCGAAGGAAACTCCGCTCGAGAAGTGGCTGATGCACGAGGCGATGGAAGTCTATAACTATTACAGTTGCATGCAGTATGAGACAAATCCGCGAGTGAAAGAGATCTGGACGCGCTTTTGCGACTACGAGATCGGACAACTCCGGATGGTGATGGAGCTGTTCAAAGAGATGGAACGCCGCGATCCCGCAGAGTTACTTCCACAAACACTGCCGGAGCCGATCGAATATGAAAGTCATCGCGAATTTGTGCGCGAAACACTTAGTAACGAAGTCGATCTACGCACATCCGGAACCCAGTTCATACACAAGGCAGACGAAGCTGACCGTTCACCGCTCTCGATCGCTTATCGCGAGCAGATGAACTCGGAAGGTTCGCCGTCCGAAATCGTTGCGGCCGGCTACACATGGACACCCGGAACCGAGCTGGTCGAGCAGAAAAGTGTATTTGCAAAAGGAGCAGGATCATGAGCACTGGGGCTAAGCAGGTAATGAACGGTAACCGCACCGGTATGCAAACATCGCCGGACCTTGCGGAAGAATTGATGGAGGCGACTAACGCTATTCCGAGCTCCGAAGGCGGAGCTGAAAAGATCGCGGAGTTTCGCGCTGAATATATCGGGGAAGGCTTCCCGATCGGCTCCATGCCGATGATGCCGGCGTCCGAGGAGGAACAGGCCGATGAAGACGAGATCGGTATGGCGGTCTTCCTCGATAAGTTGAGTGAACGTCTGGCGTTCGAGCGAATGGGAGTGCGCTTATACGAAGCGTTGTACAACAAGTGTGAGACGCTCGGAGAGTCAGTTCCCGGACCTACACTCGAACAGATCCAGCATATTGGACGCGAAGAGCTCGAGCACCTCCTGCTGATAAATCGAACTATCACTGAGCTGGGTGGAGATCCGACAGTGGAGAGTCCCAGCGCAGACGTGGCCGCTGTGGCGTCGATGGGTATTATGCAGGTCCTGACCGATCCGAGGACTTCAATTCCGCAGTGTCTCCAGGCCATGTTGACGGCTGAGTTGACGGATAACGACGGCTGGCGGCTGCTGATACAACTTGCAGACGGCTTTGGTTATGACGAGATGAGCGCAGAGTTTCAAACAGCACTTGCACACGAGGTCGAACACTTGCAAAACGTACGCTCATGGTTAGCGGAGTGTGTGATGGACAGTGCGCAAGTGTAAATCAAAGAAAGATCAAATAAAGGGAGAAATTATGAGTACAACAATGGGGCAAACGAACCTGAGTGGGATTCAAACCAATCGAGGTCAAAATGAAGGACAGATCGGCATAGGTCAGGGCGGAAGCATGGCCGAGCAACATTCAGAAGGTGTAGTTGCGCGAACGATCGAGCAGCAAACCGCAAAGCTTCCATCAGATACTTTTTTGTGGGCTGCATTCGGAGCAATGGGAGCGTCGGCAGTATTGCAGGTGATGGGAAAGAAGAATGCTAGTCTTTTCGTCGGCGACTGGGTTGCACCGCTGTTGCTGTTCGGTGTGTATAACAAGATCGTGAAGGTCCAGGGATCGGATCGACAGCACTAAAAATGTAGGGCGGCCCTCTGTGGCCGCCCGTACTTTCCCTACAAATCAATGTACGACGGTGTAGCTATCGTCTGTCACCGCACCATTGTGCCCATTCCACTCAGGCTTCAGCACAACTTTAATGCAGTTGTCTAACTTACGAGCGAAGATGTGGTAGCCATGCGCCGCCTCCTCGAGCGGTAACCTGTGAGTAACGACAAAGCTCGGATCAATGACGCCACTCTCAATCTTCTCCAGCAGAGGTTGCATGTAACGCTGCACGTGCGCCTGTCCCGCCTTAATCGTAAGCGAACGATTCATCACCG
The DNA here is from genome assembly GCA_963728575.1 of uncultured Acidobacteriota bacterium. Classification (GTDB taxonomy): domain Bacteria; phylum Acidobacteriota; class Blastocatellia; order Pyrinomonadales; family Pyrinomonadaceae; genus PSRF01. The sequence goes on from CAVSKT010000002.1 coordinate 105,845, forward strand.
ATCCCAGCGGAAACTTATCAACGAAACCAGCATAGACGCCGATTACAGAAACTGTCCCACCGTTCTTGCAACACATGATTGCTTCACGCAGTGCGTGTGGACGATCGTTTTCCAACATCATCGCCTGCTTGATGCGATCGTATGCGAACACCGGCAACGGGGCATGAGCTTCCATACCGACATCGTCGATGCACGAGTCAGGCCCGCGCCCGCCCGTTATATCCATCAACTTCTCGTAAACACTTTCTTCTTGCCAGTTGATTGTTTCCGCGCCTCCCTGCTCCGCCATCTGCAAACGCTCCGGAATGTGATCGATGGCGATAACTCGCTCCGCTCCGAGCATGAAAGCGCAGCGAATCGAAAACTGTCCGACAGGTCCGCAACCCCAGATCGCGATCGTGTCGCCCTGCTGAATGTTGCACATCTCAGCACCCATGTACCCGGTCGGATAAATGTCTGAAAGAAACAGCACCTGTTCGTCTGACAAGTGGTTTGGCACTTTGATCGGACCGACGTCAGCAAACGGAACACGCGCATATTCAGCCTGACCGCCCGCAAAACCGCCCGTCATGTGGGAATATCCGAAGATCCCCGACGGTGAGTGACCCATCAACTTTTCTGCGATCCATGCGTTCGGATTAGAGTTCTCACAAAGTGAAAAGGCCTTCGCCTGACAAAACCCACATTTGCCACACGCTATTGGAAAAGGCACTACTACGCGATCGCCGACTTTCAGGTTGTGAACCTGCCGGCCCACTTCGACAACTTCGCCCATGAATTCATGTCCAAGGATGTCGCCCTGCTTCATCGTCGGAACAAATGCGTTATACATGTGCAGATCGGAACCGCAGATCGCAGTTGAAGTAATTTTTACGATCGCGTCGTGCTGGTTCAGGATTTGTGGATCCGGAACTTCTTCAACACGAACGTCGTGTTTGCCGTACCAGGCAGTAGCTTTCATGATTGCATCCTCCCTCCTTCTGTTGGGTAGTCGGATTCATAATTTGTCCCTGTTCGACTCGGAAGCGAATCCGCACCCTCGAGTTCATCGGCAGAAGCAGGTCGTGCAGGACGTTGTTCGAAGTAGCCGGTTCCCAAAAGCGTCGCGTCGGAAACGACAACTTCACCGATTTCCATTACCTGTTTGAAGCGACGAAGATCGTCGTCGAGCTGTTGATTCGGCTCCTCGCCAAACAACCTCGCGATGCCAGCGCCGACGATGCCTCCAATCGGGTTGTACTGAATGTTCACTTTGACGATCGTGCCTCTGCCGCCCGCTGCTCGTTCGAAGCGAACTGCGCCTGCGTTATCAACGTCAGAGTTTTCGAGCGATCGCCAGGTGATGACCGTGCCTGGATCGTCCGCAATGATCATCGCGTCCCATTCCACATTCATCCCGGCCGGACCTTTAGCGACCCAGTGAGAGCGAGCATTGCCAAGGTCCTCCACTGATTCGATATGCCGCATGAAGCGTGGAAAGTTCTCGAAGTTTCGCCAGAAGGTATAAACCTCTTCCGGTTCAAGATTGACGATGCAACTAGCGCTAGCGTGAATGCCCTGATTCCCGTTGCTGCTGAGTTGCTTTGCGCACATAACGTCGAGAGCGGTGACTGCAAGTACGTTAGCGGTAGCGAAAGCGAGCCGGCCTTTCTTCGTGTCAGGCGAAGCAGCCGCAGCGCCTAAGCTCGCGAGATCGACTGCATCACCAGCGACGCGCGACCACACGCCGGCCGCCGGATTCTTCTGCGAGAAGATCATGACACCCGTTGCGATTTCGCGCAGACCGTACAGTCGTATTAAACCCGTGCGCCTGTTTGGAACACCCGAGATGCTCGCGATCGCGCGCGGGGCAAGTAGTTCCGCGAGGCCGAGTCCGATACTGAACCAACCTAATCCTTTCGCGAGCTTCTTAGCGCTCGCAGAGGGCAAGCCGGGTTTCCCTCGCTCACGGACGTAATCGGATTCGTCGTACGACGACGAGGTACGTCCAACATAGTTTGATGTTTGTTGATTTGTTGACATGGAAGTCCCCCTTGAAGAGAAATAAAACTGGATTGATTACGCCTGAGATAGTCAAACAGCATGCCCCTGTTTGACCTTTGCCGTATCCGCGATCTCGTGGATCGATAACTGCAAGTAGCTTCAACAAACACATCACCAAGGGGGATATCAATGCAGATGAGAAAAGGTAACGAAGGGCAAGGAACTGCTCGCTCTGTTTCAAAGCCAGCCGGAACAAAGCCGACTGGTGAGCAGGCGAGCCCAGGCACCGGTAAAACGGAAACAAATCAAGACACAGGAACTTCTCGCCCACAAGCGGGTGGAGAGCAGGACCTGTTGCAGCACGCGAAGCAAGCGACCGGCGAGATCGTGAATCAAGTACAAGAACGTGCGGGTTCGCAGTTAAAGAGTCAGAAAGAGACTGCGGCAGCGCAACTATCGCAAGTGGCAAACGCCTTCAGACGTATTCGCGAGACACTGGGTGAGGAGGAAACCGGACCCATCGCTCGCTACGTCGGTGATTACGGCGAGAAGGCAGCGGATGGGATAGAACGATTCAGCACCTACATTCGTGAACAGGATCCAAAACAATTGCTCAACGACGTGCAGAATTTTGGACGACGCCAGCCGGCAATAATGCTCGGCGGTGCCTTCCTGTTGGGATTCGCAGGCGCGAGACTGATTAAGAGTGTAATGAACGCCGCATATGAGCAGCAATGGTCAGGGACGGAACATCAACGTTTGGATTCAACCGGCGCTGACAAGAACCTTCCGACACGGACTCGATTGACTGCACCTGATGCCCGATAGGATGTTTGGAGGTATTAGCGTATGCAACGAATAAACGAAGACCGACCCTTGGAAAGCAAACCACTTGGCGATCTCTTCAGCGATCTGGCTGGTGACATGGCCAATTTGGTCAGGCAGGAAGTCGCGCTTGCCAGAGTAGAGATGACACAGAAAGCGAAGCGCGTTGGAAAGAACGTGGGATATCTCGTAGTTGGTGGGGCGGTGGGATATGCCGCTCTGCTGGCGGTGATTGCTGCGGTCATCATGTTGTTGACTAGAGTTATGCCGGCGTGGGGCGCAAGTTTGTTAGTGGGGATCGTAATCGCCGGCATTAGTTGGTTATTGATCGGCAAAGCGCTAACCGCGCTGCAGGAAACTGATCTTACGCCGCGTGAGACTGTCGAGACTTTGAAGGAGGACGCCACATGGATGAAGCAACAGATCAAATAAACACAACGGATGACGTCGAAAATACGGAACTGCTTCGCGCTGAGATCGAAGACACGCGTGCTGATATGAGTCAGACCATAAATGAGATCCAGGAGCGGCTGAGTCCGGAAAACGTGATGGACCAGGTTAAAGAGAAAGTTCGTGAAGCCACAGTGGGAAAGGTTGAAAGAGTTATGAGCAGAGTAGGAGAAACAATTGGTGAAGTTACTGAGCCGGCGCGCGAAGTACTGGGTCAAGCTGGAACCACGATCAAGGAAACCGGAAGATCGGCTGCCGACGTTATCTGGAAAAATCCCATTCCGGTAGCGTTGGTTGGTTTGGGTGTTGGGTTGATTGTGATGCGCGCGATGCGCGGCAGCAACGGCCACGATTATGCCGGCACGTCACGCACCAGCTCACGCCGACAACAACGGAATCTGACAGGTGACGAAACGCCATACCGCAGCGGACGAAGTGGATATGAGTTGAGGGACACGCAACCCACAGCTCTCAATCAAGTGAAAAACACTGCTAGCGATCTGGCCCATCGATCGAGCGAAGCTCTAAATAATCTGAGCACGAAAGCAAAAGACACAGCATCGTCGGTCGGGAGTCGTTTCAACCAGGCGCTTCGTGATAATCCGCTTGCGTGCGGAGCGGTTGCGATTGCGGCGGGAACAGCAGTGGGCCTCGTACTGCCAACCTCCAGGTTCGAAAACGAGTACATCGGCGAGACGAGTGAAAGGCTTGTCGACAAGGCTCAGGAGGTCGCGCGCGACGCGATTGACAAGGTTCAAGACGTCGCGCAGCAGCAAATGACGCCTGAAAAACAGCCACCGCAAGGCAACTAAAACCAGCGAAAGCTGTAGCCATAAAGAAGCACAAAACGAACGAAAGTTCTTTTGTGCTTTTTTGTGGCCCAAGTGATCTGAGGCTAAATACCACACCACAACTTTCCTCACCCGTCGGCATTTCTTGCTATCATCTGATTAACATCAGCGTTGGCACCCTGACATGCCGAATAACAGTTCAGATACTCACCAGGATCCAAGAGGTGAAAAGGGACAATATTTCGCCTCGCTTTTGACCTTTCTTTGTAAGGACGATCCTGACGAAGCTAGTCGCCGTTATTTACGTCTTCATCAGAAACTCGAAGGCTACTTTCGTTTGAAGGGGATGTATGATCCTGTTAACGACGCAGATGATGCACTGGACCGCGCGGCGGAAAAGATCGTGCAAGGACAGCAGATACCTGACATTGATAAGTTTTCCATGGGCATTGCTCGAAACATCGTTCACGAACGCCTGCGACACAAAAAGCGTGAGGAATCCGCATTCCTGAAATTCCTGGACCACACTCAGGACAACTCAACTGAAGCCCTCGTGGACCGGATTACAAACCTCATGAAACCGTGTTTCGAGCAGTTGCCGCAGGATGATCGAGACCTGTTGACGTCGTATTGCAAAGTGCCGCCGGGAATCGAACGGGCCGAACATCGTCGACAACTGGCCGCGACCCTTGATTCTACTATTTCGGCTTTGAGGATCCGTGTGACGCGACTTCGGCGCGGGCTGGAAAATTGTGTGAAGGCACTAAGCAAAAAGCTTTGAGGTGGTTTTTAGGTGTAACTATTGGCCGAATCCGCGCATATCAATTTAGAAGGCGAGTTGCTTTGATTTTGGCAAACGCCCCTGACAGAAACATTTTTGTATGAATATGACTGACGAACGCACTACTGCCTATTTACTAAACGAATTGCCTGAGCCCGAAGCCGAACAGTTCGAGGAGCAATGCTTTACTCAACCTGAGTGGCCCGACGTGGAACTCGATTCCGCGGAAGCGGATCTGATTCACGCTTACATAAAAAATGAACTTAGTCCTGAGCGACGACGACGATTCGAAGAGAACTACCTGACAACTGAAGCGAGAAGAGAGCGAGTACTACTTGCCAGATCATTCCTGCGTGTCGTTTGTTCGGCCAGTCAGCCAAAATTGACGAGGACCGAGCGGCTGTTCGCCTTTGGCAAATCGCTGGCATTCGCGCCTCAGTTTGCTGTGCCGAGACTCGCCATGATCCTCGTGACAGTGGGTTTAATTGCGACCGTGTCCTGGTTAGCCATTCGAACAAAGCCACCGCAAACGTTTGCAGAGGTGAATTTGGCGATGTCGACTGAGACGCGATCAACGAGTCGTCAGGTGGAGAGAGTCAAACTGCCGCTCGGGAAAGACGCGTTGCGAATCACGTTGGCGTTGCCTGAACCCATAACACAGGGCGCGACGTATCGAGTTGTATGGGAAGACCTCAAAGGTCCGCTAAAAGATCTCGAGATCGAGAAGCAAGAGGCGAACTCCGTTTCCGTAATCATCCCCGCCGGTGACCTTACTCCAGGGCAATACACGTTGAAGCTGTTTCGGAAAAATTCGGATGGAACAGAAGAGCGTGTACCAGGTAGTTACCAATTCATAATTGTCGATTAGTCCGCGAAGCGGACGAAAGCATAAAGCCTGGGGCGTAAGCCCCAGGTAATGTTTTGAAAACCATCCAGCCCGCGGAGTGGGCGAAAGCTGACGCCCGCTTCGCGGGCTTTATCGTTTTTTATAATGCTTCCTGGGGCTTACGCCCCAGGCTTTACGCTGGTGTCCGCTTCGCGGACTTGCGATGCGTTCGCCGCTTGAATAGATACAAACCGGAGCCAAATATGAGTGCCATGGCGGCGGATAGCAGAACGATCTGGTAAATGGCCCAACCGCGTGATGAGTTAACCACGTAGCGATATTCACCCTGAAGAGTAAATCCAGCCCAGTAATGAGGGGCGCTCCAACGAGGTTCCTGGCGAATGGTGTTTTGAGCGATACGCAAAGCTTCGGCGGGCGTCTTCCCATTCTTCAACATTTCCGTGTAGAAGATCTTCATCAGCTCCGCGGTCGCTTCGTCTTCCACTTTCCACAAGCTTGCGACGACGCTCGTCGCGCCCGCGTACATGAAACCGCGCGTGAGTCCGATCAATCCTTCGCCGCGAAACTCTTTGCCCAGTCCGGTTTGGCACGCGCTCAATACAACGAGATCCACGGGCGCGCGCAAAGAATAGATATCCTGAAGTCCGACAAACCCTTCGACTGGTTGGCCGTCGCTATTGATCGTGGAAAGGTACAAACCGGATTTGTCGGGATTGCTCGGACGAAGGATACCGTGAGTTGCAAAGTGCAAAATTGCGAACCGGCTCAAGTCCAAACTCAACAGCCGATCGCGAGTCGCTTCGCGTTGGGTGGCCGCGAATGTGTTCGCCTCCGTTGCAACGGCACGCAGGTTTTCTATTTCGCGTCCTGCATGAAACAAGGGACCCAGGTCTTTGGGATCCCCGGTATCAGCGTCGAGCAAGATACTGCGAGTCGATGCGGTCTGCTCGTTCTGCTCAGCAAAGTCCGGATTCCCGATAGCTGCCAAAACTTTTTCTCGAACACCGCGGCGACTCGCTTCTTTCCGCAACTCACCCAGGATCGACGCCGAGGGAACATAGATGATTTCACGCTGCGACACCATGGCGTCGGCGTTTGCGCCGGCGGGAAGCATCTGAAATGGGATGTAGTTCAAAGCCCCATCGGCAGCGACGATGATTCTGGGTTTCTGCAATTGATCCGCGATCGGCGAGATAATCATTTGCGCCAGCTCCTGGCTCGCCTGGTCCAGGTTATCCTTCGTCTCAGATTTCGGTTTTTCGCTCAGCAGGGCATAAACTTTCTTCACTGCATCAGTGATCACTGTTTGCGAAGGAAGCTCATAACTTGTCATGCTGGTTCGCGTCACGACCCACACGTAGCTCTTTTCGGGACCTAAAAGATATTCGAGCAGGAGCGTATCGTCGTCTTCGATCACTTCTTCCTGAATTCGCTGGAGGTTCCAACTCTGCGGTTGTGTAAGTTGCCCGAACGCCGGATAGCGCTGATCGATAGTGGCAAGAACGTTTTTGTAGTCGGTGTTCAGTCGTTCCAGTTCAGCGTCTAGTTTTTCGAGTTGTTGTTTCTCATACTTTTTTCTGAGTAACAATACTCGCTCATCTTCCTTGACTCTAAGCGACTGACGCAGAGACCTCTCCTGCTTTGAAAGTTCCGGATCGACGTTTAGAAGATTTGTATCGTTCACGCGCAGTAGCTCTGCCAACGAACGTGCTCGCGCCGATTCACTTCTCTCAAAAGCCAGAACCACACGAGACTCTGCGGCCGGATTGCGATGGTCGCGCATGAGACACTGAATGTATTGTTGATAACGATCGTGAACCGTCGCAGAAAAAGCCGCCGTAAGGTCACGACTTGTCGACGTGCGACGCATGTTTTCAGTCACATCGATCGATCTTTGCAAATGCTTTTCAGCAATCTCGTAGTTACCGTTCTTCATCTCCAGCCGTCCCAGGGCGAAAAGCGTCGCCGACTGGTTAACTTGATCTGCACTCGCGTCGAATGTCTCCAATGCTTTTAGATAGGACTGTCGTGCCTGGTCAGGTTGGCGCTTGCTTTCGTAGACCTGTCCGATCAATGCATGAGTTCGAGCGGCCTCCATCGTTGTTTTGGAATCCGCATACAGGGGCAACGCGGTCTGGAAGTGCTGTAGAGCCGTGTCGGGCTTATTCATTGCGGCGTGAGTTCGGCCCAGGAAATCATGGAACATTGCCGTAACAGCCTTGTTGTTGAATTGCTTTGCCTCGGCGAGTGCTGCCTCAAGTTCGGCCAACGCTTCCGGATATTTACCTGAATAATAGAGAGCGCGTCCGATACCCCATCTCACCTTCACGATATTCAGCGGATTGTTTGTCTTGCGAATATATTCCAGTGCTTCGTAGTGCTTGGGAAGTCCGGTTTCCGGTAAACCGCTCTCGAGATATGCATCCGCAATCGAAGTTGTGATCTGCGTCATCTTGAAAGGCTCAGATTCTGCATCGATCAACTTTCGAGCTTCCCATAGGAACTTGGTTACGTTGTGCCACGCGCCCCTTCGGTACTCGATAAAACCCAGGTAAATAAGAGCGTCAGCCTTCGAATCCTTTAGACCGACTTCGTTAGAAAGCGCCAGTGCAGTCTCATAGTTCCGGGTAGCATTTTCCAAACTGTTTTGTGCCAGGTTATAGCCGCCGATTACGAGGTTGGAACGAATGATCCCGCGCTTGTCGCCGATAGTTTCCCACAAAGCGAGTGCATCGTTGGCAGTCTTCAGGGCTTGCGCGTGATTTGTAGTGTTCTCACAATCGCTCAAAAGCAACAGTGCTTCGGCCCGGCCACGAGGGTAATTTTTTTGCTCACTAATGCTGATTGCTTGTTGGACCAAAGGCATCGCAAGAGAATGTTTAGCCGAATGGATGTGTGCGGCGGCAAGGCCATTGAGTGCGTCTACCTTCGCTTCGGAACTATCGATTTGGTCAGTGAGGGCAAGGCTCTCGCTGAATGTGGCCAAGGCCTCGCCAGGGAGGTTTAGTTTAAGTTGCAAACGGCCGGCGTGATTCAGAGATTTGACGGCGTTGAGTAGATCATTAGCCTTGCGTTGTTCGCGAGCAGACTTCAGGTGAGCAGCCAGCGCCTCTTGTCTCGCCGCAACTGTTGTTAGATTTTCAGTAGCGTCCTGCGAATCACTCACAGTCTTGTCTTGCGCTTCCGGTGCGTGAGCGGGAAACGCAAGACAGAGAACTGAGAGCAGCAGGGCTACGATGAGTTTCATATAGACTCAACGCAGATTCTATTTAGCCCGGCTGCGGTGGACCTCCTGTTTGATCTGACTGACCAGTGCCACCACTGGCCGAGGTCGTCTTCAACTTAGTATTGTCGAATACAGTCGCCGCGCCCGGGCTCATTGAAAACAGCCGCGAATGGTTTTTCATCGAGGCACAGGAACATGCTCCGCCGGTACTATCGGGCGGACTGACTTTTCCCTCCAAAACACTCATTGGAAAGAAATCGCGCGTCGCCGTGGCGGTTACGGCGGGGAAGTTCTGACGCAAATTGGTAATGAGAGTTTGATAACCCAGTTCACCGTACTTCGACGTGATGTCAGCCGCCTGTTCCTCAATGATCCGGTCGGGTCGCTTTGTTTTGTCGAAATAGAGTTTGAGGAATTTCAACCAGGTTTGCTGGGCAGTCAGTTCTTCCGTGAAGGCATACCCTGCGTACTGCATGATAACGTTATCGTTTTCGTCCTCACGCGGATCGGACCACGGAAAATAGATCGAAAGACCGTGAGAAAACTGAAGATCCGGTCCAACGTAATCCGTACACACCAATGGACCATTCGCGCTTTCGGGCTTCAGAATATCGATCACCGCATCGCAGGCCTTGATGATCGCAATCCGTTTCACGTCGTCTTCGAACGCTCCCCTACCGTCGCCTTGATCTCTAAACGGATCCCGGCAAAGTCGCTTGAGGCAAAGGCAAAAGTCACAGAGGTCGGTATACGTCTCCTGCCAATAACTCTGAGACTTCCAATGCGCTAACACTATGAGATCCCGGCAACGAGGGATCGTCATTCCATCCTGCAAAGCCTGCGACAAGTTGGAGATCGGTTTCGTGAGTGCTTGTACGTGGTCCGCTTTCAGGCTGCACAAACACATATCAGCAGAGTAACCGGCGTGCATGAAGTCAACACTGTACTGGATGCAAAGCGTATGGAGGCGCCTCACCAGTGCGGGGATATCAGCTCCATCGGTTAAATCGATATCGTGGTAAATCTTCGTGAGTAACTGGCGATAGGGCCATGCCCCGACAAACGAGAGGCCCTGGGAAGCAAGCATGAAACTTGCGGTGTCCTGCAACTCATATGCGATTTCTATCGCACTCATCGAACAACTGTGCATGCCGACGAGTTCGAGCACACCTTTGCCCGGTTTACTCTTGAAGTCGTTCAAGATCTGGCCCAGTGTTCGCAGACCTATTGCAGAGACGGGATTATCGTCCGGCAGGAACGCATCGCGTCCAACGACGAGTCCATGACCAACAAGAAAAAGCATGTAGTGGTCAGCGGGATATGCTTCGCGGCAGAAACCGCAGAAACTGTTCGAGTGCCTCAAACGCCTGGAGTAAGTCGGTCCTCTCGAGCGAATCAGCAAATTTTTGCGAATCATTGCCGCGGAATGCTCTGATGTCGTCAGGTGTTAAGTAGTCGGTGGAGAGAACGGTGATGACTGGATCACCGGCGCTGCCACCGCTCGCAACGGATGGATCCGGCTCCTCGTTAATCGCAAAAACTCTCGTCGGTGCGCCCTGCTCGTTAGGATCAAAATAGACCACAACTTTTGCATTCTCTGAATGTCCTGCCGCTTTGATGGCCTTAAGTTGAGGCAGCGTGCTCGGCGAAAGCGTGTTGTCGCTCGCAAGAAAGAACATTAAAGTCCACGTTTCTTTCTCATTTTCCTTTTGTTCGGTCGGTGGTCCTGCTTGTTCGGTGGGGGTAGCTTGGGTGTCGTTCATTGTCCGGCCGTTCTCCTTCTCTGTGAGATCATTCAAGCTGGTTCATTACAACCGCGAGTAGAGACACTTTCAGAGAGAGCCAAGCAGACACGACGAACTTTCATTGCAAACTTCCTGGCCGTGAGCGCTGGCCCGCAACACTCAAGTGCCGCTCTCGAGGTGCGGGAACTACTCGCAGAGTCTTGTCTAGGCATGCGAGTAGTTACAACTTGAATGTAGGCCGACGGCTGTTCATTTCAAAAACAGCCAAAAAAAGATCCCTTGGACCGTACAATTGTCGTTGGTTTAAGGATTGCTACCGGCGAGACGGTGAGCGGCGGTACTTATATCATTGTTTCACGCTCAAACTAAACAGAATCTATTCAGTCACTTCAAAATCGCAGCTTGCGCGCTTAAGTTGAGTAGATGCCAACGTTGAAACGTGTTTATGGTTTCGTTCGGCATGAGGCGAACGTACGCAGTTTGGAAGTAAAGCGCTTCAGGACGTCGCCATTCTAGCCGGATGATCGGATTGAACGACGCCGGCACTGACGAAGCGGTGGAGGCTGCCGGTGTTGGACCTGGTGTGGCGTTGGAGTTTGAGGCTTTTCGGGTTGCAGTTTTTTGTTCATAGACCACTGACGCCGCAACCAACTGGTCCGCGAGGGGCAACCGCCCATGAGTGGGAGTTTTACCACCAGAGTCATATATCGCCACGTCTGTCTCAAACGCGGTTGCGACTTTTGACGCATCCGGCGACCAAACGGGAAGCGCCTCAGTCAAATTATCATCAAGCAATCGCTCTGTGCCGTCAGGCGCGAGGAAGCGCGGGCGGCCCGCAGGCAGTTTGTACTGACGCTCGCGCGCGTTCCACTCTTCTTCCGTGCACGCCAACGCGGCCATCCCGTGTCCATCGGGAGCCCAAACGAAGTAGAAATAAATCAAACCTTCACGCGATGTAAGCGGTTTGAGATCGTAGCCGTCACGATTGCAGATGTAGATCTGCTCGGTGTTGAAGCTCGCTACGGGAGCAAACAGCGGAGCGATCGAAGGCGACGGCAACGGCGATGCTAAGGGATCCGGATCAGGCTCATTCGGCGGCGTCGGAGTCGGACTCGGCGCCACACGTTTGCGCGCGATGAAGTTGATGAAATTTCCATCAGGCGACCATGTAACGGTTTCCGGAAACGCGCATGACAGATCGGGAGGAATCAGATTTCGCAAAAACTCTCCATCTGCGTTGAAGAGATCTATACGAAACACAGAACTCGGCTCATCCGCTGTGCCGTACAGAGCAAGCACTCGCCGTCCGTCAGGAGAGACGACCGTTCGCAGCAACGCATGATCCTCTCGTTTAGCAGCAAAGAAGTTTGCCACCGCCGCAAACTTATCTAAAGAGTCATCGATGCCTGAATTCGGCGGTGAGACGTCGGGTGAAAGTCGATAGGCGAGATTTCTCGCGGGCACATCGCGCAAAACACGCGGCCGCACGTCTTGTCTTTCGATGACAGACTTACATCCCGCGGCGATGAGCAGGGTTGCGAGAATTGCGACGGGGAGAAGGGGGGACGGGGAGACGGGGCGATGGAGAGACGCGGAGAATTGTTCACCCCGTCTCCCGTCTCCCACTCACCCCGTCTCCCCATCACCGTTGTTCCTCGCGATCGTTGATCAATTCGCGAACGAGAACGGGTTTCAACGCCAGCAATGCACGAATCGTATTTCTTGGTGATAGATGATCCTCGTCACCTTCATCGACCTCGACGCAGTTGTGTTGAATCGAACGCGCCAAACGTCTCGCGATCGACTCGTAACCGGGAGTGTCTCCGACGTATGCGCGAGCTGCCATCGCACCGATCAGATCGCAAGTCATCTCTTCACCACGCTGGCCGTGAACGTCCAGGCCGGTGAGATGCGACGCTTTGCTTCCGACTGCCGCAACAAGAGGGCGCAAACTGTCGTTGTCGCCGTCAGCGATGTGCATTAGCTCGTGGGCCAGGACGCTTATCATTCCCTCGTCCGATCGTAAACCAGCGAGGAAGAGCGTACCGAAAGTTATCACGCGCGGCTTGCTCAAAAACACCGAGGCATTGTCGCGCGAGTCCATGTCGGGTCGCACGCGTCGAACCGCATTCACTCTAGCGATTGCCTGATTGATTCGCACTCTGAATTTTGGAGACTTATGAAAGCCGTACTCGGTGGCGAGCTGTCGCAACGATGAAGCGACTAAGGTTTTGGTAACGGGAAGAAGTCGCTGAGCACGATCAGCTCCTTCGCGAGCTTCCGGGCTTGTAACCGGGAGCGACGGACGCGCCTGCATCTCGTCGATTGCCACGCTGCTCTTCGGATCGAGTTTGGCGTGAGTGCAAACAATTCCGATCGCTTCTTCAACCAGCGCCTTGGACTCGGCTGACATCGAAGGTGGTTTGCGAGTGGAGTGCGATCCCGATTTGGTTTGCGGAAACGTAGGTAATGCCACAAAAAGGCACAAAATGCACATAGAAAGAGCAATTAGTCTTTTGTGCATTTTGTGCCTTTTTGTGGCTAACTTTTTCATATCACTTGTGACGCCAAACAGGCTTACGTTTTTCCATGAACGCCTTCACGCCTTCATTTGCATCCTGCGTCTTCATCAGTTCGTTCAGGTAAATATTCTCCTGCTCATTCAACGCCGCATCGATCGATCTTCCCCGTCCAAGATCCAGCGACTGTCTCGCAAATTGCAGCGACGTCCCGGAAAGCTCCTTCAACTTCGAGAGCACCTCGAGCAACTTCGGTTCGAGTTGAGTACCAGGCATTACGTGGTTGCACAACCCAAGCCGACCGGCTTCGACTGCGTCGATTATCTCACCAGTCAGAATCAATTCGCGCGCGCGTTTTTCGCCGATCACAAGGGGCAACAAGACTGCCGCAACCGGTGGAAAAACACCGAGCTTGATCTCAGGCTGCCCAAAGCGCGCGCGATCCGAAGCAATCACGATATCGCACGCGGCGACGAGCTCACATCCTCCACCAAGCGCAGCGCCGTCCACAAGCGCGATCACCGGTTTCGCCACTTGCTCGAGCTGGCGGAAGATCGAGTGGAACGAGTCGAGCATCTGAAAGATCGTGCCCTCAACATGCTCCTCAACCGCGACTCCCGCGCTGAACGATCGACACTCCTTATCAGCATCGAACACGATCGCGACGAGTTCGCGTTGAGCACATTCACTCACCGCCGATGTAATCTCGCGTCATCATCTCGATGTTCAAGACGTTCAACGGCGGACGCGCAAGAGTTATCCTGCCCGCGCGATCTTCGATACGAAAACGAATGTTTTGATACTGAGTCATCCTAACCAGCTTTTGTAGACACGCTTCTGTGCTTCCGTCTGATTTGGCAGCGGAAGAATCCGGTAAGTTCCTTCGCGGCGTCCGCCAAGTTTGATCGGCAGTGAGCTCAAGTCGTCAAAACGGAATATCGTCAGGTTAATCAGATCGCCGGGCTTCTTGTCTGCGATGCGCGCGGTGAAAAAGTCTCTCGTCACGCGCATGTTATCGAGCGCGACGATCTGGTCGCCCGAATTGAGCCCCTGGTCGTACGCGGGCGAGCCGGCGTAAACACGCCGCACTACCAAACGATCTTCTTCCTGCACGACATCAGCGCCGAGGTACACTCTCTCCACCGAACCAACACCAGTATCGAGTCGTAAACCCGCCGCTTCAAAGGCCGCGTTGTAATCAAGCTCGTCCGTGCCGCGCACATACTTTCTGAAAAAATCTTCCAGACTCGAACCGGCTACCAGCTCAGACGCCTTTTGAAAATCGGCTGGTCCATAGTTGCGGCTCTTCTTGAAAAACTCCGTATAAAGATATCGCAAAACGTCGTCCAGCGACTTGGCGTTATTACTACGTTTGCGAATCTCGAGATCGAGGAGCAAACCGAGTATCGCACCCTTGTCGTAATAAGAAATCTGCGAGTTGATCGTGTTTTCATCCGGGCGGTAGAACTTGATCCACGTGTCGAAGCTCGAGTCCTCAACGCTCTGCTCCATTCGGCCCGGCGTGTTCTGCAATGTCTGGATGGATCGCGCAGTGGCTGTCAAAAACTCATTTTCAGTAATCAATCCCGCGCGACGCAGAAGTAAGTCCGCGTAGTAGTCAGTAATTCCTTCCGCCACCCAAAGAAGCTTCGTGTAGTTTTCCTGTGTGTAATCGAATGGACCAAGCACGTCGGGACGAATTCGTTTCACATTCCAAAGATGAAAGAACTCGTGTGAAACGAGCGACAGAAACCCGCGGTAGTCGCGCTCCGGTGTGCCGGTAGCTGTCGGTGACGCTGACGTTGTGCGGTCGCCTGTTTGGATTCGGAAACCAAAACGTGGATAACCCAATGCTGTTGAGTTCGCATGTTCGAGGCCACCGCCCGCGTTGTTGCGCAGGTGAAGTATGAACGTGTAGTCGCGATACGGGATCTCACCACCCATCATCTCAACTTGCGTCTCGACGATCTTCTGCACATCGAGTCGCATTCGCTCGGGGTTGTAATTTCCGTCTCCGTCGATCACGATGCGATGCGGGATACCCTTCACGTTGAAAACGAGTGTTTTGAAGTTGCTTACTTCAAACGGCGAGTCGTAAAGAACGTCGAAGTTCTCGGCGCGAAACGTATTCTTCTGGCCCGGCACAGCCGGTAGTCCAGTGGCAACTTTCCAGACGTCAGGCGCGAGGACGCGTACAGTTGAAGGGCTCTTCAGAAACCCGTCGATGTACATGAGGATGTTCGCGTTATTCCAAAACGCGTGTGATGAATTTAACTCGCTCGTTCGCACTGACAATTCGTTTGCGTAAACGCGATACGTCGCTTGCCAGTCACGCGAGCCACCGGTTACGACGCGCCAGGTGTTCTTGTTGATTTTTTCCCACTTCAGCGGCTGACCGGAGCCAGTGGTTGCGGCAAAGTCTTGCACGTGTCGCGCAAACTCGCGAACGAGGTAGGAGCCGGGCGTCCAAACGGGCATCAACAGGGATTCTTCCTGCGGACCATCGCTTGATCGCTTTACTGCGACTTGAACTTCGAACAAATGTGTGTGCGGGCGCGGCATGGCGACCGTAAACGATATTTCGGGCGCTGCGGTTTGTGCCGCGACGACGAGAGGGAGAAATATCAACAATGCTGCGGCGCACACGAATAGGCGTCTCTGCATTGCCGAATGTTACTACAGGCTACAGGAGGCACAAAAACCACAACTCAATTTGTCGTATACTTCCCGACCGAGGAAAACACCACATGTTTCAGAAAATCATCGCAACTTCGTCAACCTGGTTTACTTTACCCATTCGTCTCGCGCTGGCGGCAGTGATGATCGCGCACGGCGCACAAAAAGTGCTGGGCTCATTTAACGGAGCAGGTTTCAGTAAATATATCGCCGGCACTACCCCTTTCGGCTTCATGCGGCCGGCGTGGTTTTGGCTTGCTGCCGCCGCGCTCTCGGAACTCGTCGGAGGATTGCTCATCCTCATCGGATTACTTACTCGCGTCGGCGCATTCTTCATCGCATGCACGATGCTTACGGCCGTTGTTGGTGTTCACTGGTCGGGCGGTTTCTTTGCGAGCAATCGCGGTTATGAATATCCGCTGAGTTTACTGGCAATGGCCGTCGCTCTCTTGATCGCGGGCGGCGGACAAGCTTCAGTCGATCGAGCGTTGACCGGAGGACGTCGATAATCGTGAGCAGCATCATTTGTCATATATCATTTGACATTTATCATCTGGTCATTTGAAGACCTTCGGCTTCTGAAAGTCTTAAAAAATGACCAAATGATAAATGTCAAATGATATATGACAAATGATTAGACCGCTCTCAAACAGTCACCTAAACAAAACCTTAAATGAAGCGCTCTCCGCTCATCGTAATCTTTACCACCGTCTTCATCGATCTAATTGGTTTTGGGATCGTGATTCCCGTTCTCCCTTACTACGCCGAAGGCACGATCTTCAATGCCACGCCACGCACAGTCGGTCTGCTCTTCGCCTCCTACTCGATCATGCAACTGATTTTCTCCCCCGTGCTCGGAGGTTTATCTGATAAACATGGACGCCGGCCCGTGCTACTGCTCTCGATCATAGGCACAGGCATCGGTTTTCTCGTGCTCGGATTTGCACGCACTCTATTCATGCTGTTCGTCGGTCGCATTCTCGACGGCATCACCGGCGGCAACATCTCAACTGCGCAAGCCTACATCGCCGACATAACAACCACCGAGAACCGTGCGAAAGGGATGGGCCTGATCGGCGCCGCGTTTGGACTCGGTTTTATTTTTGGACCAGCGCTCGGCGGAATCCTGAGCCAGTGGGGCATTCACGTGCCTTTTGTCTTCGCTGCCGCGCTCTGTTTCGCCAACGCAATCCTCCTGTATTTCACTTTGCCTGAAACAGTGACGCCGGACCATCCGGCAAAGAACCGCGCCGCCAGAGGTCGAAGCTTTCGCAACGTTCTCAATTCGCTGAAGCAGCCGCGTCTCGCGTTTGTGTTGATTATCTACTTCCTCTTCATCGTCGCCTTCTCGATTATGACGTCGGCATTCGCGCTCTACACGATGTTTCGCTTTGGTTACGACGCAACGCACACCGGCTATCTTTTCGCCTACGTCGGAGTAATCGCCGTGATCATTCAGGGTGGACTGATCGGACGTCTGGTGAAACGCTTCGGTGAGCTTCCGCTCGTGATAGTCGGCGCTTTGTGTTTCGCGATCAGTCTTTTTGCGGTTCCGTTTGTTGGACCAGCAGCCGGAGGATTGGGTGCACTACTTCTGGGTGGAGGAGTTTTCTCGATGGGCAACTCGCTTGCGACTCCGGCGCTGACGAGTTTGGCTTCGAAGAGTGTTGGTCCGAGTGAGCAGGGAGCAGTTCTGGGAGTAACTCAATCCGTCGCGAGCCTGGCGCGAGCTGTGGGCCCCTCTCTCCAGGCATTACTGATCAGTAGTTCAATTGCGCATCTCGGAGCGGACGGCGTCTTACACTACATGAGCGATCGATCGCTTTTTGTGACCTTCTGGACAGCGGCGGGTATTATGTTCGTCGCCTTCCTTCTCGCGTTCTACTACAGCATGCGTATGAATCGACGCTTTGCTCCTCTGGAGCAATAGCGCTTACTTCGCAAATTGCGCGATCGGTCCCTCGGGGTTGATAACGTCTTTTATCGCGGAATACGGAACCATCACAAACTGCGGTCCCGCGGCGTATGGTCCAACCTGATAAGCGTCGAAAGTGATCCCGAGGCCCTTCTTCGTAATGATCCAACTTTGATAGTTCTTAGCCAGGGGTGAAGCACCGTTCTCAATCTCTCCGTCAATCAACCCTTTGTCTTTCGCCTGCTTCTTCAGATCCGCGATCGCGTAGTTCGCGATCGCTACCAGATACTTACTGCCAGGCTTGAAAAGGTCGCCGAGCTTCAACTGTTTACCGTTCTTCAGATCGTAATTGATCACATCAGAATACGAATTCGGATGCGCGGCGCCCTGGTAGTAACTACCAACGTCAAACTTAACACTCACGAGATCATCCTGGGCCAGCATGAGCGTGTATGCAACATTCAAATTGCTCCCCATCGATCCTTCCGGACGTGGTTCCTCGCCTTCCGCCGGAGCCATATCTTTCTTGAACCCCGCGACTTTCTTTGTCACTAAAGCGCGCGCCGTTTGATTAAACTTCTCGAAATTCGGATTGTTGGCAGCGTTGAATTGCGGATACTGCGCCGATATTTCATAGACCAGCTTCTTGTCGTTTTCTTTGATCTGCTTCGTGACCAACTCGACGTCGCCGGTAAACGCAATCGGCTCTTCGTGAAGTGAAAACGCCGTCTTCTTGTCGCTTCCCTTTTCGTCGGGTGGTTTCGACCAGTTTCCCGCTAGGGAGATCAAGCCGTTAGCCGCATCGACCTGCCAAAGTCCTTTGAAAACTCCAGTCTGTTTGCCCGCTTTATCAAACTCTTCGAGCGTCAGGGTGCCGTCCGGATCGACTTTGCCACGCAAGTCGATCCGCGTTCCAATCTTCTGGTAGAAGTAGGTGCCCGCGAGTTGATCGCCGGTGCGCACCAGCTTCATTTGCAAGTCGAGCGAACTACCAATCGAGCCTTTGAAGTATTTGGTCTGAACCGCAGGTGTGTTGCCGCCCTGTGAGTGGCTTAGTTCGGGTGATGGTGTGGCGACAGTCGGGGGCACCGCCGCCGGAGGCGCGGACGTTTTTCGACAACCAACTGAAACAAGAAGACAAACAATGATCAGCAGTGTACGGATGTTCATCTCGGGTCTATCTTATCAAACCCTGTGAGGCGATCTCCGCACGCACGTCTGAAAACGTTAACTCACACAACCTGCCACCCGTGAACACCAGATTGTTCGTTACGTCCGCGAGCGCAAACGGCGGTTTAGGGAAATTATCGAGCTCTTCGTCTGTTTCAAAACTGACTTCAGCGAGCACAAGTCCGAAAAGATCGCCAAGAAACATGTCGACGCCGAACATGCGGCCTTCAAACTCGAACCGGTAACGATTCTTGCGGATCTCGTTGCTGTTAAAAACTGATAGAACTTCAGCTTCGAGCGCGTTGAGGTAAGTGTTGGTAATGACTGTGCGTGATAAGTCGTTCGGGTCGGGAGCGAACTTCTGTGTGAACTTGACTGTCCACTTGTTTGTTCGCGGCTCGCGCACTTTGCGAATGCGGAGCCGCGTGCCGGTGATGTAGTTGTCGGTGATCTGAAGATGCGGATCGGCGCGAGTTATTCCTTCAGGCAAGTCACGCAACAGATATCGGCGCTCGCGCTCGACACGCGCGTACTTGCCCTCAGGAACGATCGTGTTCTGGTCGGTAAGTTTAGCGACGCCCATATACAGATTCTCCAGCAAAGGCGCGGAGAGACGCAAGGTAAAAGCGCTGTCTGTGCGACCTTTGCGCCTTTGCGTTAAACTCTTTACGAGGGCTAATTCTTGCCGGCCTTCATATCCGCGAGACGCTTCTCGAAGTTCGTGGTATCAACCTTGTCAGCCTTCCCACGTTGAATCGCCTGCTCAGCAACCGCGAATGCCTCGTCCTTCTTACCGGCCTTGTACAACGCGTTCGCCTTCGCCGAAAGATTTCCAAACGTCTCTTTCACTTTGATCGACTGCTCTAACCACGCCATGCCCTGCGCGTCGTCAGCCGGGTTCTGGTTCGTGAGCAGATAATTTCCCGCCTGCATCAGCGTTCGCCAATCATCGCTTTTCGCAGCACCAACAACGGCCGTTAATCTGGTGAGCGTTGCAGCCGGCACATCCGGCACCTTCACAGTAAACGGAACGCTGATCTTTTCCCAACGAATGTTTACCTGTGCAGTGTCTTCAGCGATCGGGTCGATCGTGAATGCCAGAAATTCCTGGTTCTCGGCAACCGAGGCCGGCTTCGTTTTTACGCGCAGCGTGTCTTTCGCGGGATCGTAGTTGAAACTGCCCCACTGATTCGCCGTGCCGTTGAAGACGATGGTCCACTCGTCTTTTGCCGGAATCGAGTGAAGACTGTAGCTTCCCGCCGCAAGCTTTTGACCGTTGATCAGAACATCACTATTCACTTCAAACATCGTCGCTTCGTTGGCGCCCGTACGCCACATGTGACCGTACGGAACGATCACCGCATCCTTTGGACGCTCGTTTTGGTTATCGAGTGTAGCCTCGCCTTTGGCTTTCGCGGCCTGCTCAGGCAGGGGATCACCCCAGATCTTTCGTCCTTTAACGCCGGGACGGCTGTAAGTGATCGTGATGTCGGTCGGGCCGATTCTCTGCATCACGCTCGCCTTCTGACTTGGACGCGGCACAGGAATCTGCGCGAACGCCGAAGCTGCGAAGCAAAGAACAAACAGGAAAGCAAACAAAGAAACTGAACTGCGTTTCAGGGAACTCATTGAACTTTCTCCTCGGTGATGGGTTTGCCGTCAATGATATGGTAGTCTTCCCGCAAATCGCAATTCGCATTTCGCATTTCCATCCGGAGGACAAAACCGAATGCTTACCCGCGTGCTCCTGCTCGTCGTATGTTCTCTCTTCTTTGTAGCTCCGATCAGCGCCCAAAACGGGCACGGAGGCTCGACCCGGCTGCTGCGAACTCCCACCGTCAGCTCCACACAAATCGGTTTCGCATACGCAAACAATATCTGGGTTGTGCCCCGCGCTGGAGGAAGTGCGCGACGTTTGACCAGTTTTCAGGGTCAGACGGCGAATCCACATTTTTCTCCCGACGGGCGGTGGATCGCGTTCAGCGGCGAGTATGCAGGTAACTTCGACGTTTATGTCGTTGCGTCTGAAGGCGGCGAGCCACGGCGCCTGACATGGCATCCGGGTGCGGACATGGTCGCGGGCTGGACGCCCGACGGCCGCTCAGTCCTCTTTTCATCAACACGCGCAACGTGGGCGCCCGGCGGAGCACCGAGGTTCTGGACCGTATCGTCTGAAGGCGGTGTCGAAGAACCAATGGCGATTCCGCGCGCGTATCAAGGCAAGATCTCCGCTGACGGCACACGCATCGCCTACCGCATGAACAATTCGTGGGATGAGGAGCGACGCAATTATCGCGGTGGACAAAATCGTCCGATCTGGATCGTCGATCTCAAAACTTACGATCTCGTTTCTCCGCCGTGGACGGACTCGAAAGACGTCGATCCAGTGTGGGTCGATGATTCAGTCTTCTTCATTTCCGATCGCGACGGCGTTGCAAACGTTTGGGAGTATCAAACGAAGAGCAAGAAGCTCGCGCAGATCACGAAGTTCACTGACTTCGACGTGAAGGCGCTCGACTCCGGCGCGGGAACGGTTGTTTTCGAGCAGGCAGGATACGTACACGAGCTCGATCCGAAGAACGGTAAGTCGAAGATCGTAACCATTGTCGCCGCAGGTGATTTCCCGTGGATGATGCCCAACTGGGAAGACGTGAGCAATCGACTCACGAACATGGCGGTGTCGCCGACCGGCAAACGTGTAGTTGTTGAAGCACGCGGTGAGATCTTCACGATACCCGCTGACAAAGGCGACGTGCGCAATCTCACGAATTCGAGTAGTTCAGCCGAACGCGATCCTGCATGGTCGCCGGATGGCAAGTTTGTTTCTTACTTCAGCGACAAGTCAGGCGAGTACAAACTCGTGATCGAAGCGCAGGATGGATTAACGCCGCCGCGCGAGATTGCACTTGCCAAACCGACTCGCTACTACACGCCGTCGTGGTCGCCTGACTCGAAGAAAATTCTTTTCACCGATACCAACTTGAAAGTCTGGGTTCTTGATGTCGCGAGCGAGCAGGCGAAGATCGTGGGCCAGGATCCGTGGATGGTGCCGCAACGCACGCTGAATCCGTCGTGGAGCCCTGATTCGAAGTGGGTCGCCTATTCGAGCCGTTTGCGTTCGATGTATCACGCGATTTTTGTGAGCAATGTCGAAACAAGCGAATCGAAACAAATTACCGACGGGCTCGCGGACGCAGTTTGGCCGACGTGGGATGCGAATGGAAAGTATCTGTGGTTCCTCGCGTCGACCGATTTCGGTTTGCGTTCGCAATGGCTCGACATGACTTCGTACGATCGCGAAACAACTTTTGGCCTTTATTTCGCGGTGCTGCGAAAGACTGATCCGAGTCCACTACTTCCGGAAAGTGATGAAGATCGTGGCGTCGGAACAGGCACACGCAGACTACCACCGGGTACGTGCGCGGAAGATGCCGGAGGCGGTGGTGGTGGCGCCAGTGGTGGCGGTGGCGGCGCCGGTGGTGAAGGTGGCGGTGGTCAACGTGGTCCACGTCCGCCCGTGACGTTGCAAGTCGATTTCGATGGGCTTGAAAAGCGGATCATTTCCGTCCCGGGTGTTCCGGAGCGTCAATATCTCGATCTGCAAGCGGGTGTTGATGGTCAGGTGTTTTATATGGAAACGCCAAGAGCTACGGGCACTGGCGGTGGTCCCGGTGGCAATGAGTTGCAGCGTTATCGTTTGTGTGAACGTCGCCAGACCACGTTCGCTACGAATGTTGCCGCCTATGAAATCAGCGCCGATCGTCGCAAGCTCGTTTATCGCGCGGCCGCCGGCGGTGGTGGTGGCTTCGGTGGTCCAGGTGGCGGCGGTGGTACTCCACCTCCTCCGCAGATGTTTCTCGTCGATGCGGATCGCACTCCGCCACAAGCCGGTTCGGGACGTTTGAACTTCACACTGCGGATGTATCTCGAACCGAAGGAGGAGTTCAAACAGATCTTCAACGAAGGCTGGCGACTCCAACGCGACTATCTCTACGTGCCAAACATGCACGGAACCGATTGGCCCAGGATGAAAGAGATGTACGGGCAGTTGCTGCCGTACGCGATGCATCGCGCCGATCTCAACTACCTGCTCGACATCATGGGTGCTGAGATCGCAGTTGGACACTCGTACGTACGCGGCGGCGATATGCCGACCGTGCCGCAGCCAGTCGCAGGTCTTCTTGGCGCCGATTTCGCGATCGATCAGGGTCGTTACAAAGTCACGCGCATTTACGACAACGAGAGTTGGAATCCGGATCTGCGTTCGCCGCTCGCAACGCCTGGCGCGAACGTCAACGTCGGTGATTACATTCTCGCGATCAACGGTATCGAGTTGAGAGCGCCGGACAACATTCACCGGCTCTTAGACGGCACCGCAAACCGTCAAACAACACTGACCGTTAACACCACGCCCACAATGCAGGGCGCTCGGACAGTGACGGTTCTTCCTGTTGCGAGCGAACAGGCATTACGCGGGAGAGCGTGGGTTGAGTCGAATCGCCGTCTGGTTGAAAAACTTTCCGATGGCCAACTCGCGTACGTTTATTTGCCCAACACAGGCCAGCCCGGCTACACGAGTTTCAACCGTTACTACTTTTCGCAGCAGGACAAGAAGGGCGTGATCGTCGACGAACGATTCAACGGCGGTGGGTCCGCAGCCGACTACATCATCGACGTTCTGCAACGCGATTTTGATGGTTACTTCAATAACGTCGCAGGGGAGCGTTATCCGTTTACGAGTCCATCGGCCGGTATCTGGGGACCGAAGGTGATGATCATCAACGAGATGGCCGGCTCGGGCGGCGATTTGATGCCGTACATGTTCAGACGTCGCAAGATTGGTCCACTGGTGGGCAAGCGAACGTGGGGAGGGCTGGTCCATACGGCCGACACGCCACCATTCGTCGACGGCGGGAGCATGATCGCGCCGCGCGGCGGGTTCTTTACACGCGATGGGAAATGGGCGGTTGAGAACGAAGGCGTTGGGCCGGACATCGACGTTGAGAACTGGCCCAAGGACGTCATCTCAGGTCGAGATCCACAACTCGAGCGCGCAGTTCAGGAAGCAATGCGGATGCTGAAGGATCGTCCGGTCGATCGTTCGCCGAAGGAGCCACCACCACCGGTGTGGGGCAAGCGGCCTTCGTCTTAATAGCAGGGCGAAATAATCATTGGTCAATTATCATTTGACATTTATCAATTATTATTTGAAGACCTCCGGCTTCCGAAGAAAATAACAATTGATAAATGTCAAATGATAATTGACCAATGATTTCTGCTTAAACGTTATTGAGTATCTTCAACGCAGTCCCTGAAAAGATCTGCTGTTTCTCCTCACCAGAAACATCCAGGTCCTCGATCGACGTCACCGCGCGATCGATCGAACCGAGCAAGTGTGGGTAGTCGCTGCCCATCACCATGTGATCCGCGCCGACCATGTTTCGCACCATCGTCAACGTGTGCGGGCTGAACGAAACCGTGTCGTAATAGAGTCGCTTCAGATACACACTCGGCAGCTTGTCGATCTTCACTCGACACTCCGCGAAGTCGCGAAAACCATTGTCCATCCGCTCCATCAAGTAAGGAACCGCGCCACCGAGATGCCCGATGATCCACCGGATGTCCGGCAGTTCTTCAAACATGCCGTCGTAACACATACGCGCAACAGCCAGACTCGTATCAAACGGAAATCCGATAATTGGGCCAAGCACATACTCGCGAAACGCGTCTGAATTCGCGGGTATCATCGGATGCAAAAAGATGCAGAGCTTCATCCGATTCGCTTCTTCGAAAAACAGGCGATACTCGGGCGAGGTCAACGGCTTGCCCCCGATGTTGCTGAGCAGGATCACGCCGTTGAGTTTCAGCGTATCGATCGCGCGGTGAAGCTCTTTGAGCGCTTCGTCAGACGCATCCATCGGAATCGACGCAAAGCCTTTAAATCGTTTCGGATGCCGCGCGATGAGTTCGGCATACGAGTCGTTGATCATTGTCGCGACTTGCGGCTGATGTTTCGCGTCAGTGAAGAAAACGTTTGGCGTCGAGAGTGAGACTACTTCAACGTCGATCCCCACGCGGTCCATGTCTTCGATTCTCTTCGAAACGTCAGTCATCGCCGGAGTCACACCAAAGAACCGCGCGCCGCGGTAAGTGATGATGGTCTGTCCGCTGGAACTCGTCCCGAAGGAAAACTCAGAAGGAAGATCTCGAATAGTTTGAAAGAATGCGTCTGTGTAGAAGTGTGTGTGGAGGTCCAGTTTCACTTTTGTACTCTTAGTTCGGCCGCTTACCTTCAGATCTCAATCTCTCGATCTCATTTTCAATCTCGCGTTCGAGCAAGTCCAGGCGACTTTCCAGCTCAGTCAATCTCGCCTGACCGGCTCGCAGCTCTGTCGACAGTTGCTGTTCACGTTCGCGTGCGCGCGACAATAATACTTTGTAGCGTTCCGTCTGTTGCCTGTGCTGTTTAATCTCAAACTCGAGTTTCGCGCGATTGGCAAGGTCCGTGTCATGCTGAAGCACCGTTTCCATGACCTTCGCCTTTTCTTCGAAGCTGGGAATGGTCCGCTCGATCTTTTCAACATCTTCACGCGCAGCGTCCAGTTTTTGGGCCATCTTTTCTACTTGCTCATTCGCCAATCGCATTCGCTCGAGAATTAATTGCCCGAGATAAGCATTCAGTCCGGCTGTTTGCATTGTTTTGCGAAGTTGCCGCACTTCACCGAGCAACGTCCGCATAGTTTGATTTTCTTCCGCCGGTTTCTCGACCTGGCCCAGGGCCGTGCTAACAAAGAGAACGACGAAGAGAGAAACGTGTACGAGTCTGACGACGACAGTTTTATAGTTCATGGCCGTCTCCAATCTAAGCAGCTTTCAGTCGATTCGGAATACGACTCGCAACGTTACGTAGTTCGGGTCACTTCTCCTTACCGCGCAAATAGTGGCTGAGGCTTTCAGCTTGCACGAACTCTCCTCGGAACGTGTAGATGTCGTCGAGTTTCCACTTGCCATCTTCCAACGCGAAAATGAATGACGTGGTCCGTTCATCACCCGGATAGTTCGTCTTTGGACCCCACTTGTAAAGCACGTCGATGACGGCCCGCTTGCCGTAACGCCTCGACGCAACGATTGAATAAGTTGACGGAGAATCCCAGGAGCCGATGAAGGTTCTGTTGCCGGGATAATCCGGATCTTCTTGTGGACTCGTGAAGGTTGCGAGTTTCTCCTTCAACGCCTTTCGCATTTGCTGGGTGAGCCAACGTTGCTGCGCCTGTTCGTCTTTCACAATTCCCGGCTCGCTCTTTTGGAGATAACTAAAGAACTCCCGAAACGCGAGCAGACATTCTCTCGGAGCCGCGACGGTGGGTTTGCTATATTTCACCTCGGATATCCCCTGTGCAAAACCAGCCGAAGCCGACATCAAAACGCACGCTACCGAAGCTACTAAATATTTTTTTATCCTATTCATCCTGTTCATCCTGTCCTAAAAAGTCTTCACCATCTCAAACTGCTCCAGCACCATCTTGAACCCGTTAGCCTCGTAAAAAGCCAACGTACCTTTAAATTTCTCATCGACATTGTTCATCTTCAAACTCTGAGTCGCCGAAATCTCTTGTTGCAACCGAGACATGATCCTCGACCCAATCCCCTTCCTTCTGTGGGCCGGGTCAACGGCCAGTTGCATCAAACTCGCCCAGGGCTTGAACGCCACACCATACCCAACGGATCGATCATCTACATACGCGCAAACGACGACTCTTTCGTTCGCAAGTCTCTCAACAGCATCGATCGAATTCTGCCACGACGGATAACCATCCCAGAATGACTTGAACAACTCCCACTCACATTTCTCGACACGACGAATCGACAAATCTTCGACGAACTCCGGTGGCTCGCTTCGTCGAAACACCGCCATCCGTCGTGTATCGATAAATCCAAGTTTCCGGTACAACGCTTCGGCCCGCTGGTTCACAGTCAAAACTTCCAACAAATATTGCTCAACCCCGACCTCCTTGAGGCGTGGCGCCATGAACGCAAATAGTTCTTCTGCAACACCTTGCCGCCGGTAATCGGGGATCACTCCGGTGCCTGCGTCGTACGCCGTCTGCATGCCCTGCCATTCGCCGAGCGCGTTGATGTAGAAGCCGATCATTTTTTCTTCATCAAACGCACCAACACTCATTTCGAGTCGAACCCCATCGCGCTCGAGCCGCTGTTCAAACTGCTCACGCGACGTTCGCATATCAACTTCGTAATCAGAAAACGCGTCGAGAAAGCACTCGAATAACGAATCGAAGTCGGCAGCAGAGAGTAAGCGATAGGTGATCATGGTTGAATGCAATCTAATCGTAACATTCTCGAGTCAGTCGCAAATGTTATAGTGATTTTCAGTTAGGGAATTTTCTTCTTTTCTACCGGATCTAAGTCAGCGGCGGCGGCAACCCGGCGGCTTCCCACCCACCAAACAGAACCGAGCGCGTAGCGCCGGGTCGGCAATAGAAACCTGAAAGAAGGACCAGCCAATGACTACTCAAGCAGTTGCGAGCAGAGACGAACGCCCACAGCCCAGACTCGTCAATAGCAGCGGATCGAACGTCAATAAAGATAATTGGCTTGGTTTCGTTGGAGATGTGGTGAACTTTACGGGGGAAGTGAGTTTTAAATCCATGCTCCGGATCGATGGACACTTCTCAGGACATGTTACCTCACCGGACGGCACACTCATCGTCAGCACCGGCGCAGAAGTGACAAAAGCTGTCATCAAAGTGGCTGTCGCAAAGATAAACGGAACTGTCGAGGGCGACATTCGCGCCAGCAAAGAGCTCGTGCTCGGTCGTACTGCGAATGTCAAAGGTCAGGTTGCTTCACCGGCGTTAGTTGTAGAAGAAGGCGCGCAGTTGAACGGCAGTTGCCGGCGCATTTAACAGATCAGATTACAAAGTGCACATAAAGATCCGATCGAAAGTGCACAAATGATCGCGGTTGTTATGTGCTTTTTTCTGGCTTCACTTGCGCGTTTTTGTGGCTTCAGCCTTTTCCTTCACATCAGCCGTCATAGATTTCGCTTCCAGAAGTCGACCATCGTCCGGTACACATGAAGAGTTGCTTCACGATCACTCAGGCCGTGACCGCGCATCGGGTAAATCATCAACTCAAACAACTTTCCTTTCTTGATAAGGGCGTCGGTAA
This sequence comes from uncultured Acidobacteriota bacterium, assembly GCA_963728575.1. GTDB lineage: Bacteria > Acidobacteriota > Blastocatellia > Pyrinomonadales > Pyrinomonadaceae > PSRF01. Next base: position 133,962 of record CAVSKT010000002.1, read on the forward strand.
AGGTTTGGACATGTTGCGGGTGGACGTTGTCGTCGTAAAAACCGTGAACAAGCAGGAGCCGTCCATGAAGATCGCCCGCGCGGTTGATCATCGATGTACTTGCATAACCTTTCGGATTCGTATGCGGCGATCCCAGGAAAGCCTCGGCCCACTTCGTGTCGTAATAGCGCCAATCAGTGACGGCAGCGACAGCAATGCCCGCCTTAAACTCTTTCGAGCGCGTCATGAGGTTGAGTGTCATCCAACCGCCGTTGCTCCAGCCCCAAACACCAATGCGATCCGGGTCAACCCAGGTCTGCGCCTTCAACCACTTTGTCGCATCGACGAAGTCTTCAGTTTCAGGCTCGCCGACTTTGCCGATGACGGTGTTCTCCATACTCTTGCTCGTTGCGGCTGCTGAACGGTTGTCGACGCGAACCACGATGTAACCTTCTTGAGCAAGCAGTTGATCGTAAAGCGCAGCGCCTCGCCATGCGTTCACTACAGAGAATGAAGACGCGCCGCCGTAAACGTCCATGATTACCGGATATCGACGATCCGCGCGAAAGTCTTTGGGTTTCAAAATTCGCGCCGGCATCGGAAAGCCATCTCGTGTCGGAATGTTGGTTAACTCCGGTTGTTGTAGTCCGAAGCCGGCGAGTAGCTCCATTCTCGGTTTCGCGATCACGAGTTGTTCTTGCCCATCAGAGCGTCGCAGCGTGAGTGAAGGAAGTGTGCGCGCGTCGGAGGAAGTGTCGATATAAAACTGCGCGTTGGGCGACATCGAAACGCTATGGAAGCCAGGTTCCTTTGAGAGACGGGTCATGCCTGAGCCGTCAAACTTGATGCGGTAGAGGTGACGCTCGAGCGAAGAGTGTTGGAGTGAAGTGAAATATATCCAACCGTTAGTCTCGTCGATACTCGAAACAGAACGCCTCACCCAGAACGCTCCACCAGACGATGCGAGCGACCATGGACCACGCGTGATCTGATTCACCAACCGGCCGTCCATTGAATAGCGGTAAAGGTGATAGTTGTCGTCGCGTTCTGACGCCCACAGGAAGTGTTGTCCGTCGCTGAGGAAGTGCAGATCGTCGTGAATGTTGATCCAGCCTGTGTTGGTGTCAGTCAATATTCTTTTCGCGACGCCGGTTTCGCGGTCGACAAAATACAAACCGAGCACGTGCTGATCGCGCGTCAGAGTTTGGACGCTAAAGCGACGGCTATCCGGCAACCACTTCACGCGGAGAATGTATTCGAAAGGTTTGTCCGTGATGCCGACCCACTTCGTCATGTTGTCGTTTATACCGACGATGCCGACGCGTACACGTGGATTCGGCATGCCGGCTTTCGGATAACGTTGCGTGATGACGCGAGGCGTGTCGGGTTGAAAGTCAACGAATGTGCTTACCGGCACGGCTGATTCATCCGTCTGGAGATAAGCCAACGTCTTCGAATCGGGCGACCACCAGAAGCCGATGTCACGTCGTCCGAAGATCTCTTCCCAGTAGAGCCACGAGAGAGTGCCGTTCAGGATCGTGCCGGTGCCGTCGCGTGTGAGGCGAGATTCTTTTAGTGTTTCAAGATCTGTGATGTAGAGATCGTTCTTGCGCACGTAGGCGAGTTTGTTGCCATCGGGCGAGAACTCTCCGGCGCGCTCTTCCTCGCTGCTCTTCGTGATGCGCGCGAAGCTCGCCTTCGATAAGTCCAATACAAAGAGATCTCCATCGAAGACATAAAGCGCCCGTCGCCCTGAAACATCAAACGATTGGGGCCACGCGAGCCCTTGTCGCGCGGGCGTCGACGGTAGTAGCGCATTCAAATTCGCGACCGCCGCAGACACATCAAACGCCTTCCGCCTCTCACCCGTCTTCGGATCGAGTATCTCAAACACCCTTCGCTCCACCGGCAACCTGGCGTCATAAACCATCAGCCTCCCATCCGCCAACCAAACATGCGAGGGCACAACTCCCACCGTCCTTCCGTCAGTTAGTATCCACTCGAGCGTCAGAGGCTTTGTTTGCGCGCTACACGGCGCGACGAAAGATACGAGGACGAAGCTAAGGAAAAGAATTCGAATGAACATGAGCAAACCTATTCTGACCGAAACTGTCACTACGAGATTGATTTGTTGGCTGGATCTTTTATTTCCGGCTGACTCGTGACCCGGCTTTTGCCGGCAGAGACGGTTCTAAAGAACCACGTGCTTTCTCAACTACCTTTTTCAAACCCTCTTCGACAAGGAACCAGGCATCACGGTGCGACCGGAACGACGAAACCGGAGCGTCTTTGCGCGGCAGCTTCTCCAAATGTTCGAAGTCCTCATCACGCCATGAACACGGAGATAACAGTACTGGCACGACCACTGCTTTCTGTTTGTTCATTAAGCTCATCGCCAAAGGGATTTCGTTCTCAGTTATGTAATCAGAAGCGAGGAAATTCGTGCTCACCATGAAAAGAATTATCTGAGATTGGGAAAGTTTCTCCTTGATCGTTGCGTCCCAATCTTCACCTGGAACGAGATCCGTATCTCGCCATGCGGCGATGTAACCGCGACGAGCTAGTACCTTTAAACTGGGAATCAACTCACGCACGATTCGCTCGTCGTCATGCGCGTAGCACATGAAAAGCGAAAAAGCGTTAGCTCCAGCCTTACTGGCTTCAGCACTCTCGACCTCACGCAAAGTCTCTTTTGCATTGATTAAAACCATGCTGCCATCAGCAGCGCGCTCAGCGCGAGTTCCATCCGGTCGAAGAGCCTCCTCACGCAGGATTTCGAGCTCAGACCATACACCTTCACTCTCCACGAAAGTGCGTACCGGAAGCTTATCGTTGAGCACGCGCATCTCTGAAAGAATGAACTCAGTGAGCCACACGCGATCACTAGTGTTCTCTCCCAATGCAAAAACTTCCGTTACGCGTCCTTCGTGGTCGCCGCGCACAAGCGCTCGCGCTGTACCGCGTGCCAATACCACACCGCGCACCCAACGAGGCTGATCCTCACTTAAAGTGTGAGACCGAACAATAAAGCGCGGCAGTAACCCCGGTGGCCGCACATCTTCGTAGCGGAACTGGAGCCGGCGCGATTGGCCCGTCGCAAACTTCTTCAATTCGAGCGGCTGATTTGCACTCAGCAAGCCGGGAACTAGATAAAGACCCTTTTCACTGTCGAGCGGAAAGCACAATTCAAACTTCTCCATCAGGGCAAGCAGAAACGCATGCATGTCCGGCGGATAAAGCTTCTTATTCGTGAGCGCTTTTGGGATATCCGAGAGGCGCAGTTCGCCATTAGTCTCATGCTTGTGCAGCCAACGCAGAATGGTGTAGATGCCATCGACCAACCAGCGTGGTTTGAGCACGGTGGTGTCTCGTAATCGCGCGTCATTGCGGTAGTTTAATGCGATGCCTAGGCAGTCGAGGATGGTCGCGAGGTTGTCCTGCGTTTCTGCTGTTTTCACTCCCTCTTCGGCGCAGATTTCGCGATAGTGAGGAAACGTCACGAAACTTTCGTTCATGTCCTCGAGACGAGCGCGCACTCTGGACCATGCGGGATCGATCTTTTCCCGCACACTCGGCATTTCACTTGCCAGCTTGCCGAGCAGTTTGCGTAGTGGTTCGATCCCGATTCGTGGATCGCAGTCAGTCTTCACGACCGCTTTTATCTCTGGATAACTCTCGGTAAGAAAGTGCTCATCGACGTCGAAGGGATGTGCGCTGATCTGGTTGAGCGCGATCACTACTGGTGATCCGGTTCCGTAAGTACGGATCAGTCTTAACCAGTATTCGGCCTCTTGCATTGGCCGGCCTTGTCTTCCCGCCAGAACGACGACATACATGCTTCTTGTTGAAAAGAAAAACTGGTGCGTCTGATGAAGAAATTCCTGTCCACCAAAATCCCAAATGTGCGCGGTGATGTGCGATTTACCTGCGATTAACTCTAATGTGTGGCGCTCGATGCCTGGTGTCTCCGGCTCTTTCACATCATGCGGCAGCTCGCGCAATGCTTTGCTGAGAGATGTCTTTCCCACCCGACCATGCCCGACCAGCAACAACTTCACCTCATTCAGTGGCTTCGCACTCTGCTTACGCTGGCCGAAGTAAAAAGCCAGGATAGCGCTCGGATCGGTCGGTTTGGTTCCTTCGGCTATCTCTGCCAATCGTGGTCCTAGTACATCATCCGATATCCCCAGGTCAGGATTGTGATGAAGATAAAGTTCTCTCAACGATTTCAACTGCTGTAACTCTTCTGGAAGTCTCTGAAGTTTGTTCTCCTCTACGTCCAACTCCTTCAACTTTTTCATCTGACCCAACGCTTTGGGCAACGTTGTTAGCTGATTATGGTATAGGTACAACCTTTCCAATTTCGGGAGTTGGCACACCGAGTCAGGCAGGACAGAAAATTCGTTCATGTAGAGATATAGCCATTGGAGGCTAACTAGACCATTAAACGACGCCGGCAGAGTCGATAGATGATTAGAATTCAGCATCAAAGTGTGAAGCCGTTTAAGTCCGCACAGGCTCTCCGGAAAGGTTTTTAGTTGGTTTTCGCCTGCTTCCAGGCTTACTAAGTTAGGGAAGTCGCCGATCCAGTCGGGCAACACCTTCAGTTGATTGTTGGAGATCTCGAGGTACTGCAAATTAGTCAGGTTAACCAACCAACTCGGTAACGTACGCAATCGATTGCCTGAGAGGTTTAGATACGTTAAGTGAACGAGGTCGCCCAATGACCTTGGCAGTACAGTGAGCTTGTGAGGGTCGTTATGTTTAGAACTGAGATCCAATGTCCCGGATCCGGCCCGAAGCTCTGCCTTAATTTTTTTCTCGGCTCTCTTATAAGCCACATCGCCTATCGGCATGTTTTCGCATCTCTCCAACCCAACTTAATGTGTTTACTTCCAGCGGCGCCCGTGTTTGATCACGATGTCGACGTCCTGAAGAAGATTAATGTGGCGCAGAACGTCGCCGCGGACGGCGATGATGTCGGCGTATTTGCCCTCGGTGACGGTGCCGACGCGATCGGAGACTTTCATGGCGACGGAGGGCCAATAGGTGGCGGCGCGGATGGCCACCATCGGATCGATACCGAAATGGTTCACCCAGGCGTCGAGCTCGCGCCACGTGGTTTGGCTGTGAAAGTTCATCGGGATCCCGCTGTCAGTGCCAATCAACAACACGACGCCGGATTCGTTAAGCTGCGCGATCTTGCGAGCTAATGTTGGGCGGCGCAGAGGAGTGATCTGGTAGTAGCCGAGCTGGCCGGGCTTCTTCAGCGAGCCTTTGATGTCGTCGATGATCGATTGCGGCAGACCCGCTTGCCACGACGGATCGTCAAGCTGCTCCGGATTGTCGCGGACATACTCGTAATTCAAGAGACCTTGAACCGTCGGCGTCCAGAAGAGTGGTCCAAGACTCATCTTCGCTGTGCGTTCGCGAATCATCGTGATGATCTCGGCAGGATACTCGGGTGCAGTGGCAAGCCCTGTATGCTCGAAACAATCAACACCAACCTGCAACCCACGACGGATCTCTTCAGGTCGATGCGAATGAGCGACGACCTGAAGTTTGCGTTTGTGTGCTTCGTCGACAACGGCCTGCACTTCCTCCATCGTCATCTGATCCTGATCAATCAGCTTGATCACGTCGACTCCGGCGTCAGCCAACTGGCGCACTTTCGCGCGCGCGTCTTCCACTCCTTTCACGCCCCAACGAACATAGTCAGTACCGGGATAAGGTTCGTGTTGAATAAAAGGACCTGAAACGTAAAGTGTTGGACCAGGTATCTCGCCTTTTCTGATGCGGTCGCGCACCGCGATGCTGGCCTTCAAAGGCGCACCAAGATCGCGTGCGCTCGTCACACCGGCCATCAGCAACTGCTTCGCGGAAGCTGGCATGATCACAGTCTCCATCTGCGGCGGGTACGTCTTGTCCCAGTGCGCGTAGTCGCTGTGGCCGTTGATCATCAGATGCACGTGCATGTCCCACAGCCCGGGCAACACACTCATGCCTTCCGTCGATATCACCTCCGCACCGGGCGGAATGGCAAGCGTTCCAACCTGGCCCACTGCCTTGATCCGTTCGCCTTCGATGATCACGACACTGTTGCGAATCGGCGTGCTGCCATAACCGTCGATGAGCGTGCCGCCGACGAGCGCTTTAAGCCTCCCGGTTTGGGATGAAACGGTTCGTGGCCCAATGAAGATCGTTGCGAAGACAAGCAACAGGATCAGACACAGATGAACATGGATTACGCGGATCGGTTTCATGGTTTGTTTGGTGCAAGCTCCTTCCTGAAACTGGCATGACGCGATTAGCGACTGCTCGCGTCGGGTGGTCTTTCAACGGTCAGTAATTCGGTGGTGCGATCCGTTACGGACGGAACTGGTTCGAAGTGGCCTTCAGTCAACAGCTCTTTTGTTGACTCCGCTGATGAGAGCTCCTGAGGCTGACGTTTCGGTGCGTCCTTGCCCAGCTCATTTGCTTTGGCAAAGAGGACCACGGAAGCCAGGCCGCAAGCAATCATGATGATAAATCCGATCATAGCGAGCCCGGTAAGAACATCGCCCTTGCTTATTATGAGTTTGTAGACAAGGGAGTAGGAAATAAAACTCAGAATGCCCAAACCAAACACGCCCAGGGCGGCCATCCCGAGCTTTTCAAACCGCTCCTTTTGTTCCTGAAGACTGCGATTCGGTTTTGTAGGAAGTTGTTCGGTGAGTGAGACTGCGATCTTCTCCAGCCCAAGGCCGCAGGCACGGCAAAAGTTCTGGTCAATCGAAGTCTTGGTTCCGCAGTTTGGGCAGTACATGTTGGTGCGACAGATTATACCGGCTCCCGGCTTTTCCGACAGAGAAACGGATACGACAGCAACAGTCCAATCAAGAAGAGCGCGAAACCGCCAAAGGCAGGCAGCAGATGCTTGAAACTAAGATAGCCGACCGCATAGTGAACGGCGATCGCCGCTGTGTATGCAATGCTTGCGGCGATCAGCAACGTCCACCATAACCATGGTGAATTTCGGCGGTAACCCCAAAGCGCAGGCAACAGGAAAACCCAGCCGCTCGCGAGCAACATTCCGCCGAGTGTCGCGCGATCGTGTGCAACTAACGGAACGAGACGTGGATTTGCAGACGCGAGAGTTTCCGCTGTTGTTCCAAGAAACTCGAGATCCGCGTGCACGAACACCTGACTGATACCGATGATCGAAATGACTGTTCCTGCTGCAAGCAACGCGAAACCGTGAATCACCAAAAGCAATTGACCCCACAAACTCATACGCCATGCTCGATCGCCGCGCATGTCGGGACGTACATCGGGAGTGTAAGCACCCAATCGCGCGTGCACACCGAGTAGTAAAAGTTGCAACAGCGTCGCGGTCACAAAAGCGTGAAACGTGTCGAGATATCCAAAGCCGAGGAAAAGAAAAAAGCTCGCGAAGCCGGTGAAAGCGGAGATAAGGACTGACTGCCTGGCCCAATGCAAACCACGACGCATTCCGAACACCGACAATCCGACGTAGACCAGGCCGATCGCCAACATCACACCTGCCAGCGTTACTCGATCATGTGCCATGAAAGCCGGCAAATGCGGGTTGACCGCCTTCAGATCCGGAAGCGACATTCCAAGAAACGCTTCGTCGTAAGGCAAGACAACTTTCGTCGCGGCGATTGCCAGCGCCAGCACACCTCCGACGAACATTCCGCTGCCCATCAGCATGGTCCAAAACCATGTGAACTCCGACGGTCTCGCGGATGTCTCGACAACTGTGTTGCGAGTCGCTTCAAACAGAAGACTGTCGTTAATTCTCTTGGGGAGTCCGGGTCCGGTGTAGATCAGTCCGGTATCAACCTGAATGAGGTTAGCTCCTGCTGACAGAAACTCGAGTGCGTGTTCAGGTTCGTGAATACCTCCTGATGCGACGATCGAAACGTCAGCGCCGAGAAGCTCGCGCAATTGCCTGACTTGCCGGAGTGCTTGTTCCCGAACCGGTAGACCGATCATGCGGCCGTCAGAGTTTGCTTCGATCGACCCGTCTACAACTAACCCCGCGACTCCACGTGACAGTGCCACGTCGATCATTGCAGCGACTCTCGTAAGATCCTGATCGGCAGTGACACACAGCAACACTTTGCGTGAACCCGCGGCTGTCAAAACTGCATCGATGTGGTTCGACCAACGTTCCAGGGTCCAACCAGCGTCGAGACTCGAAAGTGTTATCAACGCGATACGCGGATCCAATTCGCGAATCACGCGCTCAGTCCCTTCGTCAGACGAATGGACCACTCGAACGATCACCGGCACTTTCAACGAACGGGCGCGCAGGCGTCTATTACATTCTGCCAATGAAATGCTTCCTGGCTCGTTATCAATCCAGAGTGCTTCCTGGTTTTCAAGTCGCTTCACCGTGCGCGCAGCAGTAGTTCCTTCGTAAGTCACGGGCCCGATCTCGATAAAGCCCACGCCAAAACGTGACAACGCTTCGACCGCCGTCGCATGGGGATCCAACCACGGACCTAATCCAACAGCAGTCGGGAAAGTTGTATCGAGTAGGGATTGACGCAGCCGAGGATCGGCGCGCATGTGTCCGAGGAAGTCGATCAGGAATGGACCGATGGGAAGACGCGCCAACCTTCCCATGAAGCCAAGGGCCAGGTCACGAGCCTGAGGCGCGGAAAAACGGAAAAGAATTGGCCGTGATACTGTTCGATAAAACCAATCCGGCATTATCCGTTTAACTACCGCGCGTACCGTCGCACGATCAGTGCGATCGGCAAACCAATACAGAACATGAGAATCACGAGGTTGATTATGCGCGAGGACATTGGCGGCGAGCCCATCGTCACCCGCGAAAGCGGTAACACAATGAAGTTCATAACCGCATACACCGGAATCCCGTACAACAGCCCCGCGACGACTGGATGTTCGACCAGAAAAAGCCACTCGCGACTCGCGAAATAAAAAACAGCCGCGGCTGTTGTGGCAATCAGGAAGTGCAGGGCCAACCCGACGGCCGCGGTTTTGGCCCCGCCCGCAAACGACTGTGTGCCCAGAACTCCGCTCGCGACGTATTGCAGGACGCGCACAGGCGTCACGTTCGCGCGTATCCACGAGTAAGTGCATGCGGCGGTGATATCGAGAGTTCCCGCTATCAACCCGCCCAGGAAAATCGGTTGCAAATTCATATGTGTTCTTACTCGACTCGCGATCCCGCTGCGTCTTTATACAACGCGGCGCCCGCAATTGTTGCAACTATCGACGTCAGAAGGTGAATGGCGCCGACTTTTATCCAGAGCGCGTTCGAGAAGAAACCGAGCGGGATAAACTGCACGGGCCCAGTCAGTGAGAAAGCGATCCAGCCGACGACACCCGCGATCACAGCCGTCTTTGGTCCAGCCCCGAAGAACGCGCGCATCAGTACGTAGAACATCATCGCGGTGAAGCCGCGTCCGAGTTCGAAGATCCCAAAGTAGACCATGCTCATTCCGTGCGGCTCGGGTGGCGTCGCTCTTAAACCTTCGTAGACGGCGGTCCAATCCGCTTTAGCAATGGTCTCGTGAATAAAACCGTCAGTGACGAACATGATGATCGCCGCCACCACACTTCCGAGAAAGAGTCGACCCCAGTTGATCTGTGCCATGGCCTTCCTCCTTTGGTGTTTCGGTTGAACGGCGAATTATCTGATGAATCGCAGGTCGAGGCAATGTCTAATTTTGGATCTGCACCTGGATCTCGCGCACGGTCGGCGGCGGCAGAATGGTCCACTTTAACAGGCCTGTAGCGACGCAACGCAGACGGGCGTTGCCGCGTTGAAAACGTGATAGTGTTTCGCGTGTGAGCGTAATACTCTCTGACGCTTGTTGTGTGCGCGGATCGAAGAACCCGAGTTCGTTTTTCTGCACACGCAGAGCGAGGAGTCTTTCCGAATGCGTCCCTTGAATCAAATCAAGTTCAACATCCACCCACGTACGTCCCGAAGTGACAACGGAAGTTTTGACAATCGATCCTTCTGCCAACGTGACAGGCGCGTTGAGTTCGAGACTTCGAACCTGGTGATAAGCACGGTAACCCGAGACTATTTCCACCGTGATAAGCCCAACGATCACAAACACCAATGCGCGCTTCACCCAAACGATCGGTCTCCCCTGACGAATCGTTAAGTTATCGAACATCACGGCTTCTCGAAAACCGTTGAAACGGTTTTCTAACATTGCTTTCTATCTAAACACTGGGCTGAAGCCCAGTGTGAATGAGATTACTTTTGCCGGAGGGCTCGAACATCGCCAATCTTCTCGACTATCTCTCTCATCGCCTGTTTCGCTTCCGGTAGTGGGCCCAACATCCAGTCGTGAACCATTCCATCGTACTCCCGATAGCCAGGAACGTAGCGCCGAAGGCGCGAAATATGATAGCCAGGGGCAAGCGCCGAAGACTCGAATTGATAGCCAGGGAAACTAGCGCCGAAGGCGCGAAATATGATAGCCAGGGGCAAGCGCTGAGCGGAGCGAAGCGCGTCGCCCCTGGAACCCGTTAGAAGAATGGCCTGAGCTCTGAAAGAGCGAAATAAATAACAGTCATATTTCGCACTTTCAGTGCTCGTCAAAATCTACGGTCCGCTAACCAGGGGCGACGCGGTTCGCTCCGCTCACCGCTTGCCCCTGGCTATCATATTTCGCGCCTTCGGCGCTGCGTTCCCCTCGCTATCATATTTCGCGCCTTCGGCGCTGCGTCCCCCTCGCTATCATATTTCGCGCCTTCGGCGCTGCGTAATCAACGCCTTGCTTTGAATGCTGGGCATGAATTGTTACTTGTACCACGACGCGATCGAGAAGCGTTCGCCGTGCGTCACTGGGGTTACTTCATGCGTGGTCTCTGAGCGAAAGGCTACGAGCATACCGGGCCCGGCAGGCATTTCATACCTGGAAGATAGACTCGTAAAAATGAGCGACCCGCCTCCATAAAGACGCGGGCCAGGTACTTCGGATTGTTCATTTAGAAAAATGACTGTCGAAACGAGCCGGAGTTCCGTATCAAGCCGTAGCAAGCCGGTATTCCCATCCTGATGCGCGACGAAGAAATCGCCTTCGCGATAACGAAGAAACTGTGGTTCCTCACATTCGCCGAGAGCGACGTTGAAATGCCTTTCGACGTCCGGCTTGCACGACAACAAACGTTGCGTCACGAACTCCAGCGTTTCACTTGACGGGGTGACACGAAGCGTTTTCCTGACGCTTGCATCTACGGAGCCGGAGGTTGTTCGACCATAAACAGTGGCTGCGCTGCCACCAATAGCTTTCATTTCAGCGACGATCAAGTCGCACTCACTCAGCTCGAGAAAGTGTTCAATTACAAACAGCTCGGGCCACGTCACGAGAGTCCTTAGGCAGCAGAGTGAAACCGCTCTGCGGTTCGCGCGCGCGCTTTTGCCGCCTCAACTTCACGATCGCGAGGGGGTGCATTCGTCACAAGCGATTCGAGCAGCTCGTGCGCGGCTTGCGCCACCTGATTGACCGCCCGATTGAAAATTTCCTCGTTCGCTTTGGAAGGTTTCGAAAAGCCGCTGAGTTTACGAACGAATTGCAGCGACGACGCACGGATCTCTTCGTCAGTCGCCGGCGGTTTGAAGTTATGAAGGGTCTTGATATTTCGACACATGGTGTTTCGTTGCGATCTTAATCGGAAAAGTTGCGTGATTAAGCTTCCTGGGGCTTTTTACGAAGTCGAGCGGCTACATTTTCAAGTCCCAGAACGATCAAAGCCAAAATAGATGCGATTACGGCAATTCCGATCGTTCCGAGGCCACAGGCAACTCCGACCGCGGCAGTTAACCAGAGACCAGCGGCTGTTGTCAGTCCACGAATGTCTTTCTCCTCACTAACCTTGAGTATCGAACCAGCGCCGATAAATCCGATGCCCGTGACAATTCCCTGAATGACCCTCGATTGACCATCCATGTCCATACCGCTCGCCGCGCACGCCAAAACTACGACGGCTGTACCGACACTAACCAAAATGTGTGTTCGCAAACCCGCAGGTTTGCCCGCTCTCTCACGTTGAAAACCGAGAAGCGCGCCCAGCAACGTGGCGGCGATCACGCGTATGAACAGTGTCCAGAAACGCGTGCTGTCAGGTAATCCGTTAGTTAGTTCTTGCCATAAAAGTTCCATCCGGTCCCCCTTGCTCCAGTTGATTATTTGTCTTTAGTTGTCTTGATCTCGGTAGCAACTTTAACACCATCGACGTCGTTGCTGGTGCCAAGCTGTTTCAGTAAGTCGGGCACATTCAGCCCCAGCGCCTGCAACTGTTGCAACAGTGCGTAGATCATAGTTGGACCAGTTTGAGCAAACCGGTTCAGGCCGCCCGGGCCGCCTCCGTTTGTATCGCCACCATGATCGATCATCACTACTTTTTCGATGTTTCCCAACGGCTCAGAAACGGCTCTCAGCGCGGGCGCCGTCGCTTCGATGATGCTCGGCAGTTTTTCGAGAATGGTCTGAAGTCGTGCGGCATCGTTGAACTCACGCCACGCGGCGGCTTTCTCTTTGATCGCCGTCGCTTCCGCTAATCCCTGTGCCTCGACTGCTTTCGCATGGGCCAAACCTTGTGCTTCGATCTTCGCGGCTTCTGCCAATCCGAGCGCGCGTATTTTTTCCGCTTCAGCTCGTCCCTCTGCTTCAATCGCAGACGCGCGACCCGCACCCTCGCGCTGAAGTTTTTGACTTTCAGCTTCCGCGGACGCAATTAACGCCTGCTTGCGTCCTTCTGCTTCGAGAATTGCCGCTTCCTGTTGACCTTGCGCGAGCAACACTGCCGCTCTTCGTTCAGCTTCCGCTTTCTTAACAACGGTGGCTTCGAGCTCTTTCTCGCGACGCAAAACCTCCTGCTCTTGAACTGCGATCTGCTCCTGCGTCCGAATTCTTTCAACGCGAACTTCCTGGGCCACCACTTCCTGGCGCGCTTTTGCTTCCGAGAGTGGACCAGCCTGTGCTGACGTGGCCTGCTCGCGTTTGATCTCAGCCTGAAACTGGGCACGTTTAACTTCCGTTTCTCTCGTCGAAGCGGAAATGTCGGCTTCAGACGCGAGTCGCACGCGCTCACCTTCCTGCATCGCGAGCGCGGCTTTGATCTTCGAATCGCGCAATGCCTCGGCTTTGCCGATTTCAGCGTCGCGTTGAACTTCTGCGGTTCGTCTTTGACCGAGCGCGTCGAGATAACCTTCGTCGTCGGAGATCTCCTGAATCGTGAGGGCATCGAGACCGATTCCCATCTTCTCCAGATCTCCGGCAGCTTCAGTCGTCAACTTCTGCGCGAAACTCTGCCGGTCGTTATTGATCTCTTCGACGGTGAGTGTTCCGAGAATCGCGCGCAAGTGACCTTCGAGAGTTTGGAAGACGAGTTTGTGAAACTCTTCGGGCTTCATTCCAAGGAAGCGTTCCGCTGCGGCGCGCATTGAATCGTCGTCGCCTTTGATCTTCACGTTCGCGACAGCCTTCACTGACACAGGCACACCTTGCACTGTGTAAGCGCGCGAGGTTGCGAGCGGCACCGTCAGCACGTTCAGACTCAAGTATTCGACCTTCTCGAGAAACGGAATGATCAGAGTCGCACCGCCTCTGACGAGCCGGTAACCGACCACCGTTCCGTCATGTAGTTTGCGCGAGCGCCCCGAAATGACCGCCGCCTGGTTGGGAGACACTTTGATGTAGTTTCGGCTGAGCAGCATCAGCGCGATCAGAAAGCCGAGGACTACAACGAGGATGATGATGGGGATGAGTAGGTTCTCGAACTCGAGCATAGTGTTACCTCAAACTAATTCTGGGAGAAGGTTGTTGAATCCGAGTATGGGCTCACGATCAATGAGTCTCCTGCGATTTCATCTACGCGAACGGTAGTGCCTGCTTTTATCTCGCGATTGTCTCGCGCGCGGGCCAGCTTTTCCACGCGCTCTTCGCCGACGCGGCAACTCACCTGGCCCAGGCTTCCCGGCGCGATTCCAACAATGACCTGGGCAGTGCGACCGATGAGTTGTGTTGTCGACACTGAACTGGTCGCCTGTTGGCGGTAAAGCAAACGCGCGAAGAGCGACACGAGCGCGCCGAGCACAATGCCCCCGGCAAGGCCCAGCAGTGAACTTGCGACGATTGAGAATCCAGCCTGAATTCCGATCGCGCCAAAGCCGCCGAACGCGGTTACAAACACGCTGATCACGCGACTGTCGAGAAAGCCATGACCATTGGCGACGCCGTCGAGTCCAGTATCAAATCCGAAGCTATCAAAAACGTCTCCCACCACCAGGGAGACCAGCAGGAAGACAAAACCGAGCGTGGCAATGCCAAGAAAAACCATCAGAGGGCTGATATTCGAGAGAAATTCAGGCACTGAGTTACTCCTCGAGTTGTGGTCTGAGCCCGGGAACCGATAAGACTATCGCGCAAAGGCGCGAGGCGCAAAGCGCTACCGCGTTTCTGAGGTATCAAAACCCAAAGTACCCCGGATCCATCAGGTACCAGTTAATTAGCCCGGCGATGAGCCCGACCACGAAGACGGCCATCACGATCACTTTCTCTTTCGTAGTTTCGGGCTTGCCGAACATTGTCGGAAAGAACAGGAGAAAGATTCCACCTACGCCGACCAGCGGCGAGAACGCGGCCATCTTCAACGAGTACTCTCCCTCGTTCCACAAGCGGTACCAACCGTAATAGACCAGGCCAATTGAGAGGAGGATTAACACGACAGCGAAAAGGCGTTGTTTGATGTACATGGGTTATCTCTGGGCGCTCAGGTAAGCGACAGTTTCTCCACACATGCGCTGCGATTCATACTGCTCTCGAACTCGTTTTCGATTGTCTTCGCCGATTGTCGCACACAAAGCCGGATCAGTCGCCAGCTTCAAGATCACCTGGGCCAATGCTGGTGCGTCACCGGGTGGCGCCAGGAACTGTAAACCTCGCGATCCAACAGCTTCTCTCACGCCTTCGATATTCGTGGCAGCGATCGCCAATCCCGCCGCCATGCATTCGAGCACACCATTCGGGCATCCTTCGGACCGCGAACTAAACACTCCGAGATCGACGGCACTCAATAATCCTGAAATGTCGTCGACGTGACCCGCAAAACGTACTGCACCTTCGATCTCCAATTCGTATGCAAGCGCGAGCAGAGACTCGTACGCATCGTCGTGTCTGCCAGCCAAAACAAGCACCGCATTGCGTTTCGATTCACCCACGGCTTCACGCCACGCTCGCAATAACGTTTTGTGATCTTTGTTCGAGTGTAAGTTTGCAACCATGCACGCTACAAAAGCGTCGTTCTCGATTTCGAGACGTGCTCGCCACGCATCGCGATCGAGCACCGCAACACTGCTGGAGATCCCGTTTTGAATTACTCGCACGTGCGCTGAAGTAGCTGTTGTCAAAAAGCGCGCGCCCGCATTCGAGTTGGATATAAAGTGCGACACACGCTTGAGCGCCAAACGTTCCCACCACCCGTTGAGCGAAACTAACCCTTCGTCTCTCTGGTTCCAAACGCACATGCGCGCACCAGTGAATTTCCAGATCAGGCCACAAGCAACATTCGGAACAGTCGTGTAAGGCAAAAGTACATCGGGACGCGCTTTGCGCATCAACCACGCCAGCCTCATCAAACTCAACGATCGCTTCAACGGGCACGCTGAAAACGAATACGGAACTACTCGCCACCTGATGCCATTACGTTCGCAAATCTCAGCGACTGGACCAGACGTGTTGAATCCCCAAACCTCAACGTGCGCACCCTCATTTTCCGACAGATGCTGCGCCAGCATCAGTGCCTGGCGTTCGGCGCCACCGAGCTCAAGATTTCCCAAAACAAAAACGATGCGCTGATCTTTAAGGACAGCAGCGCGTTCGGAAACCCTGTGAGTTGTCTCAAACCAGGGATGATGCGACGCGAGTTGTCCATTGCCGTTTGCTTTCCCGGTCGCAGTGCGCCGGTAGGTGTCCATCAACATCGGTACCACGACTTCCGGCGAAAACAACTTTTCATATCGCGCGCGCGCCTCGCGTCCCATCCGTTTGCGCAATTCATGATCGTAAGCCAAAAGCGTCATCGCCTTTGCCAGCGCTTTCGAATCGCCCGGCGGCACGAGTATGCCTGACTCACGCGTGACAAGATCGGGCACGCCACCAACTGCCGACGCGATCACCGGAAGTCCGTGCGCCATCGCTTCGATGATGCTGTTCGGTGTTCCTTCTGCGAGCGTTGGCAACACAAACACATCCACGCGCCCCATAAAGTCGTTCTTCTCCTGCGGGGTTTTGTAAGCGCCACGCAAATTGCACGAATCGAGAAGTCGGAGTTCTTCAGCCCGCATCCTGATTGCCGGTTCCTCTGGTCCAATACCTGCTATTTCCAACGACGTATTGCTGCGTTCGGATTTGACTTGCGCGAAAGCATCGACCAGGACCAGCGGTCCTTTGCCTTTTTCCAGACGTGCCGCGAAACCGAATGTGACCGTGGGCTTTGGCTCTGGTCCACCCGCGTAAACTCCGTCCTCAACCAGCAACGGCAGCACAGAAATCGGATTAGAGGAAATCAGTTTCCCTTCCCACTGCTGCGCAAGTCGCGGCGATAACGCGGCCAACTGCGAACACAATGGGACGACTTTTGAAAAATTCTTGTAGGGAGTTTGTAATGCAGGCAAGTAATGCGGGGTTCCCAGTTCCTGATAAAGCACCGGGATTTTGGTCTCGGCTCCGGCACGAATGATTACTGCGGCACCCGGATCGGGCGTGATCACGTGGATGAGATCGGCACGGCATTGTTGAAAGAACGATCGACATTGTTTGAGGTAAATGTGCGCGAGGGCGTAAGAGATCTCCTGCCAGACGCTGCGGCCTACTCGCAAAGGTTCGATAGGCAAATGAATAAGCGTCGCGAGTGTGTAGGCGAACGACCTGGCTCTTTTGAGAAGGCTGTGAAGGAATGGATTTGAGATGATCGTTACTACCTCAACTCCTGCTTGTTTCAAGCGCGCATAGTATTGGTCGTTTTCGTCAGGTGCGTATAAAAGGACGACGGTGAGTTGATGTCCCTGTTTGTGAAGGTGTGTGGCGTACGATACAAGAGTCTCGTCCGACCCGCTAACAGGGCCGGCAAAGTGGCTCTTGCAAAGGAGGATTTTCATAGTTGAGTTTTCTCATCTTGATCCGGAAGCGGATGTCCTTTAGGAACTATCCAAAGACTCAAGTAACTCGATCCAGACGCCGGCCCGGTGGTGAATACGACGATAAATCGCTCCGCGCCGGTCAAATCGCCCCAGCACAGGATCAGCACGGCAGAAAACCCTAGAATTGCTGCGACTCTTGGCATTGTTCGGGGCACTTACTGATTTGACGTTGGAACGAGCCGGATTCTATCTGTTCGCGCCGCTGAATTACCAGAAAAAATCTTGTAACTTTTGCCGAACCCAGGTGTTTTAGGAGACGTAGCGCAGCTTATGGCGAGCGAAGATGAAGAGTTCACCATGCTGTTTCAGGATTTCTACCCTAGCCTATGCCGCTTTCTGGAGTGTTTATTGGGAGGCCGCGCGCCGCTGGCGCAGGATCTGGCTCAGGAGAGTTTCCTGCAACTACATCGGACGGCTTGGGGAACTCTGCCGGTCGGTGAGGCGCGCTTCTGGCTCTATCGCGTTGCGCGGAACATGGCGATCAATGAGTTTCGCAAGTCAAACACGCGCTACCGGCTCTTCGATCGCGTTGTGGAAGTAATGAGGCCGCGAGCGCGCAACCCGGAACAGGAATACGAAACGCAGGAACGGAAAACGCTGGTGCTCGAGATGTTACAGACTTTGCCGGAAGATCAGAGGACGGCGTTGTTGCTGAGAGAACAGGAACAGTTGAGTTATCGCGAGATTGGAGAGGTGCTGAACGTTTCTGAGAGCAAAGTCAAAGTGGATATTTTTCGCGCGCGTGCGGCGTTGCGAGAGCGCTGGAGTAAACGGGCAAAGACGGTGGGAGCGAGTGCAAGCTGAAGTTTAGAGTTCCGACGAAATATTTCTCTCGCCAAGGCGCCAAGGCGCAAAGAAAACCCTTGGAAACGCGTAGCGCTTTGCGCCTTTGCGACTTTGCGTGGGGACATCTTCTCCGCATAAGGCACTTTTCGGGCAAATGAGATTTATGAACTGCAATTTCACTGAAAAAGTTTCTTCGTTAATCGACGGCGAGTTGACACCGGCAGAGATGCGCGAAGTTGAGCGGCATTTGTTGAACTGCAATCAGTGTCAAGAGCTGCGCGCTGACTTCCTGAATCTGCGCAACCAGATCGCCGGGTTCGAAACTTCACTGCAACCCACGGTTCAGAATCGTGCGTTGAAGAAGATTCTCGCAACACACGACCGCACTCCTGTGTTTGGACTGCAGTGGGGCTTTGGCAAAGCGGTCGCCTTCGCGTCGCTGCTTATCGTCGGTGCAATCCTCGGTCTGCTGCTTTATCAGAGTTCGAATTCATCGCGTCGAGAGTTGGACGGTGGTTTAGCAGTTAACACTCCGTCTCCGGCACCAGTTGCATCGGTTGAACCACAGAAGCCCGCAGCACCGGAACAATCACCGGCGCCAACTAAAGAAGACAAGGAAACACAGACCGAGCCGCGTAAAGCAGCTCCGAAACGGCCGCTGGTTCGTGAGCCGAAACCCGGTGAACAGTTTGCATCGATGCCCGAGTCAGTGCGCCCGATTCCCGAGCGCGTGCGCTCTGCTGACGCGGAAACAATGACTGCGATGCACCTTGAGAAATCTGAAACGTTGTTGCGGTCTTTCAGAAATGTTCGCTTGAACGAGCCGGGATCCGCAGCGGAAGTCGGCTACGAGCGGAAGTCAGCGCAACAGCTCGTTTACCAAAACATGATGTTACGGCGCGAAGCCGATGCGCGCGGGGATGTTCAGGTCGCTTCGTTGCTCGAAAGTCTGGAACCAATACTTTTGGATATCGCGAACCTTCCGGACAAACCGAATAACGACTCTGTGCGCGTGATTCGCGAACGCGTCGAACGCAAAAACATTGTGGCGCTGTTGAAAGTCAATTCAACTGCGCTCGCCCGTGCACTCGACGATTAGGCGCGCTCGCTGCGCGCTCGTGCGTCAAAAGTTCTTTTCAGCGGCTCACCTTAGAGGCACAGGGAACAGAGAGGCCATGTGCGTTTTTGATCACCGCTCGATCGCCTGCGCTTGCTCTCGGGTTCTCTGTGCCTGTGCGGTGAACCATGAATAAATTGATAATTAAGGATAAACGATCACCATGAAGCAATTAGCTACGTATCGCCCCCACAATCTTCGAGCTTTTATAAGACCTATCGCCGTCGCGCTGTTCACCGCCATAGTTTCCGCGAGCGCGTTCGCTTCCGATCAGGACATCGCCAAACTCAACCGGTTTGTGCAAACCACCAAAGCCAACACTGCGTCGATGCAAACATTTCGCGAGGGTCGCGATTTCATCGAAGCTCAGAATTGGCAAAAGGCCGCTGAAAAATTTGCCGACTTCATCAAAGCCTATCCAAAAGACAAGGATCTCGACGCCGCTCTTTACTGGTATGGCTACGCTCTCGAGAAACAGAGCCGCAAGGACGAAGCGGCAGTCCCGCTAATTCGCTTGATGCAGCGCTTTCCTAACTCGAACTGGCGCCGTGATGCACAAGCGTTGTTAGTTGTCCTTGGTTATAAAAACGAAGTGGACCAGGCGCTCGCGCAGGAAAACTGCGAGATCAAGATCCTCGCGTTGCAGAGTCTTTTTCAGGCTGACCAGGATCGCGCGATCGGAATAGTCACAGATGCACTCAAAGCAAACCCAACGCCGTGCCAGGGTTTCCAGGCAGCCGCAGTTTCAATGCTCGGATCACAACGTAGCCCACGAGTTGTGCCAATCCTGCTCGACATCGCTCGCGCCAATGCCGATCAGAAACTGCGTCTCACCGCTATCAAGCGTTTGGGTGAGCATCACAGCGATCAAGTCACGGACGAGCTCATCAAAATCTACGACGCCGACCGGACCAAGGAAGTTCGTGCTCAAATCCTCCGTGCCCTCGTTGAGAGTCGAACACCACGCGGCAGCGCCAAAGTGCTCGAGATTGCACGTTCGGGCGACGACATGCCAGTCAGGCTTTATGCCCTGCGGTATGTCGGCGAAATGAAAGACGCGGCTTCGCTCGACGAACTGATCCGCATCTACGACGCCGACAAAACGAAGGAGATTCGTTCCCAGATACTCCGCGCACTCGCCGAGCGCGACGATGCAAAAGCGCGCACCAAACTTTTTGAAATCGCACGCCAGGGCGAGACCCCCGAGCTTCGCATCGAAGCGATTCGTCGCCTCAGCGATCGTGGGCGTGTTGCTCTCGACGACTTGCTGAGCCTCTATTCGGGCGAGCCCAATGCACAAATTAAACAGAGTCTGTTGCGGGCGTTTGCCGAAAACAGCGACCCGCGCGCTCAGGGAAAACTCTTCGAAATCGCGCGTGGACAAGATCCAGTGGAACTTCGAGGCTATGCGATTCGTGTATTAGGCGAGAAAGACGACGAACAGACCGTCGGTCAACTTGTTTCCATTTACGACGCTGAACAGAACGTGCAAGTCAGAAGCGCATTGCTCCGGGCGTTTGGCGATTCAAAACAGAAATCCGCTGTTCGCAAGTTGATGACCATCGCCCGCAACGATCAATCGGTTGAACTACGAAAAGCAGCCGTCAGGTATCTGGGCCAGAGCCAGGATCCTGAAGCGCTGAAATTTCTTGAAGACTTATTGAAGTAATCGCGGTCTCCATGCGTTACGCGGCGTGGCGGTGAGCACTCCATATCTCATCACGTAGCTGACTGTTGCGCCGCGTACGCTGGGGGAACCACAGCCGCTAGCAAGTTATAGGTCCTATTGGTCCTATAGGACCTATTTCCATCCGGAGGAATCATGCGCAAGTTAATTATCGCTTTCCTGATCGCCGCAGTGAGCGCCGTCGCTGCGTTCGGAGATGACGATCTGCAAACACAGTCGCCGGCTACGACCGTGCAAAGCTTCACGGCTGTCGAAGGCGCGGATTTGATGTCCAAACTGGAAGCTGCGCAAACCAAAGCGCGCGCGCGTCAAACGCCGTACTGGTCCGCTTACACTTTTGACGTGCGATCGGGCGTCGCCGTCGATCCTGCGATCCGTGAGTTCCATGGATCGATGAACACGTACGGCGATACGACCGTGTTCGTCGGCACCACCGCGAGTGGACAGACGGTTGAAACGCGCAATCTCGCGGTCTTCATCTTACGTGATCCGTCCGGCAATGAGATCACACGCATGGAGGTCTACAACCTCGAACGCAAACGCGAGTACAGCGGCTATCCGGTCTACTGGTTAGGCCGTGCAAACAACGAAGAGAGCTTGAACTACCTGCGTGCCATTGCCGCGGCGACGCCTCTCGACAAGTTGAGTGAGCGTGCCGTCATCAGCATTGCATTGCACGACGACGCGCGCGTCGCCGGCATGCTCAAAACCTTCATCAATTCGTCGCCAAATCAACGGATTCGATCTTTGGCTGTTTACTGGCTGGGCCAGGCGGGCGGCGAACAAGCGTTCCTCGCGGGTCTCGTGCGCAACGAAGTTGAAGAGATTAAGTTTCGGCGTGCAGCGGCGCATGCAATCGGACAAAGTCGCGATCCAGGCGGCGTGGCGACACTTCAGAGTCTTTATGAAACTGTGAAGGACGTCGAAGTTCGCCGCAGTGTCATTTCGGCAGCCGGTAACCGGTACGAGGAGCAGCCGGCGTTCGCATTTTTGCTCGGTATTGCGAAGAGCGATCCTGATTGGGAATCGCGTCGAACAGCAGTGCGTCAACTCGGACACTTCAAAAACGAAACTGCGGCTGATGAGTTGATGAAGATCTTCAATAGTGATTCGAACACCGAAGTGAAAAAAGCCGCGCTGCGATCGCTAGGTGAAACGAAGAGCCCGCGCGCGCAAGTTCGCCTGTTTGAAATCGCTCGCGCGGATACAAATTCCGAACTTCGCAAGAGTGCGATTCGCGCACTTGCGGAACGGGGGGAAGCCGCGGTAGATGATTTGCTGAAGCTGTATGACTCCGAGCAGACGACGGACAATAAACGTATGGTGTTGCAGTCGCTTTCACAGACGAAAAGCCCGCGCGTTGAAGAGAAGTTGTTTGAAGTTGCGAAGAGTAATGAAACGATGGACGTGCGCAGGCAGGCGATTCGTTTACTTGGCGAGCGCGTCACCAAACGCAGCTTCGAGTTCCTGAGCCAAACGGCGCAGAGCGTCGATGCACAGGCGGAAGTTCAGATTCAGGCCGTGAAAGCGATTGGCGAACGACGGTCCGAGGAAACCGTCCCGATCCTGATCAAGATCGCCCGCTCCCATCCTAACAACCTCGTCCGCAAGCAAGCCATCCGCTCCCTCGGCGAATCCGGCGACCCGCGCGCGGTCGATTTCTTCCGTGAAGTTCTGACGAAGTAGTCCACGAGCGCATTAGTCACCGCACGCCCCGGCGGCGTTCGGCAATGTACCAGCGCCGAAGGCGCGACATATGATAGCCAGGGGAAAGCGCGAAGCGCGTCGCCCCTGGTGAGCATGCATAAATTTGAAAGGGAGCACTGAAAGTGCGAAATATCACCATGATTTATTTCGCTCTTTCAGAGCTTCACGGTCCTTCTTCTCACGTTTCCAGGGGCGACGCGCTTCGCGCTTGCCCCTGGCTATCATATGTCCGCGCCTTCGGCGCTGGGGCCTGTATTGATACTGCGCCGTTTTGGCGCTGGGGCCTGTGTTGACTAACGCGCCTTCGGCACTGTGGCCTGAACTGACTAACGCGCCTTCGGCACTGTGGCCTGAACTGACTAACGCGCCTTCGGCACTGTGGCCTGTGTTGACTAACGCGCCTTCGGCACTGTGGCCTGTGTTGACTAACGCGCCTTCGGCACTGTGGCCTGTGTTGACTAACGCGCCTTCGGCACTGTGGCCTGAACTGACTAACGCGCCTTCGGCGCTGCGACACACCTTACACGCCGGCGAGGATTTTCTTCCAGCGAGCCCAGGCGTCGTCGCGGGCTTTCTTGTTTCCCTTCCAGGCCTCGAGTGCTTTCTGGTAATCGGCTTGCGCTTTGTCGTCTGCTTCTTTGTTACCCGTGGCTTGCGGCGCGACGGGCTCGGGCGCGTCGCCGGAGCGCATGAAGCCGTGACCTGAATTCTCATACGTCACGGGGTCAAACGTCTTCTTGAGTTCCGTCATCGCCTCGCTGGTCTTTGGCAACGTCGCATTAATTCGCGCATCGTTGCTGGCGTAGAAACCGTAAACCGGCGCCTTGATTTTCGCGAGTGCTTCTTTGTTCGGAGTGCCGTCGGCGGCCGCCGGCCCCGATCCATAGAACACAAATCCCGCCTTGATGTTCGGATTATTCGTCGCGTATCGAAACGTCTGGCTCCCGCCCCAACAGTAACCCGCAACGACAACTTTCCCATTCGACGCCGGTAGTTTCGAAACGTAATCCGCGATCGCGTTCAGATCACCCGTGACCTGATCCGGCGGCAGATCGCGAATCGTCTGGCCCACTGCCTGACGATCGAGTGAAGCAGTGCCACCGCCATTTGGTCCCATCCCGGAAAGAAGGTCGGGCGCAATCGCAACGTAACCCGCTTCGGCAAGCTGATCCGTAAGACTCTGGATCCAGTCACTGAGTCCGAATATCTCGTGGATCACGATCACGGCCGTCGCTTTATTCTTGTTTTCGGGATAGACCACGAAGCTGTTGACCTCGCGCGTTCCGTTTTTTACTTTCACCCACTCCTGATGACGCGGCGACTTGGCCAGTCGCTGTTTGGCCCACTCCTGACTCACCATCGGATCCGCGGCCGGCGCACCGTGATGATGCCCGGTCATATCCTGTCCGTACGCAATCGCCGAACATAGAAACACCACCGCTAACACACTCGAAATTGACCTCATTTTTCTCTCCCGTTGCTTGATGTTCACTTCACGATCTCAAACTCGATCCATTGGACCAACTGCACCGGTTTGTCCTTGACACTCTTGTCCGTGATCACAACCTGCAAATAGTAATCTCCCAATTCAAGCTCAGGTTTTAATCGAATTGAGCCATTGACCAACAGCCGGTTCGGATCGCTTTGCTTACTAACATCAACCGGCACCTCACCTCCTGAATACACACTCTTGCCGTCGCGCAACAAGCTGGCTTCCATCACTAGGTTACTTGTGTTTGCGGCGTTGTAAGTCACGAGCGCGAAATGAAGATCGGTGTTTGGATCGAAACTTCTCGGGCCCACGCTATCGAGAATCTCGTTTACATCGCGCCCCGAAAATCCAGGCGCCGCTCCCAACACAAGTCCCGACGCGGCGAGTCGCTTCTTCTTCAAATCCGGAACATCGACAAACTGACCCGCCGAACCGATCTTCCCTGACTTTGTGTCGCGCGTTGCGATGCGCACCTGGTAAGCGCCAGGCTTCTTTACGGGCATATCAATCCTGAGCGACATTCCGTTGCGTATTGCTTGCTGGTAATCCTCTTCGGTCAAACTCAGTGTCACGGTCTTTGAGAGCTGCTCGGCGACGACGCCATTGTCGCCAAAGATCACGCCGTGCAACTCAATTGCCGCGTTGCGCCTGTTGTTACCGGCATCAAAAGTCAAACCCTTTGCGTCGATATAGACAAAGGATCGAGCGGTTAAACCTGTGGCCTGGTCATTTGTAAAGAACGAGAGCAGGTTGACTTCAATGTCCTGTGCGCCAAACGGCGACATCAGCGCCAGGTTAGTAGATCGAGGATTCAACAATTGCGTGGGCCCTAATTCCTCTTCACTCACGCCGAAAAAGCCGTAGCGTGTTCTAACCGCCATCCCGGATCGCTTGACCTTGGCTTTTATGTGATGGAAACGCCGGTTGAAGGTTTCGGTTCCCGGCCTGTAGCCGATCAGGTAGTAACCGCTTTGATCTTGCATAATGCGAGGCAGATCGAAGCTATTTGAATTCCGCACTTGAAAGCCGCCGGTTTGCTCCGCGATCAACCGGCCTCCCTCGCGACGCGCAAAAAGGAGGTTGGACCTGGTGGACATGATGCTGCTTATCTGCGTATGCATCGTGCTCCTGGTCATACGGATATTGTCGGCGGCGGTGATTCCCGTGTACTGCAAACCCTGAGTGTCAACTGCATAAATCACAACTGATCCGCGAATTGCTTTTTCAGCAATTTTTTGAAGAGCACCCATAAAGCTCCTCGTGTTGGGAAAGGCCTCGTTTTCAAACTCTTGTACTTCCTGAGTCTCGGTCGGCAGGCTGTCTGACAGAAGCACCATCGATTTACGACCGGGTAGCTGGCCCATCGCGTCGAGGATGAATCGCAAAGCTCTGAGAGACTTGAGATACGAATTTCCCCCACAGTTAAACTCCGGACCCTCAAGACTAGACTCGCCCATCCCTCCAATCGCACGAATGACATGAACGCCGACACGGTTACAGGAATTCCAGCGAAGTTTTTCGACCGCGCGGCTCAACAGTCGCTTATCGTTTGTGAACTGTTGCAGCGCGCCCAATTCCCCTCCGGTGCGGATGATGGCAACGAGATCATTCGGCTGCACTTGCTCCGCTACAAACTTTCGCAACTGCTTTTTCACCTGGCCCATGCTTTCCGCCGAAATCCCGAGATCGTCGACCACGACCGCCACGGTTCGGCGCGAATCGTCACGGTTTAGACGAGGAGGCGGAACGACACCAGTCGCTTTGGCTTTCGCAGGCGCGGGTTCAGCGGGCGCGTTTGGGAGGTTCGATATGTAGGCGAAGCTGGTGATCGTCTGTTTTTTTCCGTCCTCATAAATCTCAAAGTCGTCCGCTGTCAGGTTTGGCACCGGCTTTCCGCCTTTTGTAACGACCGCATCGACCTGAACGAGATTTGTCGTGATGCGAACAACGTCGTCATCCTTGTCATCGGCAGGTTTCCTCGTCTGGGTCGGAACCGGAGGCGGGAGCGGATCCTGAGGACTGGTTTGGGCTAAGCCGGGCAGAAAAACACAAGCCGACAGTAACAAGGCGAGGAATAGTCTCTTCATCGGGTAGTCTCCTTTAACGTAACAGCGTTAGGGAGAGTTCGGGTGCTGCTTGTTTAGTGCTTAGTTGTGGACCAGAGTGTAAATCACAACTTCCAAAGAAGAAAGCAAATCAGTGAAACTTCGAAGGGACGTTCGCGCGCCCCCACTTGAGGACGCGACTCATCCACACCAGCTCGTCTAAAAAATCCTTAGCTCGCGCCTCGAAAGCGTTGTCGAGCAGCTTCCCCTGATCGTCGAACAGGTTTTGGACCTTGGGAAAATTCAAATCTGCAAAGCAGACCGCCAGACCGAGTTCGCGCACCATCGGCACCATCGCTTCGATCACACGCGTGCCGCCCCATGGACCAGCTGAGACGCCGACGAACGCAACACTCTTGTGAACGTATTCTCGCAGGAGAAGATCGAGCACGGCCTTTAACGATCCCGGATAGCCATGATTGTACTCGGGCGTGACGATCACTAGCCCGTCTGCGTTGATGATGGCGTCTCTCCATTCCGGGAAACTGTCTTTTAAGCTCTGCCCGTAATCGTCATGAGGTAGATGGAAATCCACGACGTCAAACAAACGTGTGCTGATCTCGGGCCGCTTCTCCATCTCGCCAACGAGCCACTTCGCGACAAACTCGCTCTTGCGTAACTTGCGATTCGTGCCAAGTAGTACTGGTATGTTTAGTTGGTCCATTTTGTGCCTCAAAAAGGGTTAGCCACAAAAGGCACAAAGATGCACAAATGATGATTTGCTCACTATGTGCCCTTTTGTGCCTTTTGTGGCTTCACTTCATCGTCATAATCGCGGCCCAGGTTTCGATGCCGTTCCACAAGTTCTGCAAACGAATGTTCTCGTTCTCCGCGTGCTGGTTGTTATCGTAGTTCGCAATCGGAACTGTGATCGTGACCGTCTTCAATCTTTCGGTGATGATCGAGAGCGGAAGACTACCACCCGAAGTCGGCAACAACACGATCTTTTCTGTCGACGTCGATTGCACGGCTTCAATGACTGACTTCGATATCGGCAAATCCATGCGCGTGCGCTCCGCATTGTAACCGCCCGCGCGCGCATTCACTCGCGCAAGAAACAGATGCTGAGCGCGCTCGGTGTCCGTTGGTTCACGATCGATCACGTGATAACCCTGCTTGCGAATGTGCTCGACGAGCCGTTGCACCTGCCGGTTGTGATCGTTTCCTTTCACGAGTCGCAGGTCGAGCACTGCGGTCGCCGTAGTCGGAATCACATTACGAGCGAGATTACCCACATCACCACTCGCGAACCCATTGATATTCAGCGACGGCTGGTTAATCAGCTCGAGCAACGTTTTGCCACCGCCCTCAGTGTGCTTGATGCCCAATTGTTTCTTCAGCTCTTCGTCATACTGAGGCGCATCAGCAATCGCGCGCCGTTCAGCCTCGCCGAGCGGCTCGACATCCGCGTACCAACCATCGATCGTCACACGCCCGTCGGCGTCTTTCATCGAAGCGAGTAAACGGGCCAGCAGATTCGCCGGATTGGGCGACCAGTTTCCGTAATGACCACTGTGCAGCGGTCGCTTCGCAGCGTAAACCGTTACGTCGACGTTTGTGTCACCGCGCGCGCCGAACACGACCTGTTTCTTACCCGATTGGTGTGTTGGACCATCGCAGATGATCCATACTTCAGCTTCGAGCAGCTCCTTGTTGCGATTAATGATCTCAGCCAGATTTGGCGAGCCTGCTTCTTCTTCTCCTTCGAAAAAGAACTTGATGTTTGAAGTGATTGGTATCTGCGCTGCTTTGAGTGCACTGAATGAGGTGAGAATGGCCATCACGCCGGCTTTATCGTCAGACGCCGAACGCGCGTAGATGCGCCAATCAGGATTGACAGCCGTTCCCGCCGTTGGACCAGGCACGACTTGTCCACCCGCTTCAATCGCAGCGGTTCGAAACACAGGTTGCCACGGCAACGTTCCCGTCCACTGTTTTGGATCTGTCGGCTGGCCGTCGTAGTGCGCGTAGACGAGGATCGTGCGTTGAGCGCCGGGCACTCTCCATTCGCCATAAACGGCCGGCGGCGTGTCAGGAGTTGCGCCTTCAAGCAAACGCGGATTGAGCCCGCGTTGCTTCATCATCTCAACGATGAGTGCAGCGTTCCTGCGAATATTTTCAGTGTCGCTGGCGACGTTCGGAATGGAAAGGAGTGTGGTGAACTCCTTCAGTATCTGATGTTCGTTCGAACGTCGAAACTCACGAACTTTTTCCTGCGTGGTCTGGGCCGAAACAATGATTGGTAAAAGAATTAGAAGCAGCAATGGGCGAAGCATTGCGCGATTATGTAATTAGCCGCGGATAAACACAAATTAACGCGAATCTGCGTTCATCCCGATTTTATCCGCGTTACGGTTTTACGATGCCGCCATTATCCAAGGCTGTATAGACATCCGCCGAAACCAGCCCGAGCCAGGGATCGGCCTGCGGCGTCCGGAAGAGAATCGCGTAAACCTTTTCATTAAACTTCTCTACATCCATTCGAGCCGGATCTCTCATCAGCCACGTGTAAATCTCCGCGTGCATCATGTACTCGTTACGAACCGTATCGAGCGCGATCAATTCCTGAAACCGGCGCAGTAAACGCTTCATCTCCTGCTCAGTAAGCGTAGGATTCTGACGTTTGATCAACCCGATGCTAAGGCTGTCGAGGATCGCGTCCGATGAATGAAGTGCGGCGATCTTTGCCCACGCGGCTTCGTCTGTAACCGAACCCAGAGCGTTTTTAGCTTGTGTCATCGCCTGGAGTATCGGCCTCTCAGTTATAGCTTTGGTAACGGCCAACGGAGCAACGGTCAGCGCATCGCCGTTCTCAGTTTTTTCAATTCGTAAGCCCTCAGGCATTTTGCCGCCGATCTTCGTCGTGTCGACCGCCCAGTCGAGCGTGATCTTGTTGAGCTGGTCAGTGTGATATTTCGCAAGGAGAAGATTTCTCTCCACGTCATTCTTAGCAACGAGTGACTTGAAGAGCGTCTCACTATTCACGAGCACGCGCTGGAAAGCTTGTGGTCCATACAGACCGGGAATCGCATCGAGCAAACGTGCGCGGCTATCGAGGATGTAATGAATGCTGTTGCCTGTCAGCGTACGCTCGAGTTTTCGTCCGTCGCCATAATCGATCGTGACTTTTGGCACGGGACGCACTGATTGCCAGTGGAGCACATAGTGCTCGCGCAGATACTTCGAAACGTCGGCATTGGAGTAGAGCACCGTGCGGAAGAACCTGCTGTTCGCACAGCTAAACTCGTCAGTCAATTTTCCTAAGAGCCGCAACGAGAGAATGGGTTTGTTCTCGGCAGCGGCAGCTTTCTTTGCTTCTTCAAGATTGGTGTGCCAGTAGAGACCGGAGATGTAGCTGTTGCGTTGCTGGGCGACGGCGTCGAGCGCAGTTGTGATGCGTTGCCATCGAGCGTCGGATGGGGTGGACGGGTTCGCGATGTGTCGCTGGATCTCTTCGCGATATTGGTCCATCAATGTCTTTAGGCCCTCCGGGTCCGCGTGCGCGCACTCTTCGATAGCGGGTGATGGCTCGGCCTCATCATTTGCGTAAGAAAATTGAGCGGAAAACAGGAGCAGCAGGAGCAACGAAAGGAAGGAAAGCTTCGAGTTCATCGGGACCCTCCGGGATCGGGATTCTGGGGTTTGAAGTTCCCCGACGGCCTTGGGTTGTCCGAGGTAAATTTTGGACGCGGATAACACGGATAAAAATCCGGATTTAATCCGTGTCATCCGCGTTCAAATTTAACCCAATTGCTTACGGAGCTTAAGGGGTAGTTTATCGTAGACAAGTTGGTAGGCCGTTTTTAGAAGTTCTTTGAGTTCGCGGGCCGGTAAGGCGTTCAGGTCCTGCAGCCCGACCCAGTGATACCGCGCGACGTACGGCGCGGGAATTATCCCTTCCTGTTCCACTAACTCCGCAAACTTCTCAGGTGTGCACTTGAACGAGAGTTTCACGTCGTACTTCGGATCGAGACCGACGACTGCAAACATCTTTTCGCCGATTTTGAAGACCAGGTCATTGCCCCACTGAACCTTCTCGGTCGCGTGCGGCATGGAAAGACAGTATTTGCGAATTTGTTCAGCGTCCATAATTACTTCTTCATCAAGTCGAGTACGGCCGAAGTCATTGCTTTGACGCCCGTTCGCAAAGTCGATTCAGGCACTGGCGCGAATAGGGCTGAGTGCAGACCGGGCAGCGGCGCGCCGGTTTCTCTGTATGCTTTGACCTTCGCCGGCTCAGACGCACCGAGCCAGAATAGCGTCGTCGGAATCTTCTGGTCCAAACTAAAGTAACCGAAATCTTCGCTCGCCATGATCGGCGCAATCTTAACGACGTTATCTTCGCCAAATGCCTGTTTGAATACTCCTGCAAGACGCTCGCTCAACTGCGGGTCGTTGTAAGTTGAGCCCGTTCCTTCACTCACTTTCACTGTAGGCGCACGATCTTCAGGAATGCCCGCTGTCGTCGCCACGCCTCTAACTATACGCTCG
>CAVSKT010000003.1:0-141290 GCA_963728575.1 uncultured Acidobacteriota bacterium
TCGATCCGACATCGCGATTGATGTTGAAGCCGTCGGGGTCGACGCCGAGACGAGATGACCTCGGCGCCGAGCTCCTGCGAGCGCCATCGGCGCCGCCTTGTAGGCCCGCGCCGTTGGCGCAATCGACCGACGACCCGCAGGCCTTCGAAGCTCATGTGCCGGGGGAGCGTGCGCTTGGCGGCCTCGACGTAGCGTTCGAGCGCCCCGTCGATGCGCCTGCGCGCGCCCGAGCCGTACTTACGTAAACGCGTAAAAAACGTGCAAAATGGGCCTTCGTTTTAGAAGTTCAAGCGGCTTTACCCGAAAAGTATTCGAGTCGCATGTAGCGACGAAATATTTCTCTCGCCAAGGCGCCAAGGCGCAAAGAGAACCCCATGGAAACGCGTAGCGCTTTGCGCCTTTGCGTGGGGACATCTTCTCGGCATAAGGCGCTTTTCGGGCAAAGCCAGTTCAAGCTTTAGCTTGTGTTTTTTTGTTTCGTGGGTAATCTTGCGCTTAACCAGCAACCTGAAGATTGAACTCCCAACGATGAGCGAAGACCTGTCGCGTTATCACAGCCCCGTAACTGATCTCTTTCCGAAGCTCCACGACTCGTCACCTTTTCGGCTAAGTGACGAGCAAGTCAGCTTTTATCGTGAGAACGGATACCTCGCGGGAGTCAAAATGCTGAATGAAGATCAGCTCGAGGTGCTGCGCCGTGAGTTGGCGGAACTGGTCGATCCTGCCCATCCCGGTCACGACTTGTTCTACGAGTTCAATGCAAACGAATCGGCCGATCCTGATAAGATCCTCTTTCATGCGCTGGGTGCGTGGCGCATCACACCCGGACTTCACGATCTCTTGTGGAATCCAGCTTTTGTAGTGGCAGCTGCGCAGTTGCTCGATGGTCCGGTGCGTTTCTGGCACGACCAGATCTTTTACAAGCCGGCGCATCATGGCGGCGTAGTGATCTGGCACCAGGATTACTCATATTGGACCAGGACTAGGCCAGTGGCCCATGTCTCATGTTGGATTGGACTGGATGATTCGACTCGTGAGAATGGCTGTTTGCATTACGTTCCGGGCAGTCACCAATGGCCGCTGCTGCCGCGTGCGAACTTTGCAAACCACATGGATGCAATACTCGACGTGTTAACGCCTGAACAGCGTGCTGAGTTCAAGCCTATCCCGATCGAACTAAAAGCAGGCGAGTGCTCGTTTCATCATCCGATGATGGTCCATGGGTCATATGCGAATGCGACTCCACGTCCCCGGCGCGCAGTTGTGATCAACGCATTTCGCGATGGTGTAGTGTCCGCTTCCGATGCGCCCCCGTTGGAAGGTGTTCCCTCTATTGCAGTTGGCGAGAAGATGAGTGGACAGTTCTTTCCACTTTTATTTGATCCTGCCACCAAAACGTAATAACGAGATCAAAGAACCGCGACATGCCGGGACAAGCTTTGTTGTTTAATAGCCCGATACTTGTTGAAAGGGGATTTAGTAATGACAACAAAAGCGGCGGCGACTCCAAGCCGAAAGAAAGTGTCGAACATCTTCAAGGCGGCAAAGACGTTTTGCAGTTTTTCTGTAAACGATTTGCAAAAGGCCAAGGAGTTCTACGGCGAAAAGCTTGGACTCGACGTGAACGAAACACCCGAAGGACTCGACTTGAGTACCAACAACAACTCGGTGTTCTTATATGCGAAAGCAAACCATACCCCGGCCTCTTTCACCGTTTTGAATTTTCCAGTTGATGACATCGAAGAAGCCATCGACGAACTCGCTTCGATAGGAGTGACGCTCGAACACTACAACCTGCCCGACATCAAGACCGACACGCGCGGAATTTTCCGTGGACCAGGCCACCAGATCGCATGGTTCAAAGATCCGGCGGGCAATGTTTTGTCGATCATTGAAGAGCAGTAAACGTTAGCTACAAAAGGCACAAAAGTTCATTTCGGATTTTTGTGCCTTTTTGTGGCCCCCAACGTATTAGAGAAGTACACCTACCTCGTCCCTCCAACCAAAAAACCTGAATAATTTCGTGGCAACGAAGTTGCACGGCGATCTTTCTATGAACCTCAAATTGAAGGATCTGAAGGATCAAGTCATAGTGATTACAGGCGCCTCGTCGGGCATTGGACTCGTGACCGCGCGAATGGCGGCGAACCGTGGCGCCCGTGTTGTCCTGAACGCACGAAATCGAGAAGCACTTCGCCGGGTCACTAAAGAAATCAACGCTGAAGGTGGTCGAGCCATCCATGTTACCGGCGACGTGGGTAACTTCGATGATGTTCAGAAGATCGCGGACGAGACCATCCGTCACTTTGGTGGTTTCGATACCTGGGTTAACAATGCCGGCGTATCGATATATGGACCAGTCTTGGACCAGTCGCTTCGCGACCAGCGACGCTTGTTTGATACGAACTACTGGGGCGTGGTTCACGGCTCGATGGTAGCTTGCGCTCACTTACGGTTTCGCGGTGGAGCGCTGATCAATGTCGGCAGTGTGCTTTCAGACGTTGCCATTCCGATCCAGGGCACATATTGCGCGACGAAACATGCAGTCAAGGGTTACACCGATGCACTGCGTCTGGAACTCGAAGAGCAAGACACACCGATTTCGGTAACTTTGATCAAACCGAGCGCGATCGACACGCCATACACTAAACACGCGAAGAATCTTCTGCCGGTCGAACCCCAGAATCCGCCGCCGGTCTACGCTCCTGAAACGGTGGCCGAGGCGATCCTGCATTGTGCTGAAAATCCCGAGCGTGATTTGTACGTTGGCGGCGGCGGCAAGATGTTTGCTGACGCGGGCCGATACGTACCGCGACTGACGGACAAGTTGATCGAAGCGGCGATGTTCGACGTGCAGAAGTCAGATCGTCCGAAGCCCGTTAACCGGCCCGATAGTTTGTACGCGCCGACAAAGGATGGCGAGGAACGGGGCGGTTATCCCGGGCACGTGTCGGAATCGAGTATTTATACAAAGGCGGCAATTCATCCATTCATCACGGGATCGTTGATCGCCGGACTCGGCTTTGTCGCATGGGCCGGGTGGCGTTCATTGTCGTCCAACCACGGACAATCGTTACATTGAAAGGGAGAGAGCCATGCGTAATCAGGAGAGCCAGGATGGAGACATTTTGAAAGGAGTTGTAGCCGGACTCGCGAGCGGGCTCGTCGCATCCTGGACCATGAATCAATTTCAGGCCGCGTGGATGAAACTCGCAAGCAACTCGGAAAAATCGCACGGCGCACAATCTATGCAACCCTCTGAGGGATCCAAGGGGAATGACCATGAGGACGGTAAAGAGCAGGACGATGCCACAGTCGAAACTGCAAAGGTGATCTCGAGAAACGTCTTGGGACGTGAGTTGAAGGAGAGTGAGAAAGAAAACGCCGGTGCCGCGGTCCATTATGCTTTTGGCACGTTAACAGGTGGCTTGTATGGAGCACTGGCCGAAGTCTCTCCGCAGGTTACAGTTGGAGCAGGTGTTCCGTTTGGGGCCGCGTTCTGGTTGCTGGCCGATGAAGTTACCGTGCCGCTGCTTGGGTTATCGAAGGGACCAACCGAGTATCCGGCTTCAACTCATGCTTATGCGCTGGCTTCGCATTTGGTTTATGGAGTGACTGCCGAACTAAGCCGGCGCGCATTACGACAGGTGCTGTGAGTAAGCTCACTTTCTTCTGCGATCTTGCAGAAGCCACGATACCTCTCCCGCACTTCTGGGAACATACGGTCGGCAGCGATCACGCGCCAATGGCGCTGCGCGCCGACTGGCAGCGCGATCTGAAGAGAGCTCACGCGGAGCTCGGGTTCCAATACGTCCGTTTTCACGGTTTGCTTTCCGACGACATGGGTGCCGTCGTCCGTGAGAACAGCAAGCTCCTTTATTCTTTTTTCAACTGCGACCAGGTTTTTGATTTTCTGCTATCGATCGGCATGAAACCGTTTGTTGAATTGAGCTTTATGCCCGGTGCATTGGCTTCAGGCAGCACAACGGTCTTTAAATATCAGGGGAACGTCACACCACCGAAGGATTACAAGCAATGGGCTGAACTCATTGAAAGTCTGGTTTCTCACTCTGTCGATCGTTACGGCAAGAGCGAAGTCAGCAAGTGGTTTTTTGAAGTTTGGAACGAGCCGAATCTAAAAGCCTTCTGGACCGGAACTCAACGAGACTATTTTCGTCTTTATCGTTACACCGCGGAAGCAATCAAGAATGTGTCAGCGTCATTCCAGGTGGGTGGACCGGCGACTGCAAAAAGCGCATGGATCGAAGACTTCGTCGATTTCTGTGAGCGCAACGACGTGCCGGCGGATTTTGTGAGTACTCACTACTATCAGAACGACGGATACGGGCGTGATGCCGATCTCGAAGTGCAACTGTTCAAGAGCCAGCGTGGGATCATGCGGGAAGTTACGCAGAACACGCGCAGTCACGCGCGCAACCGGCCGGTCTACTACACTGAATGGAACACTTCATCGAATCTCTTCGACCACTTGCACGACGAGTCTTACGCAGCCGCTGCGATCGCTTCGACTATCATGGAAGCGAATGGCCTTGCAGAGGGTTACAGCTTCTGGACCTTCTCAGATATTTTTGAAGAGTATTATCTTCCGTCACTGCCTTTTCACGGAGGTTTTGGTTTGCTCACGTTGCACGGCATCCCGAAGCCGTCGTATCGAACGTTTGAGTTGCTGCACGACCTCGGCGACAGGCAGTCGCTCGTTGATGGTCTGCATGAAACTGTTGATTGTTCTGTGATTCAGAAGGATTCGAGCGTCACAGTGCTGTTAACTAATCACACCACACCCGGGCACTCGATCGAAACAGAAGAAATCGAGATCCGTTTGGATCATGCGCGCGAACCGGCTGCGGCCTGCATACGGCGCGTTGACGATGAAAATGCAAATCCGAAACGAACGTGGGAAGAGATGGGCCGGCCGGACTATTTAGGCCGTAAGGATGTCGAGCGATTGGAAGAAGCGTCTCGGCTTGTAACTAAAAAGCAACCACTAGACTTTCGTGACGGATCGATAGTTTTGAGAACGACTTTACCGGCACACGGCGTGGCCACGATAACGATAGATTTCAAAGCGCAATGAAAGTCCTGGAGCCCTCAGTTACAGATCAAGAACTCGCCCGGCTTGAAAGGGACACGTTCAAGTACTTTGCGGACGAAGTAAACACCGAGAACGGTCTCGTTCGCGATAAGACCAGTAGTGGAGCGCCGTCGTCGATCGCAGTGGTTGGGTTTGCACTGACTGCTTATCCAATCGCTGTCGAAAGAAAGTATTTCACAAGGGCCGAAGCGGTAAAACGCACGTTGACAACGTTACGCTTTTTTCATGACGCGCCGCATAGCAAAGAGCCGGACGCAACCGGCTACAAAGGTTTTTATTATCACTTCCTCGACATGAAAACGGGCCGGCGTGTGTGGAACTCTGAGCTCTCGACGATCGACACTACTTACCTCATCGCCGGAGCCCTTACGGCCGCGGCTTATTTCGATCGCGACACAAAAAATGAAAGTGAGATCCGCAGGCTCGCCGAGTCGCTTTACGCGCGCGTCGATTGGCAGTGGGCACAGAACCGCGGGCTGACGGTCACGCACGGTTGGAAACCCGAAACAGGATTTATCAGGTACCGTTGGACCGGCTACAGCGAAGCGTTGATACTTTACATTCTCGGACTCGCGTCGCCGACTTTTCCACTTCCCGAGAAGAGCTATCACGCATGGACCAGAACCTACAAGTGGAAAAAACTTTACGGTCACGAGTTTCTGTACGCTGGTCCACTATTCATTCATCACCTCTCGCACATGTGGATCGACTTTCGAGGCATTCAGGACGAGTACATGGCAGGCAAGTCAATCAACTATTTCGAGAATAGTCGTCGCGCCATCTATGCACAGCAGGCTTACGCGATGCGCAACCCGAAAAACTTTGCGGGCTATGGTCGATTCAGTTGGGGCATCACGGCGAGCGATGGTCCCGGTCCGGCAGAGCGTCGCATCAATGGCCGAAAGATCCGTTTTTACTCCTACATTGCTCGTTCGTTTCCATTCGGTCCTGACGACGGCACGCTTGCGCCGTGGGCAGTTGCGGCGTCACTGCCGTTTGCGCCTGAAGTGGTGCTGCCGTCTCTTCATCGTCTCAACGAAGAGTATCCCCAAATAACGAATCAATACGGCTTCAAGTGCAGTTACAACCCGACGTTTACTTCACGAAATGGCAAGGGCTGGGTTTCGAAAGGATATTACGGACTGGACCAGGGCCCGATCATCATGATGATCGAGAACTACCGTACGGGCTTAATTTGGCGACTGCTTCGTCGCTGTCCCTACCTCATCACCGGCCTCCGCCGCGCGGGTTTCAGAGGCGGATGGTTGGGATCACAAATAGCACAAAGGATTTAACGAATTAACGGTGCTTTTTTGTGCCTTTTGTGGCTACAAAAACGCGTTTAGGTGGGCGCCCGGAAAGGTTTCAATAGCTTCTAGCCCTTTGCGGAAGATCCGAGCACCCGTCGAGCCGCGCAAGATCGTCTCACCATTCTCGATTCGCAGCATCGCGCCTTCGCGCAGGCCTACAACAGGCGTGTCGTTCTCCTCGAGAAACTGAAGGATCCGCTCTTCGCGCGTCTCGCCCATGTGTTTCGAATTAGGATCGGAGTCGAGGTAGTGAGGGTTGATCTGAAAAGATACGAGTCCGAGCGCGTCGAAAGATGGTGGCTGTACGATCGGCATATCGTTCGTAGTCCTGATCGTCGGGCCGGCAACGTTCGAACCCGCGCTCGATCCGATGTACGGCATTCCTGCGTTTACTCTTTCTCGAATAAAACGGAGCAGATCATAATCGTAAAGCGCCTTCAGGAGCCGAAAGGTGTTTCCCCCGCCGGTGAACACGGCATCCGTGTCAGTGATCGCTTGCTTCGGATTAGCCGCAGTGTGGATTGATGAGAGCGCGTATCCCATCTTCGCGAAGCGTTGCTGTGCTGTTGCCGCGTACTTGTCGCGGTCATACAACGCAAAAGGAACGAACAGCACTCGTTTCACGTCTCCAAGGAAACTGCGAATTTCAGTTTCAGCGTGATCGAGATACCCACTGCCGTACAAGGTAGAGTTGCTGATCAGAAGTATGCGCTTGTCCATTTTTTGTGGTAGATACTAACAACGAGAGCATGGGAGAGCCAAACAACATCCTTGATGGATGGCGAGAGTCGGCAGAGTACTGGTCCAGGCACAGCGCCACAATTCACACCATGTTTGCACCGCTAACGCGAGCGGTGATCGAGCATGCAGCCATCCGCGAAGGGCAATCCGTGCTCGACGTGGCTGGTGGTGCAGGAGAACCTTCGCTCACGATCGCCGGAGTAGTTGGATCGACAGGATCAGTGACCTGCACTGACGCTGTGGCGGAGATGGTTGAGGCAGCTCGCACCGAAGCGAATCGTCGCGGCATCAGTAACATTCAGTTTCGACAGTGTACGGCCGACTCGCTTCCATTTCCCGACAACTCATTCGACGCGGTGGTCAGTCGCCTCGGTTTCATGTTTTTTCCTGATGAGCATGCAGCCATGCGCGAGATGCTTCGTGTCACGAAACCCGGTGGAGCATTGGCATTTGCGGTTTGGCACAAGAGTGAGCTCAATCCATTCTGTTACGTCGTCACCAGCGTAGTGGACAAATTCGTGGATCCTGCCCCCGCTGATCCCGAAGCTCCGAATGCATTTCGTTACGCTGAACCAGAGAAGCTGGCGAACGTGATGAGACAGGCCGGCGCAATCAACGTCGAAGATCACGTGATCAAATTCGACATCGCGGCGCCGGTGTCACCTGCCGAGTTTTGGGCGATGCGCTCCCAAACCTCTGACACTCTACGGGAAAAACTCACGCGACTCGGCTCAGAAGAGCAGTCGCAGATGGCGCGTGAGGTCGAACGAGCCGTTCAGGAATTCTTTCCTCAAAATCAAATGAAGTTTCCCGCGCAGATGATAATTGCGCGCGGCACGAAGCCGCAGTAAATTGACGCGAGTTGAAATAAATCTCGCCCGTTTCTCATATGATTCAGAACGCTCACTGTGAGGACAGCCATGTCAAAACTCCCCCTTTATTTGTTTCAGGTTCTTGAGGCAGAGTACGCAGCCCTGCACCGGGAAAGTCCCGCGGAAAGCAAATGGGTTAAGTTAGTTGACCACAAGGACGAACCCATGGAGTACTCTGCCTCGCCGGCTGAAGGTTACGCAGAAAGCGACCCGGAGAAGGCACCTCGTCAAGTGATGCCTACCTTCGACTGGACTTTCGACGCCTCGCACATCAAAGACCCGGAAGGATTCTTTAATGAATTAAACTTAACTCCCGCGCCCGCTCCTGCGCCCGCTCCTGTCGCTCCGCCGCCGGAAGGTTTGTGGACCCGAATAAAAAAAACAGCGACTCGATTTCGCAAAAGCGTTGCGCGTATAGCCCGCCGTGCTTTCGACCAGCCTACCACTCCTGTTGCTGAAGACCCTGACAAACTCGCCAAGGAAAAGTTAATTGCCTACCTGCGCAACGAGTTGAGAAAGCAGCCGCTCGCCGGCGACCTGAAAAGCGATGCTAAATCGATTGCTGACGCTCTCAACGCATTTTTCCCGACTGCCGATCTTTTCCGCGAGGAACGTTTCTCTAACTTCTGGTTGGATAGCATGACTCAGGGTATGAGGGACATTCATTCATCGTGCAAGCTGAAAGGCGATGACCTCGCACACTTCAATCGTTTACTGCTCGAAGCTGCTTTCCCCGAATACTTCGAAAAAATTCACATCATCCGTCTCGCCGCGATTTATCAACGCATTCACGAGAAGAAGCCCGCGGCACTATGTCTTTCAGGTGGAGGCATTCGCAGTGGAACTTTCGCCCTCGGCCTGATGCAGGGTCTTGCGCGCCATGAGTTGCTCGACAAGTTTCATTACCTGTCGACAGTCTCCGGCGGCGGCTACATGGGTAGCTGGCTCGCTGCGTGGATTCATCGACATCCTGAAGGGCTGAAAGGCGTAACAGAGGAGTTGAAAAATAGTGCGCCACGGAAAAAGGTAGATCCGGATCCGGAACCTATCAGATATTTGCGTCGCTACAGCAACTTCATCACGCCAAAGGTCGGCGCGCTTAGTGCAGACACGTGGACCTTCATCGGCATCTACCTGCGAAATCTGGTTTTGAATTGGTTGGTATTCATTCCATTGCTGCTTGGCGTGTTGATGCTGCCAAGAATGGTGGTAGCGCTAACGATTGCACCGCCCGAGCAGCAGAGTAAGCTGGATTCAATTCTACGAGCACTGTCTATTTCTCCGTTTGCGGGACGCTACTGGTTCCTTGCGCTTGGACTCGGATTAACCGTGTGGGCCATTGCGTACATCATGTTCAATCGGCCAAGCGTTCGAGAAGAGCTGCGACAGGCGAGTCCTAAATGGCGTCGCAGATCGAACCAGAGATATTTCTTACGCTGGTGCCTGTTCCCGTTAACTGGCGCTGCTTTTTGTATGACGACCTACTGGATCTGGTCCGTCCAGAACAACACGCTGCCGAAAAGCATATGGGCCTTCGTAATCTTCGGAATAGTTACGACGGCTTCAGCGTGGATTGTTTCGGCGTGGGTCCTCGGCCGGCTTCGCAGCATTAAAGCAATCCTGCGTCTCGGAGTGAATGGGATCTTCACACGTGACCTTGGTTACTTGCTGATCGCAGGACTTGGAGGAGGAGGCTTGCTGTGGTTGGCGACCTTTTCTTTCGATGCGTTTCGCGACAAAACTTTAGATCTCAGTGCGCCCGCATATCCCTGGACGTGGAGTGCCTGGATCCTCGAGTTTTACGCGTGCCTGGCAGCACCAGCGTTCTTGCTCGTGTTCCTGCTGGGTGCAACGTTGTATATCGGCGGATCGAGCAAGAGTCCGCGGATTAATGATGAGGATCGTGAATGGTGGTCGCGACTGAGTGCATGGGTGCTTATCGTCATACTCGGTTGGACCGTCTTCAATGTCCTCGTGATCTTTGGTCCAATCACTCTGTTGAGCGCGCCAACACTCTTGACTTCATTCGGTGGTATCTCCGGTGTGCTTGCCGCAATCGCCGGCCGAAGCGCGAAAACACCGGCTGGCGCCAAGTCGTCCAACGGTTCGGAACCTGGAATTCTTGACGCCGTAATGGCGAAGGCGCTGCCTTTGCTGGCGCTCAGTTTTATTGTTTTTCTCCTCGTGGTTCTTTCATTGGTAACAAGCGGCATCCTGGTCGGGATCGCTTACCTCCCGGAGGCGTTGAGCAAATTCTTGAGTCACGCGTACTACGCGAAAAGCATTAACTTCAGCTCGGAAAACCCGTATTTCTGGCATGTGCTGAAACTCGCTCACATGAACCTGCTTCATCTGACCCCGTTCTGGCTTGCTGGTTTGCTGTGCATTGTGTTAGTTGGGTTCGGCCTGATTGTGTCGTTGAAGGTGAATCTGAATATTTTTCGCTTCACGGTGGGTATCGCAACCGTTTGATACGCGCTTTCCTCGGAGCATCGCGTCCCGACACTCATCGAAAGCCAAACCCTTTCACTGGATTTGATCCGGCTGACAACATCTCCATGCATGAGTTGCGCACGGGTTTATTTGACGAAGACGATATTCTCAAACCCGTTGAGTTGGCCCGGGAGCTGCTCACCCACAAGAACACCTCCTCATCAAACGGCAACGACAGCTCCACGAACGTTATCGACTATCTCTCCAAGCCTGGTGTACTGAAGAGCCTCGCGAGCGTTCCTAATCCCCGTGACTATTCGATGCGACTTGTCGCTGCACTTCGCACAGACTTGAATCACGCTTTGCAGGACGTAAACCTCACCGAATGCGACACGAAGGAGCCGACCAATGCGATCGAACGGGCGCAGCGAGACACCGACCGCATATGGCTGAATCGCAGGATCCTCGAAAAAACTTTTCCGAATTACATCAGGTGCAAAGAAGAGGATAAAACTTACCGGTTGCTGCCTATCATAAACACGACCCTCAACCTTGTCGGCGGCGACAACCTCGCATGGCAGCAACGTAAAGCTGAACCGTTCAGCGTGAGCCCTCTGTATTCCGGTTGCTTCCGTCTGGGCTATCGAGATTCGAAAATTTACGGTGGTATCGACACTGGCGGGATTTCCATCGGAACGGCTGCCGCGATTTCCGGAGCCGCGGCGAGTTCCAACATGGGTTATTACACAACCTCGCCAGTGCTTTCGCTCGTGCTAACTTTTTTCAACGTCCGTTTAGGATGGTGGCTCGGCAATCCAGGACCCGCTGGGAACGAATCCTTCCAACAGCCGTGCCCAACCTCATCGGTCTCGCCAATTCTCGACGAAGCGCTCGGCTTGACTGATGATGAAAATGCTTACGTCTATCTTACCGATGGTGGACACTTCGAGAATCTCGGGATCTATGAAATGGTGCTCCGGCGCTGCAACGTGATCGTGGTTTCCGACGCTGCGGCGGACGGCGATTATCGCTTCGGAGATTTGGGGAATGCGATCCGCAAAGTGCGCATCGATCTCGGAATACCGATCGAGTTTACGGCGATGCCGATTTTCCGTCCTGAACCCGGCGAAACTAAGAAGGGAATGTATTGGGCGGTCGGAAGAATTCGTTACAGCTGCATCGACGGTCGCCAGGTCAAGGACGGCTTGTTGCTATACATCAAACCGGCGATCTATGGCGATGAACCGCGAGACGTGCTCGAGTACAGAAAGAGCCATCCAACATTCCCACATCAATCCACGGCAGACCAGTTTTTCGACGAGCCGCAATTCGAAAGCTATCGCATTTTGGGATCTCACGTGCTGGACCAGATGTGTGGTTCCGACTTCGATGGAATGGAGTTGTCAGTGGCGGTCCGGAAAGCAGTTGAAAAACTACTCGACGGCTGCAGCGGTGAACCAGCCGACCCTCAGTTAAAAGACTGGTGGGAAAAGTGGCGTCAGGAAGAGAGCGGCAATCCCGGGTCACTGAGTTGGCTCATCAGCTAGATTGGCGGCCTCAGTGCTGAATGAATCCATTGCATGAGATGATATCCGTGCGATGGACGATCTACTGGCAGCGCGATCGCAGATGGCGATGTCGCTCGGTTTTCACATCATCTTCGCGGCGATCGGGATTGCGATGCCGCTGTTGATGATCATTGCGGAATGGAAGTGGCTGCGCACGAAAGATGAAGTTTATCTGACGCTGGCGAAGCGTTGGGCAAAAGGCACAGCCATACTCTTCGCTGTCGGTGCAGTTTCAGGGACAGTGCTTTCCTTCGAGCTGGGATTGCTGTGGCCAACCTTCATGGGTTACGCCGGAGCAATCATCGGCATGCCGTTCTCCCTCGAAGGCTTCGCGTTCTTCACCGAAGCCATCTTCCTCGGAATCTATCTTTACGGCTGGACGCGTGTACCGCAGCGCGCGCATTTGTTTGCGGGTGCAATGGTGGCCGTCAGTGGTGCGCTGTCGGGAATCTTTGTCGTCATCGCGAATGCATGGATGAACACGCCGGCAGGTTTTCGACTAGTCGACGGCAAACCGGTTGATATCGATCCGATTGCCGCGATGATGAATCCTGCGGCGTTTCCGCAAACGTTGCACATGACGCTTGCGGCCTATGCGGCAACGGGATTCGCGGTCGCAGGCATTCACGCGTTCATGCTGATGCGCGATCGCGAAAATCAATTTCACAAAGCTGCGCTTGCGATCGCACTGCTGGTCGGTGGTGTCGCCGCGA
Organism: uncultured Acidobacteriota bacterium; assembly: GCA_963728575.1. GTDB lineage: Bacteria > Acidobacteriota > Blastocatellia > Pyrinomonadales > Pyrinomonadaceae > PSRF01. The sequence continues at coordinate 12,751 of CAVSKT010000003.1, forward strand.
TCCTTCAACCTTTGAGCGGCGATCTACTCGCAAAGTCAGTTGCAAAAACTCAACCCGTAAAACTCGCCGCGTTCGAAGGTCAGTTTCAAACAGAAGCCGGCGCTCCGTTTCGCATTGGCGGCATTCCTGACGAAAGCGCGGGCGTCACGCGTTATGCGATCGAAGTTCCATATGCACTGAGCATACTGGCTTACGGCGATCCGAATGCGACAGTGAAGGGATTGAACGACTTTCCCGCGGATGTGCGACCACCGGTTGAGATAGTTCACGTTTCGTTTCAGATCATGGTTGCGTGTGGCGTCGCGATGATGCTTGTCGCGCTGTGGGGTGCGGTGCAATACGTGAGGACACGTAAAACCAAAACATGGCTCGACTCTAAATGGTTGCTGCGCATGCTCGTGGTAGCAGCGCCGCTCGGCTTCATCGCAATCGAAACCGGTTGGGTGGTAACCGAAGTTGGGCGACAGCCATGGATCATTCAGGGCGTGATGCGCACCAGCGAGGCAGTCACATCCATGCCAGGACTCGTCGTGCCTTTCATCACGTTTACAGTGCTTTACATACTCCTTGCGATCGTCACAGTTTGGTTGTTGCTGCGGCAGGTTGTGGCAAGTCCAAAAGCGGATCAACAGGAGGCTCGATTTGTCGCTTGAAACGATTATCGCTGGTGTGATGATCGCTTCGCTCGTTTTGTATGCGCTGTTGGGTGGTGCAGATTACGGCGGCGGTGTGTGGGATTTGTTTGCGTTCGGCAAGCGCGCGCAGGAACAACGAGCACTCATCGCAAAGGCTATCGGCCCTGTTTGGGAGGCCAATCACGTTTGGATCATACTGGTGCTCGTCATCCTCTTTACCGCATTCCCGCCTGCGTTTGCGGCGATCGCTACGGCCCTGCACATTCCCATCACCCTTTTGCTTATCGGGATCGTTTTGCGCGGCACAGCTTTCACGTTTCGCACTTATGACGTTCAGCGCGACGATGTGCAACGGCGCTGGAGTCTTTTGTTTTCCATCGCGAGCATTATCACGCCCGTCTTGCTCGGGATCATTCTCGGTGCTATCGCTTCCGGAACCATTCGCGTGGAGAACGGCGTCGTCACGAGCGGCTTTTACAATGCGTGGCTGGCGCCGTTCCCATTTGCAGTTGGGTTTTTTGCACTCGCGTTGTTCGCGTTTCTGGCTGCGGTTTACCTGACGCTGGAAACACGACAACGAGAGTTGCAGGAAGACTTTCGACTCCGCGCGTTGGTGGCAGGGATGATTGTCGGTATCCTGGCGTTGACGGTGTTTTTACTGGCGGGGACGGGCGCGCCGACTGTTCGCGCCGGTATTAGCCGCACCTCGTGGGCCGTGGGTTTACACGTTTTGACTGCGGCTTTTGCGACAGGCGCGTTCTATACGTTATGGACCAGGCGATACCGTCTCGCGCGCGTTTGCGCCGCAGCGCAAGTTACGTTGATCTTACTCGGATGGGCCTTCGCGCAGTACCCACATCTGGTCGAACCAGACATCACAATCTTCTCCGCCGCCGCCCCGCGCATTACGCTTCAACTTCTGCTCGGCGCTCTCGTACTCGGCGCCATCCTCCTCTTCCCCTCCTACTACTACCTTTTCCGCATCTTCAAACGCGAGCCATCCTCGTCTGAAACAACGCACTAACTCAACTGTTGAAACGCCTGATTCGCTCCTGGACTTCCTGCACGATCTGTTCGACTTGCGCCATGTCTGCGTGATTCAAATACTCCTTGAACTCGGCAAGAATCAATTCAACGGGTGGGTTGTGAGCGTGGATCAATGTCGCAATGTCGTTTTCGTAGAGACTCACGCGTGTAAAGCTGCCCTGGCGATAAAGCGAGGGAAGCGCGTACAGCTTCATTAAGATCAGTCCGTCGACGGTAGCGCAAGGAATCTCCTGTTCCACAAAACGTCTTGAAGTCGTGTAACGCTTCCGCACTTCGTCGAACAGCCGATTACTACTTAAGAGAATATCTACTCTGAGGTCGCTGAACCTGAAGCGGGCAAAATCAACATCACGGCTCTCGAGTTTTAATTCAGGCAAACGTTCCAGGGCCGACAAGGCCATGATCAGATCGATGTCTTCCGTGTTGCGCCCTTCCACGTATTGAAGCAGAGCTATGCCACCAACGAGAACGTAATCGATTTGACGCTCTCGCAGCAGTGAGAAAAAACTTGAGACAGTTTCGATGAGGATGTCTGGATTCATGAGGAGTTCCTGACGATTTGCCGGGTTAAATACGACCGCATTGCGAATGACTTCGCCGATATGCACTCGATGTGAAGAGGTTGTGCTCATGCGGTTTTTCCTCGTCCAAGTTTAACTTAAAAACACCCAAAAACCACGAAAGTGAGGACGAAGCCTAGTGTCTTAACTTAACCTTCTTCTCCGTGTAATCTCTGCGTCTCTGTGTCTCTGTGGTGATTCTAGCCACGAATTAGTTAACCCCAGAGACACAGAGGTTACAACAGAGAAATCAATCTAAGACATCATCGGACGAAGGGCTTTACGGGTGAAGGTGAAATACTTTGCTCAAGATCTTCCACTCTCCGTTGACCTTCAGCAGCGTGAAGAGATCGGTGAATCGACGCCCGTTCCAGTTTTCCAGTTCGAGCCGCACGGTCGCGACTGTCTCGATGAGATCGATGTTCGCAATCCTGCCCTGTAATTCGGTTGCCGGCGGATTCTGGTCAACCCACTCGAATAGTTTTTGAATTGGTCCGCCGAACAGATCTTCTCCACTGTATCCAAAGATCGTCGCATCAGGGTGGAAGGCGAGCTTCATTTCCTCGCTCTTGCCCGTTTTTCCGCCATCGATGTAGTGCTGGATTGTTTTGTTAATCGCATCATAATCACTCAAATTAACCGCAGTCGTATTCGCCAGCTTCTGTTCTGCCTGCATAAAAGATACTTCTCCTCTGGGCTGATTTAACTAAACGTCAACTTATCGCACAGCTTGTCGGGGGATTACCAGTCAGGATAGACTGCGTCCACTGCCCCAGGAAAAAACTGCTTCACTTCGGTGACATCTCTGCTAACAAACGAATCGCTTTCAGATTACCCGCCGCGACAGTTGGCGTGGTGCAAATACCTGTCGATCGTCTTTGTTTCGCTGACGTTCTCGATCGGTCTTGTCGCCTTACTCGGTTGGATACTCAACATCGAGATTCTTAAGCGAGTTCACCCTTCGCTCGTAACGATGAAGGCAAACACTGCGGTTTGCCTGATGCTGGTCGCCATTTCCGTCTTGTTACTGCACGACAGATCGGCATCGACGATCAATCGGCGGTTCGCACAACTATTTGCCGCAACGGTCGCAATCGTTGGACTCGTCACTTTGAGTCAGCATCTCTTTGGTTGGAACATCGGTATCGATCAGTTGCTCTTCTACGAGTCGAAACAAGAGGCCGGCCAATCGTTCCCGGGCCGCATGGGTGTCGCGGCATCACTGAACTTTCTTTTTCTGGGAATTGGGATCTCATTCCTGGACGCACATTCGCCTCGCTTATTCCGTTTATCAAACACGTCGGTGTTGATGGTAGTAGCGATCACGCTCCTCGTTTTTCTCTACTACTTTTACGGAATTGATATTGAACCCATCGCGCTCTACTTCACGATCGCACTACATACGGTCGTCGCTTTTCTGAGCATTTGTGCCGCAATTCTTCTGGCTCGTCCCGAGCGTGGTGTCGTCGCAACTCTTCTTGGAAACAACCCGGGAACTGTAGTCGCGCGGCGAATGTGGCCTGCGTTTCTCCTCGTCATCGTTTTAGGTTGGATACGTACGATAGGACGTAACGCAGGGTGGTTCGGAGGGGGCTTCGGCACGGCGTGGTTCGTGCTGGCGATTCTTGTGATTTTCGCCGCGTTGACCTGGTGGACCGCTGTTACACTCAATCGCACGGGCAGAGAAAGGCATCTCGCGAACCTCGCTCTCACACAAAGCGAAGCGCGATTGACTGCGCTTCTCGAACAGCTTCCCGTCGGTATCGGGTTAACCGATCGCGAAGGGCGATTCCTCATCAGGAATTCACTTTTGAACAACTTCGTAGGAGATAAGCTTTCATCGCTCGATCCGATCCTGCGTGCGCGTTGGCGCGGATGGGACGACGCAGGTCGCCAGCTCGAGCCGTCTGAATGGCCGAGCGCCCGCGCGATGCGAGGTGAGTCAGTCAGCCCGGGCGTCGAGATGCTTTACACGTCGGCAGATGGAAAACAGATCTGGACGCGTGTTTTGAGTGTTCCGTTTCGCGATCAAAGAGACGAACTCGCGGGCGTAATAGTTGTCGTGCAGGATATCGACGAACAACGGCGAGCTGAGAATCGTTTGGAGGTACTCGTTCGTGTCAGCGAGCTGATTCGCACGATTTACGATCCGAACGAATTGTCTTACGCAGTGGCTGAAACTGTCGGCACACATCTTAACGCACGCCGTTGTTTGTTCAATGAAACTGATGTCGACCGCGATCTCGAAACTATTCATCGAGACTATTGCAACGGCGCTGCGTCGGTCGCCGGTCAGCATCGGATTTCAGAGTACAGCCGCATCACTTCGAGTGAAATGGAACGCGGAAACACCGTCGTCAATGTCGACTCGAAGATCGATCCGCGAACGTCAAGCGACTACGAACGAACGTATGCGCAGACGGGCGAGCGGGCGTACGTTGCCGTGCCGTTGATGCGCGAAGGCCGTTGGGTCGCCTCGCTCTTCGTCAGCGACGACAAGCCCCGGCAGTGGAGTAAAGAAGAAGTGTCGCTGCTGCAAACCGTTGCTGAACGAACGTGGACTGCGATTGAGAAGCTCAGGGCTGAAGCAGAGCGCGAGCAATTGTTACAGCGCGAACAGGAAGCGCGCGATGCGGCCGAGAAAGCCAACCAGCTCAAGGACGAGTTTCTCGCAACACTGTCGCATGAGCTGCGCAATCCGTTGAACGTGATCCTCGGGTACTCGGAGCTTTTATTAAGGATGCGGGAGATCGAGAACTCCCCGCGTCTTTTGAAAATGGCAGACGCGTTGAAGCGAAATGCGCAGTCGCAATCGCAATTGATCAACGACTTGCTCGACCTGTCGCGACTGCAAAGAGGCAAGGTCTCATTGAACCAGGAGACGATTTCGCTCCCTGCAATCATCGATAGCGCCGTTGAGACTGTGCGTGCCGACGCAATCGCAAAGGGAATTAACATTCATTTGAACGTGAGCGATCAACTCCTGCTCGTCGACGGCGACAGGTTGAGGTTACAGCAGATCGCCTGGAACATTTTGAATAACGCGGTGAAGTTTACGCCCACGGGAGGTCGTATCGACATCGGCCTGGGAACTGAAAACGGCGAGGCGGTTTTGGTAGTGAAAGACACCGGGCAGGGAATCGATCCGAGTTTTTTGCCTCATGTTTTTGAGATGTTTCGGCAGGCTGATGGAAGTAACAGGCGAAGACACGGCGGGCTTGGTATTGGTCTCGCACTCGTTCGACAACTTGTGCAACTTCATGGCGGCATGATTAGCGCCGAGTCCGATGGACCTAACAAAGGTTCGAGCTTCACTATTCGCTTACCGTTGATCCGAGAGACGTCGCCGAGAGCCGTGGCTGCGTCGACCGCGGTCGAGTTGAACCTGCTTTCGGGTTTGAATTTTCTGATTGTGGACGACTCTGAAGACACGATCGCAATGCTGGAAGAGTTGCTCACGATCAGCGGCGCAAACGTGACATCCGCGACGAACGGCGCCGATGCATTGCGCTTAGCTCACGAAAATACATTCGACATTGTTCTCTCAGACATCTCGATGCCGGAGATGGACGGGTTCGAGTTTTTGAATAAGCTCAGGCAAATCGATGGTCGCCAACAGGTACCCGTTATTGCCATCACGGGCTTTGGCCGCAGCGGTGACATCGAACGCGCCCGCGCAGCCGGTTTCTACTCACATCTCACAAAGCCCCTCAACCTGCAAGCGCTTGCCGAAGTTCTTCGGCAACTTGCGGAAAGCAGAACAAACGCACCGGAGCCAAATGTCGATCAGGATATGAGCGCCGGACCAGTCTGTTGATCGGGCATTTTCACAAACCAGGCACTAACGGCGAGTAGCAGGACAAGAAGCGCCAGCAGGTAGAACATCGCGGCGTAAGAACCAGTGCGTGTAACGCATTCCGCGAGGAGCAATGGACCAATCGCTGATGCGATTACGGTTAGTGCTTGTGCCGCACCTTGAATTTTGCCGAGATGGGCGCGGCCGTAGGCGTGACTCCAGAACGAAAAGAAAATCACGATGACAAATCCGCCCGCGAGTCCCATCACAACCGCATAAGCCGCGACATGGATCTCAGTTGTGACGTGTGGGAGCGACAGTAACGATCCCGCCAACAGGAGCATGGCGAGGGTCAACAGACGGTTCATGGTCCACCGAGACGTCAGCCACCCGCCGAGGAAATTCCCCGCCAGTGCAGTTAGCGCAACGATGATGAGGCTGCGATGGTAAGTGGAAGCGTCGAACCCTCTTTCAGCCAGGATCGACTCGTTGAACAGAGCAATGCCCGAGGCGATTAGTCCATAAACCGCACTTGCTACTCCAAATATCCAGAAGCTCGGAGTCCCCAGTGCTTGCGTGAGCGTAAAACCTGCGTCCGGCTTCTGGTCCTGGACGACTTCACCATCACTCTCGAGCAGACACGCTTCCGGCGATCTTCTAACGAGAAGCACTGCAAGTGGCGCAAGACCAAACAACAACGCCAGACCGATGGCCCACCAGGTAGTACGCCAGCCGTTGGAAATCACCATCGCGCCGATCAAGGGAAACGCCATCATAAAGCCCACACTTAACGCGACGGTGTAAACAGCCATAGCGAGATTGAGTCGACGCACAAACCACTTCCCGACCATGGTGATACTGACGACTGAAAGCGCGCTTTGTCCGAAACCGCGTGTAAGAGTGATCAGTATCGCGATCGCCATCACACTTTTTGCCCCGCTCATCAAAAGCACGACTGACCCAAGTGCGAGGGTCACTACCGTCAGTACAACTCGACTGCCGTAACGATCGATTAGTTTCCCAACACCGAGACAGAAAAGTGCGCCAATCAACGTCGCCCATAGATTGATGCGGGCAAAGACGACGCGATCGATTTGCAGATCCGCGAGTAGTGATTCGGTGATCAGTCCAAGACCCTGCGTACGGCCCGGAAGAGTTCCGACCATCGCGAGCGCAGCTATAAATACGTTCACCCAACCGTAATAGAACGGGAGGGCGAGTGGTCCGGCGTCAAGCCTTGTCTTGCTATACGTGCCCATGAAAGAAATAAGACTAAACAGATCACGAGACCAACCCAACGGACGGCGCCATCTTTAAAAACCACCATGGCGTTGAACAGGATGAAGATCATGAAACCATGCCATGCGGCAACCACTGGCCATGGACGTGAGCGATAGGAGCTCAGGCCGCGAAGCCACCACCAGCCAACGTCGATGATCCAGATAATCAGAAAACAGTAGTTGATGAATAAGCCACCGCCCCAGTTAAGACCGACGACTTCATCGGTTTGACGCGCTGTATCGAGGTACGCGGACTCGTGGCTCCAGTGGTGATAGAACTGGTATGCGGAAATAAAGTGACCAACAAGAGACATGACGGCGATGGTCCATAAGAATCGTGTGGCTGAGTCCCACGCAGCTCTCCCGCGCGCGAGCGCGAAGACTACGCTGCCAATCGCATACGCCACAATCGCGATCCAGATCGTGGCCCTCGTCAAGAATTCTCCCGTTTCCATGTCATACCTTGATCGATCCGACGCTAACGCGTCGCGGTTCTGACCTGCGCGTAGTAAAGCACGGCGCCGATTCCTGCTCCGAGAAAGAGGCCGTACGCGACGCCCCAAAATAACATTCCGGTGCTACCCTTGAAGTAATTATTAAGCGCGGAGCCAAGAAAATATCCGACAGAATTCGCGACGAACAACAGCCCCGCAAACTTCAAAGTCGAGTTCATCGCTCTAAAGCCAGCCGCAAAAACGAGCGCCATCAAGATCGATCCTGCGAGTGATCCGATGCATTCACCCACCGGCCCGGGTGAAATGAAATACGCAACGACCCACCCAACCGAGTACAAGAAAAATGCCAGGCCATACAACAAATAGAACTTCGGCAGTCGCCAACGACCAGTGACCAACGATCCGAGAACTGCACCACCCAAAAAAATGAACAGTACAGTCCAGGCCAGATAAGCGCCCAGCTCTCCGAGATTGCGATACATCCACCGTTCAGCGAATGCGACAGTTGCAAAAACGCAGAGACTTACTACACAAAAACCGATTCCGCCGATTAGCAGACACTGTTGCAAAGAACGGGGTGCCTTGTTTGAAAGTTCATTCATTTTCTAATCATCCGGCAAGGTGCCGCGAAACAGCGGTTCGCCCGCGAGCGATGTGTAGAATCCAAAACCTGTCAGCGCGACACAGATGATCAGCGCGAGCACGAAATCCGCGGCGTACCATGCTGACAGATCAGATGTGATCGGATAAAAAATCACAAGGTGCAGAAAGAATATCGCCGTAATCAGAGCCAGTAAACCATAACGGTAAAGAACCAGGACGCACATGAACGCACCGAGACATGCGAAAGGGATACCAACCGGAGTTTCATACGTCAGACTCAGAGCGACAGCAATGATCAGCCACAGAGCGAAAGCGGCGACGCGCTCTCTTCGCAGGATTATGAAAAACAGCAGCAGAACGAATAGCAGCATGAATCCCTGAAAGACAGAGGCGTAGATTTGATTGGTGAATCCATACGCAAATGAACGAAGCCCCAGCAGTTGCGTTGCTGGAAAATCCCACCACGGAGTGCTCGGCAGATACCCAAACCATTGCGGTACTAAGTTCGCGAGATAAAAACCGCACAGAACAAGTCCGAGTCCAAAGAGTGCCCCGATGAGCAGGTCGCGGCCCACGAGCGGATCACGAAAACCTCCAGCCAGCAAACGGCTCCACGAAATGATTCGCCCCGGCCAGCGTCGTCTAACAAAAGGCTCAAAAGCAATGTAGACCACCCAGAAGAATACGGTCCAGAACAACATGTTCTGAACGTTCGCAATAAAGTTTAAGGCTTCTTCTTCTGTAGCTACGTGATGGCTTGTAAACAACCAACGTAAAAAGAAGACGAGCAATATGAACGCGGCAAGGCGAAAGGCGCCTTTGCGATCACCGCGGCCCGATTTCAGATTTCGTAAGGCAAGGAAAGCGCTACCCAGCATTACAATAATGAAGACGGAGAGAAGAAGAACGACCAGCGCACGCTCTCTAAATCGCGCGAGAGAAGTGCCAACGTCACGAGGTCGATCCCACTCGTCAAGGATGTCGAAGTAAACCGGCTTACCTTCAAATGCAGCCGCTTCGACATGTATTTTCATTTCCGGATGGTCCGGGTAACTCCCTTCCCACGCGGCACGCTCCGTTGACTCATACGGCGGGGTCCAGATCGAAGGAACAGATTGAAACTTTGTCTGGTCCAATCCACTCTCGATGAAGAGTTGCGACCAATCAGCTTGGGCGGTGTCCGCCGTCAAAGTTTTTTGCGGCGGCACTGCAGCGAATGAACGCAGTCGTCCGAGAGTGTCGAGGGTCACTTTCGCCATGCCGGGTAGATCGGGCGCGGGATAATTCTCGATCACGCCTTCACCACTCGCGACGTAAAACGGCCGCGGACTCTGGCGATACCAGAAGTAGATCGCGGCGGGTTGTCCAGTATTGAGTTTGTCCCAACGCGTAGGCGAAGTGTCGGTGTTGTGGACGAAGCTCAGGTATTCCCGATCGATACCCATTCCGTAAGCCGAGTCGCCGGGTGGATCTGTATATCCGAACTTTTTAACCAGATCCGTCGAGCGTTCGCGTAATACTTCCGGCGACTTATTCAAAGGAACTCTGCGGTACAACGCAGTGTTACGCGAAAGAAAAGCAACGACGGCAAGGAGAACCAAGACAGACGCAAACAGCGAAATCGCAATAGCCGGTTTCAGGCCGCCTTGTTTTGGAGCAGCCGCGACCATCTCTGGTGAAGGAGTTTCGCCTGCCGCAAGCGCCGCAGCGAGTGGATCGCCACCCGGCAAGGCAGCAGCAACCTGAAGGGCTGAAGCCGGGCGCTTCGCCGGATCCTTTTCAAGACAACGGAATATGACCCGTTCGATGAGCGGAGCCAGATCAGGAACGATGTGAGACAGACTGGTCGGTGTCGTGTCACTGCGTCGCAATTGAAGCAACTCGGGTAAGCTGGCCGCATCGAAAGCCTTCTTGCCCGTAAACAGTTCATAAAGCACGAGCCCGAGCGAATAGATATCGCTTTTGACTGAGAGTTCCTGTCCCTCGAGTTGTTCGGGCGACATGTAAGCCGGCGTTCCCGAAATTTCTCGACGGTCCAACTCGCTTGCTAGTGCTGCGATACCGAAGTCAGTGATTCGCACTTCGCCGTGCTCGTCGAGCATTATGTTCGCTGGCTTCAGATCGCGATGTAACACGCCTCGCTCGTGCACTGCCGCCAGTCCCGCGCAAAGCTGACGTGCAACATCGATCGCTTTGTCCTGTGGGAGACGACCGATGCGCTTCAAGAGGGACGAGAGTTCTTCGCCGCGCACAAACTCCATCGAGATGAAATGTTCGCCCCGGTACTCTGCGACATCGTAAACGCGGCAAACATGCCGGTGCGAAATCTGTCGTGCGACGCTTACCTCTTTGTAAAAGCGCGCTAACGCCGCGCCATTTGCCGTGAGAGCAGCGGGAAGGAATTTGAGCGCGACGGCTTGTTTCAGTTTGAGATCGTCGGCGCGATAGACCTCGCCCATGCCACCGCGGCCGAGCAGCCCGACGATTCGATAGCGATCGGAGAGCACGTCGCCCGGGATGAATCGAGCGTCGTCGATTGATGCGGAAGTAAAGATTGATTTTTTTACTGAGCGTTGAACTTCGGGAGGTTTAGTGATCAATTGCGCGGCAACGTCGAACACGTCCGTTTGAATGAAGTCTTCGGCCTGCTTTTCAAAGCTGAGCATCTTCTCGACTTCACGACGCAGCTCTACGTCGTCGCCGCAAGCTTTATCGAGGAACGCAGCGCGCGCTTGCGGTTCACGTTCGAGTGCAGCTTCGAAAAGTTCATCAACCTTTCGCCAGCGGTCGGGTTTCATCAGTAGTCCCTTCGACTATCATTCTGTACAGCCACGCTTTCGAGCGTTGCCATTCACGCCGCACTGTTCTCGGTGAAATGTTTAGTACTTCTGCTGTCTCCTCGATGCTCAAACCGCCGAAGTAACGCATCTCTACAATCCTGCCCTTCTGCGGGTCAACACTTTCCAGGAAACGGAGGGCGCCTTCGAGTGCGATCAAGTGTTCTGCTTTTTCTCCTATCATCACGGCTGCGTCAGCATCGTTCAATGAAACCTTGATAGCGCCGCCGCCACGTTTGTCGCGTGTGTGAGCGCGCGCGTGATCGATCAGGATGTGGCGCATTATCTGTGCGCAAACAGCAAAGAAGTGCCCGCGGTTGTGCCACTCGAATCCTTCCTGACCGAGAAGTTTGAGGTACGCCTCATTAATAAGCGCCGTTACTTGCAAGGTGTGGCCAGGTCGCTCCTGGCTCATTTGCCGCCGCGCGATTTTGCGTAGTTCAGAATGCACGAGCGGAAGTAGTTTCTCGAGCGCAGACCGGTCGCCTTTACCCCAATTGGCGAGTAACTGGGTTATTTCCTGCGGGGAAATCGTGGGCACGGCGCGGATTCTACCATCTGGGGTGGCCACTTTGCTTTTGATTCGTCGCTTTCCTGAGTGGAGGACAACAATGATATTTACACTCATCACACTTTTGCTACTGGGCGTCACGCCGGTTCCGCATGCACTAAACCAACGCAGTGCGGATGAAACAGCGATTCGCGAGAACGTGAGGCAACTGGAAAGCGCCTGGAACGCCAAGAGCGGACCGGCCTTCGCGAAGCCCTTCGCAGAAGACGCTGACTACGTTGTTATTAACGGTATGTACCTCAAGGGTCGTCCGACGATCGACAAGATGCATCAGCAGATCTTCGACACGATCTTTAAAGACACTACGCTCACTTTAAAGGTCAGACAGATTCGATTTCTTCGATCGGATGTGGCTGTGGTCCATGTCGACGGTCACCGGGATGGCCCAACTAAGGATCTGGTACAGGACGCATTGCTTACGTTAGTGATGACTAAAGAAAAAGATCGCTGGATCGTGGCGGCGTTTCAAAACACCGCGGTTGTTTCGAGGCAGTAACACGAAAACGTTGACTTTGGGGTCTGAATTACGTATGCATCACTCCATGAGCACTCCCTCAAATGACAACACCAAAAGTTTGGCAGTTTGCTTATCAGGTGGTGGACACCGCGCCACACTGTTCGTACTCGGCGCCTTGATGTATCTCGTCGATGCGAAGGCTAATGCATACGTAACTTCGATCGCTTCAGTTTCAGGCGGCTCGTTGACGAACGGGTTAGTCGGTCAGAATTTAGACTTCAGAAAGACAGATGGCACTGAGTTCCGCAACCGCGTAGCTTCGCCACTCGCGACGCAGATCGCGAAATCGGGAACACTGTTCGCGCCGTTCTTTACGAAAGTCTATCTGGCAATACTGATCATAGCCGCGATACTTGTGATCCTGGTGCCCGCGATCGCGCCGGTGCCGTGGTACGGGCGGCTACTGTTGTTCTTCATTGGACTTACTCTGTGGGGTTACATTTTTGCGGCGCGTGGGCGCGTGTGTGCGCGCGCATTCAACACCACCCTCTTCTCACCAACCGGGCGCGGAACAAAACTGGCCGACATAAAGAAACAAGACCTCGACCACGTAATCTGCTCCACTGAGTTTCGTTCGGCCGAACAGGTTTATTTCGCGGGCGATTTTGTTTACAGCTACGCGCTCGGACACGGAGTGCCCGCTGATTTGTTGCTAGCGCGGGCCGTGCAGGCGTCAGCAGCGTTTCCCGGCGGCTTTCCACCCTCAACTCTTCCGACTAAAAATCACAAGTTCACTGGAGCGCCGCCGCCGAGCGCGGGTGGTCCACCTGCCCCGCCGGAGCATATGGTGCTGACTGACGGCGGTGTCTACGACAACATGGGAGATCAATGGGCGCGCGGTCAGGCCTCACGATCCAGGCGTTATCCGAATCTGGCACCCGGTCGACCTGCACCGAAGCAACTCGTGGTTGTGAATGCGTCGGCACGCATTCCATGGAATCCTTTTCGTCGCAGGCTCATGCCGCTTGTGGGTGAGCTCGCGTCTCTGCTTCGAGTGAACGATGTTATGTACATCAACACGACCAACGTGCGGCGACAGTTGATCGTCGATAGCTACGATCCGCTCGATCCCGCGAAGTCATCCGGGCTTCAAAGCGTGCTCGTCCAGATCTCGCAGAGTCCGTTTGTGGTGGCGAGTGATTTCGCTAGATACACGGGACCGGCCGCTGACCGCGCAAAAGAAGTATTGGAGTTTTTGAAGAATGGACCAACAAGCGAGCAGTGGGCGCAGATCGCGAGTGAGAACTCAACCGTGGCTACGTCGCTGAGTAAGTTCAAACCGGAAGTGACTGCGCGACTGATCTACCACGGCTATGTCGTAACGATGTGCAACCTGCATGTGTTCTTTGGTGATTTTCCACTGCGACCCGAGGAGCTTTCGATTGAACGCTTTCAAGCACTGATCAAGTAGGTTTCACGTGATGAACATTGATCCGATGACGTCGGGCGATTGGGAACAGGTCCGTTCGATCTATCTCGAGGGAATCAAGGAAGGGAACAGCACTTTCGAAACAGAAGCTCCATCGTGGGAACACTGGGACGCAGCGCATCTTCAATTCGCGCGATTGGTGGTGAGAGATGGCGACAAGATCCTTGGTTGGGCGGCTTTAAGTCCGGTTTCAAAGAGGAGTGTTTACCGCGGCGTTGCGGAGCTAACAGTTTATGTAACTGAAAGCGCTCGGGGTCACGGCGTCGGCGGTGCGCTGCTCGCGGCTTTGATACATGAGTCAGAGCTAAACAGCATCTGGACACTTCAGGCGTCGATCTTTCCGGAAAACATCGCGAGCGCGAAGTTGCATCTGCGTTATGGATTTCGCGAAGTGGGCAGGCGAGAGCGAATTGCAACGCTCAATGGCGTCTGGCGCGATACGTTGTTGTTTGAGCGCAGGAGTTCGAAAGTCGGAACTTAGCGTCGTGAGCGACGCCCGGTGCGTCCCGACCCACCGTGCCAGACCAAAGTCATCGACTCTCCGACAGATAGTTTGGACCAGATCGCACTCGCAACGTCGAACTGTCGAACTACACGCGCGATATCTTCGGTTGGGACCTCTTTAAACGAAGCGGCTTCAGCTTTGTTCTGCCACACCTCGCCGGCGACGAACACGAGCCGTTCAGATAACAGCGCGTCGTTCTGGTTAGTAGTCGCGATACGCTTCCCGCGCCGGCGCAGCTTCCGTTGTTTGTCGACGTCAATTGGAATAAAAGTGCGCGCACTTCCTCCGGCGGCGAGCTGTCCAAACACTCCGCCTTTAATTCCCAGCTCGTTCTCAACTATGAAATGAGCCATGTCGTGTGGCATTCGCGCGTCGTAACCCGGAGCAGGTTCCATGTACGACGGCGTGGCACCCGTGCCTCCCACAGAGACCCGGTAACGGCGCTGAGCGGTTTTTGTAAATGTAACTTCCGTTGTGACTCTCCTCAGGGGCTTGGTGCGTTTCCGATCGCCTTGCGGTAAGAGGAGTCGAGATTGGACAGGCGATCGGCTGCGGCCGGATCGCTGCGAGCCAGCAGAGTGATGATTTCGTCGCGTTGTGCGAGCAATGGTCTGACGGCATCTCGTTGCGTCTGGCCCAACACTGATTGTTCGCCGAGATCGACTTCACTACTCAATGTTGTGAAGAAGTCGCTCATTGCCTTCCGCGCCGGTTCGTAATCTCCACGGCGTGCATCAACCGCAGCCGCCGACAATGCGCTGCTCATCTGACTGCGACGCAACTCAGCCCGCGTTGTTTCCAGTTCCTTCGCGATACGATGAGCATTGAGCCACATCGGCAACAGCCCCACAAGAAAGCCGATCACCACCAGCAAAAGATAGAGGAGAAGGCGTTTCCAGATCGGGGATCCTGGCGTTCGTTCAGTGTCAGTCAGAGCGTGTTCTTCGGGTGGCACAGCGAATCCTTTCCCAAACCAATTGAATCAATTTTAGGGGCTTGAGGAGACCTTACTCCCTCACGAACGAAGCGTCAATTTGGATTAGGGCTTCAGAGGCAATAGAAAGCACTAAGCCATTTCCCATTTAGCTCTGAGCTGATGTGATTTGGCTTCGCCTTGTTGTCGAAAGCCTCTAGAGACAGCTGTAGAAACTTCTCATTGCACGGATCTCTTTCGATGGGTAGCGCATTCGTCAAAGCTCTTCTAGCCTGAACACCACCGATGTACGCTATCGCGAAAGCCGCAAATTTTCGCCGGTGCGGCACTGGGTCGTTTTTAAGAGCTACTTCGAGTTTTGGGATCGCAGGGGTCCCGATTTTGAGAATAGCAACCAATGCGGGAAAGTCATTCAATGACGATTCAAATCCATCGGTAAAGTCAATATTAGCTATGAGAAGATCGAGAGCTTCTGTTGCCTTAAGATCCTCGAGGATGCCCGCCCCATTCTTCCACAAAAAGTATTTCTGAATGCGCGTCGTTGGATTGCTCGCTTGGTCCAACACTTCAATTAATGCTTTTACAAGCTGTGTCCTGCAACCAGGACCGCTTCTCGCTTTGGCAAGAAGGGAACTGTACACTTTGCGCGTATCTGGACCCGCTTGCAATTTCAGAGTCGCAAAAATGTCGCTCAGTTCATGGTGTCGAAAGCATCGTGTGGACTGGCCCGCTTGAGTAACCGATTCCAACGGGCGCGCGTCTGCCGCACCACTCCGCAGCCATCCTATAGAGAGGAAAATGGTAAAACCGAGCATGATTATTAGAGTCACACAGCGCATCGTATCCTCCTTACCGTAGCCCTGGACCCCAATGTATAGTTTTTCCACTTTGTACCATGTGAAATTTCACCTCGCAAACGGTCTTGCCCGAGTAAACCTTGATTACATAGTTATCAAATCTACTAAAGCCCTCCGAGGGAGGCGGGCCGCCGGGATGGTCGTAATAGCCAAAGGTGTTGCCATACGTCGTCATTCCCGCCACGTGGGGACTCACATCGGGAAAGGTTTTTTTCTCAATGATGGTGTTGCCATTTTCACCGATCCATGAATGTGTCCATTGCTCAAGTGACCAACGTCCCGTTGGATTCTGAGGATTCGGTATTTTCTTCCCTGTCTTTTCATCAACGCCAATTGTGCCAATCCCCCCTTCGCCGACCCATCCGCTTACGGAAAAACCAAGCCCAAAATTGGGCGCACCGTTGTATGTAATGGTGGATGGCCCATTGGGGAGACCAATTGTTGGATTGGTAGTCCCCGGTTTGAAATTCACTACAACACCGCAATCTTTACCGTTATTAGCTCCTTGCAGGACGTGAGGGTCATTCTCGGTGACCGGATTCTTCTGACCTAAATCCAGATCTATAACTTCCAAAACACCAAAATGTTGAAGCAACCGTTCTGGTCCGTCCGGCAGTCCGTCATAGAGTTCTGCCCAGCCACGAGGTACGGCCCGAGGTAGGCGCAGGTTCATCACGCGTGGCACGCCCAGGACTACCGTGACCGGCAAATATTCCCGGGTTCCGTTTCGTAGCATGCGTTCAACGAGGAGACTGTCGCCGTTCAAATTACCAGAAGCAAAATCACAGAGCGTCAAAACTCCGTCGAGGAGGAGACTGCAGCCCGTAGACGGCATGCTGATATCTCCAACGCCGGGGAACATTGGGCCACCTTCGCCGCGGCCGCCGCTGAATCCCGGATCGCCGACATAGGGATCCCACTTATAGACTTCGGCGCCCCAGGGATCCAATTCTAACCAGTAAGAGATGAACGAAGATGACCCAGAGCTATGCCGAACACTGACGCCGGATGGTTCTTCATATAAGAGTGAAACATTACCCGTGCCCAACTGGTGCCCTATTAGTTTCTTGCCTGCGTAAACAAAGCCTGTCTGCTTGGCGCCCACACTGTCCAACTCTTCGATAACCTGCCCACCTAATACCGTCGAGCGTAAGTAATAGGTGACATCGCCCTGCTCGACCGCTTTCACACGCTCGTTGTCGCCATCGTAAGCCAGGCTGGAAGTGCCGCCATAGGTCCAGGTGGTCGAAATATTCTACCGGCTGCATCGTAGACGTGCTGACGTCCCGCTCCACTGAGCCAATTGCCATCCGCATCGTAGGACCAACCCACACGTCGATTGTTTGTGTAAGTGTCGGCGGAGCCAAATCCTAAGGTTCGACTCCAGTGAAAGGAGGAGCGGTTTTGCAAATGACCGAACTGGTCATAGGTGGCCGTCTCTTTGTAAGGGCGATTGGTCGTGGCCGGTTCACCGCGAGCCTCGGCGCCACTGAGCGCTTTGGTGAGCCGGGCAGCGTGATTGTACTCATAGCTGCGATCGAACCTGTTGTCGAGCACGTCGTGAGAAAACTTCAGGCGCCCATCGTCATAATACTGGTAATCCACAGACATTGCGGCGCCGAAACCTCCCGCGGCTGGAACTTCAAAGTGAGTTGGCAGCAACCGCGAGTTGTAACTGAGTATGGCTGTGCGTCCGTTGCCGTAGGAGATTTGTTTTGTCGCCCCCCAGGCGCGATAAGAAACACCGCTGATGAACTGATTGAAACTGTAGTTTGTGCCCGTCAGAGAAGTGAGCCTTCCGGCCGTGTCGCGAACATAGTTAATCTTTTGATTCGTGTGATCCGTCAGACTCTTCAATTGACCGGCAAAGTTGTAGTCGTAGCTCAACGTGTAGTTGCCGGCAAGACCGGTGAACGTCCGTGTTTCGGAAGTCATTTGCGAGAGTTGGTTGTATTGATAAGACGCAACGCCCGAACTATCAGTCATCGAGGTGCGATTGCCGGCGGCGTCGTAGGCGAAGGATTTAACCACCGTGCTGCTACCGGAGAGGGTATGCGTAATAGTGTTGGGCAAATGTCGTGCGTTGGTGTAAGTGAGGGTTGCAGTGGCGCCTCGCGCGTCGGTGATGCTTTGGACAGTATCATCCGCGTTATAGACCCAGGTGGTAACGGCACCCGCGTTCTGTTCCGGCACGTGTTTCATCTTCAGCCGGCCGTAGCCGTCGTAAGTCATAGTTGTATCCTGATAGGTGCCGCTGCCTTCTGGTCCCGCATACTGTCGAATCAGTGTTAACTGATCACGAGCGTTGTAAGTATTTACCGTGGTTGAGTAGGGACTGCCATTGTGCCAGTTGAGAATTTCGGTTTTCACTGTCCGGCCAAGCACGTCCGAATAGATCTTTTGCTGCCGTCGCTTTACGGTTCCGGCGTCTAAGGTCCCCTCGTCGGTGAGCGTCACCACTGAGCCACCCGCGCAGCCGCAGCCTGAATAGCTGGCTTCTCTTGTCGTCGCATCGGGATTGGTGGTGATTAGCGGACGGCCTTGCCAGTCGTAGCTCTGCTGTGTGTATAGCCAGCCGGCGACGTCGTCACCCGTTGGGATCCATGCCTCGGTGATCTCCGCCGGGTTCGAGGTCTTGATGGCGCGTCCCATCGAATCGTAAATGGTCATCTGTGCGCTGTAGCCGCCGTTGCTGCCGGGATGGTTCGCGGCTGAACCAATGACACGCCCCACGCCATCAACCACCTGGACGGCATAGGCCTCGTCTGCCACGTTATTTACCGTGCTGAAACTCTGCACGAAGTTTGGGCCATAAACGTAACGCGTGTAGGCGCCGTTGTTCACCGTGGTAGCGCGCTCGACTCTGCCGATGTTGTCGTAAGTAATCGTCTGAATTGCGCCCTGTGATTGATTCGCTGGTGGTGGTCCCTGCGTTCGTGTTTGCCCGCCGAAGTCGAAATTGTATTGCAGGGTCGAGCTGAAGCCGTCGCCATCGGTTAGAGTCGTGGGATAAGCAAACGTGTTGCGATTCACGCCGTCAGAGAAAGAATCAGCATACGCGATGCTGGTCTGATGGCCCACTGGATCGATGGTGGATTTGGGTGTGCCCGTGGTGAAGTAGTTGGTATACGTGATCAAAGCCTTCGCGGGATTGACGATGTCCTCCACGTCCCAGCGTGAGACTGACGTGACGTTGCCGCGGGCGCTGAACGAGGTGTTATAAGCGGTGTCGTGCTGTGTAGGCGCTGCCGGCAATGAATAAAGCCGCCCTGGCTCGTCGTAGCTGAAAGCTATCTTGCGCTGCCAACTGGTGATATTCGTCTGGTGAATCGCCGACACTAGACCAATGATGCGCCGGTCAAGATAGGATTGATTCAGATTGTAATCCGTGAGGGTTTCACGGATCGGCGTGCCGGCATCAGCCGCATATTCTTTCACCGAGTAGGGTAGGCCCCATTGCGCATACGGCCCATAATCGATGGTAGTGCGACGGCGATTGCCGCCCGCATCGTAGACGTTGGTTTCGGTGACCCGCGGATTGAGTTCGTAACTCACGGTGGTGTTGTCCTGCGTCCACGCGGTGGTGGTCCATTTCTTTTTGACCGGGCCTGACCAGACTTCACTCAAGGTCGTCAAACCCTTCTGCCAGCCGGTGCCGTAGTATTCTTTGTAAACCGTGCCATCCGGCGCCGTCATCCGGCAGGCGCCATCAAGGTCAACCGCGAAGTCAGTGGTCACTTCCGCGGGCACAGCATTGAGACTGGTCCAGTTCTCGGCGGCCACGCGTGTCTGGTTGAGGCGCGGAGTGTCGGTAGTGGTCGATTCGTACTGGTAGACGGTGTAGAACGGTTGTGTGTTGTCAGCGCGAAAGCGACGAATGACTGACACCTGAGCCGCATTGGTATATTCAAAGGTGTAACGATCGCCATCAGGCAATCCGACCTGCAGCAGCGCTGGCAACTGAGCGTTGTTAGCGGTACCTACGACCTTCAAGCTTCCAAAGCTGGACTGCATGGTGTGTGTGGTCCAGCCAAATGTGGCCCAGGTGTGCGTCTGTCCATTCCATAACTGCGTAATCGATAACAGATTCGCATTGCTGTCGTAGTTGAAGGTGATGACGCGCCCGAGTGTATCGGTGATGTTTGTAAGCTGGCCCAGCGCGTTGTAGTGCATAACCATGATAGTTACCGTTGCGATCTTTAATTTCCGTACAGCGAAACTCACCATTCGCTTCGGTGAAACTCAGCCGAGTGCCGTCAGTGGAATGCACTCGCAGCACGCCGCCGTCTTCTGTTAAGCGAAGATAGGATGAATCTGCAGCGTCATAGATGTTCGATGTGTTTACCTGACGCAACTCGACGCGACGACCACCTCCGGTGATCATTAGATAAGCATTTTTTCCGGTTTGAGTGTCGAAAGCCTTGCGCTGCACGGTGGGAAAACCAAGGCGAAAGCCAGGACTCGGAAAGCCGCTGTCTTCGTCAAAATAGATGTAAGGACCAGAGCGGGTCCAGACCATCGAGGAATAAGAGAGTGCAAGACCGAGATCGAGTCCGGCACGGCCCGGTAAACTCAACAGCGATACACTCCAGCTCGTGTCGCGCGACAGCATCCCATTGCCCGGCTGGTTGCGTGGATCGACACGCGCCGAGATCAGCGACGTGGCATTCAATGAAGGCGAACCACTCGCAGTGATGTTCGCGCTCAAGGTGGCGAACTCAACTGATTCTTCAAAGCCACGACGCACGTATTCACGACCATGAGTCGGCACCAGGGCTTCCCAGGTCGCCCAGCCACCGGCATCCGGCTCACGCATCAGGTAAGTCTTGTAAAGATCGTAAACATACCAGTGCGCATTGCGATTGCGAGCCGCATATTCGGCGGATTCGAATAACGTGCGGCCTAACTCGATGCCGGCCAGCTTCAACGAGGTCGCGCTGTTCCCATAGGCCACGCGCAACTGGTCGTGCCAGTGAGTTGTTTCCCCGTTGTCAGGGTTGCGCGCTAAGGCGTTGGTGAAGAAGTTCGCTACAAACTGGTCGTGAAGCACCGGCGGCGGCGGAGCCACTCGCGCCCGCGCGTGGGCGCGGCGCGTTTGACGGTGCTGCGAAGAGCTTACAGTGTTCGGGCTGGAGATTGACCCGGCGCTACCGCGCTCGGTTCTGTTGCCGTTGTCTAGCGGGTCAGTATCGCCGACGCGGCGGCCGTCCCAAGGCTTGCCGCCGTTCCTTTTTGAACGAATAGTCGAGGGGATCGGGGGCGGAGCTTCGCGTTCGAAACCCGCATGCTTCACCTCTTCCAGGTTGGGCCACTCACCCTCAGGCTTCCCCGGCTTGGGCCGCCCTTTTCGCTCCTCAGAGTGTCCCTGCGCGGCGTTGCTTAAACGCAGTAACCCATGCGGTATAACAAGCAGAGACGTACATATAATTAACGATAGACAACTCCGGAAAGTGAAGCCGCGAGGACGCATAATGAGGAACTCCTGTGTGAGAGTGTCGAACGCGCCGCACTCTACGCCCGCTTCAACCAGATGTCAATAGCCCAGGTCCGCACCAAAAATGCAAAGTGATTTTGTCGCCATCTGACACAAATCACCACGAATTGTCGCTATCTGAGGTAAGAGGAGGCTTTGACAATCGTGAAAGGCAACAGAGGGATAATTGAACTCGGACTCATCTTTATTGCACTGGCGGGCGCCGTTTTTTCATTCGGTTACGGCTCGAAATTCGTCGCACCGGAGCCGACTATCAATCGCCTCACTTTCGAACGTACTGCAGCACGTCTTGAACGCGGTCGTTACATCGTCGAAGGACCCGCGCATTGTTTCCAGTGTCACTCAGAAGTGAATTGGGAAGGGCCCGGCGCACAGCCCAAAGCCGGTAGGAAAGGTGCCGGAACTGTCTTCCCGGAAAAGGGAATGGAGTGGCTGGTTGCGCCCAACATCTCGCCGGATGCTGAGACAGGCGCAGGAAACTGGACCGACGAACAGTTTGCTCGCGCGATTCGCGAAGGTATCGGTCACGATAAACGACGTCTCTTTCCGATGATGCCCTACATGAACTTCCGCGAAATGTCGGATGAAGATCTGGTCTCAGTGATCGTCTATGTGCGTTCAATACAACCGGTGCGCAACGCACTGCCAAAAACGGAGCTTCCCGAACCCGTAAAAGCGATGTTGCCACCGCATCAACCGATCACTGCGTCTGTGCCAGGACCTGACATGTCGAATCCGGTTGAGCGAGGAAAGTATCTCGTGACGCTCGGCAACTGTATGGCTTGCCATACGCCGATGAAGAACGGACAACACTTGACTGAATTATCGTTTGGTGGCGGCATGTCGTTCGATGGTCCATGGGGCCAGGTCACTAGCGCGAACATCACCCGCGACCCGTCAGGTATTTCTTACTACGACGAAAAGCGGTTCATCGAAGTGTTGCGCACCGGCCAGGTCGGCGCGCGAAAGCTCAACTCGATCATGCCGTGGGGCTACTTTAGAAACATGACTGACGAGGACCTAAAGGCGATCTACGCGTACTTGCGAACGCTGCCTCCGGTGAAGCATCGCATTGATAACACTGAAGAGGCAACTGCGTGTCCGGTGTGTGGTGGGAAGCATGGTTATGGAGAAAAGAACCACCATATAGCTAGTGAGTGATCGAACGAGCTCGACGCACGGGCGGCCACGAAGCGCCGCCCCTACAAAGATCCAAGTACGATTCGCAAGATCCGTAGGGGCGGCTCGCCGTGGCCGCCCGTGCGTCGAAGCTAGTTTTCACTGTGTTTCAACTCACGAGTGAGCCATGCTTTCGCGAGGCGCAGGTCGCGTTGCACAGTAGCGCGAGAAACACCAAGCGCCTCCGCCACTTCATCATTGCTCAATCCACCGAAGTAACGCAGCTCCAGTATCTCGCTCTTCCTCGCATCGAATTCCGCGAGTCGCGTTAACGCTTCATCCACTGCGAGCACGTTCACAGCCGGTCCCGACGAAACCTCGACCGCATCTTCAAGCGAAACTTTTGCCGCTTCACCTTCACGTTTAGCGCGATGATGAGCCCGCGCATGATCGACCAGCAATCGCCGCATCAGCCGCGCAGCCACAGCAAAGAAATGCGCGCGATCCTGCCACGACACCTTCATATCCACGAGCCGAATGTAAGCTTCGTTGACTAACGCTGTTGCTTGCAGCGTGTGCTCCCGGCGTTCGCTTCGCATGTAGCGCCCGGCGAGCCGGCGGAGTTCGTCGTACACCAGCGGCATCAACTGCTGCAATGCTTCCTCGTTGCCGCTGCGCCATTCGAGCAGCATTTCGGTAACGTTTGTTATAGGACGTGATGACATACCCGCGCTCTTAGCGCATTATTTAACCACAACACACAGAGTTGTCAGATATCTCCGCGCGGCGGTGTACTCAGATTGGAGCCTAAATACGATGAGGATTTTCCCGCGTACCAAGCTGCCGACGCCAAAAGCGGCGCGCCGGCTCTGGCGAAAATCGAAAGGACATTTAACTCTCAGACGCCTGTATTATTCGGCCGAAGTCTTTTTATTTATCGCGATTTACTTCGTTGTCTTAACGGGCAGCCGGCTGAGGTTTGTAGATACTTACGGCCGTCGAGCGGACGTGGTCGTCTCGCTTATTCTCGTTGCGGCGTTCATTGCGATTCATGTCATTGCGCGTCGACGGCTCCTGCCAAGAATCGAATTGCGCTACCAACCAGCGCCGTATGATGAACGCAAGATCTTCTTCGATCTCGGGCAAGGTACACGTCATGTCAGCAGTATCGATCAACTTTATCAAAATCTCGCGGAGCGAGTTCGAAACGCACTCGATGCATCGAACGCGGCAATCTTCGTTCGCGATGAAAAAAGCGGGAATTACAACCTGCGAGTTCTCTCAGCGCAGGGACGTGTAGCGGAAACAAATCCCGCGAACGCGTTGCAGTTGAATAAACGCGCATTCGTCGTGCGGCGTCTGATGAATCTTTCGACTCCGCTCGTGATCGAGTCGAAAGAGATCGAGACGTGGTCACAGGCACTGAATTCGGTTTTGCCTTCGATGCGTGAAGAGCGCGCCAGCGAACATCACGTCTTGCGTGAAATCAATTCACGACTACTGGTCCAGATCCGTCAAAAGAACGATCTCGTAGGAATACTCTCGTTTGGTCCAAGGCGTGGCGCGTTTCCATACTCCGACGCCGATCGCGAGCTCCTGATGTCGATCGCCGCTCAACTCGCACTCATCATCGATAACGCCCGCTTAACCGAACGCATGGTCGCGCAGGAACGAATGCGACGCGAGCTCGCGCTTGCCGCCGAAGTTCAACAGCGCCTGCTTCCCTCGCGTGCTCCCGATTGCGTTGCGATCGAGATAGCAGGCTTTTGCGAACCCGCACGTGGTGTCGGTGGCGACTATTACGACTTCATCAACTTCGACAACAGCCAGCTTGGTTTAGCGATCGCGGACGTCGCAGGGAAGGGAATGCCCGCGGCTCTGTTGATGTCGACAGTACAAGCCACGTTGCGAAGTCTGACTGCGAGAAACGGCACACCCGCCAATTACGAACTCTCAGCGATCGTCAGCAAACTGAACCGTCTGCTGTTCAATACCACGAACGGTGAACACTACGTCACATTCTTCTATGCCACGTTCGATCAAAAAACGCAGTGTCTGACGTATGTCAACGCCGGACACAACCCGCCACTTTATCTTCAGGCCGGCGCCAATTCCGACTTTCGCCAACTCACTTCAGGCGGGCTCGTGGCCGGAGCGTTCGAGCATTCAGCCTACGAACAGGAAACAGTGCAAATGAAGCAGGACGATCTGCTGTTTCTTTACACGGATGGTTTGAGCGAAGCGCTGAACGTTGAAGGTGAAGAGTTTGGCGCAAACCGGATCATGGAAACGTTGAAAGCGATCGCGACGCTCTCGGCTGATCAGATTCGCGACGTGATCGCGCGGCGTGTCAAAGAATGGTGTTCGGGCATGTCGCTTTATGACGACCTGACCTTTGTCGTAATGAAGGTTAAGTAGGATCACAAAAGTCACAAATGAACCTTTTGTAAATTTTGTGCCTTTTGTGGCCAAGTTTTGGAAGGAGCAACTGCATGCGGAACTTCATCCAGGATTTGCGTTACGCAGTTCGAATGATGGCGAAGCGTCCCGGATTCACGATCGTCGCGGCGCTGACTCTCGCGCTTGGTATCGGCGCGAACACCGCGATCTTCTCCGCAGTCAATGCAGTGCTCCTCAAGCCACTTCCGTTTCCCGAGTCGGAGCAGTTGATCTTCCTGTTCGAAACCTTCAAGCCTGACGGCTTTGGTTCAGTGTCGGTGCCAAACTTCGAAGACTGGAAAAACCAGAACACCGTGTTCGCAGGTATCTCTGCGTTCTCATCGACCAGCTTCAATCTTGAAGACGGCGACACTCCCCAGCGCATTCCGGGCTTGCAGGTAAGTTCAAACTATTTCGACGTGCTTGGCGTGAAACCGGTTGTGGGTCGCGGCTTTCTTCCGGGCGAAGACGTTGCAGGCAACGAACGCGTCGTGGTGATCAGCGATGAATTGTGGCGTCGCAACTTCGCTGCAAGTCCCGACGTCATTAACCAGTCCATCCCATTGAACGGACAAAAGTACACGATCGTTGGAGTAATGCCGCCCGCCCTCGCTTCCTTGTATCGGACTATTCAAATGTGGTCGCCTCTGGTCTTTTCTGAGAAGGATCGTTTGAGTCGAGACGAACATAAGTACCAGGTGATTGGACGTTTGAAGTCCGGAGTGACGCTGGTTCAAGCGCGTGAACAAATGGACGCAATAGCAGCACGTCTGGAACAGCAATATCAAAATGGGCGCGGCATCTGGCTCAGGCAAGTCGAGGAGCTATGGGTTGCAGGGGTGCGCTCTACGCTGATCATGATGATGGTTGCTGTTGGTTTTGTTCTCCTGATCGCGTGCACGAATGTCGCTAACCTGCTGCTCGCTCGCGCGACTGTTCGCCGTCGAGAGATCAGTATTCGCATCGCACTCGGTGCCTCGCAGCATACTTCGAATCCGCGAAGTGGATCCTGGGCTTAGAGCGCAAAACCTCCTCACTGCGAAAGTAACCCTGCCACGAGAGAAATATCCTGACCCTGAAGCCGCAATTCGGTTCTACCAACAAGTGCTCGAGCGAGTGAATATTATGCCGGGAGTTGAATCAGCGGCACTCATTTCGCACCTGCCGATCGAGGAGCGGGGTTACAACGGCAACGTTACTGTTGAAGGTAAAACATATCCACCAAATGAGTCGCCCCTGGTCGAGTATCGCGTTGCCAGCCAAGACTATTTTAAAACTACCAACATTCCGTTGCTGCGTGGTCGCTACTTCAGCAACGAGGAACGCGACGACGCTCAGCCTGTTGTCGTAATCAACGAAGCAATGGCCAGACATATTTGGCCGGGTGAAGATCCGATTGGGAAAAGAGTCGGTGAGGACACAAAGGCCACCGTCATCGGAGTTGTCGGCAACGTAAAGAATTGGGGTCTCCTCGTCGATTCGGCTCCGGAAATGTATGCGCCGTACACGCTGAAGAACTTTTGGCCGGACATGCGTTGGAACATGCTTTTGGTTGTGCGTTCGACTTTCGACGACGCCAGCATTACTACTGCAATCCGGCGCGCGGTACACGAAGTCGATCCAGGGCAGCCGATTTATGCGGTGCAGACGATGAATCTCGTGATCGAAAACACTGTGCGAGACAAGAGTGTCAACACGACGTTGCTGACGGTCTTCGCAGGAGTTTCATTACTGCTGGCGCTGATCGGTGTGTATGGGGTGATGAGTTACACAGTCGCGCAGCACACACGCGAGATCGGAATTCGCATGGCGTTGGGAGCACAACCGCGAGCGATTCTGAAGCTCGTCATCGGTCGTGGATTGGTGTTGGTGAGCGCGGGGGCCGTAATCGGTGTTTTAGCGTCGTTCGGTCTCACGCGTTTTATCGAGAACATGCTCTTCGGCGTTACGCCGACTGACCCGCTCACGTTCGCGTCGATTGTGCTGTTGCTTGGGTTGGTGGCGCTGCTCGCGTGTTTGATTCCTGCGCAACGTGCGATGCGTGTCGATCCGATCGTAGTGCTCCGGCATCAGTAAACCTAACGCTTTCAGCGTTCTGTTAGATCTTTGGACACCTGACCCAGGGTTGAAACAACCCTGGGCTAGAATTAGTCAACGCCTTCGGCGTTATGTGATATAGTCCTCAGGCCTTACGATTCTTTTTGCTCTCAATCCATCGGACAATATGTCGAAAAATCCTTTCACGGTAGCTGACTACCTACTGACCAGACTCAAACAACTCAACGTAACCGAAGTTTTTCAGATTCCGGGCGACTACGTGAAGCACTTCACGCAAGCGCTCGAGAATTTTGACGGAGTAACAGCGATCGGCGCGACTAACGAACTCGACGCTGCTTACGCAGCCGACGCTTATGGACGCACAAGAGGATTGGCGGCTGTTTCACTCCAGTTCGGAGTGAGCACGTTCAGTGCTTTGAATGCGATCGCGGGTGCGTACGTCGAACGTAGTCCCGTGGTTGTCATCAGCGCGACGCCCGGTTCCGACGCCCGGCGCATCACTGACATGTACGGCGTCCTCTTTCATCACTCGACCGGCGATCTCAAAACGGATCAGGAAGTATTTGAACACGTTACCGTCGGTGCTGAAACGCTGAGCACTTCAGTCGGAGCGCCTGAGAAGATAGACAACCTGCTGATCGCGGCGATCACTCACAAACGACCGGTTTACATCGCGTGTTACAAAGAAGTTTGGGGTGAGCCTTGTCCAAGACCGTCAAACAAACCGTTGCAGCCGCTGGTACAACAGAGCGAGCCGTTAGCGCTTGAAAATGCGGTCGAAGCGGCGTGGACGATGATCACCGCGGCGAAGAATCCGATGATATTCGCCGGCGTCGAAGTGCTTCGATACGGGCTTTCCGACCTGTTGCAAAAGCTCATCGACGCGAGCGGATTCCTTTACACGACCACGACGCTCGGCAAGACAGTGCTCGACGAAAAAGGCGACAAGTTTGTCGGCACTTATTCCGATGCAGCTTCGATCGATAGTGTGCGCAATTTGATCACGCAAGGCGATTGCTTCTTAACACTCGGCACCATCATCACCGACGACTATCTGGTGTTCATCGAAAGCAAATACGCCGACATGGTGCTCGCGACGACCGATGAAATGCGTGTCGGGTACTTCACGTATGAAGGCGTGACGATGGGAGACTTCATGGAAGCTCTGCTCGCGCGCTTCAAGAAAAGCAAAGCGTATCCACTCAAGACGAAAGCGCCCGCGCAACCGCGGTATCCCGAGCCGTGGGCCTCCAATTCAGATCCGAAGTACGCGGACAAACCTGACGTCATCACCTACAACAGATTCTTCCAGCACTCGATGAAGTTTCTCCAGGACAACAAACTGCTCGACGACATCGTGATGACGTTTGGCATCAGCTCGGCACTTTACGTGGCGACAAACGCCTATGGTCTGAAGCAAAACAGTTTTCTTTCATCTGCCGCCTGGCAAATTATCGGTTATGAAACCGGCGCTGCTTGCGGTGCGCAGCTTGGGAGTGGGAAGCGCTCATGGACCGTGGCGGGCGACGGCGGGTTCATGATGGTTTGCCAGTCGCTCTCGACCCTCGCGCGGAACAATCTCAATGCGGTGATGTTTGTGATAAGTAACGGTGTGTATGCGATCGAGCAGGTGTACGTCGACATTACCGCTTTCGAGGCTGGACCAAGTCATAAGTTTGATACTTTCGACATCCTGCCCAAATGGGATTACCTCGCGCTCGCTCAAGCGTTTGGAGCTAAGGGTTATCGTGTGACGACGATCAAGGAATTGAATGCCGTACTCAACGATTTGAAGAAACTCACCAAACTACCGGCGCTCGTCGAAGTTGTGATCCCTGAGAAAGATCTTTCACAACAGATGTACCGCTTGGGAATCGAATAGAGGAACACTCATGAAGAAAAAATACTCAATCTTCGGCGCGGGCGCGTCGGGACTCTACACTGCATGGCGGCTGCTGGACGGCCAACCTGCTCGCAAAGGCGATCAGGCCAAGTTGTTAACAAAAGGCGATGTCCTCGAGTTGTACGACTGGGGAAAGTACGACTTCTCAAAAGCAAATCCGGGAACGCGTCCTGCCGGCGCACGTGTGTGTACTCACCATTACAAGAACGACAAGAAGAACTCATTCATCGAACTGGGTGGCATGCGTTACGCCGACTGGAACGGCAAAGACGGCGGCGAGAATCCCGGACACCGGCTGGTCACAACTGTGATTGAACAGCTTGGTCTGAAGAAGTTTTCGGTGCCGTTTAATACATCCAGCAATCCGCTCTATTACATGCGCACGAAGAACTTTTATTTGAACGACGTCAATTCAAGTAACCCTGCGCCTTACAACGTCGCCGGTTACGGCGGCACTGTTTCTCCTGACACTGGTTTTACGGTGCTTCAGAATCTCGCGTTGACCCAGGACCAGGCAACGAACATGACACGCAGGCAATGGTGTGAGTTCTATAAGACGGGAACGATCAGCGTTGACTTGCCGTCTGCGTCTGTATTTCAGAAAGGCGATCTGCTTACTGACATTGGCTACTGGGATTTGATGTTTGATCAGTTAGGACCTGAAGGTTTTGCCTACACGGCGGATGGAAACGGTTACACGTCGAACATCATCAACTGGAACTCTGCCGACGCGATTCAGGCGAACAATGAGTTCACGCCCGGCGCCGAATATCACACACTGACCACTGGATACTCGAGTGTGTTCAATGCGTTGTTTGATGCCATCGCGCAACTGTCGAAGAAGAAAGGTGTCGACTTTAAGTACTATCCCAACACGCGTCTTCACTCGATCCTGCAGATCGACAAGGTGATCCACTACTGGATCGCAACGCGACAGAATCCCAACAAGATCTCCGGTTCGAGTACGACTGATGCAGCGTGGCTCGCGATGCCGCGCTACGCGCTTGATTTAGTGTCCCAGGCGACTCGCTATCAGGAACACAAAGGGCTCGACGTGCTTAATCATCAAAAAGTGCAGTTGTATCTGGAGTCTGCGATTCTGCAGCCGTCGTACAAGGTTGGAATGTTCTTCGACACGCAATGGTGGCTTAATCTTGATGGCAACGGCGCGAATTATCCGGCGCAGATCATCGCGTACGAAGTTACTGACGAGGTGCTCAAGCAACTGGCCGCGAAAGGTTTTCCGAAGAAGTACATCACGGCGATTCGTAATGCCACCAACCCTCCGATTGTTGAGACACCCTACACGCCTGCGTCTGCGTTCATTCAGGTTGTTGAGCAGTGCATACAGCAGCGGCTGACAGTAGACGAAGAAAACACGTTGAAGAATCTTTCGCAGCGCAACACCATTGGCCCAAGCATTACTGACATGCCGATCAGGCAGATCGTCTATTTCGGAAATAATGCGTTGGACCAGAATCAGACGCCGGTTTACGGGATTCTCGCGAGTTACGACGACGAACAGTTCACGTCGTTCTGGCAGGAATTCGAGCTTGGACCACATGGACAACGTAAGAGGCCGATCTCGGAGAACTATCAACCGCTCGAAGGACCGCGGAAAGTGCCTGAAGGGATGGTGAAGATGTTGCGCAAGCAACTGGCGGCCGTGCATTTTGGACCACAGGCGGATTTCTCCGCTGTGCCGCCGCCGCTCGAATCAACATACATGGATTGGTCGTTGCCGCCCTTCAACGCCGGCTATCACGCGTACGCGGCGCACTACGATATTTGCGACGTGCAGCAGAAGATCCGTAAGCCGTCGCAGTTGATCGAGGGGGCCGACGCGAATATTTTCATCGTTGGTGAGACGTATTCGAACGATCAGGCGTGGATGGAAGGGGCGTATTGCACTGCGGAGTCGGTGCTTAATGATTTCTTCGGTGTGAAGCCGATCATCGACAATAAAAACTACCCGTTCATCTGTCCTTGTTAGAGTATTAGCCACAAAAGGCACAAAATTCACAAAAGAGAGCTGGTTCTTTTTTGTGAATTTTGTGCTTTTTGTGGCCAACCTTTTACGCGGTTTGAATCACTCGTTTTACTTCCGGTGGCTCTTCGCCCAGCCACTCGGGATGCACGGCGGTACCGTCGTAAATCGACGTAGTCTTGAAGAGTTCATATTGTCCCTTGGCGGCTGCCTGTTCGGTTTTGCTGAGCAGAGTTTTGACTTGCTCGTCAGTTAACGGACGAAACGTACGCGCCGCGGTCAACGCCTGCTCCAGATCCTCCATGCTCTCGCAGCCCGTGATCACTACGGATGTCGGCAAGTTCATCGTGTACTGGAGACATTCGATCGCTGTCACAGTCTTCGATTTCAAGAATCGTTCCGTTCGCCATCGTTTTCATCGCGAGGACGGCGGTGTTCTTCTTGACGAGTTCGGGCAGGACGAGCTTTTCAAAGCTACGATAGTGTGCGTCCATGACGTTGAGCGGCATCTGCACGGTGTCAAACTCGAATCCGTATTGTTTCGCAACTTCGAGCATGTAGAGATGAATGCGCGGATCCTTGTGACCAGTGAAGCCAATGAAGCGAATCTTCCCGGCATCGCGTGCCTCGATTAGCGCAGCGTTGGCGCCTTGATCGTCGAAGATCCGATGCGGATCCTCGAAACGAAGAATCTCGTGATGTTGGACCAGATCGATATGGTCAGTTTGCAGGCGCTGAAGTGATTCGTCGAGTTGTTTAGCGGCAGTTTCTTTTGTGCGCCCATCGATCTTCGTCATCAGGAACGCGCGGTCACGATACCCGTCTTTGAGTGCTTTCCCCATGCGGATCTCACTCGCGCCATCGTTGTAGTCCCAACAGTTATCCATGAAGTTGATACCGTTATCGATGGCTGTTCGAATAATGCGAATGCTCAATTGTTCGTCGAGATAGTCAAACCCAAGGTGCCAACCACCAAGGCCGATCAGCGACACCTTCACCCTCGTCCGCCCCAGCGTCCGGGTCGGCATTTCAGAATTCGATTCTGTTGTTTGTGACATTTTCCCCTCCGCAGCTTGTTGGCGAAGGTTAATACTATTTTTTGTGTTTTTTGTGCCTTTTGTGGCTATAAACGACGCCACCTTTCATTACAAACACAACGCGTCTGACAGCCATTATGTCCTTCAGCGGATCGCCATCGAGCGCGATGATGTCGGCCTGAAGACTTGGCGCGATTGATCCGATCTGATCGGACATGCCGAGTGATTCGGCGCCACTGGCATTGGCAGACACCAGCGCCGCCATAGGGTCTATACCAACGTCGCGTACGCGAATCACAAACTCCTCAGCGTTGCGACCATGCGAACCCGCTAATGCGTCTGAGCCAAATATAATCTTCAACCCCGGAATCTTCACCGCACGCTTCATGAAGTCCTGATACTGCAAAATACGCTCTTTGAGGATCGGAAACAGTTCTTCCGGAAACCCTGGTGTGCCGACAAACTTTTCCTTGTTGAGCAGATAGTTTTCGAACACGAGCCCCGCTTGTGGATCCAGCCACGTGCCTCTTTGGGCCAACACTTTCAGGTCGTCATCAGTTGCCAGAGTTCCATGTTCGACTTGTGTGCATCCGGCAAGACTCGCTGCACGCACAGCATCTTTATACGCGTGAACGAGCGTGCGCAGCCCCTGCTTCTTTGCTTCATCACAGGCAGCATTCAGCTGTTCCTGTGAAAGCAACATGTCGGGCCGGCGAATACTGCCCGCCGCAAAGATCTTGATAACGTCAGCGCCGGCTTCCTTCTGTTTTCTTATGAAGGCGCGAATCTCATCGGGTGTACCCGTCTTGTCACCCTGCCCCGTCAGAACCTGGCCGGAAGTCAGAATTCTCGGGCCCGGAAGTTCGCCTTTTGCGATCGCATCGCGCAACTGAATGTCTGCAAGATTCCCGACACTTTGCACAGTGGTAAAGCCTGCCCTGAGCGTGGACCATGCATTCGCTGCGGCCTGCAACGTGGCGTAGGTGCCGGTTGCGTCTCCACCGGCATTCTTACCTTCACGATCAAAACTCCATGTGATGTGAACGTGCGCATCAATCCACCCCGGCATAACCGTCAGACCACGAAGATCGTAATCGACCGGACCAGCCTTCGGATCGATCCGAACGATCTTCGACCCTTCGATAACTATGCGCGTGTTCTTTAGCACGTGGCCCTTGCCGTCGAGCAACGTGCTCGCAGCGATCACGATGCGTTTGGGTTGTGCAGGCGTAGACGGTGATGCCACAAAGAAGCACAGAAATACCATCACCGCATTTATGGTTCTTGTGCTTCTTTGTGGCATTGAAATGGCCTTATAGTAATCTAAACGGAGAAGTTGATGTTCAAAACAATCGTTAGCGCTGCGGTTTCACTCTTCCTGCTCACGTCTAACGCCCAGGATCCGCAGGCAACTTTGCCGTCAGGCTTCACCGAGACAAGTTTCAGTGGAAACGGCCTTTCCAACCCCACGGCAATGGCCCTTCACCCTGACGGACGAATCTTTGTCTGCCAGCAAACGGGCGAGCTCCGCGTGATTAAAAATGGCGTCGTGTTGCCCACGCCGTTTCTGAGTTTGACAGTCGACCCCACCGGCGAGCGCGGGCTGTTGGGAGTTGCTTTCGATCCAAACTACGCAACGAATCGCTTTGTCTACGTCTATTACACCGCCACAACTCCCGCCATCCACAATCGCGTCAGCCGCTTCACCGCCAGCAGCGGAAATGAAGACGTTGCGGTCGCAGGCAGTGAAGTGGTACTTCTCGATCTTGAGAACCTAAGCGCAACGAACCACAACGGCGGCGCCCTGCATTTTGGACCAGATGGAAAACTCTACATCGCGACCGGTGAGAACGCGAATCCTTCATTTTCGCAGTCGCTTGCAAACAGACTCGGAAAGATTTTGCGAGTCAATTCAGACGGAAGCATTCCGCCAGACAATCCAACCTCGTTTGCAAACATCGCCGGATCGCCAACAGGCTTGAATCGCGCGATCTGGGCCGTCGGCTTGCGCAATCCGTTCACATTCAACTTTCAGCCGGGCACCGGAAGGATGCACATCAACGACGTCGGGCAAGGCACATGGGAAGAGATAAACGTCGGTGCTGCCGGAGCCAACTTTGGTTGGCCCACTTGCGAAGGCGCGTGCGGTAACGCCGGAATGACCAATCCGCTTTACCAATACTCATCCGCCGTCGGCGCGCCGTGTGCGATCACTGGCGGAGCTTTTTACAATCCCGCGACACAGATGTTTCCCGCAGAGTACGTCGGCAAGTACTTCTTTGCTGACTTCTGCGCCGGTTGGATCAAGACGGTCGACCCGCTGAATCCGCCCGCGACGGGTGCAGCACCGGATGCTTTTACCAACATCAGCTTACCCGTTGATATCCAGGTAGCGAATGACGGCAGTCTGTATTACCTCGCCCGCGGAGTAAACGCAGTGTTTCGTGTGCAATACTCCGCTAGTTCAAGCCTCGCGATTAACGATGTCACACTCAATGAAGGAAACAGCGGCCCATCGGTCGCGACCTTCAACGTGCTTTTGTCACCGGCAAGTTCGCAGACAGTGACCGTGAATTACGCCACCGCTAACAGCACTGCATCCGCAGGGACAGATTACGTAGCTGCCAGCGGAACATTAACTTTCACTCCCGGCCAGCAGTCACAACCCGTCAGTGTAACCATCAATGGTGATACTACTGCTGAGGCTAACGAGACTTTTAACGTCAATCTTTCGGGCGCTGTTAATGCGACGATAGGTGACAACCAGGGAGTGGGCACGATCACGAACGATGATGCGCAACCTACAATTTCTATTAACGACGTATCAATAGTCGAAGGTGATTCAGGCACAAGCAACGCCAGTTTTTTGGTGTCGCTGTCGCGTGCAAGCAGCCAGGCGATCACGGTAAACTTTGCGACCGCAAACAACACTGCTATCGCAGGCACCCACTACGTGAGTACGAGCGGCACGTTAACGTTCGCTCCGGAAGCAACTACACAGCTCGTCAATGTTGGAGTGAATGGCGATCTATTGAACGAACCGCCAACGTTCACGTTCAACGTTAATCTGTCATCAGCCACGAACGCCACTATTGCCGACAACCAGGGTGTCGGTACGATCGTGGACGACGATCCACCACTACTCGCGTTTGAAGAAAACTTGCAGCGCGCGATCGCGCTTAACTCAATGTTCTTGTTCCGCGATCCGTTCTCGATTACTAATCCGCCCTTCTTTGGCGCGGACACGCGAACGCGCGTGGCACTCTTCGCGAAAAACCTGCTCCTGACCCCTGGAACCGTAGTGACTGCTGAAGCCATCGACTCACAACAAACAGTTCATCAACTCCAGGTCGAGTTCGCCGGTAGCTTACCTGAGCTTTCGAATTTGACGCAGTTGAACGTAAAGCTCCCCGACGGAATTACTGTGGCGGGCGATCTGCAAGTGACTATCACTGTGAATGGCAGGAAGAGTAACGTGGTCCTGGTAGGGGTAAAGCCCTGAGCTTAGCCACAAAAGGCACAAAATTCACAGCAGGATGAGTCCCACTCGAAACCTCATCCTGCTGTGAATTTTGTGCTTTTTTGTGGCTTTACTTACCGGTTCGAAGTTGTTGCGGCTGTGGCTTTCGCCTGAACTTGCTGCCAGTAGTCTTTAACGAAGTCTTTCTGCTTTCCGTGGCCGAAGCCGGAGCTGAAGTCAAACTGCTCCATCTCAGTCATCACCTGATCGAGGTTCCAGTTGTAGCGAGTGAAGCGATATACCGCGCCAACAACGCCCGTGCGATGACGTCCACCCGCGCAGTGTACGAAGAATTTGCCGGTTGCTGGATCATCGACGACTTTCAGAAACTCCTCAATCTGCGCCATCACGGGATAGCTTTTATCAGCCATCGGGATGTTGATGTAGCGTAGTCCGGCAGCCTCAACTGCGGGTTGCTCGTACTCCCTTGAATTGTCAGTCAGGTCGATGATGGTGGTCACACCGAGGGCTGCAAGAGCTTTCAAGTCTTCTTCCTTCGGTCGCGCGCCACGATAGAAGCGTTCGTCCATCTGGCCAAAGTTTTTGATCTTAATATTCGGGAAGTCAGGATTTTTCGACTTGGCGAGGCTTGCACTGGCAAGCGAAAGTAACATTGCTAAAGACGCGATAATAGCTGGGGAAACTTTTCTAAATCTCATCCGAAAACTCCTTAAATTAACTGGGTAAATTGCCCGTAAAGGCCTCAAACAAACTACCTATGAGATTCACAACCCGACTTCGCAGTTGCACAGACTCTGCTGTGTAACGTTTCCGGTCGCTTTATTGTTCGGCTCTTTTTTTAGGGTTTTTCTCCCAGTCTTTCCACGTCTCTTTCTTATCGTTCAGCCAATCATGGTAGAACCGATCTCCACTGTGCCGTCCCGCGAAATCCTGCCAACCACGTCAACGATCGATACCTTGTAACGCGTACGTTCGTCTAAATCGCTGGCTGTCATCCCGATATAATTCGCTAAAGCCACAGTTGCATTGCTGCCGTCTTTTAGTTTGGGAAAGTTGTAGAAAGTTGGAGCGCGAAAACTCTGCATGTCAGTTTTTGTGAATCGTGCTTTCGACTTTATTCGCTCAAACATGCTGTCGAAGGAAGCAGATTCAACGAGGCGGCCGTCGTGAAGATCGAAGGTGTGGGTTCGCTTTTTAGCGTCGGTCAGGTAAACGGCATCATCGAAACTGAAGATCGCGAAGTCAGCCAGGAAGCGTTCCTTTTCATCAATGTCGTCTCTGAGTACCTTCTTGTAGTTCGGCGTGCCCCAATTACTCTTCTTACGGTCAATCACCTGGTCGTAGTTTGAATAGATAAAATCGCAGCGCTCCTTTTCCTTATCGCACCCGGTGATCTCGGACTCGGTGAAACTCTTGATCAGCTGTCCTCTTTTATAGACGTTAACGCTCCGCATACCATCGGTCTTCTCATCAGCACCCCAGGTGATTATGTAGAAGATAACTTCTCCGTCGTTGCTTAACACCAGGGCGTTCTCGTCGTTCAACGCTGGATCGAAGCCGCGGTCCAGGGTGTAGAGCGGCGTGCTTTTGCCTGTTTCGTAGACTGCAATCTCGCCTTTCAGACTCGGACTCGCGTCATCGTAGGGTATCGACTTGAGATAGTAGCGCTCGTTTTGTGAGTAAACTGTAAAGATTTCCGCAGTTCCGCTCATCATTTGTCCCGCGGCCGCAGAGGTCGCAATCAAAAGAGTGAGTAATAAGCATATTGGTTTCATCTGCTCACCAGGTTTCGCAAGGTATTATGATGTGCATCGCTTGTGTAAGATTTGAATTGAAGAAAGGAAGGATTCATGGAAAGTAACGCAGCTGTTAAGAATGCTATGCAAGATGACCAGCGAGCAATACGTGAAATGGTTGATACCTGGCTCGAGGCCAGCAAACGAGGCGATACGGGAACGCTCCTCAATCTTTTAGCTGACGATGTGCTCTTCATAACTCCCGGCAAAGAGCCATTCGGTAAAGACGAATTCGCCGCGGCTAATCCTGCCGGATCAATGAAGGACATTAAAATGGAAGCCGCGATCGATATCAAGGAAATCGAAGTTGTTGGTCCATGGGCCTGGATGCGCAGCTTTCTCCGGGTATCGTTCGCTCCGCGTGAAGGAGAAACAACAAAACTTGCGGGTCACATTCTCACGGTCCTGCAAAAGAATCCCGACGGGCAGTGGGTTATTAAGCGCGATGCTAATTTTGTAGCACCCGAGCCAGCCTCATCTCGATGATTGCGTTCCGCTGGTGGTGGCCACCTGATTCCACGCAGGTGGCTTTAACCCCGGCAGGTTCATTCACATCGGGCTTTAGCCCGGTGTGAATGAGAACAACCCTGCTACAAGGGCCTAAAAAGTTTTCTTTTCCAACATGGTTGTGAAGGTCACAGAGCCCGGGAAGAGTTGTTTGGCTTGTGTGAGGGTTCTTTCACTCTCGCCGGGTGAAATGTGGACCGCGATGATTTGCTTTGGCTTGATGTGATCTTTGATGATTGTCTGTCCTTCAGTCCCAGTCAAAAACCACAGAGGCAGGAACGCGATGTCGATCTGTTCCTCGTCGAGATTGAAGCGCTCGAAGTTCTCAACTGACGTTTCTGCGTCGCCGACGTGCAATAACTTCTTACCGCCGAGTCTGACAATGTGTCCAAGATTTTGAATCGTGGCGTGCCGTCCGGTACCGTGACTCAATCTGAGGATCTCGAAATCAATTCCCGCGACCTTCATCGCGACTCGCTCTTTCCACGGCGGAGTCGCGCCGGTCATTCTCGCGCTGATCGCTTGATACTCTTTGAAATTCTTTTCAACCTCCTCAACGACCTGTTGAGAAGAAACGAACTGCGCTTTCGGGTTGTGCTGCAAATGAAGCCCAACTGACTCGGGATGAAAGTGGTCCAAGTGGCGGTGTGAGACGAGGATCAGATCGATCTTGTCAAACGGTGCTTTCGCGGTCTCGATCTTTTCACGTTCAGCGGGCGGTAGGAACGCATAGCCGCGCTCATATTCCCGATGCAGTCCATCAATCAATACCTGTTTGCCACTCCCCGAGATGAGTACGCCTTCGTTTGCGATGTAGGTGATTTCGATGCTCGGGTTCTGAGATGCGGCGACGGTTTCCGGGACGTAGATTGGCGCCGGCGTTGTCCATTGACCATAGAGCGTCAAACAAACCACCGCCATTATTGCAATCAACAAAATCCCTACAGCCAGGGAAAGGTGTTTTCTTGACAGAATTCGCATCACTACCGCGTGAGTGTGAGATCGTGCTCTGCCTTCTCTAAGCACGACCGACACAAACAGCCGCTGTATTTCTCTCGCAGTGCTTTCAACGTTGCTTCGCTCACTTTCACTTGAACGCACCAGCAACCTTGCAGCCCGATCTCACAGGCGAACGCCTCACCACACGCAGGACACTGCTGCGCCCGGTTCAGCGTCGGCAACACTCTTGTTAGCAATCCCGATAATTTACTCACGGCTCGTCTTACAATTTAGCCAAAGAAGCCCAAAAGCACAAAAGATCCGCTGGACCGGTGCGTGGGCGTTTGCGATTATGTTGGTTTTCTTGCCGGGGTAGCAGATGAGATCAGCCACGAAAAGACCCAAAAGTGATCAAAAGAACGTATTTGTTGCCCTCCTGCGCGGCGTGAATGTCGGAGGCAACAACATGATCAGTATGCGTGCGCTCAAAGAGAGCTTTGAGAAATCGGGGTTCACGCAAGTATCGACTTACATCAACAGCGGGAACATCATTTTCACGACAAAAGAAGACGACGCCCGGAAGCTTGAAATCAAGATCGAGCAGATGCTTTTGAAAGAGTATCAACTCGATTCGAAAGTGGTCTTACGAAGTCTTCCCGAGATGGCAAAACTCGTGAAGAGTTTACCGCCTGACTGGGGTGGCGACAGTAATTGGCGGTACAACGTGATGTTTCTGCGCCACACAATCGACTCGAAAAAGATCCTCGCCGATCTGCCGGCAAAGAGTGACATCGAAGAGATCGTCTATCGTCCGGGCACACTGCTTTGGTCGGCACTCGCAAGCGAAGCAAATCGATCGAACATGGTAAAACTCGCGAGCAAGAAGATCTTTAAGGAAATGACCGTCAGAAACCTCAACACTACTAAAAAGCTCCACGAGTTAATGAAGAAAGTCGCCGAGACTGAACCGGCAAAATGATCACGACGCAGTTGACCTATCGATTTCCCCGAAATTCACGTATCATTCGCTTCATCCACCTACTCACCCGGAGCTGAAAAAATGAGCGACCGCAAATATCGTCACCGCGGCTACATGGATAATGATCGTGAGCCGGAGCGACCAAAGCCACAACCACAGCAGCCGCGCGATCGTGAAGGCCCGCGCTCGCCAAAGATGATGGCCTTCGGCGAGAAGGCAAAGTGTGCCGCGTGCGGCGCACAAGCACCGCCGAACATCGTTCTCGACAGCTCTTGTCAAAACTGCAAAGGGGATCTTCACACCTGTCGTCAATGCACGTACTTCGATCCCAGTGCCCGTTTTCAATGTCGTAAACCGATCACTGTACGAATCGTAAACAAGAATGCGAACAACCTCTGCGAGCTGTTCGTTGCGCGAACCGTCGTCGAGCGCGAAACTTCGTCGGGAGCTCCGACCGACGCCCGCCAGGCGTTCGCGAAGTTGTTCAAGAAGTGAGATGAGTCAGCGGCTGGGATGAAGACAACGCGTAGACGTGCGACAAAAATTCTTTTGATACGGCACGCAGAAAAGCCTGCGAAAGATGGGCCCCCATTCGGCGTAACGCGAGACGGCGATCGCAGTAAGGAGTCGCTCGAGGTGCGTGGGTGGGAAAGAGCTGGTGCTTTGACCCATCTCTTTGCTGCCGTGGACGGGCATTGTCAACATCCGTCTCTTGCCAGGCCGCAGATCCTGGTTGCATCCAAACCCGTAAAACGTCGCGGCAGCAGGCGCCCGGTTGAAACGATTACGCCTTTAGCTGACAAACTGGGAATCAAAATCAACTCTGACTATAAGAGATCCGAGTTTGAAGAGATGTTAGAAGACGTGTTGTTTCGCAAAGGCGTGGTCCTTATTTGCTGGCAACGTGAGTACATTCCGGAGATCGCGGCACACATCATGGACCACAGCCAAGTTGTGCCGGACGAATGGCCGGAAGATCGTTACGATATCGTTTGGGTATTTGATCTCCAGCGCTCAGGCAAGTACAAGTTCAAACAAGTTCCTCAAAGATTACTCCTTGGCGATCGCGCAAATCGCATCTAGGACGTTTACTTGTTTGTTCGTCGGTTTTAGTCGCCTCGCATGCACTTCGGATCACGACCTGGAATCGATTCGTCCGGATACATTTGGTACAAGAGAATCTGCTCGTTTTTGCACACAGCTTCATAGCGCCAATTGACTCTTCCGCGTTCGACACCGTGAGTTTTCACCACCACGTCGTAAGCTCGTTGACCCCTGGCTTTCGCTGACTTCAGACTCTTCTCGCCGGCAGCATACACGACGATCAGCCCCCGGCTGTTCGGACTGTTGCGTATCTGTATTGCGTAATTCTTAAGCCGCTCATTCTCTGCTTTGATACCAATGCGCGTGTAATAGTGGTCATACAGGGTGCTGGTGCGTGGTCCAGCCGAGATCGACAACAGCGCGACTAAAATTAAACTGATTTTTGTGCCTTTTTGTGGCATGTTGATATAGAAGATGAGCCTCAAGATAAGTTATATAGCACGTGGCGCCCAAGTGATTTGGCTCATCGCGTGTGCGATCGTTCTTGTGGCGTTTTTAATGACCAGAGGCAATCCCGAAGCCGCGGATTTCCTCACACGCGTCATGCAAGTGCTCTCTTTTCCACTCGGCCTCCTCGCCTTTCCCTTAATCCTTGTAACTATGTTTGCCGGTCAAATGATCTCACCGCTGGGTTCTGTGATCGTATGGCTCGGTGACTATGTGATCGTCTGGTTCTGGCTTTTTGTCTTAGGGGTCCTGCAGTGGTTCCTGATTGTGCCTGGTATTGTGTGGGCCGCGAAAAGATTCAAAGACTCTTCAAAAGCGTAGGCAAACGCCAGCAGACTTCCTTCACTAAAGTTTGGACCAGAAATCTGAATTCCTACCGGGAGACCCGTTTGAGTAAAACCGCAGGGGATTGAGATCGTCGGGAAGCCATATGCGTTGAAAGGCCGGGTATTCCAGAGCCAGAGCTCACCCGCCGGCTCAGGCGACATTTCCATCGCCTGCTTGATTGTGATCGGCGGCACTCGCGTGGTTGGCGTAACCAACAGATCGACTTTCGAAAAGATCTCGCCCACAAAACGTCGTACTCGATCCAGCTCTTGTCGAGCCTCGATGTAAGTCACTGTATCCACTCGTGCCGCCTGTTCTAATCGCTCGCGCATCCAGCGTCCATATAGCTGCGGTGATTCACTGAAATACTTCGCATGAATAGCGTAGACTTCCGGCGCCTGAACCGCAGCCGGCGTCGAGGGTAGATCGACCTCGAGAATATCCGACGATAGATTACGAATCAGTTTGAACGCTTCAGTCATCGCGTTCTCGATCTCGGGATCGAGTTCGTCGAAGAACGGGTATCGCACAATGCCGGTGCGCGGTTTAGTCTCGGAGGTGAGTGCGTGACTGTAGGAGTCAACCGCCCGGTCGACGCTCGTGGTATCGAACCTGTCGTAACCCGCAATAGCTTCGAGCACGAGCGCGGTATCAATGACGTTTCGACAGAGGGGTCCAACGTGGTCCAGTGACGGAGAGAGTGGAAACACCCCGCGTGTGCTCACCCGTCCATACGTCGGCTTCAACCCCACGATTCCACAGAACGCGGCGGGCTGTCGAACCGATCCACCCGTGTCGGTTCCAATCGCACCGAAACACATACCGGTTGCGGCAGCCGCGGCGGAACCACCCGAAGATCCTCCTGTAATTCGATCCACGTCCCATGGATTGTGCACGGGACCAAACCAGGAAGAAGTCGATGTGCCACCCCACGCAAACTCCTGCATGTTTTGTTTACCGATCAGCACTGCGCCCACGCTCTTCAAACGTTGAACGACCTCTGCGTCCTCAGCAGGTACCCGCTCCGCGAACAAGGCACTGGCGCAGGTTGTTTTCACACCCGCGGTGTCAATCAGATCCTTCAGACCGAACGGTATTCCGTGGAGTGGTCCACGCCAATTGCCGGCGACGATTTCAGCTTCCGCTTCGCGTGCCTGGGCCAACGCGCTTTCGTGCATGACAGTGATGAAGGCGTTGATTGTTGGATTCAGTTCGTCGATACGAGCCAAACAAGCCGTTGTGAGATCTACCGGGGAGAGCTGTTTCCGGCGAACTAAGTCGGAGGCTTCTGCGATGCTGAGATCAATCATCTGCATTTACTGGCGACACGGACATGCGGCCGGCTCAACGTCGGATTGGGTTCGGGCAACTGCTTCCCTCGGGGCAAAAGCCATATCTCCGTTGACTGATCAGCTCTGAAGCCTCCGTCAGTCCACAGCACGCGATCGGCGGGAATACGATGTTTACGGACGAGATACCTCTTCGCGCGAATGGCTCGCTTCCTGGCTTCGTTAACACATGACCTCGCACCTGCGTAAATCAAAAAATACGCGATCTCGTCTGGCGAGTTGCGAAGTTGCACGGCCAAATTGTCCAGCACCCCACGTTCGTCACTGAATCTTATGTTCCCGTACTCTGTATAGCGAGGAGTTCCACCGCAACCAACATCGACCGGACACGGTTCCTGACCGTAGCTGCTTGTGAGCAGTGTCAAGCAGATGATAATTGCCGCGAAGAATTTCATCATCCCAAAACTTCACGCATGACAACGGCGAGATCACGTATGGCGCGCTCGCCGTCACCTGCATAGGCTGAGCCATGCATCGGCACGACTGTTCGTGGTTTTAGCGCAGCGAGCTTTTGCAAGATGCTGTCGGTGTGCTTCGTGTAAGGCATGTAGTTGGCGAATGGGCCAGCCTGGTATTCGAGGAGCGTCTTTCGCGCGCGGTCGACGACATCCGATTCGGTTAATGGCTCGACGTCGCCGTTTTGATGGAAGAGATCTGAGCAGAGCAATGTGCGGTTAGTTTCCTCAAACATCAGCCCGGCTTCCCAGCAGTGCGGCACATGCGGCGTCTGAATGAACTGGAAACGATATTTGCCCGTGCTCAAGACTTCGCCGTCGGCCATGCCCTTCGCAAGACGGATACCGAAATCGTTGACGCTCACGAGTGCGCCAACCGTGCTACACGCCGCCTGAGCAGCAGGCGCGGTTTCCAGCCATTCGTTGAGTGAGCCACATTCGTCAGCCTCGAAATGGCTGAAACTAATCCAGCGAATCTTCGAGGGATCCATCACGGATGCAACTCCCTCGCGCACTGTGGGAAACAACGCACGCATTCCAGTGTGAAACAGTAGTGGCTCGTCATCCTTGACGAGGAACTGGCTGAACTGGAGATCCATCTCGGGAAAGTAAGTACATATGCGGTACAAGT
The DNA here is from genome assembly GCA_963728575.1 of uncultured Acidobacteriota bacterium. Taxonomy (GTDB): domain Bacteria; phylum Acidobacteriota; class Blastocatellia; order Pyrinomonadales; family Pyrinomonadaceae; genus PSRF01. Next base: position 56,829 of record CAVSKT010000003.1, read on the forward strand.
CGGGGGCAATTTCCGTAACAACAGGCATTTGTTTACTCCTTTAATGGACGATACTTAAACACGAGACATTGACTATTTCAACCGCTTTTCTCAATGGCCCGTTTGACGTTCGTTTTGCGCGTTACCTTCTGAGTCTTTATCCGTAGCCCCGATCACCGTTGACCCCGAAAATCGAGAGAGGGACGTTCGATGCCGAATACGTTCCGCGCAGCGCCGGCTGTACTGATTCTGAATTTAAGCCTCATTACCGCGGCGTTTGCGCAGTCTCACTCAACAGTTTCAATTCCGATGCGGCCCTCGGCCGCGGAAGAAGAGAGTTTGCGCTCGCTGACCGCCGGCTACGCCGGCGCGCTCGTCGCAGGCGATCTCGACGCGATGCGTAAGTTCTGGAATCCGCAGTCGCCTAATCTTGCCGCACAGTTTCGCACTTATAAGAATTTGTTCGCGCTTACCCGCTTTGAGTTTGGTAGTCCGGAGGTAACGTCACTCGAGATCACGGGCGACAAGGCCGTATCGCAACTAACCGTTGATGAGCGCCGGCTGGATAAGAAAACAGCCGCGGTCATGCTGACTTTCGATCCGTTTCGTGGCGCGTGCCGCTCGTTCGAATGGATCAAGACGGACCTGGGATGGCGGATAGAGCGAGAGATCCTGGTCCAGGATCAAATTGCTGTGAGGCTCGAGGCTGCGACTTCAGATCAGCAGCGTTACGAGATACTCGATAAAGAGAAGCGCTTTGTTAACAACACACTTCTTGGCGCCTTAAGCACAAGAGTTGTTCGTCATCAAACGCGTGGTGAGTACGACACTGCCCTGCGTTACGTCAGCGTGCAGAGAATGGTCGCAGAAAGGCTTGGCGATCCACTCGGAATTGCCTCGTCCTGGTTGAACACAGCCGTCGTCAGAACTGGCCAGGACGAGTATGAAATCGGTCTGGAAGCCGCGCATAAAGCGCTCGTCATGTACGAATCTCTCGGGCTTAAACGTGGCATGTCGCTCGCGCAGGAAAGTCTCAGCAACCTCTATCGCTCAGTTGGCGATCACAAGCGCGCCTTTCATTACGCACAAGGGTCACTGCGTATCGCAGAGGAAGAGAACCACCGCAAAGCGATAATGATTGCTTTGCACGAGCTCGCGATCATCTACGGACAGCAAAACAATCACGAGCAAGCGTTGGCCCACGCGGAACGCGCCCTGTCGCTTGCTCAAGAGCTCAACGACATAATCATGATCGCGACCTTGCGACATGACATTGCGCTTCAATACAACGCTTTCGGCGACAACAAGCGCGCGCTCGAAATCTACCAGCAACTTCTTAAACAGACAGAAAGCTTTGGCGACAAGGCGGGCGCGGCGATGATCCGCGATCAAATCGGAAGGATCTTCGCCGAAGAAGGTCGCTATGAAGAAGCGTTGAAATACCATCGCGAGGCGTACGCCGGGCTCGAGGCGGTGCACAAGAGGCACGTGACTGTGATCACGCTCAACAACATCAGCACGATTCATCTTCTCCAGAAAAACTACAGCGAAGCATTGTCCGTGTCTGAACAAGCGTTACAGTTGGCGCGTGAGACGGGAAGAAAAGTTGACGTCTATGTTGCGCTCAATAATCTTGGTTATTCACAGCTCGGCTTGAATCGACTTGCGCAGGCACAGCAGTCGTTTGGCGAAGCAGTGTCGATCATCGAAAACTTGCGCACGCAGGTAGCCGGCGGTGTCGAGGAACGGCAACGTTACTTCGAAGGTGGAATGCAAGCGCACCACGGACTGCTCAGCGTGTTGGTGACTGAGAACAACGCCGAGCAGGCACTCTTTCTGGCGGAACGTGCAAAAGCGCGCGCGCTACTCGACATGCTGCAACAAGGGCGAGTCAAAGTTCACAAAGCGATGACCGTCAAAGAGCAGGACGAGGAGCGGCGGTTGAAATCGCAACTAACGCAGCTCAACAAGCAACTCGCGCGCGTCACATACTCAGACAAGCAAGATCTTGCGCGGGTCGCGGAAGTAGAAACTCAACTCGACAAAGCACGGCTTAATTACGAAGCGTTTCAGAATTCGTTGTACGCGGCCCATCCCGAGCTCAAGACACGACGCGGCGAAGCTCCGATCATCAACAAGCAGGAACTCGCGGAGTTATTGCCGGATGCTTCATCGGTGTTGCTCGAGTACGTTGTAACCGATGAACAGACGTTTCTGTTTGCGATTACGAGGCGAGCGGAAAAAGCACAGGTTGATGTTTACACCCTGCCAGTCAAACGAGCCGAACTCGCCAGTCACATCGAAAGTTTCCGACACCAGCTCGCGACTCGCGACCTCGGCTTCCGAAACTCCGCCGCCAAACTGTACGAGTTGTTTCTGAAGCCGGCACAAGATCAACTTCGCAATAAGACCAATGTCGTAATCGCGCCCGACAGCAACCTTTGGGACCTGCCCTTCCAGGCCCTCGTGAATAGCGCCGGACGTTTCATGATCGAAGAAGCTTCGATCAGTTACGCACCGTCGTTAACCGTCTTGCGTGAAATGACGAAACACCGCGCAAATCAAACTGCGACTGGGATTCCTGCGACGTTGTTGGCGCTCGGCAATCCGTTGGCGGGACCTGGGACGGCGAACCGCGCGGTGTCGGCGTTGCGCGATGGCAATTTCGACCCGTTGCCCGAAGCAGGCGAAGAAGTTAAGGCCCTGGGCCGGTTATATGGCACGAAGCGAAGCAAAGTTTATGTTGGAGCGGAAGCGCGCGAGGAGCGCGTAATGAGTGAGGCCGGACAGGCCGGCGTTCTGCACTTCACAACACACGGCGCATTGAACAACGCTTCACCGATGTATTCATACCTCAAGCTCGCCGAAGGTGGACCAAACGACGACGGTTTGCTGGAAGCATGGGAGTTGATGCAACTGGATTTGAAAGCAGAGTTGGCGGTGCTGTCCGCATGTGAGACTGCGCGCGGTCGCATCGGCGCGGGTGAAGGCGTGATCGGGTTATCGTGGGCCATGTTTATTGCCGGTGTGCCGTCTACAGTCGTCAGTCAATGGAAAGTAGAATCAGCGTCGACACGCGATCTGATGGTCAACTTTCATCGCGCCATAATCTCACCAGTTGGTCCAAAACAGACGAAGAGCGACGCATTGCGACGAGCAGCGTTGAAGTTGATGCGAAATCCCGAAACCAGCCACCCGTTTTATTGGGCGGGGTTCGTACTGGTCGGAGCCGCGGGGTAGTAAGTAGGACGGGGAGACGGGGGACGGGGAGACGGGGAGACGGGGAGACGGGGAGATGGTTTTTGAGATCTCTCCCCATCTCCCCGTCCCCCTTTCGCCCCATCTCCGCGTCACCCCATCTCCCCGTCCGCTTCTTACTCTCTCCGCTTAGTCCGGCTCCGTTGCGCAGCGACGTCAACCTGCCGCGCCGCTTCGTCGAGCTTATCGACGTTCACGACCTCTTCAACCGCACGATGATCGCGACGCTGGGTCTCCCATAGTTGCTGTTGGTGAGCGAGTTCCTCCGCGAGTGGGTCGTACATTTCGCGATGACCCGTGTCGTCGGCGTATCCCCACAAGCCGGTGTAGCAGTGACGATCGTCACCCCAGCCCGGATAATCGATGATCGGGTAGAGGCACAAGCCCTCGACCGCGACACCCGACGCCTCAGCCGCGCGCACTTCCTGTCCGATGTAACGCAACCACGAAGGGCGAGCATCGCCCTCGGTGCCGGTCTCAGCGATGAAGACGGGCCTCTGATAACGCTCGTACACCTCGCGTAACATCTCACGCATTGGACGGTGCAGCGGGTGCGAAGGCGGAAGCAGGACGTCGGTGCGCCGGCGCAATCGCGGCACGTGAGGATCCTGGTGAATCCATTGATTATTTGAATAGTAGTTTGCTCCGAGAACGTCGAGATACTCCGGACGTCCGCCGAGTTCGGGACAAAGCCTGCCGCCAATCATGTCCCACGACTGAAACTGCGACATGCGATACGCTTCAGCGGCCGGCGCCTCTTCGGGACAGTCAGGGTCGGCGGCGATGTGGATGATTGGCTCGGCGTGAATGATTCGCGCGCTCGGGTCTACCTCGCGCACGGCTTCGATCGCGGCGATCGTCGCCCGCACGAGTTGCGCTTTCAATTCGGGGCCGCGCTTCTTGCCGAATGGGTTTAAGAACCCTGCATCACCGCCACCCCACGCCACGAATGAGATCTCGTTTACGGGTGTGAAGTAGATCGGAGCACCCGTTTCTTCGAGCATGACGCTTGCGGTCGCGCGAGCGAAGCGTGCGAAGCGATCGACGAAGGCTGCGCCCCAGATGTTTAGTCCGTCCGGCCAACCGTAATGAAAAAGATCCCAGATGACTTGTGTTTGTGTCTGGCGTGCTGCTCGCAGCATCGGAACGAGGCTCGAAAAATCGTAGCGTGACGCCACTTTCTCGATGAGATGCCAGCGAACGCCATCACGCGCGGTCTTAATACCGGCGCTTTGAAGACGTTCGTAATCTTCCACTGCGAATTCGTCGTGCCGCGTAGATGCGATCAGGTCGAGGCGATTGCCGGCGAATCGTCCCAATGCCTGGCGTCTTGGCAGCCGGTGCGTAGAACATTCGAAGCCGCCGATCCAAAAACTCTGAAAAATCGAACTCATAGGCCGTATACAAGCCACAAAAAAGCACAAAACAGATTCTCCGTTTTGTACTTTTTGTGTTTTTGGGATCCAGGTCCGAAAAAAGAGATCTTGACGTGCTACATTTGTAGCAGTATGCTGCGACTGTAGCATCCTACAGGAAAAAAGGAATACACGATGAGTTCACCGTCAAGTGAGAAGCTCACGCGCCGTGAGCGGGAGATCATGAATGCGCTTCATGCACTCGGAGATCGCGCAACTGCCGAAGAGATTCGGCAACGTTTGTCAGATCCACCGAGTTACTCGGCCGCAAGAGCAATGCTCGTCAAGCTCGAGCGTAAAGGTTTCGTTCGTCACCATGAGGAAGGGTTGCGATATGTTTACGCGCCGACAACTTCGCGCGGTGTCTCGCAGCGCAAGGCTTTGCGGCAGATGGTGAAAGTGTTTTTTGGTGGTTCCGCCGGCGAGACTGCGACGGCGCTGCTGAAGCAGGAGCGTTGGACCAACGAAGAACTGGATGCGCTACAGGTTGAAATCGAACGAGTTCGTAAAGGCGGGAGATAAAAGTATGAAATCAACTATCGCTGAATTTGCGTTGGCTCTGAGTCATTCAGTCGAACTGTCAATTCTCACAAAGGCAACTCTGTTAATGATCGTTGGATTAGCGGCGGCAAGTGTCGCGCGGCGCGCACGTGCGTCAATTCGACATCTCTTATTAGTCACAACATTCGCCATCTTGCTCGTGTTGCCGCTCGCGATCCTCGGCGGTCCAAACTTGTCGATCGAGATTCCGGTTGCTGAGGCGAGTCGCTCGGTAGCTGCATCAAGTGTGACAGGTGCGACTGAAACGACATCTGCTCTAACTCGGAACACCGGGCCTCAGAATATTGGGACGAGCAGTTTCTCTATGCCGTCATGGCCAACTCTCCTTAGCTGGTTGTGGTTTGCGGGCGTGATTCTCATGACGATCCCGGTTGCAGTCGATCTCTGGCGTGTTCGACGACTTGTTCGAAACGGCTTACCGTCGAGGCGGTTAGATGATTTGGCGCAAGCGGTGGGGAATGAATGCGGCCTTCGCCGCCCAATAAAGGTTCTGCTACACGAAGATTTACGAGCGCCTCTGATGTGCGGTGTTTGGCGGCCAGTGATCCTGTTGCCGTCTGATGCAGATGAATGGTCAGTAGATGATCTTCGCCGGGCGCTTGTTCACGAGCTCGAGCACGCGCGACGCGGCGACTGGGCCACTCAACTGATGGCGCGGTCGGTGTGCTCGTTCTACTGGTTTCATCCCCTCGTGTGGATGGCCTGGCGGAGGTTGCGACTCGAAGCCGAGCGAGCATGCGACGACGCCGTAGTTCAGAACGCCGAGCACACGGATTACGCGGAGCAGTTAGTGTCGCTATCGCGGCAGCTTTCGAGTCTTCGCACCCACTCGATTCTGGGCATGGCGAATCGAAGCGATTTGTCGAGAAGGGTTTCGGCTCTTCTCGATAAGAACCAGTGCCGTGGTCGCACTGGTTTATTCACGACTGCGAGCGTGATGCTGGTGGCTATGGCCGCCGTGATTTCGGTCGGTTCGTTGCGCGCCGTCGCGCAATCGCCGGGCTTGCCTGCCGCAAACCAAACGCGCCCGAACGACGATTCAAATCCGCTCGATGAGGCACTGTATAAAGCCGCGAAAGACGGGAAGACTTCTGAGATTACCCGGCTACTCGAAGCAGGCGCGAACATAAATAGCGCATTGGAAGGTGACGGCAGTCCGCTCATCGGCGCGGCACGCAAAGGACATGTTCCCGCGGTCACACTGCTTCTCGATCGCGGAGCCGATCCAAACATGCCTGTCAGAGGCGATGGTAATCCGATCATCATGGCGGCGCGTGAGGGTCACGTGGACGTGGTTGAACTTCTGCTGAATCGTGGAGCAAACATCGACCAGGTGGTTCCGGACGACGAGAACGCATTGATTCAGGCTAGCGGCCGCGGACATTTGAATGTGGTTCGACTTCTGGTCGGACGTGGCGCGAATGTGAATGCGCGAGTTCGCGTCGAACACAGCGATGCGTCTATCGGCGAGTGGCGCACACCTTTAAGCATGGCCCGCAAGGGCGGGCACCGAGAAGTCGTTGCGTTCCTGCTTTCTTCGGGAGCGCGTGAATAGATCCATGATCCGCAACCATGAAGAAAGCCATTCTATTCTGCCTTATCTTCGTCGTTATTAACTCGACCATCGCGACCGCTGAGACGCAAGTGAGTCTCAGCGGTGCGTGGGAAGGCGTGGTCGAAGCACCGAGGCGCCCGCTCGTTGTAGCCGCCGACTTCATTTCCGCCACGGCGAAGTTGGATGCCACCGGAACATCGTCATGGACCATTGAGAAGCTGACAACTGAAAGCGATCGGGTTCGATTTGAAGTTTCGGTTCGAGGACAGGTTTTCCAGTTCGAAGGATTGCTTCGGGAGAAAGAAATCCGAGGCAGCGTTCGCACTGGTGAACGAGTGTTTCCGTTTCATCTTGAACGCCTGCCGGTGTTGGCGCCTCCGAAGAATCGAGTCGAAGCGTGGCAACAGGATCTCGACGACGTCATTGCTCGTTTTCTCAAATACGATCGCAGCTTCAGTGCCGAGACTCGTGCCGCGTTCGTGAATCGCGTTGCGAGTCTACGTCGATCGATACAGACCAGATCCGATCAGGAAATGATGGTGGAGCTGGCGCGAGCGGTTGCGCTTAGCGGCAATGCACACACGCGGTTGTATTTGATCCGGAATCGGACTGAGGTACGACGCCTGCCGATCCGTGTGTGGTGGTTTAAGGATCGCCTGCATGTCGTGCGCGCAACGCAGGAGCAATCTAATCTTCTCGGCTGCCGGATACTCAAGCTTGGCGATCTGGATATTGTGGCCGCAACGGCGCGCGTTCGCGGCATCATGTCTGGTAACGAGTCATGGCAGCGCTACATGAGCGCGTACTTTCTGACGAGCACTGACATGCTATTCGGCGCGGGTGTGATTCCGTCTCCTGAGCAAGTTACTTTCACGATGACGTGCGGCAACGAATCGCGAACGGTTCAGCTTGCACCGTTGCCTTTGCGTAAAGCATCAACGCCTGTTGAAGCATGGTGGGATCTGGCGCCGGAATCTCGCGACGAGAACGCGGTCTTCATGCCTGCGCTTCGCCCGGAGATCGCGCCGCTGTACTTACGACACACGCGCAAGAATTACTGGTTCGAATACCTGCCGGACTATCGTTCGATTTATGTCCAATACAATCGCTCGCATCAGGCGCAAGACGGCGTGACGATGAAGGAGTTCACGGATGCACTTGTGCGTGAGTTCGAGCAACGAAAACCGAAAGCGCTCATCTTCGATCTGAGATTCAATACTGGCGGCGATCTGACTGTCGGCACTCCCCTCATGAAGACGGTGGCGGAGAAGCTCACCGGAGTTGCGGTATTTGTCATTACAGGTCGCGCAACGTTTTCCGCGGGGATTACGCACGTGGTCCAATTGAAGCAGTGGGCGCGAGCAACGATCGTAGGTGAGCCAGTTGGCGATGAATTGGATATGTGGTCTGAGGGAGGAAACCTCATTCTTCCGAATTCGAAACTCACCATTCACTACACAAACGCGCTTCACGCTTACTCGACACGTGCATTTCCCGACCGCGAACCTGTACACGACTTCAACGTGGATTCAGTCGCTCCGGATATTAGCGTCGAGACTAGTTGGAGTGACTACATCGCCGGGAAAGACCTGGTGCTGGAAGCGGTGCGGAAGCGAATTATGCATTTCTGATCCGTGTTATCTGCGTAAATCTGTGTACACGGATTGACGCGGATGAACACGGATGCTGGTTTAACGTCTACTTTTGCAGGCTTGCGAATGAGTACATCGCGTTGCGTGTACGGATGAACAGGTTAGGACCGGCAATCGCCGGTGTGGCCCAAACGTCTTCATCGAGATCGTTCATCGCGAGAACTTCCCACTGCGCGCCGGCTTTCAGCACGGTCACTTTGCCGCTCGCGCTCACCAGAAAAATCTTGTCATCCGCCGCGACCGGCGATGCGTAGTACTCCTCGAGCGCATCCGGTGTACGACCCTGTTTCAAAACCTGCCCACTCGCCGGATCGAGACTCGAAACAATGCCGCCTTCTTTCATTAGATACATCACGCCCTTGTAGATCAACGGCGCAGGTATGTTTGGGTAACCCTTCTGGAGTCGCCAGGTGACGTTCGAAGACGTAACGTCGCCCTGACCCGGTAAGCGAACTGCCGTCAGTCCATGGCCCAACGTAGTCGAGTTGCGCACAAAGTCGTACTCGGCGCGATCGACGAATCCGTCGTTATTTGCGTCCAACCATCCAAAATGTTCCACCGCCTCCGGGTTTGCTTTCATCTCGTCACGATGAATTCGTTCGTCCTTATTGGCATCGGATTTCTTAAGGGTTTCTTCAAACGGTGGAAAAAACGGTTCCTCACCTCCCTCGGCCAATACATAGACCATGTCAGTTCCAACTACCGGCACGCCTTTCGGATACGAGCCGACTTTCGTCACCCACCACAACCGCTCACCTTTATCGAGTGAGTAGGCATCGACGGTCTGTGAACCGAGCACGATCACTTGTGCCGGTCCATTCTTCGGCCTGTAAATGGCTGGAGTAGAATACCCTTCGAAGTTGGACCGGCTCTTTCTCCAGAGTTCTTTTCCCGTGCGCGCGTCGACAGCAATGAGGAACGAATTGTTTCGCTGATCGCAGACCATGACGAGTGTGTTACCGGCAAGCACCGGCGATCCAGCCATACCGTAGAAGCTGTTGAACGGTCCTAACGGTACGCGCCACCGCTCGTTGCCGTTTGGTCCATAAGAGATCAAACCTAGCTCGGCAAAAAACGCGTACACGTTTTTGCCGTCGCTGACCGGGGTGGGCGCGGCTGCATCGTTGGCCTTATAGATGGGCATGTGTCGCGCGCGTACAACGTCACGGCGCCACAAAACTTTTCCTGTGTTTCGATCCAGCGCGAGTGTGATCAGTTTGTCGCCTTCACTCGCCGTCAGAAAAACACGGTTCGCAGTCACAACTGGTGACGATCGTGCGAAGGGCACGGGTGTTTTCCAAACGAGATTCTTGGTCGAACCAAACTGAACCGGCAGCGCAAAGCCTTCGGCGACACCCGTGCCGTTCGGTCCGCGGAATTGCAGCCATTCCTGCTGTGCGTATGTTGGCGAGGTGGCGACGACGAATAACGCGATTGTTATCCATAAAAGTGGGAGTAGTCTTTTCATGGTCACTAATTTTCGCTCAGTTGTTGCGAGTCCGCAACTGATTTTGAACGTCAAACTGGCCAACTTCGTTTGAAAGCTTATGGAAATTTTCAAGAAGAGTACGAACACCGACCACGAAGAGGTGGTTTTCGCACGTGATTCGGCAAGCGGTTATCGCGGCATCATCGCGGTTCATAGTACTGCGCTTGGCCCTGCTGTCGGCGGCACGCGTTTTTGGAATTACGCGAGCGAAGAAGAAGCGCTGACTGATGTTTTGCGACTGTCGCGAGGCATGACGTACAAAACCGCTTTGGCGGGATTGCCACTCGGAGGAGGGAAGGCGGTGATCATTGGCGACGGCGAAATCGTCGACCGCGAATCGCTTTTCCGCGCTCACGGTCGTTTTGTTGAAACACTCGGCGGGCGTTTCACGACGGCAGAGGACGTCGGAACCAGTCCCGCAGATATGGAGATTGTGAGTGGCGAAACGAGTCATGTTGCGGGCCGTTTAAGCGGTGCAGGCGATCCTTCTCCGTTTACAGCGCGCGGCGTTTTTCGAGCGATGCAAGCGTCGGCGAAGTACGCCTGGAATGTTGAAGATCTTTCAGGACTAACCGTCGCGATTCAAGGTTGCGGACAAGTCGGTTACTACTTAGCGAAGAACCTGTACGCCACGGGCGCGAGACTGATCGTTAGCGATGTTGATTCTAAGAAAATGGCCCGCGTCGTTGAAGACTTCGATGCAGTCGCCGCAGAACCTGATGAAATTTTGCGCGCCGGCGCAGACATCTTTGCCCCGTGTGCTCTCGGCAAAGTGCTTAACGATCAAACGATTCCTGAACTTCCCGCAAAAATCGTGGTGGGAGCAGCCAACAATCAACTATCCGAAGATCGCCACGGTGAGATGCTTAAAGCTAAAGGTATTCTCTACGTTCCCGACTACGCCGCTAACGTAGGAGGAGTCTTCAGCGGTTGTACAGAGCTGCTGGGCTGGTCGTCCGACGAGGCGTTGAAAAGAGTAGATCAAATCTACGACACGATTTTGAGTATCTTAGAGATCGCAAAGTCAGAAGACATCTCAACCAACAAAGCGGCTGATCGGATCGCGGAGGATCGTCTTCGCGCCGCCGCCCACACTCGACCACAATAAGGCAAATAAAGCTTATTTTGGATGGTGTCTTAGATTGATTTCTCTGTGTAACCTCCGTGTCTCGGTGTCTCTGTGGTTAACTAATTCGTGGCTAAAATCACCACCGAAACACAGAGGTTACACGGAGAAGAAGGTTAAGTTAAGACACCAGGTTATTTTGCGCCTGTTTGTTGCTATCTGGATTTGCCGTTTCTACGTTTGCGATCCCTGTCGATGAGGTCGCGCAACGCAGCATCAGTGAGCTTCTGTGATTCAGCCAGTTCCTTTTGAGCTACAGCTACGGCCTCGAGCCGTCTGTCTATCTCTTCAGATCTTACTCGGCACGCATCTTCGTTTCTGATCTGAGCATTAATGAGGATATTTACCTTCTCGTTCCATTCCTTCCGAGCCCGGCGTCCAGCCTGAATCGTCAAGAGTAAGATACGTTCTGCTCGATCGAGTCGTTGTTCTGGTGTCATTCGTTTCTTCCTTCAGGTGAGGTGAAAAAATCGAGCACATGATCGCACATGCGTATAGAACCGGTCAAAAGCGACTCAAGGGTGAGGCGCCGATGTGGCGCCAGTGCCGGCCGGGTGTACGTCCGGTAAAAAATAGAAAAGAATCGCCAGCACTGCATACACCGAGAGCAGTTGAACACCTTCGACCCAGTTGCTTTCACCATCCCCACTAATCTGCTCAACGATCAGGATCGCGGCGGCCACTGCGATGACTTCCGGAAGTGTGAACTCCAAATCCATCGGAGTACCGAATAGATACGACGCGAATATCAGAATCGGGGCAATTAAGAGCGCGATTTGAAGACTCGAGCCCACAGCGATTCCTATCGTGATATCCATTTTGTTCCGTAGCGCGAGCAGAATGGCGGAAGAATGCTCAGCCGCATTTCCGATGATCGCGACGATGATCACGCCGACGAATACTTCCGTGAGCCCCAACGTTTCGCGTGCACCTTCGACTGCTCCAACCAGAAACTCCGAGGTCATCGCGACGAACACGGTCGCGATCACCAGGACGGTCACAGCTTTGGTCACCGACCACGTTGCATGCGCCTCCTTGCCTGCTCCCTCACCATCGTGCGAACCGTGACCTGCGAAAAGACTTTTGTGTGTCACGAGCGTGAAGACCATCGTGGCTGCATATGTAAGAAACAGCACAATTGCGATCGCCAAAGAAAGGTTTTGTTCCTGCGCCGGCGTCCAGCCTCCCTGTTCGACTGGAACTTGTCCTGCGGCCATATGAAAGATCGTGGGAATGATGAGCGCGATTGCCGCGAGCGTAAGTGCGGTGGCTGAAATACTCGCCGCGGTGCGGTTAAATTGCTGCTGTTTATGTTTTATCCCGCCCATCACGAACGACAGGCCGAGCACGAGCAGGATATTCCCAATAATCGACCCTGTGATTGAGGCTTTGACGACTCCTGTCAGCCCCTTCGACAGCGCGAACAGCGCGATGATCAGTTCAGCGGCATTGCCAAAAGTCGCATTCAACAGCCCACCTACACCCTGGCCCAGATGTTCGGCGAGGTGTTCTGTGGCCCGGCCCATCCACCCCGCGAGGGGGATGATCGCGAGACATGAGCAAATGAAAAGGACGGTCGGATTGTAGAGCCCCGGCACGAAGCGCAAGACGAAAGCAACGGGGACGAATATTAGAAGCCAGTTAAGGGAAGGCTTTAATAATGATTGAACCATGGAAGGCTGTGCCTTCCGGTCTCCGGACTCGTTACGTGTAGGCATGACGCATATTTACCATATCTTTTCGGCTCGAGCGATCGATGTGCGAGTTTCTGATGGTCCAGTAACGGTCAGTTCTCTCAACCATAACAATTCATGCAAGATTCGTTGCAAAAATATGTTGACAGACAAATTCTCACGAGTTAGTTTGTTTTTCCAAGGGCACAGGGCCATCCCCCTGTGCAAATGCCATCTGCAGCTTTTCCTAATCGTACCTAATCTACCAAGGCTTAATATCGAATTTTCGGGTGGTGGTTTTCCGACCGAGTTCTCGCGTTAATAAAGTAAGAAGATGCGCCACGCGCGTCTTCACAGCTTGAACTCTCTAATTCAATCATGCAGAACGTGTATTCATTCGGACGATCATTTCTCCTCTTAATCGGAGGAGCCGTCCTGGTGATGTTTGTTACCGGATGCCCGAAAGTGCCCAAAGCGGTTCGCTCGCGAGTGCCGGGTGCATCTGGGGAGAGCAAGCTCGAAGTTAGGGTCAATATTTCTCCTGCGGCAAACAACAACAACCCGGTTGCCGTCGATCTGGTCCTGGTTAAAGACAAAAAACTGCTCCAGGAATTGATGAAGATGTCGGCAAGTGACTGGTTTGAAAAGCGGCATCAGGTCGAGCTTGATTATCCCAGGGAGACAGAACTCGACGCCGGTCGCTGGGAATGGGTACCTGGACAACAGGTCAAGGTCGATCGCGTACCGGTTAACCTGGAGATCGCCGGTGGAGTCGTTTTTGCCAAATACTTCAGTGCCGGAACACATCGAGCGTCTTTCGATCCACGCAAAGGCATCCTGATAACACTCGGCGACGATAACCTTTGCCTGCAATCGATCAAAGAGTCGCCCAAACCGTGTAAACCCGCAAAGCCGTAATCCTGCGAAGCAGCCATAGCAAGGTGAACTAAGTCATGAACGCTTATGACATACCCGACGCTATTCAATGGCACGAGGGTCTCTTATTAACTCCACAGCACTTCCAGCAACTGTCCTTGCGACATGAAGCGCTGGTCCAATATGGAACCTCGTTGATTGCGCCGTTCAGTTGGGGAGTTCGCCGTTTCAAGCATCATGCGATCAGTTTGCCCGCAGGAAAGTTTCGAGTCCTTGAACTCGAAGCCGTGATGCCCGACGGGTTGGTCGTCTCGCACGGCTTCGCTTCCGGGCGCGACGATGTGCTTGAAATAGATCTCACCAAATACGCGGATCAGATGAGCTATAGCGGTGCCGTGGTTCACTTAACGGTTGCGGCGCGACAAAATGGAAACACAAACGGCGATTCGTCGCGCTACGAATCGTTCAAAGGCGATCCGGTCGCCGATGAAGTTTCTTCCGGGAAAACGCGTGCGATTCAACGACTCAAACCGCGTCTGAGTTTGCACATTGGAGACAAAGTTCCAAACGATCACATCGGTTTTCCACTCGCGCGAGTGATGCAGAGAGATGCTTCATTCACGCTCGACGATACTTTTATTCCCCCGCTGCTCGCTGTTCCCATTAAAGCGATCGATGGCGATACCTCTTCTGTTGCGGCCCAACGTTTAGGCGAAATGTGTTCGCAAGTGGCCCAACGCGTCCGCAAGCGAGCAATGTACCTGGCGGACGAAGCGAGGACCCCTGCTGCCGCCGATCGCTTTGGGAATGAAGCTGGAATCAGGACTCGAATGCTGAGTCTTGTGGGCGCGTTGCCTCAATACGAAGCCGTCCTTCAGACCGGTTGCGCGCATCCTTATCTGATTTATGTCGCGTTGTGTGGCATGGCCGGTCAACTGGCGGTGCTGGGCACGGAAATGGTTCCTCCATCATTCGATCCTTACAATCACAACGATCTTTACTCGACTTTCCAACCTGTTCTTGACTTCATCGATCGTGTGATGGACCAGGGAGTTCCCGTCTCCTATAAATCGTTTGCATTCAAATATCACGAAGGCGCCTACGAGCTTCAATTTGAAAGCATCTGGATGAAGAAGCAACTGGCCATCGGGATCCGCGGCGAGCGCGGAATGTCGGAAGATGAAGTTGTGAGATGGGGTGAAAGCTGCTTGATCGGATCACAGAGCAGAATCGGGATACTACGAGAAAACCGGGTTAGAGGCGCCGGGCGAAAACATGCCGACAGAGTCGGCGAGATTGTTACCGCAAAAGGTGTAGCGCTCTTTTCCCTGATGGCTGATGAGAGTTTTGTCGAACCAGAGAAACTCTTGCAAATCGTCAATCGCGAGGGACCTCGACCCTCCGAGATTGTCTTGTACGTGATGGATAACTAACACGGACTCCGGGCACAATCTGCTCTTCCAGAATCCGGGTTAGATAACACTAAAGAAGACCAGGCTTTATTCGAAACGGCGGGTACTCGGCCGTACGTCACAGGTGTGCGATGAACGCGATCAAATCAAATGAGTCGTTTCTGCTCTCGCAGTTTCGCGAGTTCTACACCGAGATCATTCGTCTCAAACAATTGATCAAGGACAGCGAGATTCCGAGAACTGAAATCGCTCCGGCTGAGGAAACACCAGCCAATGGCAACGGTCACCACGTTGACCCGTAAGCTGCTACAGACGTGGTCTGGGAGTGAAAAGATAACGTCGCTCGAAGTTCGCGGCACGGTTGATACAGATCGCGTACCGTCTCCCGAACAGTCGAAGCTTGCTCTTTTAGTCTGGCAAAACCTGATCGCGCTCTTCCGCCGCAACGCGGTGCAAATCCTTCGCGTTGCAGGCAAACCCACTGACAACTATTTCGAAGCCCAGTATGTGATGGCGGCTTTCGCTGACGACGTTTTCATTCATCTCGACTGGGAAGGCAAACGAGCGTGGACGTCAAACTTGCTGGAGGCGGCGCTGTTTCAGTCGCATGTCGCCGGTGAATTGTTCTTCGATAAGTTGGACCGCCTTTTGCGCGATCGTGATCCCGCCGACAAAACTTTGGCGGCAGTTTATCTCAGCGCGTTGTCACTCGGTTTTCGCGGCAAGTACAACGGACTAAATGATCATGGAAAGCTGCGACGTTACCGGCAGGAGTTGTTCGCTTTCGTTTTTCGCCAGCCGCAGGATTTGACGAGCGATTCCAAAATCGCCTTTCCCGATTCTTACGTTAAGAATTTAAGAGAAGAAAAAAGGAAGAAACTAACCAATCCACGGGTGTGGCTGGCGGTCCTTGCTTTTGTGATCGTGACTTACCTCGCTGTGTCGCATGGACTCTGGATGAGACTGACGTCTCGTCTCGATTACGAAAATCAACAAATCGGCGAATTGGAAAAACGGCTGGACGCGCTTCCGCCCCCGGCTAACTGATCTTTAGGTAAAACGATGTCTTCCCCCCCATCTTATTGATACTGATCGCGATATTCCTGCTGCTGGTAGGCTCTGCGGTATTTCTCTTCCTGGTGATCAGGCGGTCGCGCAAGATCTCGTTTAACCCGTCAACCAAACCTGAACCCGAGAAAAAAGATTCTTCCGGTACTGACTTTTTGCAATTCGCCTCGGACGTTGAACTCCGCACTTCTTTCCGCCGCGCTTTACGAACACTCAAGACGTATGTCACAGGCCGCGACTACCGTTATCGCGCACCGTGGTACGTACTAGCCGGCGAGTCGAAATCAGGAAAGACCTCGCTGCTCGAGAGCAACGGACTCGATATTCCCGTCAGCGAGCTGGTTGAAAAGAATCGTCGACTGAATTGGTACGTCTTCGATCAAGGCGTTGTCATCGACGTCGCGGGCGACTTCGTGCTGCGCACGGACGGCACGGCAAATCATCGCGGCTGGAACACGATCCTGCGGTTGTTGCAAAAGCACCGGCCGCAGCGGCCACTTGATGGTCTCATCCTGACTATTCCTTGCACCGATCTGATGGTCGAGGGTGAGTTGGACCACGAACGCCGCAACACCCTCGAGCAAAAGGCGCAGTGTCTCTACAAGAAATTGTGGCAAGCCCAAAAGATTCTGGGCATGCGCTTGCCGGTCTACATTCTCGTCACTAAGTGTGATGAGATCACGGGCTTCACAAGTTTCTGCCGGCAGCTTCCGGAAAAACTGCAAACGCAGATGTTTGGCTGGTCCAATTCGTCATCGATTGAAACCGCCTACAAACCGGAACTACTTGCTCAGGCATTCGACAGCCTGCACAAACATCTTTCATGGCTTCAGTTTGAGATTTATGCAGAACGCGACGAGATCCAGGACGTCGATGATTTGTTTCTGTTCCCGACTGCGATCCAGTCGATGTCCGAATCGCTCGGCGTTTATCTCGACTGTCTCTTCAAACAGAGCGCTTATCACGACTCGTATCTATTCCGTGGACTTTATTTTTGTGGTGAACCCGGTGTTGAAGCAGCCGATAACCTCGAGCCAGTGCAAACGAGTGCGGCAGTCGCGCTCGAAAGAAAACCCGTATTCCTTACCGACTTGTTCCGGAAGAAGATTTTCAGCGAATCAAGTTTGGCCCAACCCATTCGCCGCATTGCCCTCTCACGGAATCGAACCACGCTCGCCGCGCAGTTGCTCTCGTTGGCCATCGTGCTGATTGGAGGAGGCGGGCTCGCCATGAGTTACAACCGCCTCGCAAAGCAGGAAGAACAAGTCTCCCGGTTTTTGATGGAAGAAAAGCGGGACCTGGAGACTATCGAAGGCTACCGCATCGCGAGGAAACAGGCTGGCGGCGAAGGGATGTCAGATGAGTGGCTAAACCGTCGACAGCAGTTGCTGGAAAACGGAGCAACAAGACTGCTCACCGGCATGGCTGACACGGATGCAAAGAGGTTTGGTTCAGCCTTCATTCCTACCTCGTGGTTGAGCGGCCTCAACACACGGCTCGAAAACTCCATGGCGGCGGTTTTCAAGTACGTCATCTTTGAATCGCTGCGGCTCGATATGCAGCGACGAGCAAAAGATCTCCTGAGCGCGCATCCAGGACAGCTTACGAATGTTAAGGAAGTTGACTCGAACGAGACCGGTTCAGCAAACGAAGAAACCGCTTCACTAGCGCAGCCTGGTTCGGGCTTTCAGTTGAGCTTCTACGTCGAGGAATTGGGTGATTTTCGCGTTAACCTTGAACGATATAACCGGCTAGTCGACAAAGATCCTGATTCGCTGAACACGTTGCGCCAGCTCGGCACGTACCTGAATCACGCGCCGATACCCGCCAACATCGACAAGAACAATTATCTCTACCAGAAAGCGATCTACGAGGCGCCGGGACGGCCAATTGACTCCGCGCGGTTCTACAAAGAGAGCACGATTCGAGTCGGTGATTTTGTAGAAGACTTCTACGCGGCATCGTTCAATCAAAAGGGTGTCACGTATGACCACCTCAACGACATAGCCGAGACGGAAGCGCTGCTTAGCCGGCCCGAGTACACCTGGTTGTCGACATATGTTTTCGATCCTCACTCCCCGTTTCACGGCATGACGCTTTCTTCCGCCCTCGGTGAGCTCAGGAAAGCACTTCAGGATCTGCGGCACGAGGATTTCATGTTGCGCGACTCGGCGGAGTTTGAAGGATCACTTCCTGGCGAGCCCGTTCGTTATCAGCATTTCGTGCGACGCGTACTCGTTTGGGATCAGGACGCGCTGCGACAAGCGATCGCTTTGTACGATCAGTACGAAAGCTTCGTCGAGTCGAAGACTTACGAACGCGCCGAATACCTCGACAACTCGGTCAAGCAAGCCGCTCGCACACGTTTGAAGACAAGAATGAGCCGGCTGTTTCGGCAGGCGCGTAAATATCAGGCGCTTGCGCCAACCGGGGAGGGATCGGCACTGCGGGCGAGCCTGATCACTGAAATCAGGAACCTTCAGGAAGCACAACCTACTCTTTCGCGCGTGCTACAGATTTCAGCCGGGCTGGGCATTGACGGAGAACTCCGCAGCGCATTGTCGGGACAGGTTGGATATCTGCTGCGAGGCATTCACCGCGATTTTGTTTCGCACCGGTTCTACTCGATGAAGAATGCTGACTTCACGTGGTGGAATGGCAGTCAACCCGTTTCTTTCGTCGCATACGATCTCTCCAGTCTCGAGGATCTGAGCGGTTATCTCGCGTTGCAACGAAAGAACATCGCGTTTCTCGCGCGCGACCTCGCAGTGCCACTGCTGAGCTTCTCCGCTTCGCAGAATATCTACACGCAGTCGGATGTTTCGTTTGATTGGAATGAGATCCTCACGGACCTCGATGCTTTCGACAACAAGTTACCCGGCAATCCGATCTCGTCGCTCGAAGCCTTCATCATCACTGACATGGACCGCGTCAGCATCGATAGTTGTATATCGACTCTCAAGGTAACGAGTGATTCTTCGCGAGATTACTTCCTGCGCATTCGAAATTCTATGCGCGCGCATTTCTATCGGCGCTGCAACGAGCTCGCACGCGTCAAGGCCGTGAACGATACGTTGGCGGCGCTCGATAACTACCGCGAGATTGAAGAGTCGTTCAACAAGAGTCTTGCCGGTGGCTTTCCGTTTACTGATATGAGCACGCGGCCTGACTACCCCGATCTCGATCCATGGGAAATGATGAAGTTCTTCCGCGTGTTCGATGGCAAGGAAAAGGCAGCACGCGCGGCGCTGACTCGCAGCGCTGACTTCGGAGCTGATCCACAGAAAGCCGCCGAGTTTCTTGATCAAGTCTCCGTTGTGCGTGAGTTCTTTGCTCCGTTTCTCGAAAAGAAACAGGGTCCGATGTTTGACTTCCGCATTCAATTTCGTGTGAACCGGGAACAAGAGATCGGCGCGAACCAGGTCATCGATTGGAAGTTTGAAGTCGGGAAGAAGAAGTTCGCATATCTCAGTGACGATGTCGAAGGTCGCTGGATCTTCGGCGATCCGGTGCGCCTGACTCTTCGTTGGGCCAACAACTCGCCCGTGGTGCCGGTCACCGGCGCCACTCCCGCGCCTGTTAAAGCGAAAGACCGGATCGCGGTTTTTGAATACAACGATCACTGGTCGCTTTTCTCGTTTCTTCTAAAGCACGGTTTCATGCTGAAGCGCGCAGGCTCACAGGCGGAATGCGACAAAGGCTTCGACTCCGAACCCTATACACTGAAGTTCACTGTCAGAACAGATCCTGATCCGGCGGGACAGCCGCTGGAGCGTTCAGAGTTGAAGAGCTCGAATGCCGAAGTTTTCATGCGGATGAGTCTCGTCACCGCAAACAAACAAGAACCGTTGATGCTTCCTTGCTTTCCGAGAAAAGCACCGCCAGTACCGTCGTTGCCGGTAGGCATCGAGAAGGAGTGAGATGAGCGTTCTTACATTGCCAACGCAGATTGACGTTCAAGGATTACTGGAGCCGATTCCCGGTAGCAATCCCGCCGGCGAATCACTTCGCTACGAGGGAACTTACGATCGGATTTCTGACGCGCGTCGCGAAGACGATCCGACGTTAAGCCAGGGCATCTATAAGTCTGCTTTGAAACGCGCGGATTGGGCTAGCGCCGAGGCGATTTGTGTTGAGGCTCTGACAACTCGCACGAAGGATCTTCAAATCGCCGCGTGGTTACTCGAAGCATGGCTTCACCGCTACGGCTTTGCCGGTGTCGCAAAAGGCATGACGTTGATGGCGGCTCTATGCGAAGAGTTTTGGGATGACGTCTATCCAGGTCTGGAACACGGCGACTTTGACGGCCGGCTTGCTCCATTCGAATGGCTTGAACAAAAAGTCTCGCTCAAGCTCAAGCAAATCCCGCTGACTGCGCCGGACGGAATAGGCGGCGAAAGTTATTCGTATGTTGACTGGGAAAGCGCCTGCCATTTTGAAAACCTCGCCATGAAAGATCCACGAGCACTGCAAGAGGCGCTCGCCAAGATCAATCCCACCGTCGCTACGTTCCGCGCTGCCGTGTCTGCAACCGATCACTCGTTCTATGCCGAGCTTCTTGGAGACGTCGAAGAGGCGATCGATGCATGTTTTCTCGTCGAGCAGGTGTTGGATCCGAAATGTGGCAGGGAAGCGCCAGGCCTCGGACAGTTCAAACATGCTCTTGGCGCAATTCATCAGCTCATCTCTCAGGACTTGCACGCACGCGAACCGGAACCTGAAGTAGACGAAGAATTGGCGACGACACCAGCGTCCGATGAAACTGATATCGAACTCTGGACCAGCGGTCCCATCCGCAATCGCACCGACGCGTACCGGAGACTATCGGAAGCTGCCGATTATCTGCTTCGCACTGAACCCCATAGCCCAACGCCATACCTCGTGAAACGAGCCGTCGAGTGGGGAAACATGAGTTTGCCTGAACTGCTTCAGCAGATCGTACGCAATGAAGGTGAGTTAAGTGAGATCGACAGGCTGCTTCGGCTGACCGGAAAGAGGTGGCCCACATGACATAGATAAAGCAGCCGGCGTCAGTGTCTTCTTCTCTGTGTCTCTGTGTCTCTGTGTCTCTGTGTCTCGGTGGTAATTCTACTCATGGACCATTTAAACACAGAGACACAGAGGCACAGAGAAGAACCAAATACCAAGTTTTTTTAACCACAACCCCCCAATCAAAGGAGAGAAGTCGATGCCAGAAAGCACACAACACAAACTGGATCGGATCCGTCCTCCGAGGGTGCAGATCACCTACGACGTGGAGACCAGAGGTTCATTCGTCAAGATGGAACTCCCCTTCGTCGCCGGGATCCTGGCCGACCTTTCGGGAAACGTAGACGATCCGAATCGCGTCCCCCTGCGGGATCGCAAATACGTTGAAGTCGATCGCGACAACTTCAACGACATCATGAAATCCATTGGACCAAAAGTCGCCGTAAACGGTGGTTCGACAGTTTTGCAGTTCGAGAACCTCGACGACTTCAGTCCCATCAACGTGCTGGGCCAACTCGAGCTCAAAGCCCGTTTTGACAAGCGCACCCGTTTGTCGGACGCCGTTGCCAAACTCGACGGTAACGTCAAGCTGCAACAGAAGTTCCTCGAAGTGCTTAGAGACGAAACGAAGCGCAAGGAAATGAAAGCAAAGGTTGATGAGCTCAAGGCTATGCTGACTGAAAAATCAGTCGAGCAACCGAAGGCGTCCGAACAACCAGAAGCGACGCCGGAAACTCCGAAGGACCGCGAAGGAGGTAAGAAGAAATGAGTATGACTGAACCGACAACTGAACTGCAAAGCAAACTGCAAATCCTTCATGACTCTTTGGAAACGAAACTTGTTCGAGATCCTTCGCAAGCGAGACAGGCGATCGATGCGGTTTCCGAACTCATCGAGGCAGTCGAGGCAAACGAGATTGTGCTTGGTGATGATTCCGATTTGATCGGCGCAATCAACGAACGCATTGCCGCGCTCGACCAGGAAGTGGACGAAGGGCTGAACGAAGTGATGCACCATGATGCATTCTGCAAGCTCGAATCTTCGTGGCGCGGACTTCACTACCTCGTCAGCCGTGCTGAAACCGGAACCATGCTGAAGCTTCGTCTTCTGAACGCAACTAAAGACGAAATTCAAAAGGATCTGGAGAGGGCCGTCGAGTTTGATCAGAGCGTCCAGTTCAAGAAGATTTACGAGGAAGAGTACGGGACGTTTGGTGGTAGTCCTTACAGCGTGCTCATCGGCGATTACGAGTTTGGACGCAGCCCCCAAGACATCAAGTGGCTCGAGAAGATGTCGAATGTCGCGGCGGCAGCACATGCTCCGTTCATCGCCGCTGCTAGTCCGCAAATGTTCGACATGGATTCGTTTGATGAGCTTGGCAATCCTCGCGATCTCGCCAAGATCTTCGAAAGCACCGAACTCGTTCCGTGGCGCTCATTCCGCGACAGTGAAGATTCGCGTTATGTCGCGCTTTGCCTGCCACACTTCCTGCTGCGCTCGCCATACGGCAAGGACATGCGCCCGGATAACAATGGTGATGACCAGAAACAGCGCATCACAGGTCGCATTCCGTCCGACGAAGTCGACTTCCAGGAAGAGGTTGACGGACAGCCCAAGGACTACTGTTGGGGTAATGCCGCTTACGCTTTGGCCGAACGGATCACCAACGCGTTTGCGCTGTACAAGTGGACCGCTGCGATTCGCGGAGTTGAAGGTGGAGGGTTGGTTGAAGGACTGCCGGCCATCAACTTCAAAACCGATGAAGGCGACATCATCCTGAAGTGCCCGACTGAAGTCGCAATCACGGATCGACGCGAAAAGGAACTGAACGATCTCGGCTTTATCACGTTGGTCCATCGCAAGAACACCGATCACGCGGCGTTCTTCGGCGGTCAGACCGCACAAAAGCCGAAGATTTACCAGGACCCGCAAGCGACTGCGAATGCGCGGTTGTCGAGTCAACTTCCGTACGTCATGGCTGCTTCACGATTTGCGCATTACATCAAGGCAATGATGCGCGACAAGGTCGGCAGCTTCATGACCAAGGAAAACGTTTCCGACTATCTCAACAAGTGGATCGCGGATTACGTGTTGCTTGACGATAGGGCTTCGCAGAGTTCGAAGGCCTCGTATCCGCTGCGCGAAGCTCGCGTCGACGTCGAAGACGTGGTGGGCAAGCCTGGCGTTTACAAGGCGGTCGTCTACCTGCGGCCACACTTCCAACTTGATGAGCTTACGGCTTCGATTCGCCTCGTAGCCGAACTGCCGCCACCTGCGGCTGCATGACAACTCTTTCTGACTTAACGGAGGACATATGGACGTATTGTTGATGAAAATGGATCCGGCGATTCCCGGAACCAGCACAATGGATAAGTTCGCTGCACAGATCGAACTGTTGTCGTTCAGTCATGGTGTGGCGATGCAAATCACCGGCGACGTGAGCAACACTGAACGGACGTCGGGCAAACCAAATCACCAGGACTTCACTATCACGAAGTATCTCGATCAGTCTTCGCCGAAGCTCAACGAAGCTTGTTGCAAAGGCGACAACTTCGTAAGTGTCGAAGTGGTGGTGGGCCGTAACGATAAAGGCGCAGTGATACCGCTGATCAAGTACACGTTGAAAAACGTCGTGCTCTCTTCGATATCGATTGGCGGTGGCGGCGGCGACAAACCCGTCGAGACTGTGACGATGAACTACAACCACATCACCTGGGACTTCCATACGCAGAAGGCCGAGGGCGCCGAGCAGGGCCACGTCGATACCAAGTGGGACCTTGCGAAGAACAAAGCCGCGTAAGGGTTAGCCTGCGGAGCAGGCGTAAGCATAGAGCCTGGGGCGTAAGCCCCAGGATCCAGGAAACAAATGTTCTGAGCCCGTGAAACGGGTGACAGTCGTTGCGGTCAGGCTTACGCCCGCTATCACGGGCTACGTCCCAAATGCAATTTGCAACCTGGGGCTCACGCCCCAGGCTTTAAGCTATCGCCTGCTTCGCAGGCGAAGAACCTAAGAAACCATGGCTCAACCTAAACCAATCGAGGGTGCGCGAGCGTTGCTCTTCGACCGCCTGGTCGATGTTCCTGACTGGGCTGAACAAGAGCGACCATTGCGCATCCTTAACCGAGAGCAATTGAAAGCCTCGGTGCGCCGCGAGTTGGAGCGGTTGCTTAACACGCGCTGCTCCATCCCGTTGCACCAGCTAGGCGAAGAGGAAAGATCTGTCGTCAATTACGGCATACCCGACTTCTCATCGCTCTCCCCACACAACGCCGACGATCACGCACTGATAGCTTCGATCGTGGCCCAGACGATAGCCGCCTTTGAACCACGTCTGCGTCAGGTTCGCGTCGAAGTTGGACCCGTGTTCAGTGCCGAGTCGGCGTTGTGGCTAAACATTAGCGCGGAACTGGTAGTCGGCATGTTCGCCGAACCCGTTTCGTTTCCTTTGACTTTGAATAGCAAGACCGGAACGGCAGAGCTGCATGATAGCCAATAGTCACGAAGAACTTTTGAAGTATTACAAGTCGGAGCTGACTTACCTGCGTCGCATGGGAGGCGTGTTTGCCGAGCGCTATCCGAAAGTCGCGAAGCGCCTCGAGCTCGGACGCGACGAGTGCGCCGATCCGCACGTCGAGCGGCTCATCGAAGCGTTCGCGTTCTTAACGGGCCGCTTGCAACACGAGATCGATAGCGAGTTTCCTGACATCACAAGCGCGCTGCTGAGCATTCTCTATCCGCAACTCACAAGTCCCATTCCCTCGATGGCGATCGCGCAGTTTAACGTCGCCCAGGACCAGGGAAAGATGACGACAGGCTTTACGATCGATCGTCATACTCCACTCTTCGCTGATGCCGCGAATGGAGTGTTCTGTCGTTTTAGAACCTGTTACCCCGTCACACTGTGGCCATTGAAAGTCGCAGGCGCAGAGCTCGAAAGCACACGTCGCTGGAGCTTCATCGACGCCGACAGTAAAGCTGTAGCGTCGTTGCGGTTGAAACTGGAATGTCTGCCCGGCGGAAAACTCAACGAACTACCCGTCGATCGCCTGCGCTTTTACATAAATAGCGATCCGATGTCGGTCGCGACGCTTTACGAGTTGCTCTTCTGCAACGTACACGACGTGGCCATTCAAATTCCGGGCGCCTCTTCACCTGTTTTTCTCGGAGCCGACTCAATCAAGTCTGTTGGTTTGGAAGACTACGAGGACATGCTGCCCCATCCGCCCAACGTTCATCCGGGATACATGCTGCTGCTGGAATACTTCGCGTTTCCCAAACAGTACCTGTTTTTCGATCTCTGTTTCGATCAAGCGAGTCTCGATCGTCGTGGCGCAACCAACACCTTGCTCGATTTTCTTTCGAGCGGCGAACCGGCGAGCATGGACGTGTTACTTCTGCTCAACCGGCGACCAAAAGAAAACCTGGTCGTAGACGAGAACACTTTCTGTCTCGGCTGCACGCCTATCATCAATCTGTTTCCGAAGACGACTGAACCGATTCGTCTCGATCATCGCAGTCTCGAGTATCCGCTCGTACCCGATAAACGCCGCGAACGGACCACTGAGATTCACTCGATCATCTCAGTCTCAGCTTCGTCTAACGACGCCGATACGACGCAACGTCTCGAACCGTTCTATTCTTATAACCACCGCCTTGAGACTTCGAATCACAAGTCGTTCTGGAACGCGCGCCGTGTTCCCGCGCAACGCAAGGATCTCGCGGGCCACGAAATGGTGTTGTCGTTTCTCGATCTCGACCTGAAACCGAGTTTTCCTCCGATGCAAACGGTGTATGCACACACGCTGTGTACGAACCGCGACCTCGCAAGCGAACTTCCGGTCAACGCCGTCTTTCAAATGGAACAGTACGCGCCACTCGATCACGAACGACCGATCGTGTGTCTTGGGAAACCGACACAGCCTGTGCCGCCGCCACTTCGAGGCGCGACCGCGTGGCGGTTGATTTCACATCTTTCACTCAATCACTTGTCGCTGTCTGAAGAGAAAGACAGCCTGCCTGCGTTGAAGGAGATTCTGCGGCTTTATTGTCTGAAGGAATCTCATCATCAACTGATCGAAGGCATAAAAGACATGTCCTGTCGCAAAGTCGTGCGACATGTCGGCGACGATCCGTGGCGCGGTTTCTGCCGAGGCCACGAAGTGACGCTCGTCCTCGACGAGGACTATTACGAAGGCAGCGGCGGCTATCTGTTCGGCGCGGTGCTCAACCGCTTTCTCGCTTCGTACGCCGCAATCAATTCGTTCACACAACTCGTTGTGAAGAGCAAACAACGCGAAGGGACGTGGAAGAAATGGGAGCCGATGGTGGGCGACACAGCCCTGCTGTAAACAACTACGGTTGGGGAAAGCATGCCGCGGTCGAAGATTGGCTCTTCGCCGAAGGTCACCGGTTTGATTTTTTCCAGGCCGTGCGTTTGCTCGAAATCATTCAAACTTTGAATGGTGAACGCCTGGTCTCGCCGGGACAGAGCGCGGATCCGTCGAAAGAGATCGTGCACTTCCGTTCCGAAGTGAAACTCGATTTCCCGTCGAGTGACGTAGCTCAGGTCAAACGCAAAAAAGATCTTCCGCAGGGTGAACAGCCGAAAGCGCCCGCCGAAATGACTGTCAACTTTCTCGGCCTCGCAGGTTGTCTCGGTGCACTCGACCTTCCGAGCACCGAACTGGTTCTCCAGCGCGCGTCGCACAACGACAAAGCGCTCGGAGACTTCCTCGACATCTTCAATCATCGCCTCGTTTCGTTGCTCTATCGTATTCGAAAGCATCATCGGGTCGGCCTTGGGTCGGCCACGCCCGGCGACGATCAAATCGCGCGTTATCTGTATTCACTTATCGGAATGGGAACGCCGCGACTGCTCGGCCGAATGCACATCCGGGATCGAGCGCTGCTTTACTACGCCGGCATACTGGCCCAACAACCACGATCGATGGCCGGGCTGCAACGCATTCTCACTGACTACTTTCAAGTGCCGGTGAAAACCACTCAATTTGTCGGTAAGTGGTGCGAACTCGAAGAGGATCAGTGGACGACGATTGGCGAGTCAGGCACGAACCAGCGACTCGGACGTGACACGTGCGTGGTCGGAACTCGCGTGTGGGACCAGCACGCGCGCTTCGAGATCGAACTTGGCCCACTTGGTTTGGAAGACTTCGAGAGCTTTCTGCCGACCGAGTGGCGTTTCAGCGTGCTATGCGATCTCGTGCGTTTTTACGTGAAGGACGAGTTTGAATTCAACATTCGATTGGTTCTCAAGGCCGATGAGATTCCGGCCGTGGAGCTAAGCACGGAACCGGCGCTTTCGTGGATGTCGTGGCTTGGTCCAAGACGCGATGTCACACCGCATGTCAATGGGAACGGGCATCGTCCTGCTGCGGCGGTCGCCGAGAATCCGTACATCGTGATCACTCCCGAGGCGCTTCGCTCCGACACCGGATCGATCAAGAGTCGTGTTCTCTATCGTTTGCCGCGTGTGAAGCAGGCGTCGTTGCTCGGACGAATGAAGCGCACTGTTCCGAAGAACACGGTGTTGATGTTGCAGGGCAGTGCTGCGAGCGCAATGTACATCATTCAGCGTGGCAAAGTGCAGTTGTCGCGCTCGGAAGAGCATGGCAAGGAAACAGTTCTCGGTGTGCTGTCGAAGGGTGATTGTTTCGGCGAGCGCGCGCTGCTGAGAACCAAACCATACAGTGAAACGGCGTTGGCGTTGACTGAGTGTGAAGTGTCGATTCTCAGGAACGAACACCTGACATTCGCGATGATGGAGGATCCGATGTTCCGCCGAACAATCGAGGCTTATCTCGCTAATGAAGTATGAAAATGTTTTCCCTCGCAAAGGCGCAAAGACGCAAAGAAAATCTTGAGAAACGCGGTAGCGCTTTGCGCCTTTGCGCCTTTGCGAGGGAGATCTTCCTGGAAAAACCATGAGTGCTGCTTACGTTCAAGATAATCTGAAATTAAATATCTCGACGCCGTTGGGACCAAACAAACTTCTGCTGCGTTCATTCCGCGGCGAAGAGCGAATCTCAGGCTTATTTCAATTCACAATCGAGATGGTTTCGGAAGATAACGCGATCGACTTTCAGGCGATTGTCGGCAAACCCGTGACCGTAACGCTAAATCTCAGCAACAACACCGAACATCATCTCAACGGCATCGTCGGCCGTTTCGTTCAGGAAGAAACAAACCTTCGCCTCACGCGCTACTACGCAGAGATTCATCCCTGGCTCTGGCTGCTGACGAAAACGAGCGATTGCCGCGTTTTCCAGAATAAGAGCGTGCCCGAAATTCTCGAAACCGTGTTTTCTGATCTGGGCCTCACGGATTTTCGCAACGATTTGAAAGGCTCGTATGAGAAACGCGAGTACTGCGTTCAGTACAACGAAACCACCTTCAATTTCGTGTCGCGTCTGATGGAAGAAGAAGGAATCTTCTACTACTTCGAACATTCTTCAAACAAGCACACCCTCGTGTTGGGCGACGACTCGCATTCGAATCCAACGTGTCCCGGATTGGAAGGAACTTCGGTGCACTATCGCCAGTCGCTGGTGGACCATTCGCAGGATCTCACGATTGTTCGTTGTCTGGTCGAAGAGCAAGTGGTGAGCGGCGCGTATGCGCATGATGATTACAACTTCGAAACTCCGAACACGGATCTCAAAGTCGAGTCGAAGAGCGACGCTCCGAAGTTCAGAGTCTATGAATATCCCGGTGGGTTTCTCAAAAAAGACGCCGGCGAAAAGCGGGCTGATCTGCGTCTCGATGCATTGGAGCAACCGCATAAGATCATTCGCGGCGACGGCTTCGTGCGTGCTTTTGTCGCCGGTCAGAAGTTTGAGTTGAAGGATCACTACCGGGCCGATGTAAACAAGACTTACGTGTTGCAGTCAGTGTCGCACGCGGCGACGCAGGAAAATTACACCAACTCTTTCACGGCTTTTTCGGCCGATCTTCCGTTTCGACCATCACGCGTGACGCCGAAGCCGTTCATCTCCGGCACACAGACGGCGATCGTCGTCGGCAAAGCAGGAGAAGAAATCTGGACCGACAAGTATGGGCGCGTGAAAGTTCAGTTTCACTGGGACCAACTCGGCAAGAACGACGAGAACAGCTCGTGCTGGATTCGTGTCGACTACGGTTGGGCGGGAAAACAATGGGGCGGAATTTTTCTGCCGCGCATCGGGCAGGAAGTGATTGTCAGCTACCTGGAAGGCGATCCCGATCGACCATTGATCACAGGCGCGGTTTACAACAGCGAACAAAAAGTTCCTTACACACTGCCGGACGAACAGACGAAGAGCACAGTCAAGACCAACTCTTCAAAAGGTGGCGGCGGCTTCAACGAGATTCGTTTCGAAGACAAGAAAGGCTCTGAGGAGCTCTTTTTCCACGCGCAGAAGGACCAGAACATTGTGGTCGAGAACGATCGAACCAAGAAGGTTTTGAAGAACGAGACAAATACGATCAAGCAGGATCGATCCACCACCATTGAGGAAGGCAACGACAGTTACGTCGTTGCGAAAGGCAACCGCACCTTCAAAGTCGATACGGGAAACGAAACGTACGCAGTGAAGGGCAAGCGCGATCTGACTGTTACAGGTAATGAGACGCATACGAACGATGCGAACTTCATTCAGAACGTAGCGGGCAATTACACATTGAAAGTGAACGGGAACCTGACGATCGAAGCTACAGGCACGATCACGATCAAGTCGGCGGCGACAACGGTCGAAAGCAGCGGTATTACTGTCATCAAGGGTTCGCTGGTGAAGATCAATTAGATCACAAAAGCACAAAATCAATTTTGTGCCCTTTGTGGCTAAAAGGAGCTTTAGCAATGGCACTTCAAACATGCATGGGCGCGACATTGCAATGCAGCTTTGGCGCGGCGCCGAGTACGCTCGTCGTGTTGCCTGCGAATCGAGTGCAAACCGTCACGCCTGACGCGAACATCATGGACAACAAGCCATTGGTGAACATCATGCCGTTCGGAATGTGCTCATCGTTGGCGAACCCCGCTGTTGCCTCCGCCACAGCGGCAGCGCTGGGCGCGTTGACTCCGATGCCGTGCGTTCCCGTGATCCCCGCTCCGTGGGCGCCGGGCTCGCCGACGGTTTTGATCGCGAACATGCCCGCGCTCAATCACACGAGCAAACTAATGTGCGCCTACGCCGGAGTGATTCAGATCGTGAATCCGGGACAGAGCACAGTGATGATTCCTTAACAACGGTGAACAGCCATGAATTACGAATTTGCGTTAGATAAGAAGTCGATAATTTCAGTGGTGGCTAGCTGGATCCTGATCGGTGTGTTGCTGTTTGTCGCGGGCTGGCTCGTTGGACGGCAGTGGCCGATCACCGAAGCAGCGTCAACGCAATCTCCTTCCGCTGATGAGAAAGGCGGAGACCTTCCGAGAGAACCGCTTCTCAAAGATGAAGCGCCCGCGCGAGAAGGCGTTGCAGCGAAGAAGGTCGAGGCGAAAGTAACGCCACCGGCAGAAGCCAATGCGACCGCGCCTGAAGATTTGCAAGCGGCAGCCACGGCAGCGGCGGCGGCACAGCCACCGAGCGATGGTCGAGTGGTAATAATTTCAGAAGCTGAAACGGAAGACGCGAAGAACGAAGAGGCGCCAGTGCAACCTGAGTATGTAACGGTTCAGGTCGGAGTATTTCTCGACGAAAAGGATGCAAGCCGCTTGCTCAAGGAAATAGAAACCAAAGGTTACTCAGCGAGTTTCTTCACGGGTCGCGACTCCGAGGCGCGTCAATGGTACGCGGTGCGAATCGGCATGTATTCGGACAAGCAGCAGGCCGCGAGTGCAGCAGCGAATTTTACAAAGCATGAAGGGATAAAAGCTGTGGTGCGTCCGTTTGAATCGCTTTAAGCGAGCGGAGGGTTAGTGATGGGAAAAACGAACGTGGTCCAGGCGAATGTGATTGGCGGCAACCATGCATTGCAGGCGCGGCTCAACTTGTTGAGCGCGCAGTTAACGAGCGTGCAGCGCACACCGCAAACAATCCAGCGAAAGACTAAGCCGGGAGTCGAAGCGTTTAGAGTTCCGTTGCGACAAAAGAGTGGTGGCCTGCCGCTTCCCGATGACGTGCGCGCAAAAATGGAGAGTGCCTTCAGCACTGACTTTTCTGACGTGCGTGTGCATATCGGACGTGAGGCGTCGGCGCTTGGCGCAATCGCCTACACCTGGGGCTCGAACATTCACTTTGCGCCCGGGCAGTACAACCCTTACACGCTTCAGGGTCAAAAACTATTGGGCCATGAGCTGTGGCATGTGGTGCAACAGAAGTCAGGACGCGTTAACAATCCTTTTGGCGGCGGCGTCGCGGTGGTCCAGGACCACGCGCTCGAAGCTGAAGCCGATCGCATGGGCATCAAGGCTGCGTTGACTCAAGTGGTTCGCAAGCGTGAGTAACGATCCAACAGTTCGAAGTAGGGGGAAATTACTATGAAACCTCCGCAAATCGTTCAGAGAAACAGAGTGACTGCAGCGGCTCGCAATGTCGGTACGGCCGTAGCGAATCGTTCGGTTGCCAATCCGCGTGGGCCAGCTCGTTCGGGCTCACCCATAACGATGAAAGCGCCATCCTACACGGTCCAGGCGCCGCGCCCCCTCAGTGGAAACGCGCAACAGATTAGAGCGACGATTCAGGGATCTCCGCAGGTTGCAGGCTCAGTTGAGATCAGTCGCGTCGGTGTAGGCAGGGCTTACATCTCTAATCTCGTAGTCGATCAGCAACATCGGCGGCGTGGCGTCGCGGCGAAACTGATCGACGCGGCCGTCAACATTGCGCGCCGGCAAGGCTTCAAGGCTGCGAGTCTTGAAGCGCGACCTTCGGACAACGGAATCTCACCGCAGGCGTTAGTTGCGATGTACCGGCGTCAGGGATTCAGAAGTGTGGGTAGATCGAGTAGAGGGAGCCCGATGATGGAGCGGAAGCTGTAGATGTGATGATTCGTTTTGAGGCAAAGCCCGTGAAGTCGAAAAGAAACATCCCCATAGCGCCTCCGGTTTACCGGCCACGCGCGACGTCCGTCGTCGCCCAGTCGAAAACCGTTTTGCCTTTGAAGCCGCATGTGGCGCCAAAAGGGATGCGGGTCGCGCCTACCGTATATCGACCTCAACCCACTCCGAAGGTCCTGCAGGCGAAGATAGGCGGTGGACCACCGTCACGTTTGGGTGTGCAGCCACCGCGACCGGTGGCGCCGCCAGTCTACCGCCCCAAAACAAAGATCATCATCCAGCCTAAGGTGGCGGCGGCGACGCGAACGCCCATGCATGCGCCACCTCCTCTGTGGCGGTCGCAGACGATTCAACGGTCGGACAGTCCTGTTGAGGTTGCCAGTGGCGGCGGTGGCGGTGGTGGCGGAGGTGGCGGGGGTGGTGGTGGCGGTCGTAAAGAGGAAGAGTGGCAGCTAGACCCGCGTGCAAAGAAGCGCGAGGCACGGAAGACAAAGGTGCAAGCCGCGGAAGCAAGGAGGAAGGAAGAAGAGGAGAGAATAAGAAATCTAAGGATCTACACCTTGGGCTCTAACACCTTCGAGCACGAACTTGCGAACGTGGATATGTACAGGCGCGGCAAGGTCACGGAATACCGGCGGCCGCTCACGCGCGAGCAGAGTGACGATTTGAGAAGGGAGGCACGCGGGCGCGGCGGACTTACCGAGGACGACATCGACCTATTAGATTGGAGTCGCGCGGTAAATTCGCAAGCCAGAGAGTTGGAGCGTCAGGGCGTGGCTTTTCAGTTCGGCGTTGATGCCGGCGAACTGCGTGCAGCTGTAGAGCGTCGCTCCGTTTCGCCGACGCGTTATGAAGTGGTTGAGTGGCGACATCCGCATTCAGGCGCTTATTCGCACGGGCACGGGGAAAACAGAGACCAGGACCTGGCGTCTTGCGCAAGCATGCGGGCGATGATGTTAGGCTTCTTCGATAACGCTGAAGTCAAGCTTGAGCCTGATGGAACGGTTGTTGTCGTTATCAAGCCGCACAACTTTCCATGGTCAGGAGCCGGCCACGGTCGCCCGACCATCGATCTCGTCAAAATCGCCGAAGCGAGGGGGTGGACATGTATCGGGGAAGAGGTGGATAAGAGTCAGATAGCAACGAGGAACAAGGGAACCAAAATAGATTCGGAAGACCCATCTATTCGCTATTATTTTAGGCCGCCACGGAGAGCCGCCGCCTCCGCCTCTGCCTCTGCTGCCGCGGGTCCTTCGCGCGGCAGGCGCCGTTCACTGTCACCGCCCGCCACCCCACTGAGACCTCCTGGCTCTGTTGCGGGTCCGCCACCTTCCGCATCGCCGCCTCCCGACCCACTGAAATCTGCTTCTGCGAAATCACCCGCTCTGTCTATGCCTGCTGGGTCAGTTGTTGGCGGTGGAGGGGGCGGCGGAGGTGGCGGTGGTGGTGGCGGTGCGTGGTCCAGCGCCATCGCCGTCAGGCGTAAGTTTCAGTAAATCATCCGACGAACCACACAGAACTTCGTCGTCTCCGATGCCTGTACCCGCCCGACCGCCGAGTGGCCCGAAGCCGAGTGACGCAGCCGCGGTAGCACGGCAGGACGCACCTGCTGATGATGGATGGATCGAGGTTGGCAAAGGCGGCAAAAAAGCAAGCCGCGGTGGTGGTAAAGGCGGTGGCGGCGGCGGCGGCGGTGGTGGCGGTGGCGGTGCGTCCGGAAGTGGCAGACGGGGACGAGGAGGCAAGAAATTCTAAAACTGATGAATCGAGGTGAATGAGTGAAGCCCCGGAGCTCGCAAAGACAATCGAATGTTTCGGCGAAACCGACGTCTGTGGTTTCAGGGAAGGCCGCGAAGGCGCCGCAAGCATATCGGCCGCAACCAACACCAAAATGTTTGCAGCTAAAACCGATGGCTGGTCGGACATCACCACCCGCTTACTACCCGCAACCGGTGCCGAAGGTGTTGCAGACCAGGGCTGCATTCGTTAGACCGTCGAATCACGTGCGCGCCGTCGGTGTAATACAGAGAGCGGAAGCGCCGAGCCGTAAGGAGAAGGCCGCCACGAACATGATATGGAACGAGTTCGTCGTGATTACTATGCCCGCTCCGAAACACATATTGGAGGTAATGAATCTCAAAGATGCGAACGGCAAGATGAAGGTTTCCGTCGTCCAGAGATCGGTTGCGGAAGAAGCGGTTAAAGCGATCCAGGACCACGTGAAGACTCACGGATGGGAGGAGAAAACTGTCGACGGTATTACCGTTAAGAAGATAGAAGAACAAAAATGCTACAAGGTCATCTACAAAGGAAACCACTGGATGACTCACGCAAGTAGTGGTCAATTATGGCCACTACATGGGAGAGATATTTTTTCTCCACCGGCGTCGGCGGAGGTGAAGGACGTAAAGGATTTTATTAAGAGGTGGAAAGGTTCGCAGGGGAAAACACGTCCGGCCCAATATATGAACTATGACGTTGAAAAAGGGAAATATCTTGAATAAGAAACCGATCAACAAACCAGGACAAACGCCGAAGGCGCCACCAGTCTATCGCCCAAACGCGATCCCAAAAGTCCTACAGGCAAAGACTAAAAATACTCGACTGGAAGTACGCGGTAACGGCCTGGCCCAAAGAGCCACTCCGGTGAAAAAAGCGGATCAAGCAACCGTTCAACGGTTTGCTTCGCGAGTAGTGCAGGCCCAAAAGTACTATCCGAATCTTCATCCAGGCGCGGTTGAGGCAGTCGATCCTGGAAATGTTTTCCGGCTAAACAATTTTGCGAACCAGTACCGGCTGACGAGGAAGAGCAGCCACAGTGTCAACGTGCCGAATCAACAATATAACTTCGTGCGCACGCGTGAAGGCGAGATGTTGCTGCACGCACGCTACCGGCATCCTTCGATCGCTGAAGGAAAGCAAGTGCTCTACGCCGGCGAGGTCTTCTTCAATAACGGCCAACTCGAGTGGTGGTCCAACGGCTCGGGCCATTACCAGCCCGGCGCCGACGACGCAGAGCAAGCGAACTTACCGATGGACCAATTCTACTCGTACCAGCAGGTCATCAAGGGTGAGCACAAGCGTAAGAAGGGTCGAAAAGAATAAAGGGTTATGAATACGCCGCCGAAAAAACCAGTCGCACCTCCGGTCTATCGTCCGCAACCTGTGCCGCACGTTTTGCAAACAAAGCGTTCACCGGGGCAGATGCCACAACCACATCAGAAGACGATCGCGCCACCTCGACCGTCAATTACAACGCCGCCGGTGTTTCGTCCGCAACAGAACGGAGTCGCGCAGCCGAAGATAGCAGCACCAGCACACCCGCCGCCGAAGACACCACCCGCCTTTTCGCAATCATCCACCATTCAACGATCGGGCGGAAAGAAAACCAAGGAAGAAGAGGAAAAGAAAGCACGTCGCCGCGAACGATACACGAGAATCGTTCGACTCGACCAAATTAACCGGCAAAACATCGGAATTAAGACCACGCGGAAATCGAAAAATTCCTTGAGGCGAAATCTTCCCGGGGAATTCACCGCGAGGGGAAAGCACAAGACTAAGGAAAAGGGCCTGTACTCGTACATGAGGAGGTATGGCGGCGCCGGTATTCAGGGTGTACACCGCGGTGTCGAGGGGCAATCCCGAGGTAACGTTGTTCACGGTGTGTTAAGCAAGATGGCTCAGGACCCGAAAAGAAAACACGGCAGGAGAGGACCCAAGTTCGCGATGATTGGGATCGATCCGTCGAGACTTAATGATGATCAACTACTCGATACAACATCGCCGGCGGTGCGACGTCAGTTTGCGCGGCAATACGGGGGAAGCGGCAGCGGGAGCGGAAAAAACTACATGAAGATGTATGGCCGGCATGCGTCTGAAGGCGTAGTGGGCGTGATCGGCGACATACCGCTCGACGCGATCATGGGTCTGCGTGCATTTCGTGGCGTTCCAACCCAGGACGAATTGGAGGAGATTATTGAAGAACTGGTCATGAGCGAAAGCGAAGAAGACGATGATCTCACTCCGGAATGCAGTGGCGGCTTCAACTTCGGATCCGGTTTCCCGCCTCCAGGCGATGGCAGCGGTGGTGGCCCAGGTATTACCGCCTGATTCGGCTTCGCTTAAATTATGAACTCGATAAAGAATTTCAAACCTGTCGTCGCTCAACTAAAGACTGCCGTGCGTGGGCAGAACGTCGCGAGTCGAGTTGCGAACCACGTTTATCGTCCCCTGCCAGTACCAAAAGTTTTGCAAACTAAAATGGCCCAGCGACCAGCGGCTCCTGTTCCATGCAAACCGAAGCCTGCAGTTCCTCCTGCATCCCGCCCCGACTCATTACCAAATTGCGCGCAAAGAAAAACAGCGACTCCCCAGCCGAAGAGACCACCGGTATTCGGAACTGCGAAGAATGTTAGGAATACGATTCAGCGCGCGGCGGCCCTCATGGAACACAAGGAACCAGCGGCAGACAACAGCAGGGTGGTTTTTTGCGTAGCGTTTCTGAATGGCGTCAAGCTGGGCAAAGCTTGGAGCCGCAAGAGTGCGTACCTTGCGAAAGGCGCCTCGGAACATGCAGAGGATGTAATCATTGATTACATCGACTGGCTCGAAACTTTACTCATGTTTCCGATTCTCGCGGCGCACGAATCCGCAGAGACCGTGGAACTGGCTGCGAGTCTTAACAACAAACGAGACCTCGTGATCATGGGCCTGACAGCGAGTCCATGCTGCAGTACGCCAATGGGTGAGGCGAAGGTTGCGACTACCACTAAGAAAGACGGTGAGCTTGGCTGCGCAGAGAAGCTCATTGGACTACGTAAGCGTAAGTATTCGATCACAATTCATGCCGATCACTTTTACCAGGGAAAGCTAGCGGGTGGAAAAGCGGCGTCAGTAGAAGCGTGCAAGAAGATGGCTGCGGCGGGAATCAAAATCGTTATCGCACATCCATAGGCCGCGTATCGCTGACGTGGAGTGAAAATAGTGTCATGTAGCATTCGACAAAGTCTGACGACGGAGAGTCGCTCCATCCCGATGGACCAGATGAACTCGTGTCACGTCGAGATGAAGCAACGCCTGTCGCGCTCGATCCTCTGGCAATGGCAACGTGCGTTCTTCGAATGTCAAGGCATTGAAGCATGGAGTCAAGGCACTGTCCCTCATCACATCACCAGCAGCCCTTTCATTGCTGATGCTTATGCTCGCGTCGTCGCTGCGTACCTGCGCGATTGTCATGTCGCTGAGTCGAACCCTGTTTACATCGTCGAACTGGGTTCTGGCCCCGGCCGCTTTGCTTATCTCTTTCTGAAAAAGCTTCTGAGCATTCACGAACAATCAGTTTCGAAGAATATTCCAATCCGGTATGTGATGACGGATTTCACAGAGCGCACTGTCGCTTACTGGCGTGCGCAACCGTGGCTTCAGCCGTTCGTTGAAAGTGGAGTGCTGGATTTTGCTCGTTTTGACGTCGAACATGATCAAACTCTGACGCTGCTTAATGAGGGCAAGACACTTTCCGCAAAGACCGTGGGCTACCCTCGCAAAGGCGCAAAAACGCAAAGAAGAACAGCCCTAGACTCCGCGCCTTTGCGCCTTTGCGAGGAAACCTGCAAGAGTCCGATCGTCGTTATTGCGAACTACGTGTTCGACAGCATCCCGCAGGACGCCTTTGTGGCCGCTGATGGAAATCTCTTTGAGACTTTGGTCACGCTCAGCACATCCGAAACAGAGAGCGACTTAAGTAATCCGGAAATTCTGTCGCGTGTGAAGTTCTCGTATGACCACAATCTCGTGAACGGGAATTACTACGCCGATCGCGACTGGAATCGCATACTAATTGATTACAAGCGCCGGCTTTCCGGAGTGCCTTTCCTCTTTCCGACTGTTGCTCTGAAGTGCGTCAGGAATTTTCATCGTCTATCTAAAGGAAAGATGCTGCTCTTGTCCGGAGACCGCGGTTACTGTAGCGATCAAGCGCTGCTGGATGAACGCGGTGCGCCGAACCTCGCCGTGCATGGCTCAATTTCGATGATGGTTGACTATCAAATCATCGGTGAGTATTGCCGGCGTCTGGGAGCAGACGTGCTTCATCCGTCGCGTGTTGCGAACAGCCTCAACATCTCCGCTTTCATCTTCGGCGATCCTTCGAACCATTTTCTCGAGA
Organism: uncultured Acidobacteriota bacterium; assembly: GCA_963728575.1. Lineage (GTDB taxonomy): Bacteria > Acidobacteriota > Blastocatellia > Pyrinomonadales > Pyrinomonadaceae > PSRF01. The sequence goes on from CAVSKT010000003.1 coordinate 95,039, forward strand.
CGCGCGCGGCGTACGCTGAAGCTATCGAAAAATTCGGGCCCGACGATTTCTTCGAGTTGAAAGAGGGCATTAGTCAGCTTTACGACGCTTTGAGCCTGGATCAAATTCTCGCCTTTCTGAGATTGAGTTGTTGGGACTACAAGAGATTCGTTGAGTGCTTGCCTGCTTTGAAGAAACATCTAACCGACATCACCGGTCTACAGAAGCAGCAGTTGCACGATGCGATCGTAAAGGTGTGGGACTCTTATCTGCCGATCGGGGAAGAGAGCGATCTGGCGTTCGAGTTGGGAACGCTCCTGCTGGAAATGGAGCTTCATGCGGAAGCTCTCGAGTTCCTGCAACGTTCAGTTGACGTCTGCGGCATAGCACCAGGCACGGCTTACAACATTGCAGTTTGTCATTACGGTTTGGGCCAAACGGATCGAGCGCTCGATTATGTCAATCAGGCACTCGGTCTGGATCATGAGTTCGCCGAGGCCGAACACCTGCGCAAAGAATTGGAGTCTGCGCTTTCAACCGAAGATAACGCGGAGCAGTTGTATGAACTGGCTTTGCCCGAAAAGTATTCGAGTCGCATGTAGCGACGAAATATTTCTCTCGCCAAGGCGCCAAGGCGCCAAGGCGCAAAGAAGACCCCTTGGAAACGCGTAGCGCTTTGCGCCTTTGCGTGGGGACATCTTCTCCGCATAAGGCACTTTTCGGGCAAAGCCGTATGAACTTGTTAACGGGCTGAGGGGATCATGGGTGCTGAGAACAGAGACATCGCGGGAAGTTACAGTATAGAGAAAGGATCAGTAGTTATGAATACCGCTAATAATGGAAAACCTGGGCCACTCAACGTACGTCATCCATTAACCCTGCAAACAGGCAACGCTTCACAGCGCAAGCCTCCAGTGGCCCAGTTAAAGAGCGGCGTCAAGCGTCCTGTCGCCCCGCCAGTCTATAAGCCACAGCCGCCGCAAAGGTTCGTGCAAAGAAAGATCGCAGTCGCTCCGCCTTTTACCGCTGTGGCCGTACGATCGGCAATCCAACTTGCAGCGGGTAAAGGTGGCGAGGACTACAGTACGCCGGATAAAGACATGACACCTGAGTTAAGAGAAGAAGCAATGGAGAGGGCAGGGTTAAAGAAAGGCATAAAGGGACACGGCTTCGGCGACGCGGGTTCCAAGTGGAGCAGGCAATCTCAAGATGAATCGGCGAAGTATCATCAGGCAAAGCGCGAGATTAGGGCTGAGAAAAAAGTCGAAGCAAGAAACTGTCGGGACTATCACAAGAAGAAATTTATAGGAGACGACTGCCCATCGTGCGGGAAAGAAATTACAAAGGCCATGTGTAAATAAAACGTTTGAACTGAGGTATATTCAACTCGCGTACGTTAGTGTTGGTTTTGAACGGAGGTTGGATCTTAATGACACTGCGGCCTGGTGGTGAGTTAGCGACTCGTCCGTTGCACTTCATTTGGATTGCGGACTGTTCCGGCTCGATGGCGATTGACGGCAAGATCCAATCGCTAAACACGGCGATCAAGGAAGCGATCCCTAACATGCAGGACGTCGCCGACGAGAACCCGAACGCGCAGGTGCTCGTGCGCGCGGTCAGGTTTTCTGACGGCGCTCAGTGGCACGTTTCTCAACCGACTGTCGTCGCGGATTTCAAGTGGGACGATCTCGACGCAGGCGGTGTCACCTCGATGGGCCGAGCGCTGACTATCGTTGCCGATCAACTCAAGATCCCGCCGATGACCGATCGCGCTTTGCCGCCCGTGCTGGTCCTTATTTCCGACGGTCAACCAACTGACGACTTCAATGCCGGTCTGCAAGCATTGATGAACGAGCCGTGGGGACGCAAAGCTGTACGCATCGCGATCGCGATTGGTGAAGACGCCGATCAGGAAGTGCTGAAAAGATTCATCGCTAATCCTGAGCTCAGACCGCTCCAGGCCAACAACCCCGAAGCGTTGACGAAGTACATTCGCTGGGTATCGACTGCGGTGCTCAAATCAGCATCTTCACCTGCGAGCCAAAGCGCCGATTCGTCGCCCGGGATGAACGTGCCGATCCCGATTATTCCTGACGCAGGAACAGCAGCTACAGACGACGTTTGGTAAGTTTTGGAATGTCGCACACGCCGCATTGGCAAGTTGTAGGTCAGAGCGTGCGGGGCGCCGTGCATGAACGCAATGGCCTGCCTAACCAGGATGCGATTCACTGGCTTCCTGAGTCCGGTCACGGCTCGACAGTGGTTCTCGCAGTCGCCGACGGTCATGGCAGCGCGCGGTATCCTCGCAGTCACACCGGCGCGCGCTTAGCAGTGGAAAAAGCTGTGCAGTTGGTCCATGACTTTCTCAATAACCAGGGTGACGGCGACAACCTTTCATTAATAAAGGACACGACGCAGGAGTGGCTTCCGCGCGCGCTGGTTCGCGAGTGGTTGGAAGCGGTCACGAATCATCTCGATCAAGAGCCACTAAGTGAAAGTGAACTGGGTTTGAGTGACGGTTCGATTGCTTATGGCGCTACACTGCTTGTAACCGCCGTCACTGAAAAGTTTGCATTTTATCTGCAACTGGGCGATGGCGAGATACTCGTGGTGAGCGAGGGCGGTGACGTTTCGAGGCCGATGTCGAAAGACGAGCGATTGTTCGGGAATGAAACTACGTCGCTCTGCGCGCCCGATGCATGGCGCGATTTTCGTGTGAGCTTTCACCCGTTTAGTCAATTGCCACCCGCGCTCGTCTTGCTTTCAACTGATGGTTATCCAAACTCGTTTCGCCACGAATCAGGGTTTCTTCAGGTTGGGTCCGACCTCTTGAAGATGATCCACGATGACGGGCTCGCGAGCGTCCGAGATAACCTGTCACGCTGGTTAAGCGATTCAACGCAAGCGGGCAGCGGTGACGATGTGACTTTGGGAATTTTGTGTTCGATCGGTGAGTGAACTTCTCTGCGTCTCTGTGTCTCTGTGTTTAGAGTTGTTCGCAGTAATATTTCAACACAGAGGACACAGAGACACAGAGATCGCGTCGATAACTAAAATGGACCAGATCCTTAAACCAGGTCAGAAAGTGCGAACCTCGCGAGGCAACTGCATCGTCGAAAAATTTCTCGGCAGCGGCGGCCAGGGTGAGGTCTATCAGGCGCTGCTCGACGGTAAACCCGTCGCGCTCAAATGGTATTACCCGACTTCTGCGACTTCGGATCAACAAAAGGCACTCGAGACACTCATTAAGATCGGAGCTCCGAGCGATCGATTTTTCTGGCCCACGGATTTTGCGACAGCTTCAACCACGTCGGGCTTTGGGTACGTCATGCCGCTGAGAGATCCGCGTTTCAGAAGTATCGTCGATTTAATGAAACGCAGGATCGAGCCCAGCTTCCGCGCACTCGCCACCGCGGGTCTCGAGCTCTCGCACAGTTATCTTCAACTTCATGCAAAGGGGCTGTGCTATCGCGACATCTCTTTTGGCAACGCTTTCTTCGATCCGCAAACGGGTGAGATTCTGATCTGCGACAACGACAACGTAGCTATTGACAATCAGTCGCCGAGCGCCGTTTATGGCACCCCACGTTTTATGGCGCCTGAAATCGTTCGCGGAGATGCTGTGCCCAGTACGCAAACCGATCTCTTCTCGCTCGCGGTGTTGTTGTTCTACATGTTCGTCATGCATCACCCGCTCGAGGGTAAAAAGGAGTTGGCGATCAAGTGTCTTGACCTGCCTGCGATGAAGATGCTCTATGGGACCGAGCCCCTCTTCATATTTGATCCTTCCGATAACTCAAACGCGCCCGATCCGCAGTATCATCGCAACGCGCTCGCGTTTTGGACCGTGTATCCTCGTTTCCTGCGCGACGTGTTCACGAAAGCGTTCACCGACGGTATTACTGATCCGCAACATGGACGCGTGCGTGAAAGCAACTGGCGGTCAGTGATGGTGCGCCTCCGCGACTCGATCATTTACTGCCTGCACTGTAACGCAGAAAATTTTCACGACTCGCAGGAAGCGTGTTGGTCGTGCCGCCGGCATCTTCAACTGCCGCCACGTGTTCGTATCGGCAAAAACTTCGTGATGCTGAACCACGACACGTTTCTCTTCGCACATCACGTCGACGAGGAAAAGAGATACGATTTCACGCAGCGAGTTGCCGCCGTGACCAAACACCCAATCGATCCGGAGATCTGGGGATTGAAGAACCTCTCGCTCGAAACATGGTCCACCATCAATCATAAAGGCGAGGTGAAGGACGTCTCTCCCGGGCGTAGCGTGACGTTGGCCCTGGGCACGAGAATCAACTTCGGCCACGCAGAGGGTGAGATCTTGTCTTGAAGCGCTTCGATGAAAGTGTGCCGGGAACGCTCGGCGAAATCTTGATAAAGCACGGCCGCTCACCACTCACAGATCCCAGGCTTTGCGAGAATCTCTTGAAGGATTACTGCGCTCCTCACAAAGAGGAGATTTCTTTGCTGGTCCTGGCTGTTAAGGAACGAGTCGCCAGCGATCTGCTTGTTTCGCAGGATGGATTGCATCGCGACTTACTCCGCGCGTTGCTCGTCAAACGTTTGCGAAAGGATAAATCACTCAACGAGGGTGATGCGCGTTGGGCGGTGGAGTCGTGGTCATTCGCGATCCGCGCGCTTTCGAGATCCGAGTCAAAGCCTTCATCGGACGACACTGAGCTTCCACCAATCCGTAATCCGCATCCGTCAAATCCGTGGCCCGCTTTTGGTCTCGTGTGGCAATGCTCAAAAGCGGTTCGTTGTGTCGCTGTTTCTCCGTTAAGCGAAACGATCGTTTTCGGCGGAGACGATGGAACCGTTCGCTTATTGCAACCACAGTCGGCGACCGTTTTAAAAAAATGCGATGCTCCGGTATCAGCACTCTCTTTTTCACCGAACGGCGTGTTAATCGCTTTAGCCAGCGGATCGTCGATCGAAATTCTGGATTTACAGTCGGGCGAAGTTATGTTGCTGGGCCAACCTGGTAAACAGACATCGCTTGTGTTTTCGCCTGGCGGCAAGAGTCTCGCCTCGGCGAGTGCAGACGCACGTTGCGAAATACGAGTTTGGAACTTGCAGACGGGACAGATGCGTGTGTTGAAAGATTTGTCGAAAGGTCCGAGCTCGATCTCGTTTTCTCCTGACGGGCGCCGGCTCGCCTCGGCCGACAGTGAACTTTCAAATGCAGCGATCCGGGTGTGGGATCTCGAGACAGGAAGCGCGCGTGTGCTCGGACAATCGACACGGCAGATCACTTCCGTCGCGTTCCTTCCAGATGGTAATCGAATCGCCTCGGGAAGTTGGGACGAAACCGTGCGCTTGTGGAATGTTCGTACCGGCGAAGCGCGCATTCTCGGTGAGAATTGCTCTTGCGTCTGCCGCATCGCCGTCTCGACAAAAGGCGACAAACTCGCGGCCTACTCCCTCGACGGCAAACTCCGCGTATGGGACATCCACACCGGCCGATCGCGAACCATCGGCGAATGTTTCGGCCTCAACGCCCTCTCTTTCACAACCGACGGCCTGGCCCTGGTTACCGGTAGCGACGACGGCACCCTTCGCCTCTGGGACCCCGGACAATACTGAGGCACGGAGAAATTTGCTGAGTTCACGTGGGTTTAAGTAAACTTTCAGTGGCCTAAGCTGGTTTGGGACATTTTCGGAAGAACAGAGAATGGAATTACCAAATTCGAATTTTGAAGAGGGGGAGCCTGATTTCGTTCGGCTGCTTCGGGAAATCCAGGCGGGTCGAGCCTCACACGACCTTTTATTTGAACACCCGCTCTTCCAAAGTAGACTTCGATTGCTCGCTATGAATCATGCATCAACAACCCAGGACGCGGAAGACTTAGCAAACAATGTACGTGTGAAGGTGTGGCAACACCTAAAGCAATTTAGACCGGCCGACACCAAACCTTACGGTAATTTCTTCGCATGGTTACGGGCGCTGACTCGAAACGTTTACGTCGACAGTCTGCGCAAGTCTAAGGTTAAGTTTGATGAACTTCAGCCGGAAGATTTAACTATTGCGGATACTCAAAACGATCCCGAGACAAGTCTCCTGTACAAAGAGGTAATGGCTGAGTTCGAAAAAAGGATCTATGCATTACCTGCTAAAGAGCGACTTGCTATGGCTTATTATCTGGAGGGGTTCAGCTACAGGGAAATATCAGCGAAATTGCTTGAAGCAGGTTTTTCGATTTCGCACGTAACGATCCACAACCGGATACGAAAAGGACTTCGGGCGTTTTTTATCAAGTCCGGCGTTGAAGATGTTAGGTCTAAGAACGTCAAAGTAACTAGAGTCAGAGCTACGAGAGCGAAAAGAGAGTTCCACAGCATAGTCGAACAAGCAATTAATTCATCTGCACCCGTTATACCGTCGGAACACATCTACCCAAATTCTTACACAGTGGTGGGCCAACGTAATCTCTCAAAAGCAACAGCTTCAAAATCGCGACCCGGTTGGGCATCTGCTAATGACCTTTTGAAACGCATGCAAAGCCCTGAATCGAAGCAGGGTATTCAAGCTGCATTCGACGCCTCTCCTGAAGAACTCGGCGAGGCGGCAGTGGAGGATGCCAATACGAAACACAAAGTCCCAGTCGGATCTCTGACTACCTTCCTGATGGCGACCTCAACCGCTAACGTCGTCGGAAGAGTGATGAACCTCACTAAGGATGTCGCCTGAGAAGCCACCGCTAATTTATGTTATCGCCGGAGTAAATGGCGCTGGGAAAAGTAGCATCCAGGGCGCGGCGATACTCAAAGCCAACGGACATTACTACAATCCAGACGAGGCTGCCGCACGACTGATGGCCGCGGATCCCGAGCTTAGTCAATTCGCGGCGAATAGTATCGCTTGGCACAACGGCGTCGAGTTGTTGCGGAAGGCCATCAAAGAAAGGCTGGACTATTCATTCGAATCCACGCTGGGAGCTAACACCGTTCCCGGATTACTACGTGACGCCGCTAATGAAGGACTTAACGTTCGCATCTGGTATGTAGGCCTTTCCAGTCCAGAGTTGCACATCGATCGCGTACGCAGGCGCGTCAGCCGCGGTGGGCATTCAATTCCTGAAAGTGATATTCGACGCCGTTACGAAACGAGCCGTCAAAATCTGATGCAGCTTATTCCGTATTTGACTGGTCTGAAAGTATTCGACAATAGTGCTGAAGCGGATCCTCACAGCGGCCGATCACCGCAACCTAAACTCCTCTTGCATGTCGAAAGCGGAGGGATCATCGGCCCTTCAGATTTGACTACAACGCCGGCATGGGCCGAACCGATCGTGGCTGCCGCAAAGTCGGTTTACCGGAAATGACTATCGGATGAGCTTAGCCACAAAGAGCACAAAGGAGTTGAGAATAGGAACTTTCCTGCTCCTCGCTGCGTGGGTGGTGTTTCTGGTATTGGCGCTCAGGGGGCTTGGACCAGATAGCGTTTATACGAACTTCAGTTCTGACAGTGCGATTCCGGTCTTGATGGCTAACGATGACCGGCCGGTAACGGTCTTTGATACTTATTACTACGCGGCCGATCGGTGGGGTGGGTGGCCCATGCTCATCGGTAAGACGGTGCACCTGAATACTGGTTTTCACTGGACGGCCCAACGAGTCCATTACATAAGAACGCTTTGGGTGTTCATCGGTCTGTTGGCCCTGGCTGCTTTGAATACTCGCGGAGCAGCAGCGGTGATCGTAAGCGGCCTAATTGTTATTTGTCTCGAGCCTACATCACGAAGACTAACGTTTGATCTGAGTCAACTGTATTCGTGGCAGCTGCCCGCACTGTTCCTCGCATGGCTTTGTCTGCGACGCATGCTGGCGGAACGGTTTCGAGTTTTATGGAGCGTGGCTTTTTACTTCTGCGCTTTGTTTGCGATCTGGAGCTCGGTCGCGAGTACTCCACTCCTGGCGGTGCTCGTCATTCTCGAATCGTTGCGTTCGCACTTCTTACAAACCTTCACGAAACGAAGAATAGCTCTAGCCGTCGTTCTGCTCTTTGCAGCCACAGCGTCCGAGCGGCTTTTGAAGTTGAACTACCATCGCCATTCCTTGAAGCATTACGGCCACGAATATAAAACAGAAATGGCGCTGGACTTCGGACACTTACTCGAGAACCTGCTGGCAAACTGGCAAAGCATGGTCCAATACCACTACTTTCCCTTTATTGTCCTGGCTCTCTGTTTCTTCGCGGGCGCGGCCGGGTTTATCCTGTACGCCTTAATAACGCGAAGACGATCACTAATGGCTCGATTTTTCGAGGACGAAACAGTCACGATGATTGTCGCGCTGACTGCGATGGCTGCGATGAATTTCGCGCTGATAGCTTCCATAAACCACGTCCGCACGAGCTTTTACGATGTGCGGTTTCACACGCCGACCTACTTTTTTGCCGCGACCGGCGGTCTGCTGGTTATCTATCTGGGCATACGGGTTCTTCCAGATCGTCTCGGTGTACCTCGATACGCTATGCACATCTTTGGTGCCGGCGCGTTCCTCGTCCTCTTCATCAACTTTCCGCCGCGCATATTAAGTGAAACTTACAAACTGGAACGTGAAACCGCTCTCACACTTTCACAAAAGGCGCCCCGCGCAGTATTGATGGGTGGGTATTGGCAGACGTATTTATTCGCGGGGTTACAACCAAGAAACACGATGACACCGCTTCCCGTTGAAGGCGAGCTCAACCGCACTCCCTGGACGCGGCAGAACCTGGATGACTCGCAACAAGTGGTGGTTGAATATCGAAAGAGCAGGTTGGTTGAAACGGATGAGTCGTTGCCGCCAAACGAACTCAGGCAATTCGGGAATTTGCTGAGGTTACAAGACGCTCACTTCTACGCGAATGGTCCATACGCATTCGCCCTGTACACCAACGAACACTAGTCAGGACACGTTCGCTTCCAGCCGCACGTAACGTCTCTTCAAACTCTGAAACTTCGTCTGGCGAATCAGATTGGTCTTGTGTAGCGAATACCTGAAAAGCAGCCAAAGGATACCGAGCCCGTAAGTCGTGCTATCGACGAAACTCGCGGACGATGCTTCCGGAAAGTAACGAACAGGCACCGAGACCTCAGCGATCCTGAACTCAGCCTCGACAATCTGCATCACCACTTCCTGGTCAAAAATAAAGCCGTCGGAGTTCGCGTGAAAATTGATCGTTTCGAGTACTTTCCTGCTGAAGGCTCTGTATCCGGTGTGATACTCGGATAAGTTGAGGCGCAGGCAAACGTTTTCAAACTTCGTCAGCATCCTGTTGCCGAGATATTTCCACCACGGCATTCCCTGTTGGACAGGAGATTTACCCATCAGACGCGAACCGAACACCACATCAGCCTCACCCAATTCGATAGGTCGAATGATGTCTGGTAAACATGCCGGATCGTACTGGTAGTCAGGGTGGACCATGACAATGATGTCTGCCCGTGCGTTGAGCGCCTCGATGTAACAGGTCTTCTGGTTGCCTCCGTAGCCATAATTACGATTGTGCAGGAAAATCTGAAGGTTGAGTTCGCTCGCGATTTTGATCGTCTCGTCGGTGCTGCCGTCGTCGACTAACAAAACCAGGTCAACTACGTCGTGGGGCAACGCGAGATACGTCATCTTGAGTGTCTTTGCCGCATTGTATGCGGGCATGATCACCACGGTCTTGGGACGATTGTGAGTTGTTGTCATAAGCCTGGGAAGGCTTATTCTACAGACAACCGCGGATGGTTCAAACCGAGCACATCGCGGAATCCTCTCTTGATGAACCGCAGCGGAATGTAGACGGGCACCTGCCACAAGCTCTCCAGGTTCCATTTGGCCTGTAAAAATTTCGCAAAGGTGAGAAATCGCGAATGAGACTTCGTGCTACTGCGCAGCCACAAATAATCGAAGTAGAGTAGCCGAACGATTCTTGTAGTGGTGGGAGGCAGCCGGGGTTGAACCACCGCTGCGTACCCTTCCCGCTCGAGGGACGAAGTCGGAATGGCAGCGAGTTCGGAAATCGCGCTATCAGGAATCGGCGCGTTGAGGAGTTGTTTCAAATAACTAAGCGCATCGTGCACGGGCAAACTGATGTGATGCATGCGCGCCTTCTCAACGATCTCTTTCCAATCGATCTGTGAATGCGTTGCCTCCAGAATCGTCATCGCATCCGCGACCCAGCGGATCGGAGGGATTTCGTTCCAACGAGCTCCATGCCAGCATGTATGTAGTAATTCGTGAGTCGGACTAAGAGCTGACGTCGGAGCACCGTTGATCTTGATCGGTGTTGCTTGCTCCCAGTAATCGCGATCGTCGTGTGCGTTGAAACACTCCCAAAATGGATGCCAGTGCAAATCGATTTGATGACCATCGGCGTTTACGAATGGAGTCGAGTGCAATATGGCAACGCGTGTCTCGGGTCGTTCGAAGTATGCCGACTTCCAACCCAGGTTCTTCAAGAACGCCATCGACTCGACTGCTTTTGCCGCCGGCACGAGAACGTCAGCATCTGCCATTGGCCGCAGACCGCTCTCATGGTAGTAGCATTGAATTAACGCGACGCCTTTCAAAACGATCGTGGGAATGCCAGCCTCGTCGAATGTTTTCAGCAGATGAGAAACGCGGTTGAGCAGTATTTGATTTTTATAAAGATAATAGCGATAGACGCCTTTGAGCCGGTCCAACAATGGATCCTGAACATCGTGCCGTAACATATTGCGATACAACTGCGGCATCATTCTGTGCGAGCCGTAATCGATCACATCGATGTTGACGCGTTGCCGCCATGTGGTCCAGGCCTCGAGCGCATCAGGACCCTTCAAGAGCGAAGCGCGCAGCAATAGTGCCTGGCTCTCGGTAGGCCAGCAGCCTGATTCGTTCGTTATCTGGATCGGATCAGAACTAATTTGAATGCTCCTCTACGCTGAAGGCGAACCCTTACAGGGTTCATAATAAAATAATTGTCTCCCCAGGGTTGTCGCTCAGCTCCAACCCTGGGCTGGAATTAGCCAACGCCTTCGGCGTTATTATTCCCAATCGGCGTTATTATTCCCGAACGCGGCGATGAAGCGCGTGATCGCGCGAACCTCGTGGTAGGCCGCCTTCCATGGGCCTGCTTTCGTAAAATTCTTTGGTTTTCCAACAGCATCAGTGGTCCAGATCCAGACTCCGTCGTTTGACTTAACCTGGTACCGAAAGATCCAGTTGATCAGTGATCGCAGTGCCGTTTCATACTCTTCAGATTCATAACGACGCACGGCTTCGGTCAACGCCGCCAGCCCTTCCGCCTGCACCCACCAGATCTTGTCAGTATCAGACGCTGGTTCATCTGCTGTGCCTCTGAAATAAAAGCCGCCTCGTTCGTGATCATAGCCACACTTCAGAGCACGTTGCACGAGACTCTCGAAATGTGACCACGAAGGATCTACACCAAGCGCTCTCTCGGCATGAATCATCAGCCATGCAAACTCGACGATGTGTCCGTACGACGCTTCCGTACCTTCTTCAAAATCAGGTACCGCACTCCAATCCGCCTGAAGCAACTCGCGACAGACGCCGTTATCCATGTAAAGTCGCGTCTTTATGATCTCCAGCGCCTCGATCAACGAATCCCGCACTGACCGATCGTGAGTCGCGAGATAGAGTTCAATCAGTGCTTCCATCCAATGCAAATTCGCGTCGCCGCTCTTGTACCCAACTACGTCCGGCAAGCCAGGCAACCGTTGTCCGGCGGGTTGTAGCGGCTTAAAGTCAACGTCGCAATGCTCGATCCATCCCCGATTGAGATCGTCATGACACGCGTTATGAACCGTTTGATACGTCGAGAGCGCCAGGTCCAACGGTTCGGCTAATCCCGTCGCGCGGTGATATTCCACCAACGCATAGATCGCGAAGCCCTGCCCGTAAAGAATCTTCCACGGCTCCGTAATACCGAGTTTGTCGTGCGTCTTCCAGTAGAATCCGCCTCGCTCGCGATCGAGCATTGTCGTCGTCAGGTAGCGGAATCCGTGCGCTGCGGCCGGCAGGTAATCGTGTTTTGACGTGCTATACCCGAGCCGGTGCGCAAGAGAAAAGACCCAGAGAATGCGCGTCTGAGCGACGAGAGATCTTACGTGCGATAAGTCGCGCAAGTCTCGCCATTCTCGTAGCGAATTGATCGAGTCACGCAAAGAAAGGCCGTTGTTTACCCAGCTTTGTCCTGTGTCAAATAACTTATAACCACCCGAAGCGGCGACCGTTGTTCGCAACCAGTATGGGAGGATTCGCTCACGTAGAATTGAATCCCACTCCTGAGCGATCCGTTGGTTTTCATTGCTTCCCATCTGTTGTCGACTGCTGCTGAGCGGCTCGTCTTCGATCAAGAGAAGCTTTCAATACGCGCGCATAATCGCTCACCGATGCACGTTCGCGTATGCCGGTATTGCTATCGTGGAGCCGTCTCCACAGCACCAGATCCTGCGTGACACGCGATTTGAGACCCAGCTCGATCGCGCGTGCGTACCAATCAATGAACTCGCCGACTTTTGTGTCGCTGCGAAAGCTCCCGACACGCAGGAACGATTCGCGCTTCACCAGGATCCCTCCCGGGACCAACGCTGGCTCCAGTTTCGATTGTGACAAAATTTTCCGATTGTCCCACGCGTCTCCGGTGACAACTTGAAGCGCCTGGCCAAAAACCATGTCCAGTTTAGGATCGCGGCTGAATTCCTGAAGCTGCAAGCTCAACTTGTTTTCGGTCCAGCAATCATCTGAATCGACGAAAGATAAAAACGCGCAGCGAGCTAACTCAACACCTTTGTTTCGAGCTCTGCCGATACCGCCGTTTTCCTGGTAATGGTAGTGCACACGATCTGAGAAACTGCGAACAACCTCTGCGGTGCCGTCAGTCGAACCATCATCGATGACGATGACTTCGGCAGGCGGGTGCGACTGCCCGAGCGCACTCTCGATCGCCGCAGCGACAAATCGTTCTGAGTTATAAGCAGGAATAACAACGCTGATGTCGTTCAACATAATTCGATTTCTCTGTGTGTCCTCTGTGTCTCTGTGGTTAGCAAGTCTCTGGGAAAAGATCACCACAGAGACACAGAGGACACCGAGGTTGCACAGAGAAGAATTCGCTCAGGCTCCTCTTTTTGCTCGTTCCAAGTCGATCGATCTTTTTACTACTCTCCGCAACTCACCCAACGCGATTTTCGCTTTCGATGATTCGTTCTCACGGTGTATGCGGCGGTTCAGGAGCACTTCAGGGATTACGGCCGTCGGCAATTGTGCTTGACTCGCCCTGAAGAACCAATCGCTGTCGCTGGCGTGCGAGTAATTGGTTTCAAACCTTCCGATCTTTTGGAAGACGTCACGCCGGGCCATCAGAGTGCTGGGGACAAAGCCCGGATGCGGATCTGTTAGAAGCTCTTTTCGAAACCACGTTGGAATACTGGCGCCAGGCTCTAAGAAGAACTGCTGGTGCGTTAACGTGTACTGGATCTCGGGATGATCGAGAAAGTATTGAACCTGTACCGCCAGTTTATTCGGCGTCCAGAGATCGTCCTGGTCCAGGAAGGCAATAAACTCACCTTGAGCGATATCGAGTCCCTTGTTTCGCGCTGCGGCAACTCCCTGATTCGCCTGCCGCACGTACAGAACATCCTTGAACTCGCTGACGATGCTCGCAGTCTTATCAGTTGAACCATCATCGACAACAATCACTTCATACGGCGTGTGCTCCTGTGCGAAAACGCTCTCGAGTGCAGCGCGCAAGTAGAGTTCGCCGTTAAAGACCGGAATGATCACGCTCACTGATTTCGCGTGGTCCATGTTTAATTCATTGTTCATTGAGAAGACCGCTCCAAATCAACATCAGATTGCGAATCGACCAGTCCAGGTAACGATTCTGCGAAGCCGTGCTCGCGCCGCCGTCGATCGAGTGACATTTTCAACACTCTGAAGGTGTTTAGATTCGTCAGCGCTTTATCACGAGTCATGTTCTGATCGTGTAAACGATAAAGAAGTGTTACATCTTCGATCGTCGCCGTCCTGACTCCTCGTTCCCTGGCGCGCATAAACCAATCGACGTCTTCACTGAAGCGCAACTGTTCATCAAAAAGCCCTACTCGTTCAAACGCTGATCGTCGAAAGATCGACGCCGCGAGGTTTACCGCGAAGCAAGGCGCATCAATGTTCTCCAGTGCTTCAAGAGATGGGCCTTGAACTTTCTGCACCTTGCCCATCACAATCTCCAACGCCGGATCTTTCTCGAAAGCCGCTAACTGAATCTCAAGCTTGCGCGCTGGCCAAATGTCGTCGGCATCCTGGAAAGCAAGAACGTCTCCTTCGGCGATTTCGAGTCCACGATTGCGCGCGGCCGCTGGTCCACTGTTCTCCTGCCGCAGATAACGAATCTTTCCCGGCGTGCCCCCGATGATCTCTCGCGAGCGATCGGTCGATCCGTCGTCAACGAAAATCAATTCGAGGTTAGCGTATGCCTGTGAAAGAACACTCGTCAGCGCATCCGGCAAAAAACGTTCGGCGTTGAAGACCGGAATGATGACGCTAACCAATGGTTGACTCATCATTCACTAACCTCTGCAAGGAGGGTCTCAATCGCCCGTGGTATTCCTGAGAGTTCCGTCCCTACTTCGAACGTGAAACAAGGAACCTGTTTTGCAATCGCAGCAAGGAACTTAAACGCTTCAGCACCTGCGCGCGGCAATTGAAAGATCGTACTTGGTGCGAGGGCGGCGAGCGCTTGCGCAGTCGGAGTCCTCTTCAAACGCGTTTCGCGTAGACCAGTCACACGTGGCAGAAGAATTGCCCGAATCGGCAACTCCGCGACCGTCTTTGTCGGATAGTGGTCGTGGACGAACAGCAAAGCCTTTTCCGAGTCGAGCCGATCCGGATTGCTGATCTTTTTTCCGAGATGCGGTAGTCGCTCGACGTTGTCGGCATTGATCTTTGCGGAGCTGTAAAGACTGTAGACCATAGCGAAAGGATCGCTTCTCAACACTGTGTAATCGTCGCCGAGGTACAAAAGGTCCGACTCGAGACACGCGAGCGCGGTTGTAGACTTTCCGGAGCCACCCTTGCCACCGATCAAAACCGCGCCGCGATCGTTGCCGACTGCTGCGCCATGGACCAGTTGGCGTTCGTTACGCGCGAGCCACCAGTGGAGAATCGTCCGAAGCGGAGAACCTTTTTCCCAGTAGGGCATCTCTTCCGCGGATGAAACCCAAAAGACTGCCGTGTCGCGCTCCGCGTCCAGCAAGCTCACAGCGCCCGAGCCATGTTGAAAAGCGGTGTGGATGCGATCGTCGTTGTAGCCTTGTATGACGCCGCGCGCGAGAAAGTCGTCGCCCTCCCACGGTGGAGGCGGCATCCGCTTTCCGGTTGAAGCGGTGTCCCAGATGCAGATGGTTAAATATGCCGAACGCTCACAAACAACGTCGAGATGTTGAAAGGCCTGGGTAATTGCCGAGACTAAGGCTGGACCAGCAAATCGAAGACGTACGGGTAAGCCGGCGATCGAGTAGGTACGATCGATGAATCCGCCGGCAGCTTCAGCGGCCGAGTGTGCGAGTTCGTAAATAGTGTCGAAGTACGCAACGCCGTCGGGTGCCGGGCCGGTAGTCGTAGGTTGAACCGCTGCAATGTTGTTCTGTTGAGCCACTGTCGAGACAACTCATTTGCCAAATTCCGGATTTGGCTTGGGCCACCCCATGTCGTCTACGTCGTGGATCGGATCGAGTAACAACAGCTCCTGCATGTCGGTAAATTTTTGCAGGACGGGGGGCTTAAAGGGCGCTTTCTCGCCGTTCTGAGTCGGCGGAACGCTAAACTGCGCGAGTGGTGATTCTGATTCGTCGGTGACAACCAGATTTTCGGCGCGCAACTGCTCGGTCAAGTCGTTTACTGCACGTTCGATTTCCGCGGCGTCGCCTGCGTGCGTGTTTGCAATCGCGGTGACGATGTCGTTCAGCGGAGCACGTTGATAAACGAGGTCCCAGACCGTGGCGCCAACTCCAACGAGGCTGTAGTAGCTGCCGCTGTCGAGGTTGATGATGACGGCTTCGCCATCGATGATTTCGTGGGTCACGGTGGGCGTGTTTACTCTGAAGCGTGTATTAGTCATAGGGTTACAGAGAGACGATCTCTAAACGGTAAAAATATGAATGGCGTCGGGAATCCCGATTTGGGGGCAGATTTTATATCACAAGCGAGGCAAAGGGGCGACCCAAGACACGCCGAAAGCGATCTAAAAAACTGAATGACCCGCCTCGGCCACATTCAGTCCTCCGAATGTTTCAGATCCAAATCCCGCAAGATCTCCAATCGTTAGTACCACTACATGGGACGCTCTCACACAGGCACGCTGATTGCGATTTCGAACGAGCACGTCGAGGCGCGTTGACGGACGTTCAAAATTTTGGAAGGTCCAAGCATATGAAAAAGTCGCTCAGCATAGTCTTACTCGTCGCTGTCGTAATGTCTACCAGCAACGCTCAAAAGAAATTGAAACCGTGGCAGGAGTGGTCCCGAAAGGATGCGGAATCGATTCTGAACGATTCGTCGTGGGGAAAAACGCAAACGGAAACAGACATTTCAGAGATGATGTTTCGTCGACAAGCTGCGCCCGATCCGAAGACCGGCGCGAGCAATGCAGACCCCCTTCGCGACGAGCGCGGCGGCGCGACCAATCAGGCGACCACTGTGAGATTTCGAATTCGTTTTCTCTCGGCGAAGCCGATTCGGCAAGCCTTTGCGCGTATTATCGCTCTGGACCAGCCCACTGAAGATTCCAAAGTCAAGGTTTACATGAACGATTTTGTCGAACGTAATTTCGATAAATGGATCGCAGTCAGTGTTGGTGTTGAATCGCGTGACCAGAGATTTACAGTACCGGTGCTGCGAGCATTTGCCACCGCTACCACCGCGTCATTGAAGAATTACACGTACCTTGAGCGTAAAAGTGATGGCAAGCGTCTCTACTTGAACATGTACCAGCCGCCGAGTCCAGACGGTTTGGGTGCCAAATTCATCTTCGAACGAATGGTTGACGAACGCCCTTTCCTGAATAGTGAGAGTGGGGAAGTGAGATTCGTCTCCGAGGTAGTCAAGACAAAACTAGATTCGCGTTTCAGAGTGTCGGAGATGATGTATGACGGGAAGCTTGAATACTAGAATCGCCACCGCTTCGCTTGCGTCGATATTGCTTTTCTTTTGTTCCGTGCTGACGGCACACGCGCAAGCGGACGCGTACGCCGCCGCAACACGCGCGTACAAGGAAAAAGACTACGCGGCCTATCTGAAAAACCTGCTCGAACTCAGCAAGCAGCAGCCGCATAACGTCTGGCTGACGGAAGTTGTGGCGCGAGCATACGCGCTTAACAACATGCAGCAGGACGCTTTGACGACACTCCGCACACTCGCTTCGATGGGCATGGCCGTCGACACGGCACACGCCGATCTTGCTTCTTTGAAAGGAGTGGCTGAGTTCGAACAACTTCGCCCGGTATTCGAACGGAACGGGGCGCCGGCTGTTCGCAGTCGTGTCGCCTTTACTCTCGCGGAAAAGGATTTGATCCCGGAAGGTATTGCCCACGACGAACGCACCGGCGACTTCTATGTGAGCAGCATCTACAGACGGAAGATCGTGCGTGTCGCAAAGAGCGGAAAGATAGAAGACTTCACCGCTCCGAGTCAGGACGGTTTGCTGAATGTGCTTGGAATGAAGGTCGATGCGAAGCGACGTGTTCTTTGGGCCTGTACCTTCTCCGGCCCGCGTGATGGAGAACGTGATGGCGCGGGCGCCCTCTTCAAATACGATCTCACGAGTGGAAAGCTGATCCGCAAATACGATAGCCCCACCGACGGTCGCAAGCACCTGTACAACGACATCGCCCTTACTCAATCCGGCGACGCATTCATCACCGATAGTCTAGCCGGCGCTGTACTGCTCCTTAGGCGTGCAACGGATACAGTTGAGACCCTTATTCCCGCAGAATCTTTCGTTTACCCGAACGGCGTCGCTCTCTCCGCAGACGAGCGTTACCTGTTTGTGGCCGACACGCGCGGCCTCCATCGAATCGAAGTGAAGAGCAAACAGATAACGAAAGTCGGTCAAGCAGAAAACCACTCGATCGCCGGCATTGATGGGTTGTACTGGCACGCGGGCGCCTTAATCGGTGTGCAGAACGGGTTCAAGCCGAACCGCATCATCCGCATCAAGCTAAACCCCGCGCTCGATCACATTGCGGAACTAACAGTGCTCGAGTCAAACCATCCACAATACGAGATTCCAACAACAGGCGTCCTTGCGCGCGGGTCGTTCTATTACATCGCCAACAGCCAACTCCGGAAGCTGAACGAGCGTGAAGAGATTGCGCCGCCAGAGAAACTGAAAGAGCCGGTAATCCTGGCGCTCCCGTTGGGCAATTAAACCGTACCCGCACTCACTGATCCGCTTGCGCAAGATGATACTCTTGCCATACTTATGACTGAACAATCATCCTGGGACGAGCGTTACTCCAGCGGACAATACGCCTCTGCTGACCCGCATAAGCTTCTCCGAGAAATCGTAAGCAAGTTAAAACCTGGGCGCGCGCTGGATCTTGCCTGCGGCACCGGTCGCAACTCCATTTTTCTGGCTGAACATGGTTGGGAGGTTACTGCCGTCGATAACTCGGTAGTCGGCGTTGAAATTGCGCGCAACCGCGCCAAAGAAAAAGATCTGAACGTCAATTTTACTGTTGCCGATCTCGAGAAGAGTGAATTCGACATCGAACCCGGAGTCTACGATCTTATTTGTGACTTCTATTTTTTGCAGCGCGATCTATTCGGAGAAATGAAGAAGGGCTTACGATCTGGCGGTGTGATAATTTCAACGATTCATATCTACGGTGAAGGCGAGGAGCCGCGGCGCTTTGATCTTCGAGAAGGTGAGCTACGGGAATTGTTTACCGATATGGAGATCCTCCACTACCATGAAACCGCAGCGGTAGACACAGACGCGGGCGATCATCATCGCCGCACAGCCGAGCTCGTCGCAAGACGCGTCACCTGAAAGTCTGTATGCTGCACAGCAAGACACCGTGATCGTATTCGACGGAACTTCTAACACTTTGACAGCGTCTTACAACTCAACAAACGCTACACGTTCGATAACACTTGAAAGGACACGATCATGCGAACCATCGTTTTTGCATTGGTACTGATCCCGATCGCTTTTGCTTCTGTCGCCCGCGCACAAAGCTCCGAAACCGAAGCAATTAAGCAAACTGCTTTGGATTACATCGAAGGCTGGTATGAAGGAAACGCAGAGCGCATGGAACGGGCACTTCATCCGGATTTAGCGAAAAGAATTGTGCGTACAAATCCTCAGAACAAGCAACAAAGCCGGCTCGATCAGATGAGCGCGATGAGCCTTGTTTTGGGAACACGCCGAGGTGGCGGCAAAGACACTCCCAAAGAGAAACAGCAAAAGGACGTGACAATACTCGACGTTTACGAAAATGCAGCGAGCGTTAAAGTCGTTGCTTCCGAATGGATCGACTACTTGCACGTGGCGAAATTCGGTGGGCGCTGGGTGATTGTCAACGTCTTGTGGGAACTAAAGCCCGCTCCTGCTCCCGCTAAGTAGACCCGGTATGAGATTGGACCATCAGCAAAGCGACGCTGAGGTGTGGCAACGCGGTGACTACACCATCAGCACGGATCCCTCGCGCCTGGACATAGACCTTATTCACGACTTTATCAGCAACCACTCTTATTGGGGACGCGGCCGGGCGCGCGAAGTTGTGCAACGCTCGATCGAAAACTCAATGGCGTTTGGTGTGTACACGTCCGACCAGCAGGTTGGATTCGCGCGAATCGTAACGGATTACGCCACCTTCGCCTGGGTGGCTGATGTTTTCGTGGTGCCGGAACACCGCGGGCGCGGGTTATCAAAATGGCTCATGGAAGTGATCATGGCCCATCCTAAGCTACAGGGATTTCGACGCTGGGTTTTGGCCACAAAAGACGCACACGGTTTATACGAGCAATTTGGTTTCATCAAACTGCACCGTCCGGAACGCTGGATGGAACGACCCGATCCAAATATGAAAGAAGCTCCGGATTATTGGCAGCCGTAGGTATGTTCGACGAGCTGCGAGAGAAAACTTTCGCAGCTCGTCGTTTTACATTGATTCTCGACTCAATTACTCACTTTTCACTGCCTGGTCCATCCGGAGTTGCCAGAAGAGGAATGCGAGCTCGAGGGAGACGTCTTCGATTATCTTACTCAACGGACGTCCACCGGCGTGACCCGCCTTCGTGTCGTAGAGCAGCAAAACAGGCTTGCCTGAGGTGCTCGCGGCTTGCAGGCGTGCAGTCATCTTTCGCGCCTGGAGTGGGGGAACCCTCGTATCCTGATCGCCCGTCGTGAAGAGCACTGCCGGATATTTTTCTCCCGGCTTGACCTTCTGATAAGGCGAATAGGCGTAAAGATATTTGAACTGTGCGGGATCAGAAGCATTCCCATACTCGAGCAGCGCCGGCGGATTGTTATTCTTAAACCGGTAGTAACCGATCATGTCGAGGTCGGGAAACTGGCAGAGCACGGCCTGGTATAACTCAGGTCTTTGTGTAAGAGCCGCGCCAACAAGCAAACCACCATTGCTGCCACCTTGAATCGCCAACCGCGATGGATTCGTATACTTGTTTTTGATCAGCCACTCAGCTGCGGCGATGAAGTCGTCGAAGACATTCTGTTTTTTATCGAGCATGCCGGCTTTGTGCCATGCCTCGCCAAACTCTCCGCCGCCGCGAATGTTCGCAAGCGCATACACGCCGCCTTGTTCGACCCAGATCGCGGCCGATGAACTGAACCTGGGCGTCTGATTAACATTGAAGCCTCCATACCCGTACAACAGCACCGGGAGTTTCCCATCAGGCTGCAAACCTTTCTTGTGCACGAGGAACATCGGCACCTTTGTTCCATCCTTTGATGGATACCAGACTTGCCTGACCTCGAAATCGTCGGATTTAAACGGCACTTTAGGTTGTGCCCAGAGTTCCATCTTTCCAGTTTGAACGTCGTAACGATAGATCGTCTGAGGTGTCACAAATGAGCGGAAGCTGAAAAATGCTTCGTTGCTGCTCCATCGTCCGGCGAGACCACTTGCCGAGCCGATGCCTGGAAGCGTGACTTCGCCCAGAGGCTTTCCATCTAAATTGAAAATCTTTATTTGTGTCGTGACGTTGTGCAGGTAACTCACAAACAACTTGCCGCCGGCGAGTGAGAAACCCGCGATTGCGTCGCGGCCTTCCGGAATGATCTCTTTCCACTTCTCGCGCGCAGGATCATTTAGATCCACTACCACGACGCGCTGGTTCGGAGCTTTCCAGTCCGTTTGCATCACGAGCCGATCGCCCGCAAACCATCCGTTGAATTGCGCAGGAATGTCGTTGACGATCGGTTGAATTGGGCCATCCGGCAGTTTTTGCACGTAGATTTCATTTCTGGCCCAACCATGCGAAACTCCGAACAGCATATACTTGCCGTCTTCCGAGACAGATCCACCGATCCACTTATCTGGTCCATAACCTTTGCCAAATACCTCTACATCCTTCGACTGCTCGGTACCGATCGCGTGATAGAAAACGCGTATCCCTGTGTCTCTTCGCTGGAGGTTGTAGTAGAAGCCGGTGCCGTCTTTGTTCAGCGAGACTCCGCGATAAAGTGCGTTCGGCAGTTGATCGACATCTTTCCGTTTATCGACATCCATCACGTGCAGCTCGGTCTCATCCTGACCTCCGCGGCGGACGCTGTAGATGATCACTTTGCCGTCGTTTGACACGTCAAGCAGCCCGATGTCTGTGGTGTGATCGGCGCTGAGAGTGTGTGGATCGATCAGGACTTCGTCCTTGCCGTTGAGTCCCTGGCGCATATAAAGGACCGACAAATCATCCTCGGCGCGCTTTTTATAAAGAAAGTAACGTCCATTCTGCTCAAAAGGCGTGCTCACACTGTCGACGCGCAACAATTCAGACAATCGTTTTTGTATCAGAGGTCGCGATGGAAGGTCGTCGAGCAACGAGTGCGTGTATTTGTTTTGCGCGTCGATCCATGCTCGTGTCTCAGGGCTTTCCTGATCTTCGAGCCAACGATAAGGGTCTATGATTTCGACGCCGTGAATGACCTCACGAAAATTGTCGACTCGTGAAGCTGGTGGTTTGAGTGCTTGCGCTTGTACAGGTGAAGTCAACGATATCACCATGACGGCAAACAAAAATATGTTTACGCCTGTTCTTTTTGGAAGTGACACAATCTAACCCTCCTTGAGCAGCGCAGGGTTCGATGGATTTATTGGCACTTATTTACGCCAAACCGGTGAATACAGCAAGTAAAGATCACGCAATGTGGTGTATTCTCTGCCATCCATGATCAACGACATTCGCCACGCAGTTAGAGGATTGCTCAAGCGACCGGGCTTTACGTTCGTTGTCGTTATCACGTTAGCCCTCGGCATCGGAACTAACATCGCGATCTTCAGCGTAGTGAATGCTGTCCTACTGAGGCCATTGCCGTATCCGGATCCGGATCAACTCGTAGTCATTTCGGGAAGGATGGAGATTCGAGGCTCACCGTTAAATAAGCTGCCGGCTTCTCCTCAGGAATTTGTTAACTACCGCGATCGCAATCATTCGTTCTCAGCCATCGCTGCCTATTCAATCGTGGGCCGCGATCTCACCGGCGCAGGCGATGCTGAACGTATCGAAAGCGCGAAAGTTACGGGTCAATTCTTTTCTGTGTTGGGAATACAACCGTTCCGCGGTCGAAGTTTCTCGAGTGATGAAGACCAGCCGGGCCGCGATCGAGTAGCAATTATCAGTTACGGTCTGTGGCAGCGCCGGTTTGCGGGAAATAGCAATGTTGTCGGACAGAGCCTGCTACTCGATGGCGTCAGTCACACCATCGCCGGCGTCATGCCGGCGGATTTTCAATTTCCGAATGAAGCCATACAACTCTGGACGCCGATGGCGTTCACCGCAGAAGATCTTGACCCACCAAAAGGAGGCTCGCATTTTCTCCCTGTAATCGCTCGCACAAAGCCTGGAATTACGCTCCCGCAGGCGCAGGCTGATGTCACATCGATAGCTGCGCAAACGGTGAAGGAGCATCCCGATCTGTACGAACAAGACGGCAGCGGCTGGGCTGTCAGTCTTGTTACCGCACGAGATGAAATGGTTGGGGATCATCGCCTGGTGTTGTTGATACTCCTTGGAGTCGTCAGCTTCGTCTGGTTGATTGCGTGTCTAAACGTCGCGAATCTGTTGCTTGCGCGTGCCGCATCGCGGCGTCATGAAGTCGTCGTACGAGCTGCGCTGGGAGCCGGCCGCTTCCAACTCATTCGCCACTCCCTCGCGGAGACGCTTTTTCTGTCGATGGGTGGTGGCGCGATAGGTTTGCTCATCGGAGGTTTAGGGGCCTCGCTTATCAAGGTTCTTAATCCAGTTGATCTGCCGCGCATTCATGAGATTCAGATCGATCAGAGAGTTCTGATCTTTACTCTGACAATTTCGCTCATAACCGGACTCGTTTTTGGTCTTATACCGGCGCTGCAAGCTTCCAGGCTGAACCTCATCACAACTCTCAACGACAAAATCGGTGAAGGCACGAAACGGAATCGTCTGCACGCTTCGCTGATCATCGGCGAAGTAGGTATAGCGATGATCTTGTTGGTAGGCGCAGGATTGCTTATCAAGAGCTTCTACAAACTGCAGCAAGTAGATTTGGGTTTTAATCCGGCAAATGTCGTGACGATGCAGGTGTCTCTGCCCGTAACGAGGTATGCCGAACCGCATCAAGTGCACGGCTTCTTTAATGAACTGGTGAGCCGCACAGAGAGCTTGCCGGGTGTCGAATCTGTTGCCCTCGTTAATTCACTACCTCTCAGACACATGAGCATGCAACTCAATGTTCATGTTGAAGGCCAACAGGAGACTCCGGCTGACGTGGAGTTGCTGATGAGCAGTCCGAAGTATTCGTCGGCCCTCGGCTTAGAGTTGGAAGAAGGACGATTCTTCGACGACGGGGATCGAGACAACACAACGTATGTGGCGGTGGTCAACGAAGCGTTTAGTCGTAGCTTCTTACAGGGCGAAGACGCGCTAGGGAAGCGCGTGCGGATCGGTGGCCTCAACGCTCCTTTCCCGACCTACTCGATCGTGGGAGTGATCAAAGACGTCAAGCAACAGGGACCTGATACGGCAGCGAAACCTCAGTTACTTATGCCGCATACACAGCCATTTCTGGGTGCTTTCATGCTGCAGTCGATGTCTTTCGTGGTGCGCACGCGTGGCAACCCTGAAGGATCCATTGCGGGCGTACGCGCGATCGTTCGTGAACTCGATCCGCAACTACCGGTTTATGACGTTTCGACGATGCAGCAGATGTTGGTCAAATCAGTTGCTCCTCGGCGTTTCAACATGCTTTTGGTCGCCATCTTATCTGCGCTTGCGTTAGTGCTCGCAGCGGTTGGCGTTTACGGCGTGATGTCCTACACCGTGACCACGCGCGTACGCGAAATCGGCATTCGCATGGCACTTGGAGCCCAGGCAGCAAACGTGCTGAGTCTGGTGATCAAAGATGGAATGAAGTTGGCGTTGGCTGGTCTGGCAATCGGAATTGGCGGTGCGCTGGCATTGACACGACTAATGCGCACGTTGCTGTTCGATGTTACGCCAACTGATCCGGCGACATTTGTCGGAGTCGCGATTTTGTTGTTCGCGGTGGCGTTCCTGGCTTGCTTTCTCCCGGCCTGGCGCGCGAGCGGCGTCAATCCGATAGAAGCATTACGGCACGAGTGAGTTTTGAAATGATTAAGTCACGAATCGTCGTTCTTCCGCTCTTAATCCTCTTCATCTCGACAATGTCGTTCGCCCAATAGCGATAGGCCGTCCACGACATCCTCAACATTAAAGATACTCGTGCGTTTTATGAGGCGAGTGAAGTGCGCCCCGCGGATGTAAAGAAGCTACAGTGAGATACAGGTCTAAGCGCCGACGGGCGCGGATTAAGATAGCCAAGCAGCGCCGACGGCGCGAAATATGATAGCCAGGGGCAAGCGCTGAGCGGAGCGAGGCGCGTCGCCCCTGGAAAGAAGGCAGGAATCACGGTGGAGCTCTGAAAGAGCGAAATAATTAATCGCAGACCTCACAAACTATTTCGCACTTTCAGTGCTCTCTCAATTTAACTCTTGCTAACCAGGGGCGACGCGCTTCGCTCCGCTCAGCGCTTGCCCCTGGCTATCATATTGCGCGCCTTTGGCGCTGCCTGGCTATCATATCGCGCGCCTTTGGCGCTGCCTGACTATCATATCGCGCGCCTTCGGCGCTGCCTGACTATCATATCGCGCGCCTTCGGCGCTGCCTGACTATCATATTGCGCGCCTTCGGCGCTGCCTGACTATCGTGTCTCGCGCCTTCGGCGCTGCTTGGCTATCATATTGCGCGCCTTCGGCGCTGCCTGACTATCGTGTCGCACGCCTTCGGCGCTGCGGCTTCAGAACGCTACTGCGCAAATTCAGTCGATAAAAAGGTTCATAGAACCTCGCCGTGATATGATTCCTCGCTAGTTCCAACCTCCCAATTCGGTCTCACGTGACGCTCAGCACGTCAACCTTGGACGTTGCAATCCCCCTACTCCATTCCATCCAATTGAGGAGGCAAGACTATGGCTAAGCCACACTACCTTACGAAGATCTTCTTTCTACTAATCACTACTTTGTTAATGACTATCACAACTCAGGCTGCCGCGCCTGTAGGCCAGATCATCTGGATACGCGCGAGCGCAACGGGACTCTTCGTGTCGGCGGATCAAAACCGTGGCACGTGGGCGCCACTCGTTGCGGATCGATCGTCTGTCGACGCGTGGGAACAATTTCAAGTGGTTGATGCCGGCGGTGGTTTCATTGCTTTTAGAGCAATCGGAACAGGTCTGTTCGTTTCGGCGGATCAAGCTCGTGCTGCTTTTGCTCCGTTAGTCGCCGATCGACCGACTATCGGAACCTGGGAGCAGTTTACGTGGTCCGATCTTGCCGGCGGGGCTTTCACTCTCCGAGGCAGAGCGACCAATCGTTTCGTTTCGGCTGATCTCGCTCGCGGCACGTTTGCACCGCTCGTGTCTGATCGCACAGCCGTAAATACCTGGGAGCAATTCACGTGGGGCGCAGTTGGCTCCCAGCCTCCGGCAGGAGCGCCTCCGGGATTTCCACGACTCGTGTGGTCAGATGAGTTCAGTGGCTCGACGATTAACTCAGCAAACTGGGGCTTCGATCTCGGTGGCGGCGGCTGGGGCAACAACGAGCTTCAGAACTACACCAGCCGATCGGAGAACGCACGCATAGTTAATGGAATGCTGACGATCGAAACGCGGCGAGAGAATTTTGGAGGAAACGCATTCACTTCGGCGCGCCTGAAAACTCAGGGTAAACAATCGTTCGGCATTAACACCTGGGTCGAAGCTCGCATCAACGCACCGGAAGGGCAGGGAATCTGGCCGGCCTTCTGGATGCTCGGCAACAGCATCAGCACCATTGGATGGCCGTCGTGCGGCGAGATCGACATCATGGAGATCCAGGGGCAGAACCCCTTTCGAAACTTTGGCACGATTCACTGGGCTGACGTGAATGGCCAACACGCTTCGTTTGGCGGCATTTTCAATTCGTCCAGTTCACTTTCGGCGGGCTTCCACACGTTTGCGATCTCGCGCACGGGGAGTTCGATCAAGTGGTACGTCGATCGGATCCAGTATGGTGAAGCGAACATCGCGAACGGAGTGAACAGCACGTCGGAATTTCAAGGCGCGTTCTTCATCATCCTCAACATTGCAGTTGGTGGAAACTTCGTCGGGAGTCCCGATGGCAGCACAGTGTTTCCGCAACAGATGCAGGTTGACTGGGTACGGGTCTGGGGACTTTAATTTTCTGACTCCACAAAGAAGCACAAAGGTTTGTGCCTTATGTGCTTCTTTGTGGCATATTCATCCCGCATGGAACAGCTCCTCCAGGATCTCCGTTTTGCTCTCCGCGTCTACGCGAAGAACAGATCGTTCACGATCATCGCGGTGCTGACGCTCGCGATCGGCATCGGCTCAAACATCGCCGTATTCACAGTCGTAAATGCGATGCTTTTCCGTTCCCTCCCGTATCCTGACGGCGATCGACTGGTCCAGGTCGGGCGCAGTCTCAACGTGGGTCCGGCTTACCCACAGAGCTACGCCCGCTTCCGATTTCTTGAACAGAACAACCGGGTGTTTGAGTCGTTAGCCGCTTACGACGTCGTCGGTTCGAGTTTGAGCATGACGTTGAGTGAGACTCCCGAACTGGTCCAGAGTAGCCGCGTTAGCGCCGGCTTTTTTCGAGTCCTCGGAATAAACCCGCTCATTGGCCGCGGCTTCACTCCTGATGACGACAAGCCGGGCATTGCTCCAGTTGCGATTATCAGTCACAGCACATGGTCGAGGTTCTTCGGCAACGATCCGAACGTGATCGGGCGAGCGGTTCGAATGAGTGGCGAGCCTTACACGATCATTGGTGTCATGCCCGATGATTTCAGGTTCGGCGCTGACACTGAAGTTTGGACCACTATTCGAAAAACAGAAGACTGGACCGATCGCTCCTTTCCTCATCTGGTGATCGGTCGTTTACGTTCGGATATAACCGTAGATACGGCGCACGCGGATCTCACGACGCTGTTTCAGAGGTTGAAGGAAGAACAACCCGCGAGCGTTGCACAAAACGAAGTGGGAGCACTGATCACGCCATATCGTGAACGAGTGGTAGGCAACAC
Organism: uncultured Acidobacteriota bacterium; assembly: GCA_963728575.1. GTDB lineage: Bacteria > Acidobacteriota > Blastocatellia > Pyrinomonadales > Pyrinomonadaceae > PSRF01. The sequence continues at coordinate 122,834 of CAVSKT010000003.1, forward strand.
GCGAGTGCCGTTGTTGATGCTGGCTGGAGTTGTTGGCTGTGTACTGCTGATAGCGTGCGCGAATGTCGCGAATCTTTTGTTTGCGCGAGCGATCAGGAGACAGCAGGAAATCGCAGTGCGCATCGCGCTCGGCATTAACCGTTCGCGCATGATCAGGCAGTTGCTTACCGAGAGTTTTTTGCTGAGTGTCATCAGTGGAATAGTCGGATTGCTGTTCGCTGTTTCAGCGCTTGCCGTGTTTGAGTTATGGCTGCCGGTCAAGTTGCCGCGCATTGCTGAGTTGAACATCGACGTGCGTGTCCTCCTGTTTTCACTGGCAGCAGTTGCACTAACGAGCATCGTGTTTGGTCTCGCGCCTGCTCTTCAATCAGCGAAGATGGATCCTGCGCAGACGTTACGTGAGCTTAGCGGGGCGACTCCGGGACGCGGAATTCGGCGCCTGCAAGCAGGACTCGTGAGCCTTGAAATCGCGTTGTCTACGGTGTTGCTTTTGACCGCTGGTTTGCTATTGATCAGCTTTCAGAAATTGCGGAATGTTGAGCTGGGATATGAGGCCGAGGGTGTGTTGATAATTCAAACGTCGCTGGCGTCGTCTGAATTCGCGGCGACTGAGCCCGCGATGTTGAGAGTTCAGCGTGTCATCGAGCGATTGAAAACGCTTCCGGAAGTGAAGCACGTTGCGACAGTCACCAGACTTCCGACGGAGCCGAGCCTCGTACTCTCGTTCCAGCTATTGCCTGGTGAATCTCGAGATCGCCAATTCGAAGCCAATTGGAGAGCCGTGACGCCGGAGTTCTTTGAAGCGTTAAAAATTCCGTTGCATGCGGGACGCTCTTTTAGTGATCGTGATACACGCGATGCACCGCGCGTCGCGATCGTGAATGAGACGTTCGTGAGCCGGTTTTTGAACGGCAACAATCCGCTGGGCCAACGTTTAGTGATCGGACGTGACATTGGCGAAAACTTCGCGGATGAGCCTCGTGAGATAGTTGGCGTAGTTGAAGACACGCTCGGCAACACGCTCAGCGAAGCGGCCGCACCGGGCATCTTCATCCCTGCCGTACAAGTGCCTGACCGTACCACGGCGTTTCTGAATCAGATTGTGCCGCTGAACTGGGTGGTCCAGGTTGCGGACGATCCTGTCACAGTCAGCGACAGGATTCGGAGGGAAGTGTCTGCGGCTGACTCGAGTTTAGTTGCATCAAAACCGCGCCCGCTCGTGGAGTTGTTAAGCGGCTTGACTGCACAGCAGAAAACGTATGCCACGTTGATGACGTTCTTTGCGGCTGTCGCGCTATTCCTTGGCGCAGTCGGCTTGCACGGAGTGATGTCACATTCCGTCGCTCAACGTAGACACGAGCTTGGAATCCGGTCCGCGCTCGGCGCGAGTCGAGGACGACTGCTGTGGTTGATGGTCACTTATGGTTTGAAGCTGCTTGTGCCAGGTCTTGTTGGGGGACTCATGCTGTCGCTGGCTTTGCGTTCCGTGGTCGCTTCTTACCTGTTTGGCGTGAGTACAACTTCGGCGATTGTCTACCTTGCTGTAATCCTGTTACTTTCTTTAATCGCCATGCTCGCCACACTCGGGCCAGCGATGCGTGCGACTAGAGTTGATCTTACGACCGTACTCCGGTCGTGATCAGGTTCTTTGCTGGGAGGAGACCGGGCTTTAGCCCGGTGCCAGGAACCGAGGCAGCAGGAGAAACCATTTAAACGGTTTCTCAATTGTGAGCTCCTTTTCCACCCGATCTAAGCGCCTCAGACAAGAAATATGTTAAGCAGGCAGCGCCAAAGGCGCGAAATATGATAGCCAGGGGCAAGCGCTGAGCGAAGCGAAGCGCGTCGCCCCTGGAATAGAAAGAATAATGATCGTGAAGCTCTGAAAGAGCGAAATAAAATGGCGGTGATATTTCGCACTTTCAGTGCTCTCTCAAAACATATTTTTGCTAACTCAAAACATATTTTTGCTAACCAGGGGCGACGCGCTTCGCTTCGCTCAGCGCTTGCCCCTGAAACTATGAAGCCGGGTCTCCCAGAGTCGATTTGAAAAGCTGGACAATGTCCAGTATGACGAGTTTGGCCTTTGCAGGTTGACTCAAAATCTGACTTTGAAGGGAGTACCCGGTGATGAAGATATTGGCATTGGACTTAGGAAAATTCAAGACAGTAGGTTGTGTTTACGAGGGCGCGAGTGGTCAGTATCGCTTCAAAGCGAGCAGCACGACGCCGACGGGGTTGGCGCAGTTGGTAAGAGAAGTAAAGCCGGATCGAGTGGTAATCGAAGTTTGCAACATCGCGGGGTGGGTTTGTGATCTGCTGCGGGAGATGGGGGTGGCGGTACAGGTAGCGAATACGAGTGACGACGCGTGGCGCTGGCGCAAGGTGAAGAAGAAGAATGATCGCGCTGATGCCTTGAAAGCAGCACGTCTGTCAGCTGTTAATCAGCTCCGCGAAGTGCATATACCGAATATCGAGGTGCGGCAATGGCGCGCGTTGATTGCGTTTCGGCAACAACTGGTGCGGCGGCGTGGGAAGGTCAAGAATCACATTCGCGACTTGTTGCTCAGTGAGGGCCAGATATTACCGCGCGGGGCCAGGTGTTGGACGCAACTGGGACGGGCGCACTTGGAAGCGCTCGCCAAACCTTTCAGTGAAACTGACCTGAAGGAGTTATGGCGCGGACAACTGCAGGTCGAGCTACAGCAGTTACAAGAGCTACAGCGAGACATTGCGCAGGTGGAGGAAAAGTTGGAGGCCCTCGCTAAAGCGGACCCCCGAGTGGCGCTGTTGCGCACCATCCCTGGAGTGGGCCCGCGCCTATCGGAAGCGATCGTAGCTTTGTTGGATCAGCCAGAGCGGTTTCACAAAGCGCGGGAAGTGAGTGCCTACGTGGGCATGGTGCCGAAAGAACTTGATTCTGGTGAGACTATGCGACGCGGGCGGATCACAAAACATGGCAGTCGTTTAGTGCGCTCACTGTTGGTGGAGGTGGCGTGGGCCGGCCTGCGTTATAACTCCTGGGTGCGCGAAACGTTTCGCCGCATCAGTGGCGGTAAGAAGTCGCGGCGGAAGATTGCGATCGTCGCCGTTGGGCGGCAGTTGTTAGTGCGTTGTTGGGCCATGTTGCGTGACGGTACCATCTGGCAGCCGCCACCGTTAGCCTTACTTAAAGCGTAACCGCGTTCCGCAGCAGTAATCGCGGAAGTGAGGACCAGGGGGAAACAAATTGCCGGCCACCTGAATGGTGGTTAGTCTCGAGGGGTAGAGAAAAGGTTTGGCACGATTGAAATGACGCTGAGCTCGCAAATAGCCTGAGTAAAAAACTCGTGCTCCTGAATCAGCCGCGTCGCACCGTTGAGTGAGACCGCGTATTTACCGAGTTCAAACCTCGACCACGTGGAATCTCGAATAGATGGGTGAACCAATCAACCCGAACTTATCTCTTGACACGACCCGGCTTCATAGATGGCTATCATATTTCGCGCCTTCGGCGCTGCCTAACATAGTTCGTGCCTTCAGCTTGCGATGGGCCAACGCTCCAGCGGCGGCTTTCATATTATTGTTGACGGTATTTACGAACGAGATAACAAGCTCGAAGTAGTTGTGAAGAACAGCTTACCCGGCAAGAACTGTCTGGTGACCACAGCATTGACCGAACCTGTAGACATCGTCCGATTACAAAAGAGCGATCTTTCAATCGTCTTCCGCGAACTAATGTCGCCAGGAACTGCGGCCCCTGAGCCACACTACGACAAGCGACGAAACGTCATGTGCCAGTTCCATTCCCACGTTTCGCCGTTGTCGGGCGAGAATGCCTGGCTCCAAACCGGCACATCCGCGTTCGATTTATCCCACTTAAACATCACGACGATCGGTTTTCCTGCATAAGTGTCCTCTGCGTAGAACGTCCCGATGTCGCCGTCGAATGAACCCACTTGCGGTAACGTCCATCACCACCGCATTGCTATCCGCCCAGTAAATACTCCAGAGCCTGGTCCGTGGGTTGAACAGGCGAAACGATGCGCCTTCAAACGGAACGCCCTCAAATTCAGTGATGAACTGATCTACGTTACCGAACCCGTTCAGAATTTTGCGACACTCGCACGTCGCCTCAAACTCAATCCATTCATCATCATTGTTGAGTCGTGTCTTGAGTTTTCTGTTGTGAATCGTCCACTGGCCGAAAAGGAAATCGAAATCCGTGTGGGAAGAAGTTTCTGAAGCATCGATTCTCATGGCAGCCAAGAGTAGTCGAATTTTTGCAGAACGTTTAGCCACAAAGAGCACCAAACTCTTTTTAGCGACAATACGTATGACGAAATACCGCGGTGTGGGTAGCACGCTTGCTTGAGTGTCCACGCGCGTTTATCAGATAAGTCATATGTTCACGTTGTTAAAGATGGAACTGGAGAAGTTGTTTCGGTCAAGAAACTTCTACCTCTCGTTTGTGGTGTTGATTGGTTTTGTCGTCTTGATGCTCTGGGGATTCTACACATACGCCGCTCGCAAAACCGGCGGTGACGCGGTCGAACAATTCAAATATACCTACGAATCGAAACAATATTTCAATGGACTGACGTTTGCTCTTTACTCAGTTTTGTTTTCGTTTACGTTGCTTCTGCCAATCTTTGTAGCGATGAGCGCTGGTGTGCAAATCGCAGGTGAGGCCCGCGCAGGAACCCTGCGAATGATATGCACTCGTCCGATCTCGCGCGCTTCTCTCGTGATGTCAAAATTTCTGGTGACGGCGTTACATGCGCTTTTGCTACTGAGCTTCTTCATCGCATTAAACCTGGTAGTCGGATTGATTTTCGTCGGTTGGGGCAACCTTGAACTTTATCCCGGCCCGCTCAACCTCGTGGACGCACCCGGAAAAATCATGCGCGACGAGGCGCTGATGCGATTCGTTTACGCGGCCGCCTCGGGTACATGGGCGCTTCTGGTTATCGCCGCTCTCGCCTTGCTGTGTTCCGTAATTTTCGACTCACCCGTACAGGCTATCGTCACGACGATTGCTGTATATCTCACGCTCTACATTGTTGGTCGCGTAGAGTTCTTCGAGCATCTCAGACCTTACTTCTTTACTACCGACATGGATTTCTGGCGTTTCGTATTTAAACCCGATATTCCGTGGCAGAGTTTCTGGCATTACGCATGTGTGTGCGGTGCGTATACCCTCGGTTTGTTGCTGGCGACGGTTGTGATCTTCGAACGAAAGGACATTCTTTCCTGAGATGTGGGTGAAGGTCGTCCTCGCAGTCGTATTTTGTTTGATGGTTGCCGGTGCTTTTCACTTTGCGTCGCCGGACGAGTTTGAAAACACGGGCGGCTCGACGCAATCAGAACGCACGGTGCGCCTCTTGACCTGGAATATCGGTTACGCCGAACTCGAGGATGACACGCGCGCCCACACGAAAGATTTTCCTGCTGTCGCCGAAGTGATTTTGAAAACTGATCCCGACGCAGTCGCACTACAGGAATTGACGGGAAGGGAACAGTTGAAAGTTCTGCTCAAGCTGTTACGTGGCCGCTATCGTGGCGACATCGCACAGCAGGGAAATAGTGATCGCTTCGAGGCCGTTCTGGTGAAAGATACTAAAGCCGTGTTTACTCCAGTGACATTAGGTTCGCGTTATGCGATGTCAGCTTCGTTTAGTCAACATGGTTCGCAAATCGTTCTTTTGAGCGCTCACGCAGACGCTTTTAATGCGGGGCGCAGGCGAAGATATACCGAAGGATTGATGGACTGGATAGCTACTCAGTCTACAGAGGTCTTCCTCGCCGGCGACTTTAACTTTGAACTTAAAGCAGCGAATGAAACGAATCTCTATACCGACAACGTGAAGCACGACAGTGAATCGTACAGCCATATCCTGCGTACCCTTCGCGATCTTGGAAGGGAAGCCGGCGATACGGCGATCAACGACAGGCGCATCGATTACATCTTTGGTCCAGGACGAGTTGCGCCCCCGAAACGCGCCGAAGTTTTGCGTGATGCTGCGGTCGGACGTATGGACCACTGGCCGCTCGTTATAGAAGTCGGACTTTGAGTAGCGACGAAAGTGGCTGACGTAATCCTACAGACAGAAGGTTTGACCAAACGTTTTGGCGGCCGTATTGCGGTTGACAAGCTGAGCTTGCACGTCGAGCGGGGAGACATTTATGGCTTTCTCGGTCCGAATGGTGCAGGCAAGTCAACTACACTCCGGATGCTCCTCGGTTTGATACGACCGACTGCCGGTAAAATCGAATTTCCGGTTCACGGTTTGCGCTGGGATTACTTGCGAGCGCGCTCGAAAATAGGCGCCATCATCGAGACACCAGCGTTCTACGAAAACTTTTCCGCGCGCAGGAATTTGAAACTGCTGGCATCTTTGGCGGGTGGTGTTGTTTCGAAACGTGTTGATGAAGTACTCGAAATCGTGGGTTTGAAAGAACGAGCTCACGAGCCCGTTAAAGTGTTTTCATACGGTATGCGCCAACGCCTGGGAATTGCGCAGTCGCTTCTGCCCACACCGCAATTAATCATTCTTGACGAGCCGACTAACGGTCTCGATCCACAGGGAATACAGCAAACGCGCCAACTGATTCGCCGTCTGCGAGATGAACTCAACTTAACTGTATTGCTGTCGAGCCATCTCCTTTCCGAGGTCGAGCAACTGTGTAATCGAGTAGGAATTATCCATGAAGGACGTTTGCTTTATGAAGGTGAGCCCGGTGCGCTCGTAGCTCCGAGCACCCGGTTCAAGGTGAAAGTTGATCAAATGGATACAGCGTTTCAGTTACTGGCGAATGATCCGAGCATCACAGTTAGCCGTAATGGCGCTGCTTATCTTCATGTAGACGCTCACCCTGATCACATCAGTGCCGTGAACGCTGAGTTAGTACACCACGGAATCAAGGTTTATGAATTGACGCCCGCCCAGGAGACTCTCGAAGAAGCTTTTCTCCGCCTCACAGTCGAGTCAAACTCGTTTCACTGACAGTAGTGCGTCAGTTTGAATTTGGATGAATACGCCGAAGGCGTTGGCTAATTTCAGCCCAGCGGTTGGAGCGCAGCGACAACCCTGAGATCCTGAATCAGAAGCAGGACCAACGCTGAAAGCGTTAGGCGTGTGCGATATTAACCCTTTTCAGGGTTGATCAACTATCCGCTGGATGGTCCCCAGGGTTGTCGCTGCGCTCCAACCGCTGGGCTGAAATTAGCCAACGCCTTCGGCGTAATTTTCAAATTTTCAAACTGACGACTATTTCACTGACGTGACGGTTTCCATGAGTCGGGTTTTGTGTTAAGTTCCTCACGAAAAACCGCTCCCAAGCGCAACGTTCGGCCTCATTCGGCAACAGCCATCCAAACAATCTCAAACAAGAGCGGTTTTAGCATCTGTAGTCTATCGCCGAGCCGTCCGTCCGCGCTTACCACCGTTGATTGCAATAAGGAGGGATACAATGCGCGTCTTTTTAAGCTGGTCTGGCCCCGTTAGCCGCGAACTTGCCACTCTTTTTCATGAATGGATTCCGCTTGTCATCCAGTGCGCGCATCCTTTTATCTCTACCGGAGATATCGACAAGGGTAAACGCTGGAGCGACGTCCTCGGTAAACAGTTGAGCAAGTCAGAATATGGAATCGTGTGTGTTACGAAGGAAAACTACACCTCACCGTGGCTTCATTTTGAAGCAGGCGCAATCTCAAAGGCGATCAACAAGGCTTATGTATCCCCGCTGCTGTTCGACGTTAAGCCGTCGGAGATCGGCGAACCGCTTTCACAGTTCCAGGTTACTGTGTGCACTAAAGAAGATATCTTTAACCTGATACGAAGTATTAACAGCCGGTTAGGCAATAAGCACGGGTTGACTGAGGACGTTTTAATGAAGGTCTTTGAGAGATGGTGGCCCGACCTGAAAGCCAACCTCGATAAACTCCAACTAAAAAATGGCGGGCGTAGCCATACATCTTACGACTGGCTCTACACGACGAAGGACCTTTTTATTGAAGCAAACAAAAGGAAGGAACCGACCTGCGTCTGGTGGATTACTCCGAATCCTTTTCATTATGTGGACAGGTTCAAAGAAGCAATTCGTGAATGCATCAAGCGCGACTTCACTTTCACCTTCATATTTCCGGAAGATCGGAGCGCTGATGCCAAACGTAAGATCAATCAGATAGCACCTGACAAACATGACCGAATTGAGACGAGGGAGATCCCAGTCGACGAGTTTCAGCCAGAGGCGATAACGGATTATGTAGTGATCGATCCGGATGGTCACTCGTCGACGGAAGTCTTTCTTGCGTTGCCGGTTGCCCCACAGGATTTCTGGATTAAAGTCGTTGGAGAACCGGCGGGACACATCGCAAAACGGTTTCGCACCCTGGCCAAGAGACAGGGCGAGGATCTTCCGAGCCCCGCTCCTGTCGTAGCCCTGAACCCCGCAACCGAGATTGCACGAAACTGACGTGTCCGCTAAGCAAGCACAAGTAGCTCAGCGACCTCCTTGGCGCTTTCCTCCTCTTGTGTTTCCCAGGGGAGATCTACGGTGACCTCTTCTGGTGATTTGTCTCCCGCTTCGCTCAAGACGTCGCTCGTTGGTTCTTTCGCACGGTTATCGCGGCGATACTTGAAGACGAACCGGTATTCACCTGGCGGCAGGAACGAGCCGAGCTGAGTTGGGTCAGGCGCGACGATCATGAGCCCTGAACCATCAGCTTTGCGCAGCACGCCGATCTGGACCTCGTTATACGATGAAGTGTTAAGGTCGGCGCGTAGCACCTTCACGTGAGTACGTTTCCAATCGAACGGTTCCGGAGTCTGCACCAGAAAAGCAATCGCGCGATCGTTCTGTTCGACACGCGTGATCCGCGCCACAGGTGGCGCCGCAACATCCGGCACGAGCGCCAACAAACCATCGAAAGCACGTGACTCCGCCTCGGTCGCTGCCTCGTCCACCGATCCTGCGGCACTAATGAATGGAGCAACGTTAGCCGTGTCATCAATCTCAGCGAGCAACGTCTCCTTCTCGAAACTGTCGATCTGATCCTTGAAGTTCTTGAAACGCGAACTCATGAAACTAAACCGATAAACTACGGGCGCCGAGCTGCTGAAGTCGTCGACATAAATGTCGGTGAATTTCGCGTTCGCCGTGCCCGCGGTGTAGAAACCCACCGAACCAGCGGCTATCGTGGGATCAGTCGCACTCAAGAGCAGAGTGCTTCCCTGATAAACATTGAACGTTGAAGCAGTGGCTTCGACGCTGATAGAGAATCTCGTCGTCGGAAGCGTGAAGTCTGTCGAACTCGCAAGCACCACCTCTTGCCCACCGGACACGCGAATCAATTCGCACTTCCCGATCTCCATCACAAGCCGGTAGTGCTGGCCGGCGTCACGATAACGAAACACTACACCAGCGCGCCCGTCGGTGAGCTGGAGATGCACTGTCAAACGTAAATCAGTCCAATTGAAAGGCTGATCCGGATGCGTATTCGGCAACTCAGACGTTGGGGCATTTACATATACCAGGGCACTCGTAACGTTTGTCTTCGTCTGGACCAACTCAGAATCCGTCGTGCCCGGATTGACCTGCCAGTGCGAATTGACACTTCCCGAAAGGTCACTCACCTGCCACCTGCCAAACCTTCCACCTGGACCATCGACGCCGATTGGCCCATAGCTTCCGAAATCGTCGTGCAGCAACGCTGGAATAAGTCGCGCTTCACACAACGACGACGGCGGCAATACGTGAGCAGCGCTGTTGGACGTGAACGTAGTGTCCTTAACTATCGAATCGATCGGGATCGGTTCGCATCCACCCGAGCCCATCATCGACAGCCAACGGTCCTGGTGATCCTTCAGCGTCACTGTTTCAGCTTTCCCCCACTGGTTAGCGAGAACGAGGCGACGACCGTTGCTGCCGCGAATTGCGCCGTTCGCGTTGTGGAGTTGAATTGAGAGATCGCGGCGTCCAATCCTGTACATCAGATCGACATAGTTCTCGTCAAACTCGATACCAATGTCGTACGCGCGATAAAACACACCTGATGGCAACGGGTTCGTAGGCGTAGGCTCAACCACGCGAGGCATGGTCTTGCGAACGTAGCGCGAGAGATCGTTCAGCGAACTAACGTACGACCCTTCTGATGCCGGTACACCTTGAGAACCTGCGGGCGCTGTAAGTTGGGCCACTCCCGGAGGACCAGCGGTGCGGAAGTAAGCAAACTCCGTCACGGTCTTTTCATCCTCGTACCCGTCGAGCTGGCCCTCACCTTTCATGTGTATGGCCGTGGTTACTTTCAACCGGTACTTCGTATGTGGCTCGAGCACTTCGCCGGCTTCCTGCCAACGCACAAATTCCTCTTCGAAGTGATGCGCGAACACACTGCCTCCAACGTCGATGATCTCGGGTATGAGCAGCGTAGTCGCAAACATAGTTAGGATCTTGTCACTGCAAACCACATAACGATCGTTGGGAAGGCGGACGACGCCCGTTGAAAAGCCTGGAAAATTGAATAGCAGGAACTCCGGCCCGTCGTTCTTGCCGGCGAGGTCCATTCGAAGCAGCGAGTTTCCGTCGGGATTCGGTTGCATCGTGAGCACCGCGTCATGCGCGTCGTTTGCCCACGACAGAAACATGGCTTCATTAAACCCGTCGTAGATGGTCGTGCGAACGCGCGTGTCCAGATTGACTCGTGAGAACCGGCCTGTGAAACCGAGTTCGGTTATGTACGCTGTGGCGCGATCGTCTGCCAGGATTAGACCCACGCCCCATTTGAGTGTGTCCAGTATGACCTTCTGGTCTCCAAGATTCTCTGGCTTGAGATCGATCATCAACAACCGGCCAGGATCCCCATTTTCGATTACGTATGCCCTCTCGTTAACTTCGTCTAACGCGATCTGGTGAGGCGCTGACATGCCTTTCGTGATGAGAGTGGCTTCCGACTTATCGAGCCGGTCGCTGGTGAGATCTACACGTAACAGCGTTCCCTCATTCTCGGTTATGTAGGCCGTTTTGTAATCCGAAGACAGAGCCAGACCCATGGGGCCGTTGTAGCCGGTACCTAGTACCGTGTAGAGCCCACTCGCAACATCGATCGATGAAAGGTTCCCCTCCCATTCGACGAAGATTATCTGGTTCAGCTCGGGGTTATAAGCGCTGCCCCTCACGCCACCGAGTCCGGTCGCAAGCGGGAACCGCCGGAACTTATCACAGCGATACCAGATCCAATCGATGTCCTTGCTGCGAATGTCTACGTATGAACGATCGGGAGTTCCTCCCATAACGCCTTCAATTCGTTGGCGCGTCTCGTCGAAGGTGAAAAAATCAGTTGGGTTAACCAGGCGTCTATCGGTGATCAGGATGCGCGCGAGATTAGTAGGCTCCGGCATCACTATGATCGCCGGTTCGTTTCCTGAAATTCCAAACGCGTGATTGAGTCCGTGCGATGGCTGGTCCAATTCGCGAATCGACAACCCGGGTTCGCGGATTACATTAAGGGTGTTTTGAGTGATGAGCAGTCGCGGCTCGTCAGGATGCATCCACGGATCAGGTAATTGTTCATCTGCATCAATGGCTTCGAAATCCCAGCCTTTGGGAATTACTGTCTGACACGGATAGTCGCTGTTTTCGTCAGTGAACCACTCATCCCACATGCGACTCGTCAGACGCGTGTATTCGAATGGCGTCTTGGACCACAGCCACAACTTCACTTGCCCAACATTGCTCCCGCCTCCGCCTGGCATTTGCGGCACCGGCGCCCACGAACCGTAAAGAGTGGGCAGATTGTTCTGGTTTGCATCCGTTCCCTTGCGAGCCACCGGATCCCATTCGTTGTTGCTGTTCCGCTTCTCGAGTACGACTTCCTTTAAGCCGTAGCGAACACGCGCCGGTCCCTGGTCCATGGCGGGATCACCGATGCGTTCGAATTCGGGATTGAGCGGCATCGCATTCACACCAACCAAAGCATCGTCGTTGATGTTGCGAGCGAAGGTAATGTGGGGCCTGCAGTCGAGCGGAACGATTGGCAAAGTATCCAAATCCGCAGGTTCCCTGACAGCATCATCCGCAGGCTTGACGTAAAACCCGTCGCCATTCGGATCGTAGTTCGGGAACAGAAGTCGTGGCGCGTCAGTTCGCTCAACACGCGGCAGCGGCCAACTGGTGCTTGCCTTGAAGTGCTCAACCGCGACTTCCTTGAGCGCCAACGGGAATGGAGGAGGAGTCGGTTGCGGACCCCATTGCAGTTGAATGTCGACTCCGACGTCTGACAGAGGCCATGGTAAATCGATCGCGACGTTGAACTGTCCAAAGATCATTAAGGGATCGAAAACGTCCGCGGCGATCTTTGCGTCAACTGTAAGACCAACACCGAAACCAAAGGCAGAGAGTCTGGCACTACCATGTACCCAGAGGTCGCCGTAAAAGTGCGCCGGCTTCCAACTCACGCGCGCGTTGCCTTCGATCCACGCTTCGAGATTAACGCTCAGTGGACCAAACACCCATTGCTGTTTGAAGCCGACCCACGCACCCATCTCGAGCTGCTGCGGGTTGAGCATCAGGTATGAAAACGAGTCGAACAGTTTGAATGCTCGTGCAGTCAGGCGACGATCGCGAGGCTCTTTCTGGCCCACGTTTAGACGCCATGCGTTCGGATCGTTGAAGTTGAAGAATCCTTCGGCGGAACCGTGGATATCGATCAGCGATCCCTCGTCGTCGTAACGATATTGCGCATCGAGCCCGAGCGATAAAGTGCCTGCGCGTCCATCGAGCACGGCGAGAGCGCGGAAGTTTGGTTCCTCATCGAGTTTGGTTCGCTCTTGCAGCATGCTCGCGCCGCCCTGGAGGACCAGTATTGGACCAGGAAACACGATCGCCAGCAGCATCTTTCCGGAGAAAGTGTGACCGTTATCGGCGACTGTGCCGAGTGTGACGCCGGCGCCAAAGGCCATGCTGCCGTTTACGGGTTTCCATTTTTCGAGAGCGGTTACGCCGACGGGTTCTTCGTGGAACCAGTCTGCTTGTGGTGGTAGCGCATACCAGGGTTTATCCGCGGCACGATCGGGTTCCATGTTGAGTGCGAAGAGTCCCGCCATGCCGTAAACGCCGAGACCGGTCGCGAAGAGTGGAATGCCGGCCGGGAACTCGGCAGCCAGGTAAATCGCGAGATAGTTTTGTCCTTCATTGATTCCGAAGACTGCGGTGGCATCGACCTGCATATTCAGTGCGATCAGATCGAGTTCGACTGCGCCAAGGAATTGTTTATTAACGTTGTCGTAAGAAACTTCGCCCGCGAACTTCAGCGTGTTTGGAACCTCGAAGTTGACGCGCACTCCGTTCAGCGACGGTTCGATACGTCCATCCGGGTACCACGTGAGACGCAAGCCTTCGACCGAAGCTCCGGCAGGCATGCCTTGCGCGAGCTTCACACCGCCAGTGAAGCCGATCCACTTGCCACCATCTTCGTTCTTTCCGAAACCGAGTTTGCTGACTTCGAGCTCGAAGCCCTGAAACTTCGCGGTGTACTTCTCGCGCAAGTTCAACCAGCCGCCGTCGAGATGTACATCTCCGGTTGAGTCGATCGAGAGTTCATCGACGCGGAAGCTCGGCCACTCATTACCTTGCTGTTCTCCGCCGAAAAGTGGTGTGATCTCACCGCCCAGCTTGATTTTGAACACACCATTCACGACTTCAAACTCAATACTGTCGAGCTTCATCGTCAACAGGTTCGGTTTCGTCAGCGTGAGAAGACCATCTTCTGCGGAAAGTCGAACGCTGAGTGAGCCGTCGAGGTTGATGCTGATTACGACGTCGCAGTATTCATCGAAGAAGGGAAGAAGAAGTTTGCCGGTCAGTTCCGATTTTGTGAGCGCGGTAAGTTTGAATTCGATTTGTGCATCGAACAGAGCAAACGGTATCCCGAAGAGTTCGCCCGTGCCCGGACCTGTGTAGCGCTTCGTTTCCTCATCAAATTCCGGTGCGAAAGTCCCGTGGAAACGGCCGCTGATGCCACCGGTTCCGATGCAACAATAGTCAGCCGACAATTGTGGAAAGCCGACAAAATCGGGTGGCAGTTTGACGATGAGGTCCTGAAAACCAAGGCCGATGAATTCGCCTGTGATACCTGCGGCAATAGCTTCGGGAAGCGTTTGGCCACGATCAAAGTTCCAGGTAATCCCTCCGGCACTCACGGTCACGCCGCTGTTTGCTACTTCCGACTCAGCGAGCGTTAACGTTTCGTCGCTGTCGATGGTAAATCCACCGTCACTGCCGAGTGTGAAAGTAGACGTCATCGTCAGCATCGCTGGACCATCAGTCTCGACGTCACGAAGAATGTCCGGCGGTATGCGAAGCGAGATGGGAAGATCAACAAAGGAGAATGACGACTGTGGTCCGATTACGGTGTTGACTTCCATTACGGTCCAACCAGCGTCAGTCTCGCCGAAGACGATGGCAGGTCCTTCGTCGCCTGCGGGCTCCAGCGCGAGTTCACCTTCAAACGCGACGTGAACGTCGAACACCGAGCTATCGCCGGAGGGGTACGCCCGCGCTTCGGTGTAGTACAACCCTCCGAACACCGCCTCGAGCGCGTCAGACGGAATGAGATCGGCCAAAGGGAAGTCGGCCGACTGAAATAAGCCGCTCAACGGATGAGCTGCGCGTCCTTCTAATTCGTATGTCATCATTCCTTCCAATTCGTAGCTATCCAGGCATCAATCGAAGGGATATGGCCCCAGGGCAGAATAAACGCGCCGCCCTCGCCGGTTCGTTGACATTCCTGTTCGCCGGTTTGGTCGATCACCACGATGCCCGTAGCATCAGTCGGTGGTCCGATGTATCTAAGAAAAATTGGTGAGTGTCCCCGACCAGTCAGACCTAAACCGTCTGGAGGTGGCAAGGACGCGTTGCGAGCCCGTAAGGCATCCAGGTCCGCGAAGTTTTCCCAAAACTGAAGTGGAGCTCCAGGGACGAGATTTCCCGCGAGCATATCTTCAACAATTCGACTGCGATAACTCTGTGAAGTTTCGCCGGTTTCTCGTTTGGTCGTCTCGCCCGGATTTACTCTGTATTTATCTTGATCCGCGAGAGATAACGCGATCAGGGCACCGGCGCCGCCGCCTGCAACCCATCCATCAAGATAGAAACGCCTGGTTGAACTCGCCTGGAAGTTTGCGTAAATCGTTTGCCATACGTTGTAGGCCACCTTGCCCTTTTGCGGAATAACTCCGGGGTCGCCTGGCGGGATCGGTTCAACGTATTCCGGAAAGAATCTTTCGAATAGACTGCGACACTTCAATGCCTCTGTTTTGATTGCTTCGATCTGCTGGTCACGCGGCAAGTTTTCGCCTGCGCGATGATTAGGTTGCCCTTTCAGCACTTTGTCCGCGTCGTCGCCGAGCGCTGCTTTCAGCAGGAAGATAGTGGCCTGCGTGTGCTTACCACCGAGCGAGTTGTTTCGGTTGTAGTAGACCTCAAAATTGAGACGACCTCCGGTGATACGGTTGTTCACCAGTGCGCGCACGGTTCTGCGAAGCGAAAAGTAAGTGCAAGCAGGACCGAAACCTTTTGGCCGGTGCTTCCGGTCGTAAATTATTTCCTGAGACATTCGGCGCCTCAGGATTATGTGCGGAAGCGTCCCCAGAGTTTGATTCGCTACTGGCGGCGTAACAGTGACGGGCAGAACCGATGCAGTGCGTAGATAACTATTGTCGTCAGGCCCGTCTGACAGAAGCCAACGCATCTCGTGCATGCGCCTCTGCGTGGGATTACTGACGGAGACGGAATAGTCTCTGCCTAATTCCGCCTGAGCCGGACTGAGTGTGAAAAAGAAAATGCCGTGAGCCGGAAGCCTTTGGGAAATCAGGTTGTCAGTCGCAAGATGTTTCGCGGAGACAACCTGTGAAGGAAAGTGAATGGACCAGTCTTCTTCCGGTAGCCAGATACGCGTGAACCGCACGGGATAATAAGCAGGATCCGTCGGATTCGCCGCGAGTATCTTGTCAGGCACAGGATTCCCGACGTCGCCGTCGATCAGGTTACCGCTGGTGTGTGTGCGGAGATTGCGATAGATCAGCCGAGCGGGAATGATCCCATTGCGTGGGTGA
Source organism: uncultured Acidobacteriota bacterium (assembly GCA_963728575.1). GTDB lineage: Bacteria > Acidobacteriota > Blastocatellia > Pyrinomonadales > Pyrinomonadaceae > PSRF01. The sequence goes on from CAVSKT010000003.1 coordinate 138,925, forward strand.
GCCGGCTCCCACTTATCAGTCACACTGTTCGGGTTCTCGTAATGTTTCTCTTCGCCATCGAATGGTTTGCGGGTAAATCCTGTGGTGATGTAGAAGTCAAAGGAGCCCGGTGCTTTTGGCGCTAACTCCGGCATTTCAACAATCGATTGGGAATCCTCTGACGACTGTCTTCCGGATACCAGCCTGGCGAAGAACCTGCCTTTGAGAAAACCCGAGACAGCGAGCCTCAGACCTTCCGGTGTTGATGGGTCTACCTTGTGTTCTTCTCCACCGATTAACCAGCCGACAGGTAACTTCTTGAGCGACTCGAACAAGAAGTTCTTTGTGATTTTGACACTGGAGTACCAGATCTCATTTGGACCAATTGGCAGACCGGTGATGTCCTTGATCCGTGTAATAACTTTGTCGTCTTCAACCTCGAGGCGCACGCGTCCTACTGTCGGCCATTTGTCATAGTTCTCAATGACGGCGTCTTTCGGATCGGGTGGCTGCAAACCTGGTTGCGGATCGAAACGGAATGTCAGCAATCCCGGACTTATCGGTCGCAGCTTCGGCGCTCTTGTCGCGGGAAACTCAATCCGCAGTGATTGTGGATAAGGATCACTGACCAGCGGATCCGAGCTGTAAGGAGTATCGCTAACAACGATCTTAGTCGCGTTAATCTGCGTCTGATCGTCGCGAGAGAACATGAAGTAGAAAGGATTTCCATCGCGCAGCGCCATTGTCTAAACCTCCGGAATACTGATTGGGCCGATAATCGGCTCGTTGCTACTTGTGCGCCCAGACTTGTTCCGCGCGCGAAGTTTGTACTCGTATCTCGATCCCATCGAGAGCGTGACATCGCTGAACTGACCCGTCACCGCCGGCGTCCATCCCTTAATTCGAGACCAGAAATCGATGCCGGCGTTAGCGCGTTGAAGACAGAGCTCGAGGTCTGGTCCAAGCCCCGCTGTGTTCCAGTTCACGTTCACAACTCGCGTAGATGGATTCCACACTGCTTCGGCCACTGGTGGGACGAGCGGCTGCAGGTCGTATGCGCGTGTCACAACCGCTGGTGATGGTTGTGATGCATTGCCCTCCGAATCCTCGGCGACAAGCCGGTAGTAATAAGCAACGCCGGCTTCAACCTCCGAATTCCAGTTCATTTGTGCCGGTCGAACATCAGGATTTGGGGCGACTGGTTCCGTATGGACCAGGACCATAAGGCGTATGTCTTGCGCGCGCTCTTCTTCCTGCGTTTGATAAACCTTGTAGAAGGCGAGGTCGGGCTCACGGCTCGTAGTCCAGAACAATGTGACGTTCCGATCGCCACCCTCCGCTCGCGTCCCTACCGGCGTCTTGAGCGCAACAACCTTCGGCACAAAAACGGGCGGGGTTGAGAGACTCAAGGCGCTGCGGTTGTGTGCGGCGTCGACGTGAGCGGCGCGATAGAAGTAACGATTGGTCACCCTTCCGTCGACTGCATCAACGAAAGCTCGCAGCGCCGGCGACGCAAGCGGGTTGTTCGGATCACCGACCTGGAAATTGTCCGGATCGTCCGGGCCGCGACGGTTGAGGTTCTTCGGATCGTTGAGGTCCAGTGGCCCAACCGTCACCTGCGTGAATGCGGTTTCATTACCCGCCAGACCTTTCTCTTTACCCGGCAACCCGGCCAACACTCGCAATGCATCCGCAGACAGTCCGCGGTAGTAAGCAAACGCTTGCGCTGTTCCGGCAGCGTCGTGCGCGAACGTGTTCAACTTATTGATTTCAGTCGCGACTTGTTGACGCGTCGCAACAGTCCAGCGCGGATCGATCGACTCGCTCGGGAACAACTCGAGCTGCGCCGGATCGATCGCCGGACGTGGACGTTGCGACCAGTCCACGCGGAACACTGCATCGTCATACGCGCGGAACACATGAGTCTGAACCTCGTTCATCTGCTCCCAGCGGAACGTATAAAACGATGCGCCGTTGTGATCGGCCCTCGTGGCATTGATCCGTTCCGGCATGCGCGGCAAAACAGGAGCCGGTGGCGCCTCGCGCAGCACGCGGAAGATCTTTGCGGGTGGTCCAACTCGTCCTTCATTCCCGGTTCGTCCGCTCCATTGACCAGTCCACTTTGGATCATCAAGCGTGTGCGACTTGTCGTCTGCCGCCGTCACACCGGCGTGTGCGTAGACGATTGGCTCAGTCCGGCTCGTAACGAGCGGCACGCCCTGGTGCACACCTTCTTCCGGGACGGGAAGAATGATGTCGTATTGACGAACCGGCTGGCCCGATTTATCTGTGCCTGGTGTCCAGTGCTGATCGAAGTTGACGACGTAATAACGCTTGTCCCAACTAGCCGCCGCTGTGTAATCGACAAAGCGTGGATGGCGAATGCC
>CAVSKT010000004.1:0-125294 GCA_963728575.1 uncultured Acidobacteriota bacterium
CCGTTGTTTTTGCTTAGGCGTTTCGCTTCTGGCTAAGTTGGGTTTTATATCGTTTTTTGGCGGACCTGCAGGCCAACCGCGATAATCTACCGCCAATCGGTTGACCGCCTGCGATGGATCAGTGAAAAACAAATCCTGCACGTTCTCAATTACTGCATGTTGCTCCCCGGCCCTTAAGCGAAAAAGCTTGCGATTTACATCGGCTGGTTGCTTCACCCTACCTGGCTAGGCATCGTGGCGGGCGCCTTCTTTGTCATCCCTTCGATCTTCATCCTGCTTGCGCTCTCATATATCTACGCGGCGTGTGCAACGTGCCTGCGGTCGCCGGAGTGCTCGCCCGCTTCAAGCCAGTCGTTGTCGCGATCGTCGTCGGAGCCCGTTCGATATCGGTGGCAAGAGCGCTCAAAAGGCGCGCCCACTTCTCGCCGCGGCGGGAATTTTGTCAAATCTATTTTTTGCGCGTCCCCTTCCCGCTCATCTGTGGCCGCAGCCCTGGTAGGACTTGCGGGCGTGCGGTTCTGGCCGCTGACTTTCGCAGCAAAAGCCGTTACCAAAGAAGCAGACAGTAAAACAGAAGGGGACTCTGGAGTGGCCGCTCGTGATTGACGACCATGCGCCGCTTCCGGCGCACACGCTCCCGTCTCACGCCCGGCACTGAAAATTCTTGCACTGGTTTCACATTATGGCTGTTGCCGTTGGCCGCACTGGTCGCGTGGCGCGGCTGGGGGAGCCTTCACGCGCAGGAGTACCGGTTCTTCACGCAGGCTGCGCTTGTCACATTCGGTGGCGCCTACGCTGTGCTCGCGTACGCCACACAAGCTGCCGCCGGCTCTACGGCTGGATCACCATACGAAGGCTGAAGACGGCCGCGACGCTCGCCAAACGACGCCGGGGCCGCTCTCATGGTCCTACAGTTCGTCGGTTTTATGGCAGGGTGGAATAATCCGCAAGGTCTTGACCAGACAACAAGCGCTGTGTTGGGCGCGTTGGTGACTACCTACACGACGTTTCTGCCGTGCTTCCTCTTCATCTTTCTCGGCGCACCTTACATCGAGGCGCTGCGCGGAAAAAAATTTGACGGGCGCGTCAGCGGCGTCACCGCAGCGGTGTGGGAGTCGTGCTGAACCTCGCGCTCGTGTTCGGCGCGGCGGTGATTCGGCCGCGCGGCGTGGCTCAAGGGCCACATTGGTTTTCGCTGCTGATGGGCATCGGGTCGTTCGGGGCGCTCTACCGGTTCAAAGCGGACGTGCTGTGGGTGGGGCCCGCGGTGGTCTTATCGGTCTCGCGTGGACGCTGCTGGGCGGGTAGGTGTAAGGCACTATAGTCGCCCGAAGGAGGTTTGGATGAAAGCGATACCTGCCTTGTTATTGCTTTGCGTTCTGGCACTCACAACTCGCGCACAGCAAGCCGCCGCAGATGCCAGGATTAATGAACTTGAGCGCAAGCTTGAGCAAGCGACGCGACAAATAGATCAGCTCAAAGACACCGTCCAGACTTTGCGTGCAGAGATCGAACTGATCAAGAACAGAAATCCAACGAAGCAACTCAGCAGACCACCAATAAGAATACTCCGCCTCCACGTGTAGACGACGTATCGAGCGCCTTCGTTGAACGCATCATCGAGCCGGAGTTAGGGGCGAACGAACGAGCGGAAACGATTCGTGCGAAGCCTGAGATTTTTGTGCAAGCCCGTTATTCGGCACCGCCGATTCGCGACGCGAGTTCGGAATTCGAGCCGAACTTTAGTCTCACACGCATCGAGATACGTTGGGCCGGTCGCGTGGCCAATCGTCTGGGCGCTGGCGTTGAGATCCAATTTCATCCGGCGATCACGGAGTCCGGAAGAGTTGGTAAACGACGCTTTCTTGAATACGACCTGAACGATCACACAACGGTACGCGTTGGACAGTTCATCAAGCCATTTGGTTTGGACATCCAACAGTCGAGTTCCGTGCGCGAGTCGCCCGAGCGCGCGATCTTTGCAGGCTATTTTTTCCCAGGTCAGAGAGATCGTGGTTTGCTGCTCTTCGGCGACTTTGGTTTCCTCGATGTGGCCGCACTTCAAGGCGTCGAATACTTCGTTGGTGCTTTCAATGGAAACCGATTCTTCACAGACAACAATCGTCAACTCAACTACCTGGCGAGACTACGAAAGGTTTTCGACGGCCAACGATTAGCAATCGGGTTATCAGCCCAACTTGGCAAGCAGCTTTTACCGCCGGGTACGTCTGGTAATAACAATGAAAATCTTTTCGGCTTCGACTTCCAATATGCCGTAACTGATCGCTTAGGACTGCGTGGCGAGTTCGTCACGGGAAACACGCCCTCTACGCTCCTCTCGATTGATCCGGAATTTGCTCCAGCGTTTCGTCCAGGTGCACACTCCTCAGGCGGTCACCTTTTCATCAACTACAGGTTAACGAATCGTGACAACATCTACGCCCGCTATGATCAGTTCAATAATGATCCGGTGACGGGTCGAAATGTTCGCGCGTTCAACTTTGGTTTCTTGGCTGATCGGCGAGCTGTCGCGGCTGAGTTTTGATTACCAGTTCAAAAACCGGCCTTTGTTCAACGATGATGCGGTCAATGGACGATTGAACCTGACATGGGCCATCGAGTTCTAACGAGAAAGGGATGAATTACATGAGGCGCTGGATACAACAAGTTCTCGTCGTTGCGCTTTTCGCTGTATTCGTTTGCGTGGCATGCACACAACAACCGGCACCTACAGGATCGAACGGAGTGAATACGACGGCCCGCGAAGTTACGGTCTACGTCTCAACGGATCGTGTCTTCTCTGAACCGATCCTGCGTGCTTATGAGAAACAGAGCGGCGTGCGTGTGAACGCTGTCTACGATACGGAGGAGACAAAGTCCACAGGACTCGCAAACAAGCTACTTGCCGAAAAGAACCGCCCGCAGGCTGACGTCTTCTGGTCTAACGAACCGGTGCGCACGCTGGTGCTCAAACGAAACGGCGTGCTCGCGCCATATAAATCACCGAACGCCGAAGGAATCCCTGCTACTTTCAAAGATCCAGAAGGCTACTGGACGGGTTTTTCAGCACGTTCACGTGTGATCGTTTACAACACCAACCTGGTGAAGCCCGACGAAGCTCCGAAGTCGATCTTCGATCTCGCCGATCCTAAGTGGAAAGACCAGGTTGCGATCGCAGATCCCCGTTTCGGCTCGACCTCATTTCACGTGGCGGCGCTTTACGCAGAAGTCGGCGATGAACGGGCAGAGGAATTCTTCCGCAAGCTCAAAGCAAATGGTGTGAAGATCGTTCCTGGAAATTCCGTGGTGCGAGACATGGTAGCGCGCGGCGAGGTCAAGGTCGGTTTGACTGATACCGACGACGTCAACGTTGCGCTCGAAGATAAGCAGCCGGTCGCAATGGTATTCCCCGACCGTGACGGGATGGGCGTACCGATTATGCCGAACATGGTCTCTCTCATTGCGAATGGCCCTCACTCGGAAGCGGGTAAGAAGTTGATAGACTATCTGCTTTCGCCGGAAGTCGAGCGTATGCTGGCCCAATCGGAAGCTGTGCAGATCCCGCTGCACTCGGGCGTGGAAGGACCAAAGAACATCCCGCCGCTGTCGTCCTTCAAACCGATGACGCTGGACTACAGCAAGGCCGCCGATCGCGTAGAAGATGTTACCAAGCGCCTGCAACCGATACTCGGGTTATAGAAAGTTGGAGACATTCTCGGTTAACAGTAAAGCAATCCGTCCTTCGCGTGCCCGGCCTTCAGCGCGTGCCTTGACTCTCGGTTTGGCCGTAGCGCTGTTTGTGCTGTTCTGCGTGTTGCCGGTTGTTTACATGTTCATCGTCTCTCTGACGGACGCTGGAGGTAGTTCCACTCTTAATAACTATAGACAGTTACTCACCGAACCGCGCCGACGCGGACTAATGCTGACAAGTATTGTGCTTGGTGGCGGGGCTGCGATATTCGCAACAGTACTGGGCGCACCACTCGGACTGTTGTTCGCGCGCTCTCGTTTACCTGCCAAACGCTTCGTGCGGATAGCACTAATTGCGCCGCTGGTGGTCCCGCCTTACATCATGGCACTCGCGTGGGTCCTCTTGACTGGACCAGTTGGACTTTTCGCGCGAGTGGCAGGACGCGATTTGTTGTCAGATTGGACCTACAGTCTCACAGGCGCAATCGTTGTCCTTGGCTTGACCTTTTATCCACTCTCAATGTTAGCAACCGAGGCTGCGGCACGACGCGTCGACGCACGTCTGGAAGAATCGGCGCTGCTCGCAGCCCATCCGCGTCGAGTGCTCTGGCGAATTACGCTGCCACTGATTGGACCAACGGTTGCTGCGGCCGGTCTGATCGTGTTTGTACTTGCAGTTTCAGAGTTTGGAGTGCCCGCGCTTTTACGTGTTCGCGTGTTTACGACGGAAGCCTTTACCGCATTCGCAGCGTTTTACGATTTCGGCGCCGGCGTCGCACTCTGCGCGCCGTTGCTGGTGGTTGCGCTGATTGTCAGCGTGGTCATCAAGTTCATTATTGGTGAACGATTGCTGGTTACAACTCGAAGTTTGCAGTTGGGACTTCCTTTGACTTTCAGCCGGCGCTTTCAAACTGCAATCCTAATCGGGATCGCTGTTGTAGTTTGTGCGTCAACTCTTTTACCGCTTGCGGCACTGCTGTTCGAGACGACAGGAATCGATCGGATCGCGTCAGCGGTGTCAACATCAGGACATGCAATCGCGAACAGTTTATGGCTGGCGTTTGCAGGGGCGACATTGATCGTTGCATTGGCTGTGGTGCTCGGCTATGGACGTGCGCGAGCGCGCAGCCGTGTTCGAATGTTTTTCGATCCCGCATTCATTCTTCTGTTTGCGGTGCCGAGTACAGTGGTTGGGATCGGAATAATTGGACTCTGGAATCGTGACGGCGTTATGGGCCAAGTTTATTCGAGCCAATGGATAATCGTGGTCGCATATATTGCGCGTTTTGCGCCAATTGCGGCATTGATGTTGGCAGCAGGTGTTCGCCAGATTTCCACGTCAAGTGAACATGCGGCTGAAGTGGCGGGTGCAAGTTGGACGCGCACGTTCGCCAGCATAGTTCTGCCCCAATTGCGCACCAGTCTCGTTGCGACATGGGTGGTGTCGTTCATCTTTTGTTTTGGAGAGCTCGGGGCGACGATCCTGGTCGCACCACCCGGTGAATCAACCTTGCCTGTGCGCGTTTACACACTCATAGCGAACACACCTTCATCTGAAGTAGCTTCATTGGCGCTGATGCAAGTGGGCATCACGCTCGTACCGCTTCTCCTGCTTACTGTCTTCCTCCCTAAGAAAGGAGCGAGAAAACCGGCGTGAGCGGCGCGTTTCTAAGACTACTGGAGGTAACAAAGCGATTCGACGAACGCTCTGTGATCGATTGTGTCTCTCTCGAGCTTCGCGAGGGGCAAGCTATGGCACTGTTGGGTCCATCAGGTTGCGGGAAGACAACGCTATTGAGGCTCATCGCTGGTTTGGAAACGCCAGACGATGGTGAGATCTGGATGGCGGGTAAGAAGGTCGCAGCAAAAGGACGAAATACTGTTCCGCCGCGGGGACGTAATATTGGATTTGTGTTCCAGGATCTTGCACTGTGGCCTCATCTAACCGTCGCCGGTAACTTGGACTTCGTTCTTCGATCGCAGGGGTGGGAAAAACGTAAGCGGAAAGACCGCATTGAGGAAGTACTCCGAATGGTCCACATGGCTCCTCACGCTGACAAATACCCGAGCCAACTTTCCGGAGGTGAGCAACAGAGGGTCGCGATCGCGCGGGCGTTAGTCGCTCGCTCACAGCTACTGCTGCTGGACGAACCCCTATCCAACCTGGATTCAGATCTCAAGTCCACTCTGCTCGAAGAGCTTTCTGTCTTACAACGGCGGCTCAACCTGACAACGCTGTATGTAACTCATGATCAGTCGGAGGCTACGAGCTTTGCCAATAGCGTTGTGCGAATGAATAACGGTCGAATTGATGAAAGCAACCTTACGTTGCAAGGAGTACGGTGATGAAAGATATATCAAGAAGAGATGCCATGTCGAAAATTGCGACGGGTGCTGCGGGTTTGGGGTTAGTGGCCGCGTCCGGTGAACTGGTAATTGCAAGCCAAGGTGTAATCGCTGATACAACGCTGGCGCGCGCATTTCGCGGTCAACATCAACCTCGTCCGTTGTCCTTCGATCCGGCAAAACTCAAAGGGCTCTCTGAAAAACTGATTCGTTCTCACTGGGAGAACAATTATGGCGGCGCTGTGAGGGCGCTCAATGCGGTCGAGCAACAACTCGCAGCGATGCTCAAGGAAAAAGATCTTCCCGCATATATGTATGGAGATCTCAAACGCGAAGAGTTGGTCCGGAGCGGATCCGTCGTGCTGCACGAACTGTACTTCGCAAATCTCGGAGGCGATCCGAAACCTGGTGGTAAGGTACTCGATGTCATCAAACAGTGGTTCGGCAGTTATGAACAGTGGGAAGATGAGTTCAAGAAAACTGCAAACGCACTCGGCGGTGGCTCAGGTTGGGTAATCTTTGCGCAAAACGCGCACACGGGTGAATTCCATAATTACTGGTCCTGGGATCACATGCACAACGTTCCGATGAGCCGACCGCTACTCGTGCTTGACATGTACGAACACGCTTATCACATAGACTACGGCGCCGCCGCGGCGAAGTATGTAGACGCATTTCTACAAAACGTGAATTGGGAAGAAGTGAATCACCGCACCGAAGCTCTATTAAAGGGTTGATTTGGCCTTCGTCGGGAGCAAATTTCTACAAGAATTTCATTTTATGCCGGACAGATTTCACTTTATGCCGGACAAATTTCATTTAATGCCGGATCTCACACAGCAACAATGTCAAGTGCCAGTTAAGCGCCAGGTCTTGCTGAATGAGCGTTCATTCAGTAATATGAGCGGACTTTAGAATGGTTGGAGTGTGTTGAAGATGCGGATTGAGAAGGCGGCGGTGCTGGGGGCGGGGACTATGGGGGCGCAGATTGCCGCGCACCTTGCGAATGCCGGTGTGCCGACGCTGTTGCTCGATATTCCGCCGCGCGAATTGACGCCGGAGGAACAGGAAAAGGGACTCACGCTCGAGAGTCCGCAGGTGCGTGGGCGTATTGCGCGCAGTGGTTTGGAAGCAGCCGTAAAAGCGAAACCGGCAGCGTTCTTCGTGGCGGAACTCGCTTCCCTTGTGACCGCGGGAAATTTCGACGACGACCTCGCAAAGATCAAAGACTGCGATCTGATCGTCGAAGCGGTCGTTGAAAATCTCGAGATCAAACGCTCGCTCTACGAGCGCGTCGAACAACATCGTCGCGCCGGGATCGATCGTCGCTTCAAACACTAGCGGTATTCCGATTCACTTGCTCGCCGAGGGTCGCTCTGACGACTTCAAGCAACACTTTCTCGGCGTTCACTTCTTCAATCCGCCCCGTTACCTGCACCTCGTCGAAATCATTCGCACTGAATGGACCAAGCCGGAAGTCTCGTGCTTCCTTTACGGTTTTCTCGATCAGCGACTTGGCAAAGGCGTTGTGCCTGCAAAGGATCGACCAAACTTCATCGCGAATCGCATCGGCACTTTCGGCGCGCTCTACACGATCAAGACGATGCTCGACGACGGTTACTCGATCGAAGAAGTCGACAAGATGACAGGTCCGGCTGTCGGCCGGCCAAAGAGCGCGACTTTTCGCACGTTCGACATCGTTGGTTTAGACGTCTTTACTCACGTCATCAAGAATCTCTTCGAAGCTCTGCCTGAAGACGAAGAGCGCGAGATGTTCGTCGTGCCTGAAGTGCTGGCGAAGATGGTCCAACGCGGACTGCTCGGCAACAAGACCAAAGCCGGCTTCTATAAAAAACAAAAGGGCGAAGGCGACAAACGCGAGATCTGGGCACTCGACACGGCGACCCTCGATTACCGCCCGCTGGAAAAAGTCAAACTACCTTCGCTCGACATGGCGAAGAACATTGAAGATCTGCCCGAGCGGATCAAAGCGTTGACGTGGGGCAAAGATCGCGTCGGCGCCTTTTTGTGGAAGACACTGGCGAAGACACTCACCTACTCAGCAAAGCGAATTCCTGAAATCGCCGACAACGTTGTTGAAGTCGATAGCGCGATGCGCTGGGGTTTTGGCTGGGAACTTGGGCCATTCGAAGTTTGGGATGCGATCGGCGTTGAGAAGTCTGTGTCGCGGATGAAAGAAGAAGGCATGGCCGATTCCCGCGAATGTCGAGAAGATGCTCGCCGTCGGGCGCCACGTCGTTTTACAAGAAAGAGAATGGCCAGGAGTTTTACTTCGATTTCGCGGCGGGCAAGTACCTTCCACTCGCCGATCGTCCGGGTGTGTTGATTCTCAAGTCGATCAAAGATCGAACTGGCGTTATAAAGAAGAATGCGGGCGCGTCGCTGATCGACATTGGCGACGGTGTTGCATGTCTCGAGTTTCATTCGAAGATGAACGCCATCGGCGGCGACACGCTTCAGATGTTGAAGTTCGCGCTGGGTGAAGTTGAGAAAAACTTCGTCGGACTCGTAGTAGGCAATCAAGGCGCGAACTTCTGCGTCGGCGCAAACATCATGTTGATGCTGATGGAAGCGCAGGAGGAAAACTGGGACGAGCTCGACATGATGGCGCGAGTTTTCCAAAACTCGACGATGAGTTTGCGTTACTCGCCAAAGCCTGTCGTCGTTGCTCCTTTCCAGATGGTCTTTGGCGGCGGTTGCGAAATGGTGTTGCATGGCGATCGCGTCAGGGCCGCAGCAGAGACGTATATCGGCCTAGTTGAAGTCGGCGTCGGGATCATTCCGGCGGGTGGCGGCACGAAGGAGATGTTGCTGCGAACGTTGGATTCGATTCCGAAAGGTGTCGACGACGCGGATCCATTCCCGTTCGTGAAGCGCGCGTTTGAAACAATCGCGCTCGCGAAAGTCGCGACGTCAGCAGAAGAAGCAAGACGCTTAGGCTTCCTGTCGGCTGACGATTCGATATCGATGAATGCTGACCGCTTGATTGCCGACGCGAAGAAAGAAGTTCTGGCGCTGGCGGCGAGTGGGTACGTCGAGCCACAACAACGCAAAGACATTCTGGCGCTGGGGAACTCTGCGCTGGCCACATTGAAGTTAGGTATTCACCAGATGAAGCGCGCGGGATATATTTCAGATCATGATGCGGAGATTGGAACGCAGTTGGCCCGCATCCTGACCGGGGCGATCTCAATCATCCGACGCGTGTTTCGGAGCAGTATCTTCTCGACCTCGAGCGCGAAGCGTTCCTTTCGCTCGTCGGCAAGCGAAAGACGCAGGAGCGCATTGCGGCCATGCTGAAGACTGGAAAGCCGTTAAGAAATTAGCTACGGATGACACGGATAAAGGCGGATTAGTATGAAAGATGCAGTGATTGTTTCGGCAGTTAGGACAGCGGTTGGTAAGGCACCGAAGGGTACGTTGCGCACGACTCGCCCGGACGAGATGGGAGCGACAGTAATAAAGGAGGCACTCGCGCGTGTTCCAGGTCTCGAGGCTACAGAGATCGAAGATGTGATCATGGGCTGCGCGATGCCTGAGGCGGAACAAGGGATGAACGTCGCGCGCGCGGCTGCGATTCGCGCCGGATTACCGGTTGAAACGAGCGCGATGACGATCAATCGTTTTTGCTCGTCGGGTTTGCAGTCGATTGCGATGGCGGCCGATCGGATTAAGAGTGGCAGCGCGGAAGTGATCGTTGCGGGCGGGCTCGAAACGATGTCGATGATTCCGATGGGTGGTCACATCATTCGTCCGAATCCACATTTAGTCGAACACTATCCTGACTTTTACCTGAGCATGGGCTTAGCGACCGAGAACGTTGCGCGCAAGTATGAAGTCACGCGCGAGGAGCAGGACGAGTTTGCGCTTCGTTCGCACACGCGCGCTGCAGCGGCGCTCGATGGCGGCAAGTTTAAGGAAGAGACAGTGCCGTTGAATGTTGTTCTCGAAGAGTTGGATGAAAAGGGTAAGAAGCAGCGTCGCGAAGTCGTGTTTGATAAGGACGAAGGCGTGCAGGCGCGATACGTCGGCTGAAGGTCTGGCGAAACTCAAACCTGCTTTTCACGTGAAAGGGACGATCACTGCGGGCAATGCGTCGCAAATGTCTGACGGCGCTGCCGCGGCGATCGTGATGTCTGACGCGCGCGCACGTGACCTGGGCGCGAAGCCAATGGCGCGTTTCATTGCTTACGCCACGGCGGGTTGTCCACCGGAAGAGATGGGAATTGGACCAGTGTTCGCGATCCCGAAAGCTTTGAAACTCGCGGGTCTCACGCTTAACGACATCGACGTGATCGAGTTGAATGAAGCGTTTGCCGCGCAGTCGCTGGCGGTAATCAAAACGTTGGGACTCGATCCGGACAAGGTTAACGTCAACGGCGGCGCGATCGCGTTGGGCCACCCGCTCGGCTGCACGGGCGCGAAACTCACTGCGAGCATTTTGCGCGAGTTGGAGCGTCGCAATGGTCGATACGGGATGGTGACGATGTGCGTTGGCGGCGGGATGGGAGCCGCGGGGATTTTAGAACGACTAAGAATTAGCCACAAAAAGGCACAAAAGAAGGGAACAAACTATGTCAGCCGTAGCCGAACAAAAACGGATTATCAAAGGCGGTGCGTTTCTGATCGAGGAGCGACAACCTGAAGAGATCTTCACGCCGGAAGACTTCACCGAAGAGCACCGGATGATCGCCGACACGACGCGGCAGTTTATCGACAACGAAGTGGTGACGCGCATCGACGAGCTCGAAAAGCACGATTGGAAACTATCGCGCGAGCTCATCAGTAAAGCGGCTGACCTCGGATTGATCGGCGCGAACATCCCTGAAGAGTACGGCGGGCTCGGTCTCGATCAAACAAGCGGCGCGTTGATAGGCGAGAACATTGGGCGCTCAGCGTCGTTCGCTACAACACTCGGCGCCGAAAGTGGCATCGGCCTGCTGCCGATTGTTTACTTTGCAACTGAAGCGGCAAAGGAGAAGTATCTGCCGAAGATCGCAAGCGGTGAGCTAATTACCGCGTACGCGTTGACGGAAGCCGGCTCAGGCTCCGACGCGATGGCGGCGAAAGCGACAGCGCGTTTGAGTGAGGACGGCAAGGAATACATTCTCAACGGCGAGAAGATGTGGATCACAAACGGCGGATTCGCCGACATCTTCATCGTGTTCGCGAAAGTCGACGGCGACAAGTTCAGCGCATTCATCGTCGAGCGGCAGCCGGGACTAACTTCAGGTGCTGAAGAGCACAAGATGGGCATCAAGGGTTCCAGCACGACCGCGCTTGTGCTGTCTGACGTCCGCACGCCAGTCGAGAACCTGCTCGGAGAGGTTGGAAAAGGACATAAGATCGCATTCAACGTTCTCAACATCGGCCGCTTCAAACTCGGCGCGATGTGCGTTGGTGGAATGAAGTTGATGGTCCATGAATCGGTGCGTTATGCAAATGAGCGTCACCAGTTTGGAAAACCGATTTCATCGTTTGGTGCAATCAAGGCGAAGATCGCGGAACAGGCGATTCGCACGTGGGTCGGCGAGTCGATGATCTATCGCACGCTCGGAATGATCGAAGCGGGAGTCGGCGCGGTTGATCCGAAAGACATGGACGCGCGGTTGCGCGCGATTGAAGAGTATGCGGCGGAGTGTTCGATCATCAAGGTCGCGCTTTCTGAATACTGCGATTACGTCGTGGATGAGATGGTCCAGATTTACGGCGGCTATGGTTATTCCGCTGACTATCCGGCTGAGCGCGCTTATCGCGACTCGCGCATCAATCGCATCTTCGAAGGCACAAACGAAATCAATCGCATGCTGATACCGGGTCGATTGATGAAGAGTGCACTGAGCGGCAATCTGGCGTTACTGCCTGCCGCACAGGCGTTGATGGATGAAGTGTTGTCGCCGCAAATGTCAGGCTTTGACGACGACGACAGTCTGTTGGCCGTGGAGCAGAGACTCACGACGAACGCGAAGAAGGTCGCGTTGATGACGCTCGGCACTGCCGCGCAGAAATACATGATGAAGCTTGGTGACCAGCAGGAGATCCTGATGGGCATAGCCGACATCATCATGGACACATACGCGATGGAGTCTGCGATTCTGCGTGCACGAAAACTGGCCGCGTCGCAAGGCGAGAAGGCCGCTGAGCGTTACGTAGAGATGACGCGAGTGTTCTGCAACGACGCTGTCGAGCGCATTGAGGCGAAAGCGAAGAACACGCTCGCCGGAATGTCTGAGGGCGATGAGCTGCGGACGTTGCTCGCTGCGTTGCGACGGTTTACGAAGTTGCAGCCGATGAACACGATCGCGGCGCGACAACGTATCGCGGGTGATTTAATCGCGGCGAATAAGTGGATCTTCTAACTTCTTAATGCGCGTAATCCCGATCTCGGTTCCCACGCCGTTCTATATCGGCCCTGTTAACGTCTACCTGATCGCTGAAGATCCGTTGACGATCATCGATACGGGTCCGAAGACGAAAGAGGCGATTGAAGCGTTGCGCGCCGGCTTGCGCAATGCAGGCTTTCGCGTTTCCGATCTCCGGCGGATCGTACTCACTCACGCACACGAAGATCACTGTGGGCTCGCGAAGTCTTTACGCGACGAAGCGAAGGATGCAGAGGTGTTTGTTCATAACTGGGAGACTGGTCATCGACACAGTCGTCTCGAATATGAGGAGCACCTCAATCTTTTAGTTCGCGCCGGCGTTCCCAGCGACGAGATCGAAAAGATGCGTGGCCTTTACGAGCGGATGCGAAAGTATTCCGACTCGTTTGGCGACGACGAATACACTGCGCTGTGGGACGAAGCGGAACTCGAGTTTGAGTCGGGGAGTTTGCGGATACTTCACACGCCAGGGCACACGCCGGGTTCGTGCTCATTTTTGCGTGAAGCAGACCGCACGATCATCGCCGGCGATTGCGTGCTGAAGCGAATCACGCCCAATCCTGTCTTATCGCCTGATCCGATCGATCCTTCGCGGCGTTTTCCTTCGCTCGCGGAATATCTCGTCAGTCTTGCGCGTTTGCGGTCGTTCTCACCCACGCTTGTTTACGGCGGGCACGGCGAGCCGATCAACGATTACGAAGAACTCTTCCACCGCTATTTCCGTGCATTTCAGGAACGCCAGGCTCAGGTGATCGGGCTTGTTGCGAAGACTGGTGTCACCGCGTGGGATGTAGCGCTCGAGATGTTTCCACAGGCCGATGACGTTCACCGGTTTTTGTCCGTTTCGGAAGCAGTCGCTCATCTCGACCTCGCGCACACCGAAGGCAAGATTGCCTTTGAACTCAGCGGGCAAAGAGAAATCTACAAGCCGCTGGGTATTAATTAGGATTTCTCACGCAAAGACGCAAAGGCGCAAAAGAAAGTCCTTTGAAACCGCGGCTCTTCCTTTGCGCCTTTGCGTCTTTGCGTGAGAAATTTTTTGTATTTCTTTTGGAACCTAATCAAACAATTCGCGTGTAAGGCGAAAACTCTTCCGGAGGATAACCTGCATGAAAGCGAAATATCTGCTTGGTCTCCTGCTCCCTATTCTTCTGGCCCCGGGCGCTGCTCTAGCCCAACAACCCGCGCCGCCTGCACCGCCGGCCGACGTTGAACCACTCGAACAAAATTTTTCATTCTGGATTGATGGTAGTGGATTCCTCGGTGTTTATGCGGAAAACATCACCCGCGAAAACATGGGCCGCTATAACATAAACCAGGTGCGCGGCGTCGGCGTCACCCAGGTAGTCAAAGACAGTCCGGCCGAAAAGGCGGGCTTGCGGAAAGACGACGTCATCCTGCGAATCGATGGAGAAAATGTAAACAGCGTACGAAAACTCAATCGTCTCGTTTCTGAGATGGCCCCGGACCATTCAGTAAGAATTGCAGTGAGTCGCGGTGGTGCGGAACAGGAAGTGACTGCCACCATCGGTAAGCGCAACAACTCGAGCTTTGCTCAAGGTGTCTTCAGTGGCGAGCCGAGATTGTTTAAGTGGGAAGGCCCCAAGACCTGGAAATTTGACGTACCAATGTTCAACCGGAACGATCTGCTTCAGAACGACGGTGACCTGACAGTCGTGCTCGGCAATAGTCGCAGGATCGGCGTGAGCACTATGGCGCTCACAAAACAGCTCGCTGACTATTTTGGAATCACCGGCGGCAAGGGTGTTTTGGTTACTTCAGTCACCGACGATTCTCCGGCGGCAAAAGCTGGTGTGAGAGCAGGCGACGTGATCACCGCAATTGACGGGGAGGCGGTCGACTCGTCCGGGGATATCTCGCGGGTGATCAATCGTAAGAAAGAGGGCGACGTTAGCCTCACGATCATCCGGAACAAGAGTCAACAAACAATTCGCGTGACACCGAAGGAAGGTGGCAATTTCTCGGGCACGATAACGCAACCGCAGATTGGCCGGCGCATCGTGATTCCACGGATCGAGATTCCAATGCCGGAAATCGATATTGCGATGCCGAGCATTGTGGTTCCGTCGATCCCTTCGGTGAATATCAACATGCCGCGCATCCGGGTTACGCCGCGCGTGAGGGTCATTCGAACTGGCCAGGGTCCGATCTAGACAAAAGACGCGCGGACACGGAGACGCGGGGACGCGGAGATCGATTCTCCGTGTCTCCGGGTCTCCGCGTCTCCGCGTCTCCGGTGCGGCGCTTGCGCCGGACGTGTTGGATGTGTGATGATCACGAGGATGAAACCCTTCATACCTAGACCTGATCTTTTGAGGAGTGCATAAAGAGTGAAAGCGGAATTGCAGAAGTTAATCGCTTTGCAGAATCTCGATACGACCATACGGAAACTAGAAAAAGACCAACAAGCGATACCGGAAAGGCGCGCGGAGATCGAAAGAGAGTTCGATCAGCGCGCCTTTGAAATTAGAGCACTTGAGACCCGCCGCGATGAGGCAAAACACACCCGCGCCCGCCTCGAAAACGAAGTAGTCGAACAAAAAACGCGCGCCGAGCGAGCCGAAAGAAATCTGATGTCGTCGAAGAAGCAGGACGAATACACCGCGGCGATTCGTGAAGCCGACGCTGCGCGAAAACAGATTTCCGCGTTGGAGACCCAGATACTCGAGCAGTTAGAAATCCTCGAACAGGCGGAAGCGGCGTTGAACGAGCGCGCCGCCGAGATCGCGAGTTTGAACTCGGATCGTGAGGCTCGACTGAAAGCATTCGACGACGAGATGGGAACGAATGGTGAACGACTCATCGTCGCGCGCAAAGAGAGAGACGAAGTGTTTGCCAACCTGCCGAAACAGATGAGCGGAATGTACGCAAGGATCAAGGCTCGCATTCGCGACGGGGTTGCGGTCGCAGAAGCGCGCAATCGTTCGTGTACTGCATGCTTCATGTCGCTCAGGCCGCAGGTGATGGCTGAAATCCGGCGCGGTGAAGATGTTCTCACGTGCGACAACTGCGGGCGCATTCTTTACTTCGTCCCCGGTGAATCACGTGAAGCAGAAGCGGCAGCGCCTCAACCTAACGTTGCCATTAGCTGACATCAACTTTTCACAGGATCACATGATTTACACGACTTGCACGACATGTAAGTCGTGTATTTTTGTTTTCATATGCGCGTACTTGTGACCGGCGGCGCCGGATATATCGGAAGTGTCGTAACTGAGCAGCTAGTGAAAGACGGCCACGCGGTGGTGGTCTACGACAATCTCGCTAAAGGCCACGCAAATGCAGTGGTAGATGGTGCTGAGTTTGTCGAAGGCGATCTAATCGAGGGCGACAAACTCAACAACACACTACACGACAATCGAATCGAAGCAGTGATCCACATGGCTGCGTCTTCACTCGTCGGCGAGTCCGTTGAAAAGCCCGCGAAGTATTACCACAACAACTTAGTTGCAGGCCTCGCGTTACTCGATGCGATGCTCGCATGCGACGTGAAGAAGATCGTTTTCTCTTCCACCGCAGCCGTTTATGGCGAGCCGGAGAAACAGCCGATCTCCGAGAGCGATCCAACCAATCCGACCAACACTTACGGTGAAACCAAACTCGCATTCGAACGAGCGATGAACTGGTACGAACATGCGCACGGAGTGAGATACGCCTCGCTCCGATACTTCAATGCCGCCGGCGCGACGGAGAACTGCGGCGAGGATCACGATCCTGAGACACACCTGATTCCGATCACGTTGCAGGCAGCGGCCGGCAAGCGTAGTCAGGTTGAAATCTATGGTGACGATTATCCGACGACGGATGGAACGTGCGTTCGCGACTACATTCACGTCGTCGATTTAGCGCGCGCGCACATTCTCGCACTCGGCGTTTTGGATGATCGGAGCGCGATTTACAACCTTGGATGTGGTGGTGATGGGTACAGTGTTCGCGAAGTGATTGATGCGGCGCAGCGAGTGACAGGTAAAGAGATTCCGGTTCGTATTGGACCACGTCGACCTGGTGATCCGGCGGTGCTGATCGCGAGCTCAGATAAGATCAAGCGTGAGCTCGGGTGGCAGCCGGAGTTTCAGGATCTGGATTGATCGTCGAATCCGCGTGGCGGTGGATGCAGGCGCATCCGGAGGGTATAGATAATCCGCGTTCATCCGTGCAAATCCGTGTTCTAAGATCTTCTTCCAACAATATCAAACTCAAACTTCACCTTATTGCTCACCCGAACCATCCCATGAAACGCTGACGTCGCCTTCACCTTGAAGTCGTCGCGTTCGATACTAAACTCACCAACCGCGCGCAGATCATTTCCGCTGAGCGTAACGACTGCTGGAATTGTGATTCGCTTAGTGACGCCATGAAGAGTTAGATTCCCGTCGATTTTCACGTCATAGCGTCCGGAACCCGAACTCTTGGAAGTGACGTTGGTGCTTTGAAAAGTGATATCTGGATACTGATCGGGATGTAGCACGATCTCACGCAGCTCTTTGTTGATGATCTGTTTCTGCGGTTCCGTAAAGTCCGCGCCCGTTTCGTGTAACGAAGCCGCCTTCACCACGAGACGAAGTGATGCCGGAACAATCGTGCCGGGAGTGATTTCGACTTGTCCGGAAAAATCACTGGCCGCGAGATGATGACTGTGACCTTTGAACCACAGCAAACCGCTCCTGTTCGCGTGGGCCATGAATTTGCTTTGGCTTGCATCGAGCGTATAAGTTACCGTTGCAGGAGCCCCCAGGAACGATCCGGGACCGATAATTGTCGCTAAAATCAGGCCAGCGATTATCGTTCTCATAGTAAACCTCCAGAAAGATTTTACAAGATGGCCGTCAAGCTAACGCGTCAAAAGGGTGGCACAGTTGTCACAGTCGAAGAGTTCCTCAGTCTCGATCGGCCCAAAGGCGATCTGATTCTGAAAGTTGGGCGCGAGCATGTTTCCGTCACGAGTTTGGACCGCATCTACTGGCCCGACGAAAAGCTCACGAAGTTTGACCTGCTCTCCTACTATCTGAAAATTGCGGATTACATCATGCCGTATCTGAAAGATCGGCCCGCGATTCTTCAACGCTATCCACGTGGCATCAAAGCGCCGATGTTTTTTCAACAGGACCTGGATAGCGCGCCGGAGTTCATAAAAACAGCACGCCTCATAAACCAGGAAGGACGTGAGCTCGACTACGGCGTTTATTCGACGGTTGGCTCCGTCATTCACTTCGCTAATCTCGGGACAATCGAGCAGCATCCATGGCATTCCACGACGAAGCATCTCGACAAGCCTGATTACATCGCGATCGATCTCGATCCGAAGAGTGCGCCATGGGAGAACGTGTTGCAGGTTGCGTTGCTGGTAAAAGCTGTTTCCGATGAAGTTGGGTTGAAAGCGTTTCCGAAGACGTCAGGATCATCAGGCATTCATATATACATTCCGCTGAAGCCGACGAATGAGTACGACAAGGTGGCAGAGTATGCGCGACTATTTGCGAGTGAAGTCGCGCAGCGCGCGCCGCAGATCGCGACGGTTGAGAGGACGATTGCGAAACGGAAGAGCACGCAGGTTTACGTCGACTGGATGCAGAACGCGAGAGGAAAGAGCCTCGCCGCGGCTTTTACCGCGCGCGCGAAACCGAAAGCGTCAGTTTCGATGCCGCTGACGTGGAAACAGATCGAGAAGGGTGTGAACATCACGGATTTCACGATCACGAATGTGCCTGACATTATCAAAAAGGGCGATGCGTGGGCGGATTTCTTCAAATCCCGGCAAACGTTGCGCTTTTGAAAACACGGATCGTATAATCGTGTCGTCATGAGCCGATACACTTATCGCTATTATTACTATTACGGTCCGCTCTCCACTGGGAGGGACGGCCAGGCGATGGGTTGTCGGCGTACATTGACGATGTAGCAGCCAAGACAAGTTTCATTACCGGCCATCAATCCCAGGCGGGATTGGTGGCCGGTTTTTTTTGTACCTGAAACGAAAGGTAACCAGTGATGACACCAGGCGACACACAAACCGTGCTACGCGACCACGTCGACATGCGAATGGTCACGGCGAATGGAGACGACGATGTGCGGGATCGCAACGCTCTCGTAAAACTCAATCCCGACCATCCGGGATTTCGAGATCCCGATTACCGCGCGCGTCGCAACGCAATCGCGCAGATCGCGATGACCTACAAACCCGGTTCCCCGATACCAACCGCGCCGTACACCGATCTCGAGCATGGCGTTTGGCAGACTATTTGGAAAGCGCTTGGTCCAGCGCACTGCGAGCACGCATGTGCTGAGTATCTGCAATGTCTCGAGCGCCTCGCGTTCGACAACGATCGCATTCCGCAACTCGACGAAGTGAGTCAAAAGATCGAAGCGATCAGCGGTTTCAGACTCGAGCCGGTTGCAGGACTCGTCGAGCCGCGCGTGTTTCTCGAATCGTTGGCAAAGGGCGTTTTTCTTTCCACGCAGTACATTCGTCATCACTCCACACCTCTCTACACGCCCGAGCCCGACGTCGCACACGAGATCATCGGCCATGCAGTGACACTCGCGAGCCCACGTTTCGCGGAGCTCAATCGACTCTTCGGTGAAGCAGTAGCGCGCACGACGGATGCCGCCGAACTCGATCGGCTGTCACGAGTCTACTGGTTCACGATCGAGTTTGGCGTGTTGCGTGAGAACGGACGTGTCAAAGCGTATGGAACTGGTCTGTTGTCATCGGCAGGAGAGCTGGCTGAGATGCACAAAGCCGAACTGAGACCACTGGATTTAGAAGTCGCGGCGAATTACGTCTACGACCCTACGCATTATCAGGCGATGCTGTTTTGTGCAGATTCGTTTGAGCAGATGTATGAGACAATCAGAGCGTTTCTGTTGCGGTGGTAATCTGTGCTATCTGTGGCCCAATTGACGCTCAATGTGAGCGATCAGTTCATCGAAATCTTCATTGCCGATCTCAATACGAACGTTCGCAAGCTGGTAGATGGGTTTTCGTTGATCGTACAGCCTGTTCGCTTCCTCTTTTGTCCTCCCGAGCGGGCGAACTTCGCTGGAGGTTTCAATTCTTGACCAGCACACTTCAAACGGAACATCCAGCCAGACGCTTAAGAAATCATGTTCACTGATTAAGGCGCGATTTACTTCCTGAATCCAGGCACCGCCGCCGAGTGCAATCACACGTCCGGTATTTGTCCCCAGTAGTTCGCGCAAAACATCCGACTCGATAGCCCGAAACGCTTCCTCGCCTTCGTCTACGATGAGTTGTGCCGGCGAGCGTCCTGTACTTGCGGTGATCCTCTCGTCAAGATCGATCATTTCGAGATCCAGTCGTCGAGCGAGCTCGCGAGCGGTCCTCGTTTTTCCGCTTCCCATAAACCCTGTGATCACGATTTTCATCTGCCGGCAACCGACTCGAGCAGTCCAAAAAACTCCGGAAACGAGATTGCGACGCATTCGGAGCCATCGATCTCGCTTTCACCGCCGGCGATCAGGGTTGCAATCGAAAAGGCCATTGCGATTCGATGGTCACCGTGTGAGTCGATCCTCGCGCCACGCAGTCGCACCGGTCCTGAAACCGATAGACCATCTTCAAACTCTTCAACTTCAGCGCCCATTGCGCGCAGGTTTAAGGCAGTAGAGGCGAGTCGATCACTTTCTTTATGTCTTAACTCGCCGGCATCTGATATGCGAATACCGCCCGGAATCTGCGAACCGACCACCGCCAGTAACGGTAGTTCATCGATCAACGACGGAATCATCGCGCGCTTCAAGGTTCGTTCATCTTCGCTCGCGTTTTTCGTAATCCCGCCACGCACATTGATTGTTCCGTATGGCTCGTTGCGATCTGTCTGAACATTAGCAGTTGAGATTTGGGCGCCCCATGAACTGAGCACAGATAGAAACGCCGCGCGCGTAGGATTCAAACCGACATCTTCAATGGTCAATTCAGATTCTGGTAAAAGCATCGCAGCCGCAACGAAATATGCTGCTGAAGAGATGTCGCCCGGAATGCGGATCGCCCCTCCGGTAAAACGTGCTGGTCCATCGAGCGCGACTGATAAGTCTGAATTCGTCGTGACCGGTACGCCGAATCCATTGAACAGACGCTCCGTGTGATCACGCGACTGCGAAGTTTCGATCACGGTCGTTCTTCCCTCCGCATTCAGTCCGGCAAAAAGAACTGCGGATTTCACCTGCGCGCTGGCTACCGGAGGTTTGTACGTGATGGGAGAGGGATTCTTCGTTCCACGAATCTTCAACGGCGCCTTGCCGCCCGTGGATTCGATCTTCGCTCCCATCAATTCGAGCGGTTCGATGACTCGTCGCATTGGACGCGAGCTCAACGATTCGTCTCCGGTGAGCTCGGCAGTCAGGTCGTGTCCGGCGAGAACGCCGGCGAGAATCCGCAAAGTCGAGCCACTGTTCCCACAGTCGAGCGGTTTATCAGGAGTGACCAATGTTTGACCGCCCGCGAAAACCAATTTGCCGTTTTTCTCATCGATGGAGATGCCTAGTTCCCGGAGGCAGGAAATGGTCGACGCGCAGTCGCGAGCAGTTGAAAAATTTGAGATTTCCGAGGAATTCGATGCCAGGGCAGCAATGAGTGCGGCCCGGTGTGAAATGGACTTATCGCCCGGCAGTCGCAGTTTGCCCCGGATAGAGTTTGCTGGCGGCAGCCTCATATTTGCCTCGGTTGGTTTGGAGACATACGAATCTGCTTGTGGTATAAATAACCCATCCCGCAAGCGCACTTTCCCTCCGGGTGGGATTCCCCCAACAACTTAACGTCGAGCAGGGGTAGTAAAACCTGATGGAACCAGTGTCTGCAATAATTTATCCAACAGTTCTGGTGGCCGAAGATTCGTCCGACACACGTAGTATGCTCAAGCGGGCGTTCGAATTGAAAGGCTATCACGTTTATGAAGCGGAAGATGGAGAGCAAGCTCTCGAACTCGCGAAGCGATATCGTCCGAGTCTAATGGTGATCGACCTGAACATGCCGGTTCTGGATGGTTTGGAAACCATCAAGAGCTATCGCAAGCTCGAGAGACATGGCGAACACACACCGATCGTCGCCATCACCGCTTACGATTATTACGGCATGGAAGAGGCGGCGTTCGAGACGGGATGCAATAAATATCTCGCGAAGCCACTTGATTTAAGTGAACTGGATCGGGCGCTGAAGAGTCTTGGGTTTGTGGTGTGAAGCCGCATTCTTGACACGCACACATTCCGCATGTTACACCCTCGAACTCCTGATAAGTGTCTGATTGGTATTAGAAAGCAGCCAGAGTCCTCGCGCAGTGGCTTTCGGAGAGGTCATGCACAAGAGTGACCGGAGAGACGACCGAGTTAACTTTGCCCAGCCGCATTGACACGGTTGCCACCGCGGCCGCGGCAGTTGCAGACTTTGTTGGCCGCTCAGGCATCGGTGATGACGCTGCGTTTGGAATCGACATGGCCGTGCGCGAGGCGGTAACCAACGCAGTGCTGCATGGCAATCGTCAGGATGAAGGTAAGGTCGTAGAAATCATTTTGAAGAGCTCGCCTGACGCTGTGGAAATCAGCGTGCACGACCAGGGTCCCGGGTTCGACCCGGAGGAAGTCCCAGATCCAACGGCACAAGAAAACATCTTAAAGGCCTCGGGTCGTGGAATCTTTTTCATGCGCAGTTTTATGGACGAAGTCGATTGGTCGATAAGACCGGGCGGTGGGACAACAGTGCGCATGCTCAAGCGACGTTAATCGCAATTGCATAAAGGAGATTTCTTACAATGGCTGAGTTGAATATCAACGAGCGTCAAGCCGGAGACGTCACCGTCCTTGACATGAGCGGGAAGATAACTATCGGTGAGGGAAGTGTCGCACTACGTACTGCCATTCGACGTTTATTGGAAGAAGGCAAAAAGCGCATTCTGTTGAACCTTGCCGGTGTTGGTTATATCGACTCAAGTGGCATCGGTGAACTCGTCTCAAGTTTCACCGCGATCGGCAAGGATGGCGGACAGTTGAAACTGCTCAATCTCACGCAAAAACTTCAAGATCTGTTGACTATCACGAAGCTTCTCACTGTTTTCGACGTTTACGAAAGTGAAGCTGAGGCGCTCAACAGCTTCAAGTAAACCGTGTGGAGTCTTCGTTGAACTTGAACGGAGAAAGCAATGGCTGAGCTAGATTTGAAAGAACGACAAGCGGGAGACGTCACCATTCTCGACCTGAGTGGTGAAGTGCGAATCGGCGACGGGAGTATTGCCTTGCGCGATTCGATCAGGAAGTTGGCTGACGAAGGCAAGAAGAAGGTTTTGCTGAATCTCCGCGGAGTCAAATACATTGACTCGAGTGGTATCGGCGAGTTGATTGCTAACTACACGACTATCAGTCGTCAGGGTGGTCAGCTTAAATTGCTGAATCTGACGGATAAGATTCAGAACCTGCTGGTGATTACTAAGCTGCTTACAGTCTTCGACGCGTACGAAGATGAAGCAGAGGCATTGAAGAGTTTCGGTTAAGACGATTTGGGACGCGGATCTTCGCGGATGAACGCCGATCAAACACATCCGCGATCCGCGTCCATTAGAAATGATTCGCGCTACATTCCGCCGTCTGCTTGCGATCGATGATCCACCCGAGCGGACGGCGCTTGCTTTTTCTATCGGCGTCTTCATCGCTTTCTCACCGTTTCTCGGTCTCCACACGATCATGGCGACCGCGGTGGCGTTCATCTTTCGTTTCAACAAGATAGCGATTTACACCGGTACCTTCCTCAACAATCCTTTCCTGACGCTCGTGCCGATAATCATCGTCTCTTATGCAGTCGGTGCATTTTTCCTCGGCAGGCCGTTGAGCATTCCTGACGAAGGTCTGGAACTGCTGAAAAACCCGCGACTCTTTTCCGCCGACTACTACCAACAACTCTTTTTCCAAAGCTGGAATCATATCGTTTGGCCTTTTTCGGTAGGCGCCACGGTCCTCTCCGTTGTTTGTTCGCTTCTGGCTTATCCGCTAACATTACGCGCGTTGCGGGCATACCAGAGCCGCAAACATAAAACGCAGATTGACGCGGATTAACACGGATTAGATAAGCAATTATGAAGCTATTTTCCCTAGTTTTTCTGGCGATGATTCTTGCTCCCCAAACGCCGCCGGTCCAGCAACGTCCGGGAACTACATTCGAAGTTTCGGAATACGGCGTGGATTTTCAGGCCGACCCGCGACTCATCGTGGTGATGGCTGCCCTCGAAGCCGCCGGACACGATCCGGTTCCCGCGGGCCGAACACCATCTGCTTTTCGCGCGAAGTTGCGCAAGGATCTGGCCAGTCTCGATCCGGACCTGCGCGGTCGTCTGAAGAATTTCTACGAGCGTAATCGCCTTCCCGCGCCAGTCACTCCGGCCGAACAAGCTGCGCGGTACGTTTCGCTCGCCCTCGCGCTTGGTCCATCACCGTCGTTTGACATTCCGGCCCGTTCCGAAGACCTGCCGGCTGGCCTTTTGGAAGTGCTTGATTTTGCGCCCCTCGTCCATGAGTTCTATCGACGCTCGGGAATTGATGAGCGCATGGTCCAGTATGTGCGCGATTATCAGGCCGAGGGCGACCGGCTGCGCGCGCCGACAACCGAGATGGTGCGCTCGCTCCTGACGTATCTTCACACGCGCCCAATGACTGCTACTTCGGAGCGAGTGGAAGTGAAGAGTCCAAAGAAGAACAGCAAAGACAAGAGATACGAGTTTCGAGAAAGGCAGCGACGCTTTTACGTTCTTCCTGATCTACTTGCTGCGCGTGGCGCCATAAACTTCCGCATCATCAGCGACGATTACTACGTTGTTGTTCCCGAAGGAACTGAACCGACGTCGTCAGAATTGCGTCGCGCCTATCTTCAATATGTGATCGACGCGCTGGTCCTGCGATTCAACAAAGAAATTGCATTACGACGCGAGCATGTAAAGCAGCTTTTGACCGAACGAGAAAAGGCGGGTGCGCAGGTTAGTCCCGATGTGTTTCTGAGTGTGAGTCGCTCGCTCGTCACTGCTGCTGATGCGCGCTACGAAGAAATGCGAAAGATCCAGAATCTTTCGCGCGAGACTCGCGCCGTATTGGCGGGGACAAAGAGTGAAGCGGATCGCGTAGCGCTTGGCAAAACAGCGCAAGCAGAGATCAGGGCAATTCAGGATGAAACGATTGTGCGTCTCGCCGAAGAATATGAAAAGGGCGCGGTGCTGTCGTTCTACTTCGCGGATCAGTTGAAAGGGATCGAGGACGCGGGTTTCGATCTGGCGAACTTTCTTCCCGACATGATTGCGTCGTTTGATCCGGTGCGCGAGAGCAAGCGACTGACGGACAACGCGGAAGTGTTGCAACGAGGAATTGCTGCGCGAGAGGCGCGAATAGCCGCGCGCAAATCGCAGGCAGAACTGAACGTTGAGAGTATTGGTCGTGAGGCTTCGTTGGTGCGAGATCTGGCGGCGATTGAAGACACTTTACGAGGCAAGGATTACAACGAGGCGGAAGCTCGCCTGCGAGAGATGTTGAAGGAGTACCCACGCGAGCCGCGCATATTTTTCGCGTTGGGACAGACGGCGAATCTTGCTGCGTCGGATGCGACGGATGAGACAGTGCGGGATGAACGGCTAAATCGAGCCCTGGGCCATTACCGTATGGCGGTGGCGGCGTCGTCACCGGACACTGATAAGGCAATCATGTCGCGCGCGCATGTATCGATGGGACGAATTAATGCCTTCCTCGATAACAACGCGGAGGCTGTGAAGAATTTTGATGAGGCGATCAAGATCGGCGACGTGCGCGGTGGCGCTTACAATGAGGCGCTTGAGGGAAAGAAGAAGTTAAGTCAGCCATAAAAAAATCATTGGTCATATTATCATTTGACATTTATCATTTGTCATTTGAAGACCTCCGGCTTCCACAACGATCCGTATTTTTGTGGCGATAGCTGCCGAAGGTCTTCAAATGACAACTGATAAATGTCAAATGATAATTGACCAATGATTAGGTTTTTCCTTACTCCAGAGCCTTAGCGGCGTTGATCCTTCCCGCGGTTACGGTCTTACCTTTCAGCGCAATGATCGGATCAGTTGAATCCATCAACTTCTTCCGCAGATCTTCAACCGACATGCGCGGGTTCTCGGCGAGTATCAACGCCGCGACACCGGAGACGACGGGCGTCGCCATCGACGTCCCTGATGCCTCTCTGTACTGATTCCCTAACCACGTACTCAGAATCTCAACACCCGGCGCCGCGATCGCCACACTCTTCGCGCCCCAGTTCGAGAACTTCGCCAGCTGATCGTTTCGATCCAACGCCGCCACGCTGACCACGTTCGGCACGTTGTAGCTCGACGGAAAATGCGGCCGGCGATCGTTATCGACAGTCGAATTACCCGCCGCAGCGACAAACAAAATGTCGTTCTCGTTAGCCTTTCGAATCACATCCTCGAGTGCGCGAGACTTCTGCGTCGAACCCCAACTCGCGCTAATGATGCGAACATTCACTCCCGCTTTCTTCCGCTCAATCACGTAGTTAATCGCCTCGATCGCATCCTTAGTCGACCCGGAACCACCCGCGTTCATAAACTTCAGCGGCATGATTTTGACTTTCCAATTCACACCCGCGATTCCGAGATTATTCTCACCTTCCGCGCCGATGATGCCCGCGCAGTGTGTGCCGTGGCCGTTATCGTCCATCGGATCTGAATCGCTGCTGATCGCGTTATAGCCTCTCTCATCGTTGACGGTACCAAGATCACTGTCCTGATAAGGCTCCATGGTCTCCGGACGTAACCACATGTTCTCTACAAGATCTTCGTGCGCGTAATCGACACCGGTATCGAGCACCGCGACGACAACGCTTTCAACTCCCGTCGTAGTGGCCCATGCGAGAGTGGCACTGATATCCGCGCCCTGCTTGCCACCACGTTGTCCTGAATTGGCGAGCGCCCATTGCTCATTAAACTGCGGATCGCGCGGCAGGATCGGATCGAGCGGACCCGCCTCGAGCGAGATTTCAAAGTTGGGTTCCGCAAACTCCACTTCCGGATGCTTGCTGTATTCCGCGACGATGGCCTCAGCGTCTGCGTTATCGAGATCGTCGATCGAAGTCCAGCCTGAGATGTTCTCGATGCGATCTTCGACGCGGTCGTTTAGTTGTGACGTAAGGCTCTCGATACTTTCGAGACTCACTCCACTCTTGAATTTGACAAGCACTTCGGGACGGCCGAAGTTGCGCGTTTCGCTGAGGGCGATCTCTTCGGCGGTAGCCGGTTTCTTCTTATCACCGGTGTGTACAATCCGCACCTGTGATTTCCAGTCCTTCCGCCATTTGTTCAGTTGACCGGCGAAAGCAGCCACGAGAATGAGGACGAGCGCCAGAGCGATGTGTATGAAGATGTTGTTGCGGTTCATGGGTGGTACCTCTAAATGCGGTAATTCTTGCCCTTAAATTTGTAGAGCCTTACTTGATTCGGGTCGGCGCGGTATTCGTAAGTTTTTCCCTGGGCTTCGAGCTGGATGCGCCAACCTGACGAGATCATTTGTCCGCTCATCTCGTCGGCTTCAGGGGCGCCCAGCGCCATGTCAGGGAAGTCGGTATCTTCAACAGAACCCTGTTTGACATCAGACGGATCGATATTCAATCGCTTCGCTAAATCTTTGCGTGCGTTTTCGACGGCTCCATCTTTACTGTTTGGCATGACAGACAAACGACCCTTTCGCAGCCTTTGTTCCATTTTGAGCCTGATGAGCGCTCATTTCAAGTCGCCGAAGAGATGCTGGAGCAATGCGGTTGCCGCGATTGCGGCGGTTTCGGCG
Source organism: uncultured Acidobacteriota bacterium (assembly GCA_963728575.1). Classification (GTDB taxonomy): domain Bacteria; phylum Acidobacteriota; class Blastocatellia; order Pyrinomonadales; family Pyrinomonadaceae; genus PSRF01. Next base: position 27,273 of record CAVSKT010000004.1, read on the forward strand.
CGCAGAATCCTTCCACCAAGCGTAATCACATGGAATTCGTGGGCTCGGGCAGCCTCGATCTCCTCATCAGACCAACCTCCCTCAGAACCGATCAAAGCAGCGACACTTAGTGGCGCACGACCCGAAATCAACCACAAGCCACCGCCCTTGCGTTCCGAGAACATTAGACACAGCTCCGCATTTTCTGTGCCCGACAAAAACGACTCGAACGACATGGGCGTGCTGACTGTCGGCACGAATCCGCGCCCCGATTGCTTGGTCGCTTCCAACGCGATGCGCTGCCAGCGTGCGACACGTTTGCTTGCGTCCGATTCGTCGCGCAACTGAATGTCAGCGTGGCGAGTGATTACCGGCACAATCTGCTGGACGCCCAACTCCGTCGCTTTCTGCACGACGAGGTCAAACTTCTCGCCCTTCAACAGAGCGATGCCTAATTCAAGCTGCAACTGTGATTCTGGTCTTGCAGTGCCGACTTCGGAATCGATCCGGAGCTCAGCCGAGTCGCGTCTCGCATTTTCGACGACGCAGCGAAACTCACGTCCCGCGCCGTTGAAGACGTAAACCACATCGTTCGGCTTCAACCGCAGGACGTCGCGCAAGTGACGTGCTTCGTCGGCTCCGAGAGTTACGGTCAGAGTTTTAAAATTGAAAGCACTCGGTGGGGCATAAAATCTTCGACGACTCATCGTTTCAATGCATTAGTCAGTACACAAAGAGCACAAAAGGAGCAAATAAGACTTGTAGAGAAATTTGTGGCTTTTGTGGACTTCATTTTGTGCCTTTTTGTGGCTCTAGATGATCACGGCAATCCATTCGCCATCTTGCTCGGTCTCAACCTCATCAATCCCGCATTCATGAAGCGCTGCCTGGACGAGGTCGATCTGCGTTTCCAGGATTCCTGAAAGAATCAACTTCCCACACGTCACGCCCACAAGCGTTCGCATTATTCTAACGATCACGTCAGCCGTCAGGTTTGCGCAAACCAGATCGGCCGAACCCGTTGAATCATCAATCGAACCAACGCGGAATTCGATCTGGTCCAAAACGCCGTTTGCTTCCGCGTTTTCACGCGCAATCGTCACGGCCGTTGCATCCGTGTCGCACGCCTCGACTCGCGCTTCCGGAAAAAGTTTCGCCGCTGCGATCGCGAGAATGCCGGTGCCCGTTCCAACGTCAAGAAAACTGCCTCCCGCAAAATGTTTCTCGATCGCCTGGAGGCAGAGACGAGTTGTTTCGTGAGTTCCGGTGCCGAAAGCCATCCCGGGCTCGATACGGATCACGATCCGATCGGGTGCGTTAGCAATGTTGGACCATGGCGGCGCTATCACGAAACGTCCGGCTTCAACCGGCTGCCAGTTTTGCTTCCACTCTTCAAGCCAATCGTGTTCAGGAACTTCGCGAACATTCATGTCGCGAACCGACGACGATGGAAGATTGTAGATGCGCAAAGCCTCGAACAGTTCGTCACGCACTCGCTCACGTTGCGGGATCGTTTCGAAATAACCCGTCACATGTATGAGAGAGTCGTCACTGTTTTCAGTTTCGGTTCCGAGAGCGCCTGCTTCCATTAACGCATACTCGACCGCTTCACGCGCGCCGGCTTCCAACTCGACGTCGAGGGCATGCCATTGACCAGATCCTTCGCCCATACTGAAATCACCCGGCGCTACCGCGCTCGGTTCTGATTAACTCAATCCATATTCGTCCAGCAGTTGTTCCCGGTTGCGCCAATCCTCTTCGACTTTCACGAACAACTCGAGATGCACGCGATGGCCCATCAGCGCTTCGATCTCTTTGCGCGCGCGTATGCCGATCTGTTTCAAACGGCTTGCGCCTTTGCCGATGACGATCTTCTTTTGCGAACCTCTCTCGACGACGATCACGCAGTATATCCGCGCGAAGTCTTCGCGCACTTCTTCAAATCGCTCGGTTACAACTGCGGTGACGTACGGAATCTCATCCCCCGTCACGTGCAAAACCTGTTCGCGCACGATCTCAGATGCCAGGACGCGCAGCGATTGATCGGTCAGCTCATCTTCTGAAAAGATTGGCTCGCCTTCGGGCAGGTGGCGCAAGAACGAGTTCATCAGCACGTCCGTCATCTGATCTTTGAGGGCTGAAATCGGAATGATCTCGCGCCACTCATGTTCGTTGCGGTACCAATCCATCAGCGGCAATAGGGCTGACTTATCTTCGAGCTTGTCGATCTTGTTGAGCAACAGCAGGGCGGGTTTTTCGGAACGCTTGACGAGATCGAGCACGAAGCGATCGCCGTTGCCGGTTGAGGCTGATGTGTCGCGAATGAGACTGACTACATCGACGCCCATTAACGCATCCTGAACCGCCGACATCATGCGCCGGTTCAACGCGTAGCCCGGTTGATGAACGCCAGGTGTATCGACGAGCACGACCTGGCCTTCGGGTTTTGTTATGACACCCTGAATCCTGAATCGTGTCGTTTGAGGTTTATCGGAGACGGCGGCGATCTTCTGTCCCACCAGTCGATTCAGCAGCGTCGACTTCCCTGCATTCGGCCGCCCGATGAAGGCGACATATCCGCTACGGATCTGTGTCATCTGTGGCTTAGCTTCTCTCGGCAAAAATTTGCACTAAGTGAATTAACGTCTCAGTCGATTTCTCCAATCCCCGCCGCGAGTTGAATTCCAACTTCCCATGAAAATTACTTCCCCCCGTGAAAAGATTTGGCGTCGGCAATCCGCGAAACGTCAATCGCGCTCCGTCCGTCCCACCGCGAATCGGTTTCATGAACGGCTTGAGTCCCGCGCGACGCGCTGCTTCCATCGCATTCGTCGCCAACTGAGGATGATCCTTGAGCACTTCCTTCATGTTCTTGTAGTTCTCTTTGACGTCGATCGCGATCTTCACTTCCGGAAACTTCGCTGCTGTTTGCGCAACCATGTCGCGCAGCATCTTCTCCTTCGCGTCGAGCCCGCTGATGTCGAAATCGCGAAGCAACACTTTCACATTCGAGCTCTCAACGTCGATCACACCCGCATACGGATGAACAAAGCCGACGCGGCCTTCAGTTGTCTCCGGGAGCATATCTTTCGGAAACCTGCTGAGGTAATCACCCAGCGCGAACATCGCGTTGATCATGATGTTCTTGGCCGATCCAGGATGCGTGCTCTTACCTTGAAAAGTGATCGTTGCGGTGCGCGCGCTCCACGTCTCATCGCTGATTGCGCCGAGCTCTCCGCCATCAACCGTGTAAGCGACCTGGGCGCCAAAGCCTTTCACGTCAAACTTCGCGATTCCCGTTCCGACTTCTTCGTCGGGCGTAAACGCAATCGCGATCGTGCCGCGTTTCAACTGCGGATTCTGGTTGAACGTGTCGATCATCGTCATGATTTCGGCGATGCCTGCCTTGTCGTCCGATCCGAGCAGCGTTGTTCCATCGGCAGTGATGATGTCGTCGCCAATCAGATTCTTGAGCTCGGGATTCTTTGAAACCGAGATGATTTGAGTTGGATCTTTTGGCAGCACGATGTCGCCGCCCTGGTAATTCTTGTGAAAGATCGGATTGACGTTTTCACCGGATACTGCGGGCGACGTGTCCATGTGTGCGATGAAACCGACGACCGGTACTTTGGAATTGTCAGCGAGGTTACCCGGCACCGTCGCATAGACGATACCAAACTCACTCACGCGAACATTCTGCGCGCCGAGGGCGGTCAGTTCTTTAGCTAAAAGGTTGGCGAGGTTTAGCTGCTTGCGAGTGCTGGGCGTAGTCTGCTGGTCTTCCTGCGATTGAGTATCAATCTTCACGTATCGCAGAAAGCGGTCCAACGCGGTTTCAGCAGGCGGCTTGAGCTGCGCCTGTGCACTCGCGACGCCGATAAGAATCAGACACAAAATCGAAGATAAAAATAGTTTCATGAGTCAAATACCTTTTGCCGTGAAAGCTGTGGAGAGCTGATTTAGATGGTCGAGCACTTGCTGAAGTTCGTCGCGCTTGGCCGCGAGCGTTTTTTCATCCGCGTCAGCCGGGACGTAGATCGGTGGTGCGACGTAGACTCGTGCGCGCGTGAACGGTTTGGGAATTTGAAAAGAATCCCAACTCGGCGTTGTCCAGTAGCGTTGCAGCGCCATCGTGACCGGCATGATCGGATGTCCTGACTTCTTTGCCAGCATCACCGCGCCCATTTTCGCGACGTAACGTGGACCTTTCGGACCATCAATCGTAAACGCCGTTGTGCAACCCGCGCGCATGAGGCGCGCCATCTCCACGATCGCGCCGACGCCGCCGCGTGTGCTCGACCCGCGCACCGCTCCGTATCCGAAGCGTTGAATGAAGCGGGCGATGTATTCACCGTCGAAGCTGCGCGATGTCATAACGACGATGCGACGTTTGCGCCACCAGTAAGTCGTTAGAAAAATTCGATCGTGCCAGAAGACGTAAATCGGGAGACCACCATCCTTCTCGACTTTCTCATGATTCTCCCAGCCGATAACTTCAAACCTCGCTGTTAGTCCGATTAAGTTTATCAGTAAGTAAAAGACCAGATCAGCGGCTCGAATCAAGAAGCGATCCTTGAGGGAGTATTCGGACAGGTCTGCGAATTCGTAAGCGCGATTAGAAACCGGCATGAATGACGAAGTATAGGGCCACAGATTTTCACGGATCAATGACGGATTGCTATCCTAATCCGTAAATGATCCGTGAAATCCGTGGCTAATAAATGCCTGGTTCCCCGGGCGGTCGTGTTTTCCAGCGCTTGTGAACCCAGAGCCACTGGCTTGGATACTGCCGAATCTGGTTTTCGATCCTCTGCGTCAACCCGATCGTCAACCGCCGCACGTTCTCTTCTTCATCATCCGTCCGTTCAAACGTGACCGGCTTCTCGACGATGATCAAATACTTTCCCTTCTCCTCGCACCACGGCGAAAACACGGGAATGACCGGCGTGTTTGTTCTTAACGCAAACTTCGCGAACAAGAAAGTCGTCGCCGCCGGAACCCCAAAGAAGTTAACGAAGATCGCCTCGTCATCGAGTGTATTCAGGTCGGGTAATAGTCCAATGGATTTCTTGCCTTGGCGTAGGATCCTGAGCATCTCGCGCCCCGCCGACAGCTTATCCATCGTTTCATTACCAAACCTCGTTCGAACGCGATCGACCATCTGCTCGATAAGCGGATTGTCAATTCTCCGCACCAGAAACACAAACCGGTGACCCAAAAGGGAAAACCCGAAACTCGTTAACTCCCACGCTCCAAAATGACCCGTGTAAAGAAACAGTTTGTCCCCGTTATCTTTTTTCGCAGCTTCAAGATTTTCCCAGCCCTGCACGTCGATTAGTTGCTTGAGTTCTTCCTCCGATCTCGACGCCATCTGACTGAAAAATCCCATCAAACGTCCCAGGCTATCAAAGCAGCCGCGTACAAGTTGTGCGCGTTCCTCGTCGCTCTTTTCAGGAAATGCAAGGCGAAGATTTGTTGCCGCGGTTTGTCGTAGATTGCGGGCCAGGAAATAAGCAATCGCACCCACTCCACGCCCGATCCCCATCGCGGCAGACGGCGGTAACCGGCTGAGAGCCGTAAAGACCGATCTGGCTGCCGAGTATTCCAGAAATGTTCGAAGGTTTCCGCGTTTAGCCATTAGTGGGACCGGATTACATGCTTTACAGGATTATCACATGATATATTGCGAACGCGAGACGACGCCTTTTCGTACAGCCTGTCGTATCTCTCCTCAAAAGTCTGTCTAGATTGGAGCCTGATGAATAAAAGGCGGATTCTCATCGTCGACAATAACGATGAGCTGAGTGTTCTCGAGCAGGCGCTCGAAACCCTCGGTCACGAAGTCGTGGTCGCCGGCGAACGCAAGAAGGCGGTGCGTCGAAACGACCTCGACAGCTTCGATCTAATCATCAGCGATCTTTTAGAAGACGACGTCAGAGCTTTCAAGATGGGCGCAGCCAATTACCTGCGGTCGCCTTACAATCGCGATGAGCTTCGCGACATTGTTGAGCAAACGCTTTCTCACAAGCTCCAGTACGTGGACGATCTCAGCCTCAATTCTCTTGTTCATGAAAAAATCGAATTTGAACTTCCGAGCGATCTGAGTTTGATGAACGGTATTCTCGAATACCTTCAGGAGCGTGTTGCAAAGCTGGGCTTGATTCAACCTGATCGCTCGAATCTCTTCGTCGCTCTTGACGAGGCATTCGTAAACGCTGTTAAGCACGGAAACAAAAACGATCCCAGCAAACTTCTCAAGATCACCGCTGAATTGTCTTCAAAAGAAGCTGCTTTCACTGTCGAAGACGAAGGTGAAGGGTTCGACGTTCATGAGATTCCTGATCCGTGTGACCCCGCTAATCTATTTAGAACGTCGGGCCGAGGGGTGCTCCTCATCTACAACATCATGGACGAAGTTGAGTACAATGCGCAGGGAAATCGCGTGAAGATGATTATCCGACCTGATTCGCCGGTTGAAGCTCAGCTTGTTGATACCCCTGACGACACACACGCCTGACACTTTCGATAATCTGCAAGCCGGCGCCACCTCCTTCTGGAAAACATGGCGATGGTGGTTACCGCCCCCGATCATTGCGCTCGCCCTCGTACTTTATTTTGTCGATCCGTTCATCGGTGATTGGGACGGCATGGACTACACCATGCTCTCGCTCGAGGGATATCCGTCGTCGATGGCGTTGGGCCGGAATCTCTTCATCTTTACTAATCACGGGCTGTTCCTGGTCGCTAACAAACTCTTCGGCGTCGACGCTGAAAGCGCTTATCTGATCTTCAAGTATTTCGTTGTGGCCCAGGTGCCGCTTGCGGTGGTTGCGTGTTGGATCCTCGCTCGCGACATTAGTGGCTCACTTTACACGGCAACGACCGCTGCGTTGCTGCTTGGTTTTTCACCGGTGTTTGTAATGTACGGCGGGCAGGTGATGACTGACGTGCCGTCGGTTCTGGTGCTTGCTACGGCCATCATCGTTCACCTGCGCGGTGTGCGACAAAAGAAATTGTGGATGGTCCTGGCGGGCGCCGCGCTGATGGGACTGGGTGTGAACTTGCGTGAGACGGTCGGCTTCTATGTGCCCTGGCTGGTGTTGGCGCCGTTTTTCCTCGGATGGAAGTTTCAACGAAGAGAGATTCTTTGGGTCGCAGCGTCGTGCGTTGTGTTTGGGTTACTCGCGTTCGGTTGGTTCAGTTACTGGTTCATTTCCGATCCGCACTATCGCTGGGTTTGGCATGGCTGGCGTGAATCGATGCGTGAGGAGTCGTCGCGGCATCCAGTATCGATCACGAACTTTCTCCCGTACTTCACATACTTCTTTATCAGCGCGCCACTAGTGTTTTTGACTCTTCCGTTTGCTCCAATACTCGAGTGGCGGAAGAGCAGGTTATCGCCGATGCTGTTGCTGTGGCTGGCAGGCTTTTTCGCCGATCTACTTTTGTTTTTCAACTACAGCACGATCGTCAACTGGCGTTATTTCCTGACAGGGTTGCCGGCGATTGTGCCGCTCGGTGCTTACTGGTTCCTCCGCATTGCGCGATCTTTGACGGGTAACGAGCGACGTGCTTTCGCCGCGTGCGTGTCGGTGATTGTGCTGATGGCGGTGATCCTTTTTATCTACATGCGTCCGATCAGTTACGAGTTTATTGAACGGCGCGCGATGAGCAAAGAATACAGGCACCGGCTTGAAGCGGTTCCTCCTGACGCGATCATGATTTCGGGATCGCAAACAATTGCGGTGCACTACTGGGCGTCAATCGGCTCCGGACGTTGGAAGACGATCGGGACGGGTGGAGGATGGCCTGGAGATAAGTTGATTCCGACGATTGAGAATCATATCAATCACCGGCGGCGTGTGTTTATCGATGCGGATCCGCGCTGGTGGATCGTGTGTGGTTGGCAGCGTGACGAGATCCCGAAGATTGTTGAGCTGGAGAATCATTTTAGTTTTCGGCATTTGAAGGACACGATTTATGAGCTGAGTTGGAGAGGGGATCCGTCTGCGACGGATGATCCGAATTTGAGCCGGCTGTTGCCGGAGAATCGGCCTGAAGATACCAAGAAGTGTCCACCGGCGAGAAGCTGAATAAGATTTTCCTCGCAAAGATGCAAAGGCCGCAAAGGAAGAATAAGAATCGAGGTTAGCGAATCTTCTTTGCGCCCTTTGCGCCTTTGCGAGGAAAACTTTTCACAGAGCCTATGCCCTACGAAGTGTTTTTAGCGTTTCGGTATTTGCGTTCGCGACATAAGCGCGGGCTCGCGCGCGTGACTTCGATCGCTGCGGTGCTCGGTATTGGGATGGGTGTTGCCGCACTGATCGTCGCGCAGGCATTGTCCAATGGCTTTCGCGAGGAGATGCGCGACAAGATCCTCCAGGGCACTTCTCACATCAGCCTGCTGCGCTCTGACGGTCATTCAATCGACAACTATTCCGAACTCGCAAATCGTTTAAAACAAATTGACGGCGTCGTAACCGCCTCGCCTACAACCTACGACGCCGCAATTGCTCGCGGATCGAAAGACACAGGCTACGCCGTGATTCGCGGTATCGAGAACGATCCGGGTCAGTCAACGCAAGTCCGTCAATGGCTCAATGAAGGTTCTCTTGGACCACTGTTCGAGTCGTCAACAGAGCCCAACGCTTTAGTCGGCTCTGAACTCGCGAACAGAATCGGCGTGTCGGCCGGCGAAGTGTTTCAAGTCATTCCCGCTAATGGCGGTGAGACGCGTCGCTTGCGCGCAGCAGGGATCTTCCGGTCGGGATTGTTTGAATACGACTCGACGTGGATCTACGTCGCATTCAACACTGCGACCGCTCTTTCAGGCAACGACGAGGCAGCTTCGGTGATAAGCATCCAGGTGCGCGATCCCGACAACGTTAAGCAAACAGTAGCGAACGTTGCCAACACACTCGGCAACAGCTACACCACTGTCGACTGGCAACAGGCGAATCAACCACTCTTCGCTGCGCTCGCACTCGAGCGCCGGATGGGCCTGTTCATCATTGGTCTAATAATCGCGATCGCCGCGCTCAATATCACGACCATGCTGATCCTGGTTGTCGTCGAACGCAGACGCGACATCGCGATCCTCAACGCCCTCGGCGCGACGCGAACGGGCGTGATGTTGCTCTTCGTGATCGAAGGCGCGGTCGTCGGCGCAATTGGCGCGATCACCGGCGTCGTCGTCGGACTCGCAGCGTGCTTCATCGGAAACTATTACAAGCTCGTAAGCCTGCCCGCCGATGTTTACTCGATCAGCAACGTCCCGCTAATCGCGCAACCCGCTGAACTGTTACTGGCAGCGTCGGTCGCTTTCGCGTTGAGCGTGCTGGCGACGATTTATCCCGCACGTGCGGCATCGCGCATGCGACCGGTCGAGGCCCTCCGCGACTCATGATCAGCGTTGTCGATCTGCGTAAGAGTTTCGTGTCGCCAAACGGCGAGCGAGTCGAAGTTCTGCGTGGTGTCACGTTTACCGCGAATGCGGGTGAGACCATCGCCATCACTGGCGCCTCTGGTTCCGGGAAGTCGACTTTGCTTCACCTGCTCGGGGGTTTAGAGACAGCCGATCACGGGAGCATCGAGTTGAATGGAGCGAATGGCCGGCGGCAAGAGATCGGATTCGTTTTCCAGTTTCACTACTTGCTCGCGGACCTTTCGGCGGTCGAGAATGTTGCGTTACCGCTGCTTATCGCCCGGCAAACCAGTCGCCAGGCGTATGAACGCGCGTTAAGCTTGTTGAAGGAAGAGGGACTGGAAACTCGCGCAGATCACCCGGTTTCGCACCTTTCCGGCGGTGAACAGCAGCGTGTAGCGGTGGCGCGCGCCCTGATTACTGGACCCAAACTGTTGCTGGCGGACGAGCCAACCGGAAACCTCGACGCCGCAATCGGTGAAGAGATCGCGCAGACATTGGTCACATATGCTCACAAACACTCAGCAATCACAGTCATCGCCACTCACAGCGCGACTTTAGCCGGCATGTGTGATCGCTCACTTCTTCTCGAATCCGGCCGCCTTATCCCTCTGAAATAAAAGCGTTGTTCGAAGTTTAATGTATGGGTGGCCCTCTGTGGCCACCCGTGATCGATCATGCACACGAACGGGTGGCCACGGAGGGCCACCCCCTACAATAAATTCCCGTGAGAGTTCTCATAGGTTATAATGCGGCCAACTTCCCCGAATGCATTTACGGGCAAAGGCAATAATAAGGACGTTTTACAGAAACCAAGATGTTCGAACGCTATACTGAAAAAGCGCGCCGCGTTATTTTCTTCGCGCGCTACGAAGCGTCACAATTTGGAGCCCCGGCGATCGAGCCGGAGCACCTTCTGCTGGGTCTCATGCGTGAAGACAAGACCCTCACGGGACGCTTCTTCCCACGCGCGCAGGTCTCAATCGAATCAATTCGCAAGGAGATTGAAGGTCGTACACTGTTGCGTGAGAAAATCTCGACCTCAGTTGAACTTCCTCTAGCTCCGGAAACTAAACACGTACTTGCTTACGCTCACGAGGAAAGCGACCGTCTACAACATCGCCACATCGGAACTGAACATCTGCTGCTCGGACTGCTTCGTGAAGAGCGTTCGATGGCTGCGGAGATACTTTACGAACGTGGCTTGCGACTGAACGCAGTGCGCGATGAGATCGCGCGCCAGTCAGGCGCTGACGCCCGCACGTCGCAAAAAAAAGACACTCCGCATCTCGTCGAGTTCTCCCGCGATCTGACTGACGACGCTTCGAACGACAAACTCGATCCGTTGATTGGTCGTGAAGCCGAGATCGAGCGCGTTGTTCAGATCCTTTGCCGGCGCACGAAGAACAATCCCGTTTTGATCGGCGAACCAGGTGTTGGCAAGACCGCGATTGTTGAAGGTCTCGCGCAGCGAATCGTGCGCGGTGATGTTCCTTCTTTCCTCGAACACAAACGCATATTGTCACTCGATCTATCGTTGATCGTTGCCGGCACGAAGTATCGCGGCCAGTTTGAAGAGCGACTCAAACAGATCATGCGCGAGCTCGTCGAGAACCCGCAGTACATCGTGTTCATCGACGAGTTGCACACGTTGGTCGGCGCAGGTTCCGCTGAAGGCTCGCTTGATGCCGCAAACATTTTGAAGCCCGCGTTATCACGCGGCGAGATTCAGTGCATCGGTGCTACGACGCCCGCGGAGTTTCGCAAATCGATTGAAAAGGATCGCTCGCTCGAACGTCGTTTTCAGGCAGTAAAAGTGCCGCCTCCGTCTGAAGCTGAGGCAATCAGCATTCTCGATGGGGTGCGTGAACGTTACGAGAGTTTTCACCAGGTTCGATACACAGACGAGGCATTGCAAGCTGCGGTCTATCAATCGCATCGCTACATTCCCGATCGCTTCCTTCCCGACAAAGCAATCGACGTGATTGACGAAGCCGGCGCGCGCGTGAAACTGCGTGTGCGGCGCGAACAGGGCAATCTTGCTGACTGGAACGAAATCAACGAGTGGTCCCCGATCTTACGGCGACACTTCCAATGTGCGAATGCATCAGGAAGATGCGCTTGTCTCCGCCGAAGTGACACGCGACGACGTCGAAGATGTGATCGCTCGCTGGACCGGCATTCCAGTCAACTCTTTGAAGGAAGAAGAGACGCAAAAGCTTCTCCGCATTGAAGCAGAGCTGCATAAACGTGTGATTTCTCAGCGTCCGGCGATCTCTGCGCTTGCTCGCGCGATTCGCAGATCGCGTGCAGGTCTCAAGAACCCATTGCGACCGGTTGGTTCGTTCCTCTTCCTTGGTCCAACAGGCGTTGGCAAAACAGAAGTCGCACGCTCGCTTGCGCAGTTTTTATTCAGCAGCGAACGCGCACTCATCCGTTTTGATATGTCAGAGTTCATGGAGAAGCATTCAGTCTCCAAGTTGATCGGCTCGCCGCCGGGTTACGTTGGCCACGAAGAAGGTGGTCAGCTCACCGAACGCATCAAGCGTTCGCCGTACGCGGTTCTGTTGTTCGACGAAATTGAGAAAGCTCATCCGGACATCTTCAACATCCTGCTTCAGGTGTTTGAAGACGGCATACTGACTGACGCGCTCGGCAATACAGTCGATTTCAAGAACGCGATCATCATCATGACTTCCAACATCGGCGCCCGCTTCATTCAGAAGAAGGGCACGCTTGGCTTCCAGGCAAACACGGACGCCTCGCGCGAGAAGATGGAAGAGATGGTGATGTCGTCAGTGCGACAGACGTTCAATCCCGAGTTCATCAATCGTCTCGACGAGATCATCATCTTTGATCAGCTGCTCGATCACGAGCTGCTCGAAGTCGTACAGTTGCAACTCGATCAGATCAACAAGACGATGAGCCGGCACGGTTTCGATATCACGCTGACGGACGAAGCGAAGCGATGGATCGTTGACAAGACTTGCGCTGACCGCTTGTACGGCGCTCGTCCGATTCGCCGCGCGTTGCAGAAATACGTGGAAGATCCGCTCTCAGAAGCGTTGATTCAGGGTCAGCTCGAAGGCGCGACGACTGTGGAAGTTTTCCTGAGTGGGCAGGAACTCGACTTCCGTCCCTCAGGTGTTGAGACTGCCGACGACGCCCTGCTCATCCACTAATCGCGGGAAAGATTAAGGACACAAAAATGCAAAACCGAAGTTTTGTGTTTTTGTGTCTATTTGTGTGTACCAGCGTGTGTGGCACTTTCGAGTTTTTTGCCTTATAATGCGCCACTTTGCTGCTCAAAAGCTGGCAACGGGCTCATTTGACGATGAATCCAAGGTCTGTCTTTGAGCCAGTCCAGCACTCATAAGCTCCCCGAAGTTTCTGAGGCCCGGTAAGAACTACTGAGGGAATTGGTGCCTATGCACTCATATCGCGCGTTTTGGCTCTTGTTTTTAGGCTTATTCGCAGGAATCACCGCAATCGTCGCGACGACCAATGGCGTCATCGCTCAGCAACCACAACCACAATCACAGCGACTCGTCGAAAATGTCGACATCATCGGCAATCGCCGTCTGCGCAAAGACGACATCCTTTATTACATTCAAACCAGACCGGGCGACCCTTACAACGAAGAGCAGGTCCAGCGCGACTACCAGACACTGCTCTCGTTAACCTTCTTCGATAAAACAGCCACTCGTGTGTTCACTGAAAACGGTGCGCGCGGCGGCGTTAACGTCATCTTCGAAGTCAAAGAGCTTCCGATTATTCGTGACTTGACGTTTGAAGGTCTGAGCAGCGTTCCGGAATCGGATGTCTTGAAGGCTTTTCGTGAGCGACGCGTCGGCGTGTCGAAAGAGAGCATTTACGATCCGGTAAAGGTTCGCGCAGCCGTGAGAACGATCAAGGAGCTGCTCTCGGCGTCGGGACATCCGAACGCGACTGTCACAGAAAAAATAGAAGAAGTTTCAGCGACGTCGATTGCCATTACGTTTGACATCGACGAGGGCGATCGCGTTCGCGTAGTCGATATTCAGTTTGAAGGCAACACTGTCTTCAGCGACGGCCAGTTGCGCGGCTCGATGAAGTATGTGAAGGAAGCCGGACTGATCACTCGATTCAAAGGCTCCGACATTCTCGATCGTGAGAAACTTGATGTTGACCTGCGGTTGGTCGACAACTACATGCGTTCGAAAGGGTATCTTCAGGCGCGTCACGGCGAGCCACGCATTGAAGGCGTGGGACGTCGCCGTACCGGTTTCCCGATCTTGCCGTTGCCGTTGTTGTCCTCGGTTGATGAAGGACTACGCGTCACCGTTCCGATCGTCGAAGGTAAGGTTTATCGTCTCGGCGAATTCAAAGTCGAAGGCAACTCGATCTTCTCGGAGGATCAGATCAGAGCAGTAATCGGTCTCAACAAAGGCGACATCGCCAATGGCGAGAAGGTCAGCAAGGGCTTGTTTGAGAACCTCAAGAAGTTTTACGGGCAACAGGGATTCATCGAATACACCGCAGAGCCGGTCCCAACATTCAAAGATAATCCGCAGAACCCGGACGAAGGCATCGTCGATTTCACCGTCACTATCGAGGAAGGAAAGCAGTTTACCCTCCGGCGTTTGGAATTCGTCGGCAACACGTTCACGCGCGATAACGTTCTGCGTCGTGAAGTGCTCATTAACGAGGGCGATATCTACAACGACGCTTACTGGGAATACTCGATTGTGAAGTTGAACCAGAGTGGCTACTTCAATCCGATCGACAAAGACAAAGACGTCGATCGCCGCACGAATGATGAAGAAGCGACGGTAGATCTTGCGTTAAAGGTGAGCGAGCGCGGCCGCCAGCAGATCTCTTTTAACGGTGGTATCTCAGGCATCGGCGGTTCGTTCTTCGGTCTTGAATACTCCACGAACAACTTGCTCGGTCGTGGTGAAGTGCTTTCGTTCAACCTCGCGGCCGGCAATCGCCAACGCTCGTTCCAGTTTTCATTTACTGAACCGTACATCCGCGACAGGCCTATCAGCGCGGGCTTCTCTATATTCGCTTTCTCGCAAAAGTTCTTCGGCGAAGGTACGTTCCTTTCGCAGAACACTGGTGCGCAGGAAGATCTGCTGGGTTCGCAGTTCAACTTCAACGCAGTTGATGAAGCGAATCTCTTCACGCGAGATTCTTACGGTGGCTCGATCTTTCTCAGTGCGCCGCTCTCAGAGTTTTATCGCAAGCGACGCTTTACACAGTTTTCGCGCATTGGCGCGTCGTATCAGCTATCGCTTTCGAGCGTGAAAGATCCGGAAGTAAATCTGGATCCGAATAATCAGGCGTCGTTCATTCCGGTGATTTACAGCCAGCCGAACATCCTCACGAGCCGGCTCACAGGAACTTTCTCGTACGACACGCGGAATGCGAGCATCGATCCCACGAACGGTCGTGAGCTTTCAGTGGCCCTTGCGCTCGCCGGTCTTGGTGGTGACGTTCGAACTTACCAGCCGACGCTTTCATACACGCAGTTCTTCTCCGTGCGTCGTAAGAGATCGGAACATCCCGAGGTTTTTGGTTTCCGAATTATTGCCGGAACGGTTGGCAGCTTTGCGACTTCGTCGAAAGTGAGAAATGCAAACTCGCTTGCGTTCGTCGATGGCATTCCGATCTTTGAGCGGTTCTTCCTCGGCGACGAGTTTACGATTCGCGGTTACAACGTACGCTCGATCAGTCCCATTTCGCCGGTCGATACGTTTATCACTTCGCAGAATGTTGTTGTCGCGGAGAATCCAACGAATACTCCGACTCCGATTCCCGAATTGCAGGACGCTGCTGCGCTGGGTTTGTTCACAGGCGTTTCGGGCAACAACATTGCAGCATTGCCGCGATCATTCACTTCGGTCGGAGGCGATACACAGATACTCGGAAACTTTGAATACCGGATTCCCATCATCGGCAACACAGTGGGCTTAGCCGCTTTCGCCGATATCGGAACCGCTTTCAATCTCAGGTCCAAGAGCGACCAGACTTTCAATAGTAACTTTCTTCCCGACCAGCCGTTCCTGTCCACAGTCGGTTTGGTCCCGTGTCCACGGTTCAATGCAGCCGTGCCGATCAGTTTGAGCTCACTTGTTTTTTGCAATAACCCGAATATCGCGGCCCAGCCGTTTATTGGGTCTTTGGTGGCGCGCGACAATCGCATCGTGAGTACGGGTGAACTCGAAGACGCGCAAAGGGGCGATATAAACCCGGCGACAGGACTGCCGTTTGGGTTCCAAAACGTCTTTCTTCGTGGAGAGGCGCAGACCAATAGCGTGGTCAAGTTGTCGCAGAGTTTGTTCTCAGGCATCGGCGACTACCGGTCCAGCTTAGGTATGGAAGTCAGGGTCCAGGTCCCCGTCATCAATGTACCGTTTCGCTTGATCTTTGCGTATAATCCAAATGCCCGGCCGAACCAACTTATTGACGGGTTTCCGTTTTTCTTTAACGAAAAGAAGAGAGTCATTCGCTTCAGCGTCGGGCGCACCTTTTAGCGCTTGAGCCAACCAATGGTGGCTGGATAGACAACTAAAGGCTTGTCCATTCACCTCAACGTAAGGAGTACTACAAGAAGTCATGAAGATAGCTCGTTTTTTTGCTGCGGTCGCCATGCTGACGGCTACTGCATTATGCGTGTCAGCACAACAACAACAGAGACCAGCGACTCCAGCAAGCCCGCAAACCGCGGCTCCACAGACCGTGGCCGTGCCGGATAGCAAAATGGCAATGATCTATTCGGATGCGTTTCTGGATCCAAAAACTGGTATTGCCCGGTACAGCACTTTGCTCGGTACGTTGAATAGAGAGTTTCAGCCACGCCAGGCCGAGTTGCAGGGCCTCCAAACCAGGATTACGACCCTGGATAAGGAGATCAACGACACTCAGGCGGTTGCCGCTCCTGATGCGATCCGCCAGAAGCGCGAGCAGCTCGTAGCGTTGAATACCGACCTGAAACGGAAGGGCGAGGACGCCGAAGCCGCTTACGCCAAGCGACGACAGGAAATCTTCCTGCCGCTGCAACAGGACATCGGCAAAGCACTTGAAGCGTTCGCGAAGGCCCGCGGAATTACGGTGATCGTGGACGGCAGCCAGGTGCCCGTGGTCTATGCAGCCGACAACATCGACATTACTCGTGCCTTCATCGCGGAATTCAACAGTAAGAATCCGGCGACTGCGGCAGTATCCAAGTAGCCATGAACATAAGACAATTAGTTTTAGTTAGTGCGTTGATGGTCGCAGCCATAGCCACGACCGTCAGCGCACAACAACGACCGGCAGGACAACGTCCCGCCGCTCAACCAACCCCGACACCCGCCGCGCCCGCTACACCGCCTGCCACAGTTGCTCTGCCAACGAGCAAGATGGCGGTGATCTACACCGATTTGTTCCTGGACCAGAAGACCGGCATCGCTAAGTTCAATAGCGTGGTGACTAAACTGAACGGCGAATTCCAGAAGCTCAAAGACGAGATCAACGCGATGCAGCAGAGAGCGCAGGCTCTGGAAGCTGAGATCAACAAGCTGCGCGAGGCACCTGCCGGAACGCCTATCGATCAGAGGTCGTTGCAGGCGAAGATCGATCAGTTGGAACAGTTGAACAAAGATATCAAACGCAAGGCTGAGGACGCGCAGGCCGCTTACAACCGTCGCCGCCAGGAACTCTTCGCGCCGTTGCAGGACGAAATCGGGAAGGCGCTCGAAGCATTTGCGAAAGCGCGCGGTATCAACGTGATTATTGACGGAGCTCAGGTGCCGTTGCTGTACGCCGCCGAAAGCATCGACATCACACGCGCCTTTATTACTGACTTCAACAGTAAGAACCCGGTTACAGCCACAACAACAGTCACGCCGCCCGAGTAGAGCCACAAAAGGTGGAAACAGTTCTCGATTCACTGGCGATCCAGCAGCTTCTGCCACATCGCTATCCTTTCCTTCTTGTCGACCGCATCGTTGAGCTGGTACCCCGCGAAAGAATCGTCGGAATAAAGCAGGTCAGTATTAACGAGTATTTTTTTCAGGGTCACTTTCCCGGTGCGCCCGTCATGCCGGGTGTGCTCGTTGTTGAAGCGTTGGCCCAGGTTGGCGCTGTTCTGGCATTGCGCGAGATCGAAGATCGCGATCAGAAACTGGTGCTGTTTACAGGGATCAAGGAAGCGCGTTTTCGCCGGCCGGTAGTTCCCGGCGATACGCTCGTGCTCGAGGTGACGGCTCTGCGTATCGGCTCGCGAGTGCAGCGCATGCGCGGCGAGGCGAAAGTAGAAGGCCAACTCGCCGCCGACGCCGAGATCATGAGCATCGTAGCTCCGAGGGAAGCAGGGTAAGAAAGGGAGAAAGGGGGACGGGGTGAGTGGGGGAAAATCCCCGTTTCTCCCCTTCTCCCCGTCCCCGTTTCGTTTTTAGATCATGTCTACAGCTACTCACCCGGCCACCATTCATCCGACAGCGGTCGTGAGCCCGCGAGCAAGGATCGGTTACGACTGCTTCATCGGGCCGTATTGCATCGTCGGCGACGAGGTCGAACTCGGCGACGGCGTCAGGCTTGAATCTCACTGCGTCGTAGATGGACGCACTTCGATTGGCGCCGCCACTCAGGTTTTTCCATTCGTCTCCATCGGACTTGCCTCTCAGGATCTGAAGTACAAAGGTGAACCTTCAGAAACGCGCATCGGCGAGCGCAACAAGATACGTGAGTTTGTCACAATTCATCGTGGTACCGCAGGTGGTGGAATGCTCACGAAGATTGGCGACGATTGTTTGATCATGGCCCAGGCACACATCGCGCACGATTGCCTGATCGGCGACGGAGTCATCATGGCGAATGCCGCAACGCTCGCCGGACACGTCGAGATTGAAGACCGCGCGAACATCGGCGCCTATTCCGGCGTGCACCAGTTCTGCCGGGTCGGCAGGGAAGCTTATGTCGGCGGTTACTCTGTCGTAGTTAAAGATGCGTTGCCTTTTGCTTTGACAGTCGGCAATCACGCGAAGTGTTATGGACTAAACATTACCGGCATGAAGCGCCGCGGTTATTCTCGCGCCGCGATCGATTCTCTTCACCACGCCTTTCATCTACTGCTCTCCGCAAAGCTCAACACCACTCAGGCGGTTGAACGAATCAAGGAAGAAATTACTGGCTCTCCTGAAGTTTCCGATCTGCTTCGTTTCATCGAAAGCTCCGACCGCGGCGTTATCAAATGAAATTCGGATTGATCGCGGGTAACGGAAAGTTTCCCTTTATGGTCGTGGAAGGCGCTCGACGATCGGGTGTGCCGTTGGTTGTGGCTGCGATCCGCGAAGAGACTGATCCTGAGATGGACCAGCGCGCCGAACGCGTGAAGTGGGTCGGCATCGGTCAACTGGGACGGATGATAAGGTTCTTCAAGGAAGAGGGTGTCGAGAAGGCCATCATGGCGGGCCAGGTTAAGCATGTTCAGATCTTCAGTCGTGCGGTGCCGGATGCGCGCATGTTAAAGGTGCTGCTGAAGCTGCCGCGCCGGAATACTGACTCGTTGATTGGAGCGATAGCTTCGGAATTGCAAAGCGAGGGCATCGAGCTCGTCGATTCAACTTGTTTTCTACAGGATTCACTGCCGCAACGCGGAACACTCACACGCCGCGAGCCTTCAAAACAGGAACAGGAAGACGTTGACTACGGTCTCGAGATTGCGCGCGAGATCGCTCGGCTGGATCTGGGCCAAACTATCGTCGTACGAGCCAAAGCCTGTGTCGCGATTGAAGCAATGGAAGGCACTGACGAAACGATCAAACGCGCCGGTAGTTTGGTTAATGGCCGTCTTACGGTAGTGAAAGTCGCAAAACCCGATCAGGATATGCGTTTCGATGTGCCGGTGGTCGGGGTTCCGACGATCGAAGCGATGGTAGAAGCCGGGGCTACGTGTCTCTGCATCACCGCAGACAAAACACTCATGTTCGATCGGGATGAGATGATCCGAACGGCCGAGAAAAACAGGATCTCAATCGTCGCCGTTTAAGCCACAAAACAAAGCCGCAAAAGGCCACAAATTCACTTAAAAGAAACCCCTCTTTTATGTATTTGTGGCCTTTGTGGCTTTGGTTTGTGCCTTTTGTGGCCTAGTTTGTCGCTTGCGCGGTCTGCGCGGCCTTGGGATCGTAAGGCGTCGCAAGGAATTTCTTCGCTACCGCCTGCGCATTGTCGTAATCAATCCCTGACTGCACTGCCTTGTTATATTCATACACCGCTCTGTTGCGCTCGCCCTTTGCGTCGTAAGCGTTGCCACGTTTGATGTGGGCCCACACTTCGATCCAGGCCGGCTTCAGATTACCGATGAGTGAAGCCTCGAGATTGTCGAGCGCCTGTTGCCAGTTGCGCTGTTCCAGGAACAACAGCCCGAGATTGTAGTAGACCCATGAATTCGATCGATCGAGCTTCAACGCAGCCTCAAACTGCTGTTGCGCTTCGGCATAGATCCCTTCCTTCATTTGCTCGATTCCACGTCGCGCGATGATCGAAACACGCAGGTCATCCGACATGCGGAGAATCTTGTTGTTTGGATCCACAACTACTTCGAGCGGCTGTCCATTCGATTCGAAGTCGAAGTCTTCACTCCTGCCCTCGATACGAACAATCTTCTGCTGATTGTCACCTTCCGCTCGCAGCAGCAACTCGACCGGCATGCGCAGCGACTCGAGATTCTGCTTGACTGTCCCGCGCGTGCGGAACTTACCTGACCGCGTACGAATAATCTGATAGTCGACGGTGAACTCGGGAACGCCCGTTCCTTCGATCCACTGTGCAAAGAAGTAACGCAGGTTATCTTTCGAGATTTGCGCCGCGAGTTTTTCAAAGTCGTCTATCGACGCATTCTTGCCCTTGAAGTTTTGGACGTACGTGGCGAGCAGTCGATCGAAGTCTTCACGTCCAATCGTCTCTCGCAACATGCGAAAGATCATGGAGCCTTTGTAGAAAACGATCGACTGGTAAGCTGCTGATTGATCGTCGAGCGCACTCGGCGCACGTGCAATTGAAGCAGTCTGTTCAAACGTCAGTGCGCGCTCCTGTTGCTCGCGCTGCGCGGCATCGAGACCGCCTGCACTCAGCGTAGTTTCGCGATAAGCAAATGCACTCCACTCGGCGAGACCCTGTGACAGCCATGCATCGTCAAACGATTTGAGCCCAACTGTCTGGCCCCACCACTGGTAAGCAATCTCTCTCTGAATCTTCTCTTCCGGCACGGGCCGCGTAGTGTCAAACATCTTGTTCGACAGGAAGATCATTCCCGGACCTGAGTATGTATCTAAACTCTCGTCGTCGATCTGCACGACGACCAGGCGGTTGCCAAATAACGGCGTTCCGTATCGCTTTGTGTAGAACTCGAGAACTTTTCCCGTCAGCTCAGCAAAAACTTCGAGCCGTTTTTCGCTGCCCGGCATTGCATACAACTGAAGATCATAATTGCTGTATCGCAGGTTCTTGTTTATGTATTGCCCTGCCGCGAAGTTTCCAATCAATACCGGCTGCCGGTGTACAAACCGGTAACGAACGGCGCCCTCTTTAGGCGCAGGCTGTGCGACAACCGGATCGTCGCTCGTGCCGGCAACTTGCAAACCTGAGGGCACGATAAACGTGATATCCGAGGTTGCCCGGTCGGCAGCGTAATCGTGGAATGGAAACCATCGTGAGGCGTACATCAGGTAAGAACCTTCAGTGCCGACGTAGGCCAGGCGCTTCATGGCAAGGGGGCCGCCTTCGGGATTGATCAGCGCGCCGCTCCAACGGATGCGAAGCGTAACCGGCTGATTCGCCGGGAGAACCTGACCGAGGTCGATGCGGACGCTTGGTCCGAGCGATCCGACCCCGACCGCGTCCTGAACAACTCCGGTCAAGATCTTTCCATCCTTTTCGATGCTCTCAACCTTCAATGAACCGTTTAGCTCGAAAACCACTGAGCGCGTCGCATCCAACGGCACAAATGTCACGTCGGCGCCCGCACGTAGCATGTGTTGCTCAGGGATGATCTGAGCCTCGATACGGTAGTGGGTCACATCAAAACGGTTGGCTGCTTGCTGAGGCGCGGGCTGCTGCGCGGCTGCTGAGAGGCCCAGCGTAAGCAATGTGAAAACGGTCAGAACGCTGGGAAAAATGAGCTTTATTCTTTTCATGGCTTTGTACGAACGATTATACAGTCGAGGACTTTGGATGGTAAGAAGCCGGGGGCGGTTGGCTGTCCGCGCGTCAAACATGGCATAGAATGGAGAATCCGTCCTGAGCAAAAGCCCTGATGGTGTCTTAGATTGATTTCTCTGTGTAACCTCTGTGTCTCTGTGTCTCTGTGGTTAACTAATTCGTGGCTAAAATCACCACAGAGACACAGAGACACAGAGGTTACACGGAGAAGAAGGCTAAGTTAAGACACCAGGAAAGCCCTTCATGACTTGCTATTGAAGTCCTCTTCGCCTAAATTCGTCCGTTCGCGGTTAACCCCGAATTCTTGCTCGTCGCGAGAAATCATCCACAATCAGAAGGAGTTTTATCAATGAGACGCGTGTCTAAGTTTTTGTCCCCGGTGTTTGTCTGCGCGCTCGCCTTTTTGGGAGTCCAGGCACAAGCATCTCGCAACGTGCGAGTTGATTTCAAAGAAACCACGTTAAAGAACGGGTTGCGCGTGATCACTGTTGAAGATCATTCCGCGCCGGTAGTGGCTCTCTCGATCACCTATAACGTCGGTTCACGTAACGAGCGCAAAGGCCGCACCGGTTTTGCACACCTCTTTGAGCACATGATGTTCAAAGGATCAGAGAATGTTGGCTCGGGTGAACACTTCATGCTCGTTTTCAATAACGGCGGCAACATGAATGGCACCACCAACGAGGATCGGACCAACTATTTCGAAGTTCTCCCTTCCAACCAACTCGATCTCGCGCTCTTCCTCGAAGCCGATCGTATGAAGAGTTTGGAAATCACGAAAGCCAATCTCGATAACCAGCGCAACGCGGTTCAGGAAGAGCGACGGCTTGGTGTCGATAACCAGGCATATGGCAAGAGCGGCGAGAAGCAGAAGGAGTTGATCTACGACAACTTCGCTTACAAGCACTCAGTCATTGGGTCGATGGAAGACTTGACCGCGGCGACCGTCGAAGACGTGTCGGAATTTTTCAAGATGTATTACGCGCCCAACAACGCAGTGCTGGTCCTTGTTGGCGACTTCAAGACCGCCGACGCACTCGCAAAGATCAAAGCGAGCTTCGAGAGCATTCCTCGACAACCAACTCCTCCAACAGTTGACATGACAGAGATTCAGCAGAAAGAGGAACGACGCGCCAAGCTTGACGACGTGCTTGCACGCGCGGCGCGTGTTGACATCGCTTACAAAGCAGTCGAGGGCAACACGGCTGACTTCTACGCATTGCAGGTTCTCGCCAACGTGCTTCAGAGCGGCCAGAGCTCGCGTCTCTATCAAAAGCTCGTGAAAGAGAAAGAGATGGTTACTGGTGTCGGTGGCTTCATGGATGAGAAGCGCGGTGTTGGCGCCTTCTATACCAACGCCACTCTTCGTCCCGGTTCCATGAACACAGATGAAATCGAAAAGATCATCTACGACGAGATCGACCGCCTGAAGAAGGAACCCATCGCCGATTGGGAACTTCAGAAAGCCAAGAACAACACACGACGAAACTTCATCAACGGTCTTACGAGCTCGATCTCTCGGGCCATCTCAATTGGCCAGTACGCGGTCTATTACAACGAGCCGGGGCTGATTAATACTCGACTCGACAGGGTCGCCGCGGTCACGAAAGAAGACGTGCAGCGAGTCGCCAACAAGTATCTGGTCGACACCAACCGCACAGTTGTAGTCACACTGCCGCAGGCGAAGGCCAAGAGCGCAACGGGCGCTTCGGGCCAGTAAAGGAGTTATACCAATGAAAATGATAAAGAACAGAATCGTGGGTTTACTTGCATTCGTGATGATTGTGCTCGTGTCGTCTTCGGCTTTGGCCCAGGGCGGCGCGCCTGCGGGTCAGCAACCTCAATCAACCAAAGGCGCCGTCGTCAAAGGCAAAGCGCCTGTTAACAAGGAAGTTTTGAAAGTAAAACTTCCGCGTGCTCAGGAAGCTACGCTCAAGAATGGATTACGCGTGGTGCTGCTCGAGTCGCACAAGGTGCCGACCTTCAACATGCAAATGGTTGTGTTGAGCGGCGGACTTTCCGACAAAGCTGATTTTCGCGGGCTAGCGACCTTTACCGCAGCGGTGTTGCGTGAAGGAACAACCAAGCGTTCGAGCAAAGACATCGCGGAGCAGGTCGATGCGCTTGGCGCGACGCTAACTGCAACTTCCGGACTGTCGACGATGACGACTAACGTCACCACCAACGGGCTGGTCGAGAACCTGGACCAAACGCTCGAGTTGTTTGCGGATGTCATCCGAAATCCCACTTTCCCGCAGGCTGAAGTTGATAAGTACAAGACGCGCACGTTGGGCCAACTTCAGTTTCAGCGATCGTTCCCGCAGTTTTTAGCGCAGGAGCAGTTTAACCGGGCTATCTATGGCACCAGCCATCCCGCTTCGTTGGTAGCGCCTCCGGCAGAGTCGATCAAGAAGCTCACGACGAAAGATCTGGCGGCGTTTCACTCGACTTACTACCGTCCTAACAACGCGATCCTCGCGATCGTCGGCGATGTCACTCTGAAAGAGATCATGCCGAAACTCGAGAACGCGTTTGGTGATTGGCAGCAGGGCGATGTGCCAGCGTACACCGTTCCCCCTGCTCCAGCACCGGCTGATGCGAAGATCTATTTGATCGATCGCCCCGGCTCGGTGCAAACAGTGTTGCAGCTCGGCACGCTCGGTATCGAACGAACCAGTCCTGATTACTTCGCGGTGCTCCTGGCCGATCGCGTTTTCGGCGGTGGTCCATCAGGCCGTCTCTTCCTGAACCTTCGTGAGGACAAAGGCTATACCTACGGAGCGTACAGCTTCTTCGGTGGTTCGAAATTCAGAGGCGTCTGGGGCGCGAGCTCGGAAGTGAGAACAGACGTTACTGAAGGCGCGATGAAAGAGTTTATGTATGAGCTCAATCGTATGCGTAATGAGCCGGTTGGGGCGGAAGAACTCGAGAATGCGAAGCGAGCGATCGTTGGAAGCTTTGCCTTATCTCTCGAACAGCCCGGCGCTCTGCTGCAAAACATAATCACGCAGAAGCTCTACAACCTTCCCGCGGACTACTGGGATACTTACCCGCAAAAGGTTGCAGCCATCACGGCCGCGGACGTTCAAAACGTAGCGAAGAAGTACCTCGACCTGGGTCATTTGCAAGTGGTCGCAGTTGGTGATGCTGCAAAGGCTCGTGAGGTCCTTTCGAAGTATGGAAAGGTTGAAATGTACGACGCGGATGGAAAACCGGTAAGCGGTTCCACGTCCGAGAATAGATAGATAAAACTTGGCCACAGATTACACGGATCGATCCGTGTAATCTGTGGCTTAAGGTTTGGTTCCTACGAAGTCGATATCCTTCTGGTCGTCAATTAGTCCCGCAAATGCGCGATCGATCGGAGTGAACGTGTAGCCGTCCTTCGACGGTATGACCCGGTAAGTTTTCTGCGAAGGCGCGACTTTGAACGAGTAATAACCCTGGTTGTCTGTCGTTGACGCCAGCACTGCGCCCGAAGGACTAATCAGGACCACCACCACATCCCCAAGTCCGACTTTATCTGCATCCACAATGCGTCCGGTGATCTTGATGTTTGCGCGCAAGCGCGACGCTGCGTTCTTCAAAGCTTCGTCAGAGACTTCGGGAGTAGTCGTGGGAGCGGGCGCGGGTGCAGGTGCAGTTTCGGTGGTTGTGGGACTCGCTGGTGGCGTGCTGCTGCTCGTTGCCGCTGCGGCTGTCGCTGTTCCTGCTATCCGGTCCTCAATTCCATCGAGTGATCCGGTGACGGTTTTATAAAGCCGCTCAATTTCCGCACGACGAACGGCTTCAGGCGGTCCTCCGCGATAGCTCTTGATGTAAGCATCAAGCGCCTGCTCCTTCTCTCCTGACTGTTCGAGCGCGACCCCGAGATGCCAGACCGCTGTGCGCCATGCGGGAGTCTCTGCCGGCAGAATTTCCGATGCCTGCTTCAGATGAGTGATCGCTTCTGTGTACTTTTCCTGATTGAACAACGCCCATCCATGAATATCTTCAAGCCGGCCCTTGAGAATGTTTGCGAGCACTTCCTGTGGAGCATCGGCGACGTCAGGGACATTGCCGGATGAAATTGATCGCGCGCGCAGGTCTTTGAATTCATCAGCCTGCACCGCCATCGTGAGCATTGGAACTTTCACTGCATCGTCCAAAGCTTTACTTGCTTCGCCGACCAACTCCAGAACCGTGTCGGTTGCGATGCCAAGCCGGAGCAGACGACTTGCCGCATACGCTTGACGAAAAGCACGCATGCTGTCGGCGCCCGACGCAAATTCCTTCGCGGCGGCAACGGCAGCCGTTTCATTGATCTTCTCGCCTTCAGACGGAGTTATCGCAGCATTGAAAGCGAGCAACGCTTTCATCGTCGTTGCGTTGGCCGCGGTGTCGGCCGCAGTCGCCTGGTAAAAACCGGCCCGTCGTTCCGGCGCGAGCAATTCGAGAAACCCGGGTTCACTGGCAGGTACGTGTCCAGCCAGCAGAGTCTCAACCTTGTTGTCTTTGATCGTGAACGACTCGCGCAGGGCGTCAACCGCTTCTTGATAGAGTCCCATCGACGCAAGCACATTGGCCAACTCATAGGTGAGTGTTGGAAACTTTCCAAACTTGCGTGCTGTCCTGATCGCTCGTTCCGCTTCGAGTGGACGCTTCAAAGCGATCAGAGATCGGGCCAGCGCGATCTGTGCCCACGTGTAACGCGCTTCAACGTCAACCGCTTTGCGGGCCAACTCGTAAGCTTTGTCGTTCTTGTCGTGCGCGGCGAGCCAGTATGCGGCGCCTGCGAGCAACGCGAGACTGCGTGGCTCGTCGGCTAACGTAGCTTCGAGAGCCGAATTGGCTTCGTCTGCGCGACCAAGTTCAAAGAGCGCCAGCACTTTTCCGGCGCGCGCTGCGCGATCTTTTGGATCCCACAGGAGTTGTTCGTTGTAGAGTGCGAGTGCTTCTTCAGCCTTGCCTGAAGCGCGATACAGGTCAGCCAGGCTGGCTCGAGATGCTTTCGAATTTGGATCGAGTTCGAGAGCCTTTTTGTACTCGGCGACCGCATCGTCCAGTCGCAGCGAGATGTGATGGCCCATCGCCAGCAGTCGATGCGCTTCAGAGAGATCCGGCGCAAGACGAACGGCAGTATCGGCAATTCGCACAGCTTCGGACGCCCGCTCGATCTCCATATAAAATCGCGCAACTGCGAGCAGCCGTTTGGGATCGCTTCCAAACTTCGTTTCAATACTCTGAGCAGCCTTGAGTGCCGCGTCTCGTTCGCCCCGCAGGTAGAGATTCCTGGGAAACTGCGCAATCGCCTCGAAGGCTTCATCGCCCAACGTCAGTTCTGCTTCGTTTATGACTTGAAGCAGTTGGTCGATACCACCGGCAGTGTCTCCGTTTTTTAACTTTTGCTCGGCGAGTCCGGCATGGGTCAGGAGCAGCAAGTCCTTCGCGCGTCCTCTCGACTTCGACTTGGGATGAGTATCGAGAAACTCTTTTAGATAGGCCTCACGGCGGTCGAGGGGCAGTGTCAACACCAGTTCGACTTTTTCTGATTCGTTGGCGTCTTCTTCGGCAACCTCCGTCGGAGTCATTCGCTTGACGGGACTTACTTTTGCGGTCGCACTAGCCTTTCGCCGTCCTGGCGTTACGGTTTCCTTTTTCGGTGACTCAGTCGCAGTGGGCTTCGGTGACTCAGTGAGCACCGGATTTGTCGACGATTCTGAAGCGACCGATTCCGCTACCGGAGTTTCAGTTGGCTTTCGTGTTTCACCGGGTGGAGTTGGTTCAGGCGATGGTTGTGGACCATCGCCGACTGTGCGCGGCCGCGTTTTCTGCGGGCCGGCGCCGCCAATCGAAACTGCCTGTGACGAATCTGGCGCCGCAACTTCAGGACTCGCTGTCGCAACGGTTAACGACTCGAAGTCCGCTGGATTGAGGGCAAACTTCTCCGCGATGGCACTTACAAAAACTTGTATTCCACTATCAATCGCTTCATTAAAACGTCCCTCACTCAATGGCCCTCGCATGCGAAACGACATGTCACCAAACACGCCTTCCGGCACTGCCAGTTGTGCGGCCCGGCTGAACTGAGTGAAGGAAGTCTTCGATGCCACCGAAACGACCAGCAAAAGACTCTTCTTACGGCTGGTCTTCATTCCGATATTCCACTCACGCGCGAGTTGTTGTGAGAACTGCGAAATTTCCCGTTCGCCGGTGGTTTCGACAGTGGCTACGTACAGTTCGATCTTGCTCTTCTCTTTCAGTTTGTGGAGGAGATTATCGAGCCGGCTCTTGCTTTGCGCGTCGAGAACACCCGCAAAATCGCTCACGTGGCTTGCGGGCGCGGGAAATTGGGTTGATTGCGCCAGGGGATTCACGCTGATTAGCAGAAACAAAGCCAGCGCGGGCACAACTGTAATGATGTCTTTTACGACTCGGTATGATTGCGGCATTTCGATAGGTTCCGGCCTCAGGATCTGTGGGGGACGATTCGGCGCTCATGATACCATCGCAAGCCAATATGGGCGAATTAGATGAAGCTTGGGCTGCGGTATTGTCCGAAGCCGAACAGAGAGCACGTGTTACGGGCCGCAAGGACATCGCCGACTACATCTCACTCAGAAACTCGAACGACCTGATTCGCAAAGCTGGAGTCGACTGGTTAATCGCCGGATTCACGATGCTTGCGGGTGATGCGAATCGTGCGGGCGCGAGTATTCAAATCTCCAAAAAGGATGGTTATCGTTTTCCTATCGGAACGGCGACGATGGTCGGCCATCTGCTCAAGCTCACGAGCGGAGTTCGCACTTTGTCCATAGAAGCGGGATGGCCGAGGACCCCGCGCGATGGTTTCGTGCGTGGAGGAGGCCTCGCGTGCGCAAACATTCGTCATATGGGAATTAAGACTGCGAGTGACGAGTTGCTGCTAACGAAGTCACCTACCGGCGCGCCCGTCTGGAAGTCAGTTTTAAAGAAACGTCCCCACATCCACGAGTCAGACCTGCGCCGCCACATCGTGACCCTCATAGGTTAATCCGCGTCCATCCGCGTCTACCTTTTCCGTCAGCGTTGCACCTTTTCCGCATTCCCCCTGCTTTTTATTCGCAAAAACCACTGTTCTCCGAATAGGCACGGCACTTGCCAAACGAGGGCGACGGGCCGAAGTGACACCTAGGAGAAAGAAAGAAATGACGAACCGACACACACTGAAATTTTCAATTTTCGCAGCAGCGATATTAGCTTTCTGCTTGCCGGCCGTTGCTTCGGCACAGTGGGGACGCTACCCACAGGATCGCTACCCGGACGATCGCGGCGGTTACGGACGTAATGACGACCGCGGACTACGCGACTCAGCTCACCGGCTCGATCGTTTAGCAAAAGATTTTGAAAGAGACATGGACCGCGCTCTCGATCGCAGCAGAACCAACGGAACCAATCGCGAAGATCGAATCAACGACGAAGTTCATCAATTCCGTAGAGCGGCAGGCGACTTCAAGTCGAGAGTCGGCAATGGCCGCGATTTGAATCGTAGCTCGGATGAAGCTCGACGCCTGTTGCAGGAAGCGCAGGATATCGATCGAGTTGCTCGCCGGCTTGATGGCCGAACGTCGTCACAGTGGTCACAGATCCAGCAAGAGCTGCGATACATCAGCAACGTCTACGGTTTAGGCTACAACGGCGGTTATGGCCGCGATGACGACTGGCGTCGCAATGATCGACGTCGTGATGATGACTACCGTCGTGACCGCCGAGACGACCGGAACAACCGCAACAACGATGATTGGTGGAGAAGAATCCCATTCCCTCGGAATTAGCCCGCATCTGAACTTCTGCCGGTAACCCGCCATCGGACAGGATTACGGAATTGACAGGAACGACCTGTTAATCGTAATCCTGTCTTTCTCTTTATGCCGGGAACTCTCTATCTTGTGGCGACGCCGATCGGCAATCTGGCGGATATCACTCACCGCGCGCTTCAGGTTCTGAAAGACGTGAGCCTGATCGCCTGCGAAGACACGCGCCACACACACAAGCTGCTCCAGCATTACGGCATTACAACAAAGACCATCAGCTATCACGAACACAACGAACAACAGCGCGCCGCGGAGCTTCTCGATTTATTGAAGCAGGGCAGCGACGTCGCGGTTGTTACCGACGCTGGGACGCCGTCGATTAGCGATCCTGGTTTCAGGCTGGTCCGCGTTGCGATCGACAATGATGTGCCCGTGGTTCCGGTGCCTGGTCCAAGTGCGTTGATCTCTGCACTGATTGCCGCGGGGCTGCCAACGGATGAATTCTTCTTCGCGGGTTTTCTTCCTTCACGAACGAATGCGAGACGTGCGCGACTCGACGAACTCCGATCAGTTCCGGGCACTCTGATCTTCTACGAAGCGCCTCATCGATTAGCAGCCACTCTAAAAGACTCTTACGAAAGTTTAGGTGAACGTGAAGCTGTTGTAGCGAGAGAACTGACTAAGCTGCATGAAGAGATCAGACGGGGACGTTTGAGTGAACTCGCAATGCACTACGCGAACGAGAGTCCTCGCGGCGAGATTGTGGTTTTGATCGATCGGAACACGATCGGTGAGACGATACGAGACACAACCGCAAGTATTGCGGCGCTGGTAGATCAGTTCGAGCAAGACGGTATGGACCATCGCGCCGCGCTAAAAAAAGCGGCGCGCGAGTTGGGGCTCTCACGCGCCGAAGCCTATCGAAGGTTAGTTGCCGAACGCGGTCAGGATTAGCCACAAAGGCACAAAACAGAGCCACAAAGGGCACTCAATGATCATGTTTTGACGCCCTTTGTGGCTCTGATTTGTGCCTTTTGTGGCTAATTAACTTCCCGTGATCTGCGTCGGCAGTGGCTTATCGACCTTCAACCTCGCCGGACGATTCGCGATCTCCCACGTCGTCATATAAATCGTTCGCGTAACCTTCTCCATCTTCTGGTAATCGATCTTGTCAGCGGTATCACCCACACCGTGATAGTCTTCGTGCACTCCGTCAAAGAAAAAAATGATTGGAATCCCCTTGCGCGCGTAGTTGTAATGATCGCTGCGGTAGAAGAAGCGGTTCGGATCCTTCGGATCGTCGTACTTCGTATCGAACGCGATATTGAGGTACGACTTGTTTACCGTGTTTACGAGCTCACCCAATTCGGTGCTCATCATCGTCGAGCCGATGAGATAGATCGCATCAGGCCCGGTTAACTCAGCATTCCGGCGGTTCGTATCGCCTTCTTTCTTGCTGCGCCCGATCATGTCGATATTGACTTGCGCCACAATCTGATTGAGCGGCACTGTCGGATACTCAACGAAGTAACGCGAGCCCCACAATCCCTTTTCCTCGCCGGTATGCCAAACAAACAGCATCGAGCGTTTCGGACGTGTCGGTGCTTTCGCGAGGGCCTCTGCCATGCCCAACAGCGCGGTGGTGCCCGAGCCATCGTCGTCCGCACCGTTGCAAATATTGTCGTCCCCGACGCGCAGGCATCCGCTGCCTACGTGATCGTAGTGAGCGCCGAGAGCGACATATTCTGCTTTCAACACCGGATCGCCGCCTTCCCAAACTGCAACAACGTTCTGCGTGGGAACCGTCTCGCTGTTGTTCGCTAGATTCAAAGTGATTTTTTTCTGCTCGCTGAAAGCGAACGGTGAGGGCAAGCCGGCGCCATCCGAAGCATTGGAGAGATTTGGGGCTGACTGGCTCTCGTTCGCAAAGATCGCGCTCGCAGTTTCAGCAGATACCACGATGGACGGCAGTGGAGGTTGTGCATTGGACAATCCCTGAAACTTTGCGACGACGGTTGAGCCACGTTCCATGAGGGAGCGAATGCGTTGCCAGTTTGCAAGGTACCGGCTGTCTGGAACGTAGATTAAACCAACGACGCCCTTGCTGCGTGCGTAGTCGACGGGGTTCATGGAATCTTCCCCCGTTTTACCGAGATCTCCGCGCACGACACCGCGCGGGAACCTCTCATTCGGCGCCCCGGCGATCACCGCGATCTTTCCGGCTGGATCGAGGCCTTTGTAAGCGTCGATCTCCTTCGACTTAACAAACCAGCCGTTGCCTGCAAAAACCAGTTGCCCGCTGACCGTCCCGGAACCACCGCCCGGAAGATAATCAGTGCCCGCCGTTAGTGTGCGTCCGTTCAGTTCAACTTTTGCCTTGCCACTGTCAGCGCGATTGCGTCGCAACTCGATTCGTTGAAAGAAACTGCCTTCATCGCCCGCCGGTTTGAATCCCCAGCGTGAGAGGTTCATCGCCAAAAACTTTGCTGTTAAATCGAGTCCGCGCGAAGGAGTGTCGCGCCCTTCCATTTCGTCCGAAGCGATGAAAGTTAAATAGTCTCTGATCTGATTTGCTGAAATCGTATCGACTCCCCGCTGAGTTGTTACTGAAGCTGCCGCCTTTTTCGACTTGTTAGCAGCGCGTTGCCCATAAGCTGCGGGAAATGTGGTGACGAGCAAACTCGCCAGCACGAATGCGGTTAAGAATCTTTTCATTTGGTTTGTGCCTCTAATGAGATCTACGCGTGTTGCACTGCTTGCACCAGACGGGTGAGCGTGTCTTTCGCGTCGCCATAAAGCATGCCTGTTACAGGCTTAAAAAACAAAGGGTTCTCCAGACCCGAGAAGCCTTTGCCCTGTCCACGCTTTAAGACCACGACTGATTTTGAACGGTCCACTTCGAGAATCGGCATGCCTGCGATTGGGCTGGTTGGATTGTCGCGTGCATCCGGATTCACCACGTCGTTTGCCCCGATCACGACGGACACATCCGTAGTTGAAAACTCGGGATTGATCTGCTCGAGCTCATACAGTGATGAATAAGGAACGTTTGCTTCTGCGAGCAGGACGTTCATGTGACCCGGCATGCGACCTGCGACGGGATGGATTCCGTATTTCACTGTGACTCCGCGCTTCTCGAGTACGTCTGCGAGTTCGCGCACGGCGTGTTGCGCCTGTGCGGTTGCGAGCCCATAACCTGGAACGAACACGACTTTATTTGCATAAGCGAGTTGAGTGGCGATGTCGTCGAGACCAACTTCACGCATCGATCCTTGTTGCTCAGCGCTGCCTGCGGCGGTCGCAGCACTCCCAAACGCGCCGAACAACACATTCGTGATCGAGCGATTCATCGCGCGGCACATCAGGATCGAAAGTATGAAGCCTGAGAAACCGTCGAGTGTGCCTGCGATGATCAGAACCTTGTTGGAAAGCACGAACCCGGTAGCCGCGGAGGCAAGTCCTGCGTACGAGTTGAGCAGAGACATGACGACGGGCATGTCCGCCGATCCGATCGGCATCACGAGCAACAACCCGAAGATGAATGCCAGGCCGACCATCGTGAAGAACAGCGGCATGGAGCCGGGCATGACGATCAGGTAAATGAAAATGCCGACTGTCACAGTGAGCAGGACCATGTTGAAAACGTTCTGGCCCTTGTAAGTCATTGGAGTCCCGCGCACGAGTCCCTGAAGTTTTGCAAACGCGAGCAAGCTCCCGGTAGTGGTGAGTGAGCCCAGCATCACTTCGAAACCGAGAGCACCCATCATTACGGGTTCGAGGTGGCCCTGGTGTTTGAAATACTCCGAGATGCCGACGAGCGCTGCCGCGAAGGCACCAAACGCGTGTGAGAGCGCGGTTCGCTGCGGCATCGCCGTCATCGGTACCCAGAAGCCCATGGCCAGCCCGACAACTGAACCGATGGCGAGTCCGGCGAGAATCCATATGTAGCTTACGATCTCATGGTGGACGAGGGTGCCGATGATGGCCATCAACATGCCAAACTCGGCGAGATGCATACCGCGTTTCGCGGTTTCAGGATGGGTCAACCCCTTCAATCCGAGGATGAAGAGGATTGAAGCGAGCAGGTAACTGAATTCGATGAAGTAGGTTCGCAAGCTCTAATCTTTCTTCACGATTTCTTTCCGCTTAAACATTCTGAGCATGCGATCCGTGATGACGAAACCACCGACCACGTTCGTAGTCGCGCACACGACCGCGATGAAACCGAGAACCGTGCTGAGCGTGTTGTACTGAGCTCCGGCAGTTACGATGGACCCGACAAGTGATATTCCCGAGATCGCATTCGTCGCGGACATCAACGGCGTATGCAACAACGGCGGCACCCTCGAAATCACCTGGTACCCCAGAAACGCCGCGAGCGCGAAAACATAAAGCGCAGAGATTAAAGTTTCGGATGTCATCGATTCCTGCTCCTACCCTGGTTGAGCCTGCAACGCCCCGGCGACGCGCTGGTTGACGACCTCGCCGTTGTGAGTTACGCATGATGGACCAACAACGTCGTCGTTCATGTCGATATGCAACTGGCCGTCTTTGATTAACAATGACAGGAACGACGTCACGTTGCGTGAGTAAAGTTGACTTGCGTGTACGGGAACAGTCGCGGGCAAGTTTGTGGGCGCAACGATCGTGACGCCATCCCGTTCGAGTGTCACGTCGGCCTGGCTCAGTTCGCAATTGCCGCCGGTTGAGCCTGCGAGGTCGATGATGATCGAACCACGCTTCATGCCTTCGACTGCTTCTTTCGTAATCAAGAGCGGTGCGCGCCTGCCGGGAACCTGTGCAGTGGTGATGACTACGTCGGCTGTTTTCGCATGCTCGGCAATCAGCGCGCGCCCGCGGTTCATTGCTTCTTCTGATAGCTCGACTGCGTAACCACCGGCGTCTTCAGTTTTGATTCCACCAAGATCTACTTCGAGAAACGTCGCGCCGAGGGATTTCACTTGTTCGCCTGCTGCGGCGCGCACGTCATAGCCTTCAACGACCGCGCCCAAACGTCTCGCCGTTGCAATTGCTTGCAATCCTGCCACGCCTGCGCCGAGTACTAACACGCGCGCAGGTGGCACGGTGCCCGCGGCAGTCATCAACAACGGAAACATGCGCGGAATGTGAGCGGCGCCGATCAGCACGGCTTTGTAACCGGCTACAGTTGCCATCGACGAGAGCGCGTCCATCGCCTGCGCGCGCGTGATTCGAGGGATTAGTTCGACAGAAAAAGTAGTGACACCGCGATCGATTGCCGGCAGCAGAGCTGAGGGCTCGTCGAGCGGACGCAGGAACCCAATCACGATTGCGCCTTTCTTCAGTCGCGCGAGATCGTTCGCTGAGGGTCGGTTCACGGCGGCGAGTATGTCGGCGTTACTCAACAGCGCTTCACGATCGGAGTTTACCTCGGCGCCTGCTTCGCGGTAGTCGTCATCGGTGCGCGCGGCGCTCAGGCCGGCGCTGCTTTGGATTTGTATTGAGGCTCCGAGCGCGGCGAGTTTCTTTACTGACTCGGGCATGAGCGCGACGCGTGCTTCTCCCTCTTGTGTCTCCCGTAACACAACTATGTTCATAGCAAGTTCCGTTTAAGGTTAGAAAAATAAAGGTTGCGCGCGGTGTGGTCGCCAACGACTCGGGACTTTGGCATAGACAGACGAATCAGTTAATCGTGTTCGATGGGGCTTAGCAAGCGCGTGCAGTATAGCAAATTTAGTCGTAGCATTAAGGCCCTGTATGGAATTCCAACTTGATCACGCCAAAGACATTTTGCGCCGCACGCCTGCGACGCTGACTTCACTCTTGAGAGACGCTCCCGCTGAATGGGTGGTTTCAAACGAAGGTCCGGAGACGTGGAGTCCTTTCGACGTTCTCGGACATTTGATTCACGGTGAGGAGACGGACTGGATTCCTCGCGCGAAGATCATTGTCGAGTACGGCGAGGAGCGTGCGTTCGAACCATTCGATCGGTTCGCGATGTTTGAGAAATCGAAGGGTAAAACGTTGAGCGAACTGCTGACGACATTTGAGCAGTTGCGTGGCGAGAGTTTGCGTCAATTAGATGCGTTGCACATAACACCGGAACTTCTGTCGAAACGCGGGAAGCATCCGGAACTCGGTGTCGTGACGCTCAGCGAGCTGCTCGCGACGTGGGTCGTTCACGACCTGAGCCACATCGGCCAGATCGTGCGAGTGATGTGCAAGCGGTATGGCGACACCGTCGGCCCCTGGCGGGAGTATCTGCCGATCCTCAGCCGCTGACGGCACTAACTTGCGAACGGGGGTTCACACCCCTATAATTCGGACCCGGTACGGCGCATTGGTGTAGTCGGCTAACACGCTGCCCTCTCAAGGCAGAGACCACGGGTTCGAGTCCCGTATGCGCTACCAAATCCCTTCCATAATTTAACTCAAGGACGAGTAGCAGGTACTTTTTGCAGCGATGGCAGGTACACTTCTATGTTTTCGGAGGGGACGTACGGATAGGTGTCACCAACATAAGTCACGATCGGTTCTATCGGTGCGTTTCCCTTATAAGCCAGGAACTGAGCAACGTGAGATTGGATTTGCTCAGCCACTGCTTTCGCCTGAGCTGAATTTGAATAGTAAGATAGCGAAAGAGTACGATTGGAGTACGGGTCATAACCAGTCCGAACATAATGGCCTGTGCTTCGCAACCTGTTTGCTAACTCATCGACCAGTCGATTCGTCTCTGCGATCTGCATACCCCAGGAAGACGTTAAACGCATTCGGGACCTTGTCGCGTGGCAACTTAGGCACACCAAGGTCTTCCAGGTAACTTTCTATGATTAGGCGGATGCCGCGCTCGATTGGTAATGCACTGGCCCTCAAGAGGTCCGCTTTCGCTCGCTCCTGGTCTCCCAGTTCCCGATAAGTTACTCCTCGTTCGTAGTAAGCTTCCGCCTCCAGGGCCGACTCCTTCGAATCGATTACGGCGGTGAAGTCTGCAATGGCATTCATATAGTCGTTCTTACGACGATAGATGGCTCCGCGGTACATGTAAGCGGTCCAATTGGTAGGCTCACTCCGAATGAGCTTCGTACAGTCCGCTATAGCCAAATCATACTGTTTCGTAGCAACGTAAGCAGTCGCTCGTCTGAGAGTATAAGTCTGTCGACCTGTACCCGAAGATGGAGTCAAGTTGAATCGCTTGTGTGTAATCTGCAACGGCTTCGTTGTACTGGTTGTTCTTCAAATAAGCGTCACCCCGCTTCTTATAAGCGTCCGCAAAATCAGGTCTAGTAGCGATTGCCTCGCTGAAACTCTGAATCGCCGCTTCTTCCTTTCCGGCATCCATCGCTTGTAAACCCGCCGAGTAAGACAGTTGTGCCTGGGCGAGCAATCTTTCGTTCCGGTATTTAAGCAAAAGCCATATCGTTAGAGACAATATGAGTACCAGGATTGCAACGACAATGATCCCAATTCGGCGGTATTTTGCTCTCGTCGCTACCAGCTCCGTCTTAGTCTCACTCGCCTCGCGCTTAACGGCCACCAGTTCTGCATCGTCTTCGAAAGATTCCCAGGGTGCGTCGAGCTCCACTAGATACTGAGTTAAGTTTGCGCAGGCGGTGCCAATGGAAAGTTTGTCAGCGACTCCAGATTCATACCGCGCCGCAATGTCTTCCCCATAAGCGTAATCACTGTCGTGCGGGATCTGGGTGGAATCGAAGTAGCTGTGCAAGTCACACTCATCAAGGTCAAACATCTCAATGAACAACTCTTCGAAGATCCGCTCATAACCATCGACTGTTCGTCCTGCAACGATCCCGCCTTTCCACCAGGCCTTCCTCAGCTTCGAGGCAACGGAATCAATGCGCGACGCTAGCGGATAGACCACCAGGCTGCGCGGGTCCCGCGACTGTCGCCGGTGATCATAGGCTCCCTGGATAACCTTCTTGAGGCCCTCGATATTTTGGTGATTCGGCGCGAAAACGCCAACCAACTTCTCCGGCATCACGCGTGTGCAGATGCCTCCCGTATCGGTGAGTCCGGTCCTGGAGTCAATCAAGACAAAATCAAACTCGGTGCTCAGGTACCGGCGGAAGTGAGTGAAGAAGCTGCTATAGGAATCGTGAAACTCTTCCCACTGAAACGATCTGACTCGATTTGCATACTGCTCGTTTTCATTTCCAGCCTTGAGCAGTTTCAGATTTGGGAGTACCTCAATCAACTTCTTATCCAACTCGAAGGTGCGACGAACCTCTTCAAACGCTTTTTCAGCTTCGCCACTGTCCGCGCGATTCTCAGGCAAGGCCCGTGATGAAAAACGCTCGCGATATACACGATCCGCCAGCTCAACAAACTCCAGCAGACCATCAGCGGACGCAAGAGAGTTTGACTTACCGGTAAGATCGTGTTCGAAATAGCGGTAGAGACCGGGCGCCTCGAGGTCCCAGTCGATCATCAACACCTTTTTCTTTTGATAGCGGGAATTATGGGAAAGCACATACGCCACGTTGGCCATGACCATCGACCGGCCTGTGCCGCCTTTATAGGAATAAAAGGTGATGATTTGTCCTGGTGGCTTGCTCTCGACGTCTTCGGCCAAAAGGGTTAACTCCTCGCACGGGATCTAG
The DNA here is from genome assembly GCA_963728575.1 of uncultured Acidobacteriota bacterium. Classification (GTDB taxonomy): domain Bacteria; phylum Acidobacteriota; class Blastocatellia; order Pyrinomonadales; family Pyrinomonadaceae; genus PSRF01. Next base: position 65,234 of record CAVSKT010000004.1, read on the forward strand.
TCAGACTATGCGAATGGACTTGGATCTTTGAAAGTAGGATTCGGCTTCAGCTCCTCAATTCCGACTGTAAATTGAAACTTGCCACAATCCTCACAGGGCTTGTTGACCTCACCAATGAGCTTGGCGATCTGTTCGGCAATCTTTTGGATCTTTTCAGAGTGCTTGATGTTTTTGAGCTGCGTCTTTGGGACTGAAACCTTTGAGAAGTCCAGTGGTTTGCGCTTGAACACAGCATTCCACTCGTCTGCCGACCGGCGTAGCGCGATCGGAATAATCAAACCCCGCTTGCCTTCTCCCAAACGTTTGGCCTCAAGCTTTTCCATTGCCTCCCACTCTGCGAGGCACCAGTTGCTGTCGGGATACTCTGGGACCAGCACCGCTATCATGCAGACGCTCTTGCAAAGCTTTTGCGAAAGCTCCTGCGGATATGAAGACCCTACGTCTGCATCCACATCCAGATAAGTTCGAAGCGGTCCATTGAGATAAAACTCGAGCCGTTCGCGAAACATTTCTGCGAATTCTTTGTAGAAATGGCGCTCCTTCGCGTTCTTCGGCGGGTGCTTGTAGCTGATAAAACACGCGTGTTCAAAATTTTCGAAATCTGCCGACATGAGTTGCTCCTGACGGTCGGATTCTATCGAGTGTGCAAGGGACAGACGCTCGTGGGAGTCAGCCTGTGGTCGAAGACGCGAAATATATATGGCCGCTAAGTGCTAAAGTCAACAAATATCCTCCGGTGATGTCGACGCGAGACGTGGTTTTTCCCGGTTCTGTGAAACAGTCGTAACAATTCCCCGTTACCGTGCCGCCGAAAATTTCCCGACCGCTGACGAGATCAAGCCAAACGACCAGTCGGCCAAAAGCAAGCACGCTTTATCCTCGAATGCTTGCCTCTATTCTCTACGTTTTTTGACTGGCTTTTCACGAACGAATACAACAGTGGCTGTTCGTAAAACCGAAAGTCGATTGCCAGCAACTTTTGAAGCTTCCCATCTCGGCGAAGCCGTCGTAGCCGCCGACGGGCGCTGTGCGCTCGTCTCGTTGATCACCACTCCGCTCGTCACCGGTCGAGAGAACGTCTACGTTGTTTTTGTAACTGATGCCGCCCTGGCGTCGGCCGCGCAATCATTCGAATGGTCCATTACGGAGAACGGCGGCGCGCCGGCAGTGCAAACCACGGACGCTGGAGAATTCACTTACGTTCCCAGTGCTCCCGGCAGTCTTACGCTTAACGTTCGTATACTTGGTGCCGCGAATTCAGAACTCGCCGATCTGTCGCTCACGCAAGGTATCGTTGACACAAACGTCGAACTGGAAACCCTGATTGCTCAGTTCAAAAACCAGCCGGGTCCACTTATCTCCAGTACCGATGTCTCGCGCGAGCTTGTCAATGAGCACAATCCTTATTACCAGGGAGTCGCGCTGCAAACTGCCGAAGCTGATGACGCATTCCAACGGTTTGTGTTCGACATGGTCTTTGATGGCGCACTGCAGCGTACTCCTGCGAACCGCAAGCAACATCTCGAAGATTTGGCTGCGTCACTAAACGCCCAGGGCTCCGACTTCGCCACTCTCGCGGTAAAAGCCGCCGGCGTGAGTGGAGTTCGATTGCCCCTTCTCGCGATGACTCTTCCGGACATGCTCGCCTTTACAGAATTGCCGGAACCAGTGGACCAACGGGCCGTCGCGGAAGAAGAACTAAGCGCCGCTCTCCAAGCACTTGACGAAACTAAACGCATTGACCTCTTTAATCTCGTTCGTTGTCCGAAAAGCAATATCACCCAGTGCGCGCGAATCATCGAATTTTTGCGCGATCATTATTTTCCAGGAACGAATTTTAATGACGTGGTGACCGGAATGTCCGGAACGCGAGCCCATTGGATCATCAGGCATTTCAGGGAAGGACCACTACTCAGAACCTGAGTCACAATAATGGGCAGACTACTCAGGAAAACAACTGAATTCTTTCGCGGCGGCAAGCCGCAGACGAATCAAGTGGTAACCATTCAGTCGGCGTGTACGCCTCGCACCGGCAGTCAAAAAGTATCGATCCCGGTATTTGACGACAATAATTTGACTAGTCTGATCATGGCGTCATCTTCCGAGGAAACAGCAATGAAGACTGCGCTGGAAACATTTTTTGACGGTTTGGATCAAATTCCAAATCTGCCTCAGAACGTGGCGCCGCTGTTACAGCCCTTCAGCTTCGAAGTTAAGTTTTTGAAAAGAGACTCTACTCAAGCAGAACGAGATGCATTTGGCATGATGGATTTTCCGGTGTACCTGAGGACCACTGACTCACCGTCGTTTAAAGCCGCTAATGCGCGCGGGTTGTTGTCAGCGCATAAGATTCCTCAAGACACGATCGTAATGCACTTAACCGATGATGAGGGTGCTGCCCGCCAGGATCCCGTAAGACCTTACGACAAGATGGAAGACTTCATTGACAATGCGAACGTATTCGGAATGGGTGTACCCGGCCCATACGCTGACGTTAGAAACCAAAGCAAGTGCCGAAAGGTTGGGATCATAAAAGTAAATCATTTAATAAGTCTTATCCCGCAGGCTCGCAGGGCGGAGCGATTCTTATTCGTGATGAAGCACGAACTGGGTCACATGCTCGGGCTTGAACACATGGCGGCTAGTCTCATGGCAGACACGTATGACCAAAATAATCCCAATCCGAACCTGACGCGCGGTCAGATCGCCATAATCGCGGGTTCTCTAACCGCTCTTAGCCAGTCATAAACAGTTCAGCGCGGGGATTAATAAGGTGACGAGTATTGCACAAAGATGGATTCACTGAAAAAGACGACCAGGAGACTGCTGGGGCAAAGTTCTCAACCGGTGCGAAATGTGTTGGTGGCGTGCCAGCCCGGAACAGGCGGTCTAAAAGTTTCCATTAAGCTGTTTGACGATAAAAATCTTGTGGGTGACGCGACCGATAACATCGAGCGTTTCAGGCAGCAACTCGAAACGTTCTTTAACGAGTTGGACAAGACGACTGGTCTTCCGACGGCGATAGCTCAGAACCTGCAACGTTTCACATTTGAAGTAACTTATCGCAAGGGAAACCCTACTGAGCCAGAGCGACTGGCTTTCGGGATGATGGACTTTCCAGTTTATATCGAGACCACTGAAGATGGTCGTCGGCCCATAAGTGAAAATCTCGCAGAAAGTTTGTTTCGCGCCCACAACATTCCTGCGAAGACCAGAGTCACCTTAATCAAGGGCCCGAATGAAACTCAGCGCAGGACAGTGGACTCGTATAAAGAACTTAAGGAGTTCATTAAAGACGAAGATCAACGCCAGCTCGGCATGGGAATACCGGGAACCTATTTCAACGACGCTCAGACAAGATGCCGAAAGATCGGAATCATCAAGATGAATTTGGTCATCTTTAATATAGTTCAGGATAAGCGGGAGGAGCGGCTGGTGCTGGTCTTGAAGCACGAACTGGGACACATGTTTGGTATGGACCATGAACCGGATACTCTAATGGATGAGCACTACAAAGATTTGACGTTGCATCCTGATTTCAATGTCAACCAGCTCAACGTGATGAGCCAGGTTCTGACGATTCTCAGTCAGCCGTAACGATCAACGTGGCTAACGCGCTACAAACAAGATCTGGCCCAGGCTGGACTCGCGCTGGCACCGCTGCGCAGCGTGCAGACTCCCGACGACGCAGTGCGACTCTTCCGCAAGCTGGGTTATGAAATTCCGCCGGGTGCGTTTGGCGGCACGTTAACTGCGCTTTCGAGTGAAGCTAACAATCTGATCGGCGCCGTCCGCACCCTCACAGACGCAACGGGTGAAGCCGCCATCGTCGTCGCAATCGGCAACGTGTTCGCGCGTCTGGTTGCGACTGTAAACGCGATCAACCAGTTGCACTCCCAGGTACAAGCCGGCGGTGGAGGCGGGCTTCCAAACATCAACGATCTTCCGCGCCGTTTGGCCGACTTCCTGATTCTGGATTTCTTCGATCGTAAAAGACCTGAGTTACACGAGGCGCTGCATTTGGTCGGATTGATCGAGCACGAGCTGAATCCCAGCCCAGGTCAACCGGTGCGGCTGGTGAATTGGAACCGCTTCGGACAAATCTTCAGTGAGCCCACACGTATTGCCAATGACGTTTATCAGTGGGACACAAACTTTGACGCTCAGAAGTTTCTTGCTCGTCTCGAGAAGTTCATGCGCGCCTCGTCTCTGCCCGGTGGGCTGTATCCGCAATCGGACGCGGTGCGCGCGGTGCTGGGAAACACCACGGCAGACTTGCAGGAGTTGCGTTTCCCGCTTCTTCAGCAAGGAACTACACCGGAAAACTCAAGCCAGTTTGGAATTACTATCTCTCCCGCCGAAGCCCAAGGCGCAAAAAAGAAGGGATTCGCGCTGCTGCCCTACATCATCGGCGCCACTGAGTTTCAGTTTGAAGTTTGCGACCGCGGAGAGCTCATCTTCAAATCGACCGCCGACATCAGAGGTGTTGGCATAGTAGTTCGTCCACCATTCAGTGCCGAAGGCATTCTCAACTTAAACGGTAACTTCAACGCTTCGATCCTGATTCATGAGAAACCCACTCGTTCGGAAGAGATGATTCTGATCGGAACCGCGGGTGGTTCGCGCTTGTCGGTGCAGGGCCTCGGAATCAAGTGGTTCCTCGATGGCTCTCGCGATCAGATGGATCTCGGTGTGACTGCCGAGATCCAGGCGCTTCGTCTCGTGATTGCTGTCGGTGGAGACGACGGCGACGGGTTCCTGCAAAAGATTCTCTCGGGAGTGAACGTCAACGCCGAAGCCGGCGTTAGCTTCGGAATGAGTTTGCTTTCAGGCTTCACGTTCCAGGGTGGCGCCAAGCTCACGATCGAACTCGGCACTCACGTCAATCTTGGACCAGTTGCCATCGATGCGGTGCGGTTGGAACTGGGTCCGTCCCAGGAGCAGATCACTCTAAACGCCGGCGCGGTAATCAAGTTTGATCTTGGCCCATTGCAGGCAGTTGTTGAAGACATCGGGCTGCGCACCGCGCTTCAGTTTCGTCCCGGGAATGTTGGACCGTTAAACCTCGACGCCGGCTTCAAGCCGCCGAAGGGCGTTGGCCTTTCACTCGACGCGGGAGGATTCAAAGGTGGTGGTTTCCTGCTGTTGGACGAGGAGAAGGGCGAGTACGCCGGCGCGCTCGAGCTCGATTTCAACGGTCTCTTTTCGGTCAAGGCAATTGGCGTCATCAACACGAAGATGCCTGATGGATCAAAAGGCTTCTCGCTTTTGATCATCATCTCCGCGGAGTTCCAGCCGATTCAACTGAGTTTTGGTTTCACGCTAAACGGTGTCGGCGGTATCTTTGGTCTGAATCGGATGATCGCGGTATCCGCGTTGGCGGACGGCATTCGCACGAATGCCATCAAGAGCATTCTCTTCCCGGAAAACGTGATCGCGAACATTTCGCGGATCATCAGCGATATCAAACAGTTTTTCCCGCCTCAAGACGGCCATTTCGTCGTTGGTCCAATGGCGAAACTCGGTTGGGGAACACCGCCCATCGTCACGCTCGAACTCGGCCTGCTGCTCGATTTGCCAAATCCGATGTTTGCGATTGTCGGTGTGTTGAAAGCCGCACTGCCGGCGCAGGACGCTCCGCTTCTGCAGTTGCAGGCAAACTTCATCGGCGTCGTCGATTTCGATCGTGGTTATGCTTTTTTCCGCGCGGATCTTTACGACTCGCGTTTGCTGCTCTATTCGCTCACCGGCACGATCGCGTTTCTTGTTTCGTGGGGTGAAGCAAAAGCCTTTGCGCTCAGCGTCGGCGGTTTTCATCCTGACTTCCGCGATATCCCGCAGATACCTGCGTTGCCCGATGCGTTCAGTCACCTGGCGCGCATCGGGATCAGTTTGTTGTCGGACGATAACCCGCGTCTGAAAGTCGAGTCGTACTTTGCGGTCACTGCAAACACGGTCCAGTTTGGCGCGCGGGTTGAGCTCTACGCCGCGGCGGCAGGATTCAACATTTATGGATTCCTGGGTTACGACGTTCTTTTCCAGTTTGAGCCGTTCCGCTTTCTTGCCGACATCTCGGGCGGTGTTGTACTCAGAAGAGGAACTTCGAGGATCGCGGGGATTTCTGTTTCAGCGAAGTTGTCAGGTCCAACTCCGTGGGATGCGCGTGGTAAGGCGACGCTCGAGTTTCTGTTCTTCTCGATCAGTGTCGGTTTTCATGTTACGTGGGGTGATCCACCGCCCGCCATTAATCCGGCCACGGAAGATTTGCTTAAACTCTTGCAGCGTGAGTTCAATGATGTTCGCAACTGGCGCGCGGAGTTGCCACCGAACAATCACCTGCACGTGAGCGTGCGGCAGATTGAAGCGCCTGCGGCCAACGCTCCGCTCGTGATTCATCCCGCGGGCGTGTTGACGTTCAGTCAACGATCGTTGCCGCTGGAAGACTACGTCATTCAGAAGTTCGGCAATAAAAAACCAGCCGCCGAAAACAAGTTCAAACTCGCGAACGCCAATTCCAACAACGCGCCGATTCCGGCAGATTTTCAGAACGTGCGCGAACAGTTTGCTCCCGCACAGTTCACGGAGCTGAGCGACAGCGACAAACTCTCGCGCAAGTCGTTTGAGAACTTGCCGAGTGGTTTCAAGCTATCAGCGACGAATAATCTCGTGACGCCGATTCCGGTAACGCGTCCGGTGATTTATGAATTGAGTTACTTGCGCAAACGCGGCCTGGAGTTTAAGGGTCTGGTGCAACTGGTACTGGTGGCGTACGACCGTTTGGTAAAGGGAAGTGCTGTGCGCCAGTCGCCACTTTCACACCAGCAGAATCGCGTTTCGCTGAATGCTCCGAAGCAAGTGGCACTGCCTGCGGAAACTTTTGCTATCGCGAATGCGGCTGATCTGAAGTCACACCAGAGCAGCGCGAATGGACCAGTGCTCTTCGCTACACAGGCCGAAGCTTACCAGCGACAACAGGAGCTCATCGCAGAGAATCCGGCCCTGGCGGGAACGATCCAGGTTGTGTCGAATTACGAGTTGAATCCGAACTGAGCAAAGCATGGCTATCGAAGTCGCCAGATATCAGTTTCAATCGTGGGCGCGCAGAGGAATCGCGGCGCACATCAAAGAGCAGGACACGCTCGGTAATCCCCCGTTTCCGCCGGGCGAGCGTGCGCTCGTGCCGATCGGCGTCTCGATCAACTCAACACCGCAGACGCCAAAAGACTTTGCCCTCATTGGACCAGGAGACATCACCGGCATTCAACGCGACATGATCGTGCGAACGGAGCCACGGAGTCGCGTCGCTAACGCGGAACCTAACTATCTCGCCTTCATCGAGTTTTATGACGAAGACTTCGCCTGGCGTTACACGCCTGCGAAACCCGAAGGCGAGCATCTGCGACCGTGGATATTCCTCCTCGTACTGAAGAAGGAAGAGTTTGAAAGAGACGATCGTCGTCTGCCGTTGCCGGTGCTCACAGTCAAAGCGAAACAAGCGCTCCCGCCGTCAGACGAGACCTGGCTCTTCGCACACGTGCACACGCAACAGGAAATTCCGGGAAGCGAGCTTAACGATCTAGAGCTGTATTTGAGATCGCTGCAAGAGACCGTCACCACCGATCCTGACAAGGTTTACTGCCGCCTCCTTTCGCCGCGTCATCTTGAACCCAACACGACCTATCAGGCGTTTCTCGTTCCCGCTTTTGAGTCGGGCCGGCTCGTTGGTTTGGGAAAATCAACTGCCGGCGTGCCCGCCCAAAAACCAGCGTGGGATGCGACCACGACGGGCGTCGATCTACCGTTCTACTTTGATTGGGAATTCAGCACCGGCGCCAAGCAGGATTTCGAGTCGCTCGTAAAACTGCTCGAGCCGCGCGTGCTCGATCCGCGAATCGGTGTTCGTTCGATGGATTGTGCGCATCCCGATTTCGTGAAAGTCGACAACGAGGGCCGTGCTCTAACTCCCGCGCCCGGCGAGGACGAAGGTCTGCCTGCCGCGAATCCACCGGTTCAGGGTTTGGAGGGCGCGTTGCGAACTGATCGCACGAAGTCCCTGCCGGAAGTCTTCACACCAAATGATTTTCAGGACGAGCTGGAGATCCTGGTTAACCTGCCGGAAACAGTTGTTACGGATCCTACTGTGCCGCCCGGCACTGACGAAGACTTCCTAAACGATCCGATCGTAACCGTGCCGTTTTATGGACAGAACCACGCGCGCCAGCACAAGACTGACAAGGTGTTGCTCGACGTTACAAAAGACGGTTGGTATCACGCGCTCAATCGCGATCCACGGAATCGTGTGCCGGCTGCATTCGGCACGGGGGTGGTCCAGAAGGGCCAGGAGAAGTTCATGCAGCGCGCGTGGCAGCAGGTCGAGAAAGTTTACGAGGCCAACCGGAAGATTCGAAACTTTCAGTTCATCCTGCAAGTGAGCTCGCTTTACACGGCCCAGTTTTTCGCGAAGCTGGAACCCGCAAAACTGCTTGCCGTCACGGCGCCGGTGCATGCCAAAGTGCTTGGGAGTCCGACGACGATCAGGCAACAGTTAGTGACGAGCCGTTTGAACGTTCCTGTTTTTAGTAGTGCGTTTCGGCGCCTGGCGCGACCGGCGGGAAAACTGGCGAAACGATTCGAAGCCGGCGTCGATTATTCATCGCTTGTTAACGCCGTCAACGAAGGGAAGATAACTCCGGCACCGCCGCGTGAAGTGCCCCCCGGAATTCCTTCTGTTGACGATCTGGCTGAGAAGATCCAGCCACGAAAGTTTCCGGCCTGGTTGCAGTGGTTGATAAAGAATCGTGTGCTGGTTTTGGTCGTCGTACTCGTGTTGTTAGCGCTGCTTGCGATTTTCACTGGCGCGTGGGCTATATCGCTGGTCCTGGGAGTCGCGGCTGCTGCCGGCTTCTACTGGTTGCAACAACAACACGAGCGCAATGAATTCGCCGCGACGCTCACCAGTCCACAAAAAGAAAAGGAGGCCATCGCGGCTGCGCCTGCGCGCCCGGATTTCAATGTAGAGCTCGAGGGTGAAACGACCGCGTTACCGCCGACCGCAGGCGAGTCCGCAGAAGCCGACAGTGTTGAGGCCCGCAATTTCCGTCGCGCAGCTCTCGAGCTACAAGAACGCGTCGTTATTCGCGTTCCCGATGAGCCGCCGTTGCAGGCGTTTAGTATCGTCGCCGGCCACACCAAACTCAAGACTGCGATCGATCCGAGAGTCGCATTTCCGTTGCGCCTGTCAGCGTTTGTTCAGATACCTGATCGCGTCATCACCCAGCCGGAAGAGATTGTCGACGCGATGGCTCACCCCGATTTTGAAGATGCGATGTATGCCTATTTGCGCGACATAAATAAGGAGTTGCTGATCCCGAACCTGCAACTGATTCCGCCGAACACGATCTCGCTGCTGGAGACGAATCCGCCGTTCATCGAAAGCTACATGGTCGGCTTGAACCACGAGATGGGACGCGAACTCTTGTGGCGCGAATTTCCGACCGACATGCGTGGCAGCTACTTCCGGCAGTTCTGGGAAGTGAAAGGCGTCAGTAATCCCGACACTCCGGCGGACGCCGAGCAACTAAAAGACATTACGAAGATTCACTCGTGGCCTTCGACAAGCTCGCTCGGTTCTCATCGACCCACACCGCCTGCGAATGCGGATGTTCAGCCCGGCCAGAAACAGGTGGTGCTGGTGATTCGCGGCGATCTGTTGAAGCGTTATCCAAACACGGTTATCTACGCGCAAAAAGCGCTCGACGATGGTCACGGCAATAATGTCATCCGCGAAACGCTCTTGAATCCAGCGCCGGGACAGCCTCCACCTGAGATAACGCCGGAGCAGTTTGATAAGGAACTGAAGTTTCCGCTCTTCCGCGCTGAGATCGACCCTGACTTGCGGTTTTTCGGATTTGATTTAACGACTGATAAAGCAAAGGGAACGGTGGACAGTAACGATTTCCCTGGCGACAAACGCGGCTGGTTTTTCGTGATTCAGGAAGTGCCGGGTGAGCCGCGCTTTGGGATGGACATCGCTTATGAGCCGACGCGCGACACGGATCAGAATCCGCTCAACGATCCGCGCGACACCTGGAACAACCTGGCGTGGAATATTTTTGGACCAACGGAGCCTCCGTTTGTCCAACGCCTTCCGGCGCCGGATTTTCCTCGTCCCGATAACGTCGAACTAAACGCGCATCAGTGGGCCAGCAACTCCGCGCAGATGGCTTATATCCTGTTTCAAACACCGGTGATGGTAGCGGTTCACGCGAGCGAGATGCTGGAACTGCAACCGTTGCCACCACCATAAGATTATAATGGCTGGATTTAACGAACAACTAAGAATCATTGCCGGGCTGCGAACGAAGTGTCGCGAGTGTGATGAGAGTCTCTATCGCGCGCGCCTTCGGTTGCAACGAGCGGACCAACGTCTCAGGCGCGCAGAGCAACAACCAACGATCGTAAATTCCGATCGCGATCGTGAAGCCGATGGGCGACGAGCCGAGATCGCTCGAATCAATGCGCGTTTGGCAACGTTACGCGAAGAAGCACGCCAACTCGATCAGTGGTTCGCGCAGTTTGCCGAGCAACAACGTTTGATTCGTCATCAACAACAGCTCCTCACCGCCGCCGAAGAACGTATTGCCTTACTGCAACGCGAGCTCGCTGAACTCGAGCACCAAGATCCACCAGCGCCGAACAGGATCGAAACTATCAAAGGTGAGATCTCCCGCCTCGAACACGCGCTAGCAGACCTGACCAGCAGTTTGCGCGAGGCGAGCGAAGGCTTACGCGGTCTCGCAGGACAGGAAGACGAACGTCGCCGCCGGCGCGAAGAGTTACAAGCGGAGATCGATCGTCTTCGCGAGCAGTTACGAGCAGCGCAGGCGCAGTTAGTTGATCTTCTGCAACCGTCTTTCCCAAATCGGGACGCACTTCAAGCCGAACACGCCGACGCTGAAACAGCCGGTCAGCGTTTGCAGGACGACTGTGGCGACTGCGAAGGAAAACTACACGACGCCATCGTCGAACTGTATAGCGATCCGCATCCGCGCGGTGGCTTGCGTTCTCTCGACGACGCCACTCCCTTCTTACTCTTTCCCGTTCGGCTCGAAACGATCTTTGTTCCACTCGCCGGCCGTGGCGGCAACGCTCCTGCGCGCACCGAACTCTGGGTGCGAATCTATCCGGACGACGTAGTTGTTCACACACACGAAAAAGTTCTCACTGCCAGCGAAGTCGCGGCCGGTGAACTTTACTGGACCGAGCTGCTCAGCGCGGAACATCTCAACCAGGAGAAAGACAATCGACGCCGCGCGGCCTGGCGTCACATTGTCGAAATCTTCGGCGGACAGCGCGCTTCGTGGATCGCGCGGCAAACAAAACCATCTGATTGGAACTCGTTAAGCGGCGCAGCGCCGAATCAAACCTTGATCGATCTTCTGCGCACCACCGATCCCGGTTTCTTCAACACACTGCGAGCGCTCAATCTCTCCACTACCACGCGCGCCGAGCTGGAACGAACCATCAACGATAACGATGGCGATGCTTTCAGTCGTCTCGCGGAAGAAAACAAGTGGTTCGATCGGATCAATCTCGTCGTAAGGAAAGTCATCACTGGTTTTCCGGTACACGATCTGACCAAGACTGATGCGTGGTCGCGTGCACCGCGTACCGAAGTGTTGCCGGATCGTTTTGTGCTCATGCTGTTTGGGAGTGAAACGGGTACTCCGCGCGAAGTTGTCGGGAACGTCATACCCGACACTCTTGTGCTTGGACCAGATCCGCTCGATTCGAAAAAAGCATTTGTCAATCGACCGTCAGATGACGCCCTTGTTTTCGGCGGCGCATTCGACTGGATGTCGAATTTCGATAAAGCTGTCGAACAAGGCATGGGCTTCCGCGTGCCGTTGACCGAGGCGGAAGCGCGCAATGGCTTCGCGAAAGTCTTTGTGCTCGGGGTGTTTCTTTCCGCCAATGCGAACGATAGTGCCGCGATGGTCGAGGAGCTTATTGACAACCATCAATATAGTCCGAAAGGTTTCACGCTTGTCGCGCAGGGCACGCCGACAAACAACACGGAACGCAACGGCACCGGTTTCTCCGACAACGATCCTTTCAACGATCTCGCGTTCTTCACCGCGACCGATCCTCCGGCATTTGATCCATCCGAATCCGATCCGGAGAAGAGCGAAACTGACGGCCGCTTTCTCGCTGACGCGCTCGGTATCGCTTACGAACACTTGCAAACCCTGCCCTCTGCGAAACAGACCGATCTGCTCGAAGCGCGTTCGATGAACACTGCGCTCTTTCCGGGTACGTGGGGCTACTGGCTAAAGCAATGGATGGCGCCCGTGGTCAGTGAATCGGCGGCGAGAGCAACTCGGAAGTTCTTCAATCGCTTCGTGACCGGGCGTGGTCCATTGCCCGCAATCAGGATCGGTAATCAACCGTATGGCATATTGCTGACCAGCGATCTCTCGCGCTGGAGCTATCCGGATCAATCTGGTCCAATATTGTTTTCGCCGGTGTTTCAGGCGGAGATTGCGTTCTTGAGAAGTTTGCACCGGCTGTTGCTGGAGTTGCAGCAGATCTGGGACAGCCGGGTCGCGGAGCTTCCGTTTGTCGGCAAACCGAATACAGATTCGGCGGACGTTTTGATGAAGATACTCGGTCTTCATCCGGTATCGGTCGAGTTTTACCAGCGCATCGGTTACAGCCACGAATACCTCAAGAATCTTTTCAGCTTCAAGGACGGTGGCCGTTTTGCAGGCGAACTCAACACCCACATGCTTGGCATGCCGGCGATTGCGCGCTCGTATCTAGAGGAACAGGGAATTGCGCGCGACGATCAAACCGTCAACAAGATGCTCAGCCTGCACGTGCTGTGGCAGCACTACGTGACGCCGCTCAATGTTCCCAACCTTGTCGAAAACAAACCTCCATCGGAATCGAACACGTTAACCGTTAACTACATCGAGTTTCTCGCGACCGCCGAGACGACGCAGAAGATCATCAACCAGGAATTTCCCGTCGCGCCGCCGTCGGCGTTGCTTTACCTGATGTTGCGCAACGCACTGCTGCTGCAAATGCACAACGGCTCGTTCGACTGGTTGAAGGAGCGCACGATCTTCGAACCAGCGCTCGTGCAGGCAACACAAGCGACGACGCTCGCAGGCATGCGCGCCACTGCTCCGACGGTCTCGAAGTTTGAAATCATGGGCACGAAGGTTGAAGTGGCGGAACCTACAAACCCGGTTCCAAGCATGACGATTGCTGATTGGATCTGGAGTGGTCCAACTCCAGCGGAAGTCGAGGCAGCTTATCTTCAGGAGCAGAAAGCCGCGCTCATGAATTTGATTAAGACTCCGACCGCGCGGCTGGAACGATGCCTGGTCGAACATATTGATTGCTGCAATTATCGCCTCGACGCGTGGCAAACAGGTCTGTTCGCGCACCGGCTGCAATCACTACGTGGGTCAGGTGACACCCGCGCGCGCGGCATCTATCTCGGCGCTTTTGGCTGGGTTGAGAATCTGGTTCCTAAACCAAAGACGTTTCTGAGTGCTGACAGCCTGCCGCCTTCCCTGCGTCCGTCAGACCAGCAACCGATACTGGAAGAAGACGAAGTCGTGACGTCACCGCCGAACACGATTGGTGCGAGACAAGGCGGTTTCGTGCACGCACCTTCCTTGAACCATGCTTCCGCTGCAGCCCTGCTTCGCAATGCGTATTTGAGTCATGCGAGTCCGCAAAATGCGGACATGTTTGCGGTGAACCTGTCGTCGGAGCGAGTGCGGCGCGGGCAGTTCATTCTTGAGGGAATGCGAAACGGGCAGCCGATCGAGGCGTTGCTCGGTTATCAGTTTGAGCGCGGGTTGCACGATCGCACTTCGCAAAGTAATACGATTCCGGTGCTGGAGTTGAACCAGTTTATTTTGCCATTCCGGGAAGCGTTTCCGTTTGAATCGATTGAGGTTGTCCAAACAGGTACCGGTGATCGGTCGGAAACTGTGCCGCCGTACAGTGTCGTCAACGGCTTGAAGCTTTCGCAGGCAACGCTCTCGGCTGCCAATGGCTTTGGTCTCGATCAGGTGTTGGCCGCCGCAGACCGGCCAGACGCAGATCAGGGTGCTGCGATCGTCGCCGAGCAAAACGCACTTCGCGACACGTTGGATGCCGTGAAAGATCTGTTGACGGCTGAGAACGCTTACCAGCTTGCCCGCGGAAATTTCGATCGCGTTGCGGCGGTTTCGCTCGCGCAAAAAGAAGCGCACGTTCCACCTGAGTTGGAGGTCGTCAATACGCCGCGAGGCACTGAGTTTACTTTCACCAATCGCGTCACGCTTCATTTCGATGACCTGGATCCGCTTCTTTCAGCGAATAATCCCTGGACTCCGATTGCGATGTCGCCGCGCGCAAATGTCGAACCGGGCATGAACAATTGGTTGGGTGAGTTATTGGGCCAACCGGATCAGATTGTGTGTCGTGTCTTTTGGGTCGAGAATGACATCGACACGATAAAACATGACGAAGCGATAATTTCGCTTGCGGATCTCCAGATCCAGCCAGTCGATTTCGTGTGGCTGGTGAATGCCAGTCTGGAACAAACGCAGGGTGCGACCGAACTGGAGACGCGCATCGCATTCGAGTATCGCCGCACTAACAACATAGCCGACGATAAGATCGTGAAGATCGAGTTTGCCGCCGCGGCAGTGGGCGCGCAGAAGACGTTCGCGCAACTTTTCCCACTCGCGCGGCAACTCCGCGCACTGTTGTCGGAAAGTCGCGCGCTGCACGCGCAGGACTTCTTCCCCGAGGCCGGAGGAAAGGAAAGTGCGATTCCTTTCGACAAAAACAATCCGAAAGGTTACGACCTCGCCGAGTTGCGCGCGCGCGTACAGGGCACGTTGAACGAGCTCAGCACGCTCACCGACTTCATCGATGGTCCAACGGCGCCGTCAGTCGAACTTGTTTTCCTCAACGATCCCACCGCGCCACCGTTCACCGGCCAGCTTGGTGCGGCTTACACGAAGTTGGAAGACGCGAAACTGTTGTTCACCGACACCGCGCAGTTGACCGTGACGTTCTCACACACTCAGGCCGAGATGCTGCATCGAAAACTTCAACTCATTGCCGGCTTCGGCATTGCCGATGCCCTTCCACCCGAAGCCGATCTCACTGCGGAATCCGCAAAGGTCCTGGTGCTGGCCCGTGCTCATCGGATCGCGCGGCGTTTGCGGCGTGCCGATCCACAGGATGGAGTTCTCGATCGCGCAACGGCGTTGATAAACAGCGCGACGGCAGACAAGACGATCGAAGAGCAGGTTGCTCTGTTACTCCAGGCCGGCAAGATCCTGTTTGGTGAGACTTTCAACTGCTTACCGAAATTTACGTGTCACAACGAGATCGATCTTGCAACCGCTGACGCAGATCGCGGTCAACTGTTGACGTTTGCGATGGGCTCCCCGCCGGAGATTAGCGGAGCTGAGGTGGTCGAAGAGTGGTTGCAGGGGTTGGCACGCGTGCGTCCGCAATTGCACCGCTGGGAAACCGTGCGAACCCTTGCTGACGCCCTTAACGAAGTTTCACTCGATCTGCGTCCGGTGCAAGTGCCGTATCGTGTGAATGATAGTTGGCTGGCAGTTACGTTTCCGGAGAAGGATCCAAACAACACCGATCCGGAAGATCCTGACAAGCCCTTTGGCATCTCGCGCGACACTTTGTCGATCGTCGCGCATGGCAGCAATGCGTTTCAGACAGGGGTTCGACAGAGCGGAGTTTTATTGGACGACTGGACCGAAGAAATTCCGACGGCTGAAGAAACCACCGGCATCTCATTCCGCTTCAATCAACCCAACGCCGCGCCGCCACAAACTTTGCTGCTCGTCGTGACGCCGGACCAAACCGGTTCGTGGGAATGGGACGATCTCGTGGGAACACTATCCGACACCTTGCGGCGCGCAAAACGTCGTGCGGTTGAGCCGGCACAGCTCGAACAGCAGGGCATGGCGTGGAATGCGTTTGCGCCCGCGCTTGTTTCCGAGTTCAGCACGTTGATTCAGAATGATGTCTCCCTCGATTTGATGGGCATGTTGGACTTCAAACCGCTAACTGATTTCTATGTGACGAGAGGCTGAGATGGCGAAACCGACGCTCGCAATTAGTCATGTCCTTAAAGACGCATCGGTCTTTCGGCTTCCGCGCATCATTGCTTACAACCGTTTGGAAGCGCGTCCGCGCACCCTCGACTTCACGCGCAGCCTGCGTGCTGAGGTGCGTGACGCATTGTGGATGCTTACGCGGCAGTGGCAATTCGGCGAGATTGGTGGTGAGGATGCGGCTTCTTGTGTGACCTCGCGTATCGCGTATCAGCATGAGCCGATCGATCGTTTGACTCTGCGCGATCAGCCGGCATCGAGTTACGACGCAGCGGTGCTACCACTTGAAACGAGAGTCGAACGCGAAACGATTCCGTTCACAGTTCGTGAAACGGCAGGGGGCGAGGTGTTCAGCGACGTTCTCTTTGCAGTGCAACTCGGGAAGCAATTTCTGCGGCTCCTGCGCGCGGAGAACCTGGACGAGCATTACGATCTTTACCTCGAACGTTTTCCGATCCGTGTTTTGCCCGGCAATCAGGATCCGGATGCGGAAGAGATTCGGAAGTCTGTCGAGAATATCATCGCGGACGGAGTAGCGATCTGGCGGGCCGTTGAAGATGGAACGCACGATACATGGATTGATTCTGAAGCCGAAGCTGATCCGGCATTGAAAGATGTTGCCGCGAACTTTGCCGCTGCGTGTGCGAAAAAGTTTAAGCGATTGTTCACGTCGCCCGAGAGTGAAACCGATTCTGCGTGGTTAAAGAACCGGCTCGAGTACCAGTTTTCAGTAGCCGCGCAGCCCGGACCGAATGAAACACAGACCGCACTCTTCGCGGAGCAGTATCACCAGGGTCGTTTGGATTGGTACTCGTTTGACGTCGTCAGGAATAAAAGCATTGCGCTCGACCCTGAACCACAAACTGTTCCGGTCGTGGAGCAGGTTGAATCGTTCCTGCCTGCGAATGTTCGTTTCAAGGGACAACCGCAACCGCGTTTCTGGGAGATGGAAGAAACACAAACTGACTTTGGAAAAATTGAGACTTCAACTACGGGTTTGCTGCACCTGATGCTCGCCGAGTTTGGCCTCATCTATTCCAACGACTGGTTCATCCTGCCGCACCCGATGCCGATCAACAATGTGTGCGAGATTCGCGGGATTGTCGTTGATGATACTTTTGGACGGCATACGTTCATTCGTCCAGCGGGTCGTGGGCCGGCGACAGCGTGGCAGCGGTGGGCCATGTTCTATCACACCGAGAAGGATGTGGGTCGATCATCGAGTAGTCGGTTTTATCTCGTTCCGGGGGTCGGAAAAGTGCTTGAGAGTGAACCTTTGGAACGCTTGAATTTTATGCGCGACGAGATGGCAAACATGGTGTGGAGTGTGGAAAGTATTGTTCCTTCACAGATCGGAAAAGGAATCAGTGGTAACGAAACTGCGAAGCTCAACGAACTGAAGAAACCCCCAGCGAATGACAATCCTGACGTTAAGATCGGCTTCGTTTTAGGTACGCGAGTGCCAAGCAACTGGATCCCGTTTATCGCGGTTCACGTAGAGGGAAGCGTCAGTGAGATTCATTTGCAGCGCGCGCGCATGGTTGGTGGCGAGCCGCCGCGCGGCCGTCTGTTACGCGAACCTAAATCACCTTACTTTGTTGAAGAAGAGGAAGTGCCGCGTGCGGGAATATATGTCGAACGTTCCTGGCAGCGAGCACGGTGGCTGCGCGGTCGCACCTTTATCTGGATCGGACGCAAGAAGACCGCCGGGCGCGGCGAAGGCTGGAGTCACCTGGTTTTCGACCAAATCCTCGACCTCCCGGCCAAAACCGATTAGCACCAAACCATGCTGACTGATAGTCCCTGGTTTCGAATTTCTCTGTGCAACCTCTGTGTCTCTGTGTCTCTGTGGTTAGACATCTCTCAGGAAAGATCAACCACAGAGACACAGAGACACAGAGGTTGCACAGAGAAGAATCAATTAGGGCACCACCTGCTGACTATTTGCCTTCACCATTTGCGGGTGAAGGAGTACCATTGGGTTGATGCGGGTTGTGCTCATCTTAATTGCGGGTGGGTTATTGCTCGTCGAGTGGGGCGGCTTCGGCAAACCTGCGGGCATGAGCACGATGGCCTATTCCGAGCCAATTGAGACGCCTTCAGCGCCAAGACCACGAGTCGAATTCGATAGTCAGATAAAACCCATCCTCAAGTCGAAGTGCACGCCATGTCACTTCGAGGGTGGAAAGATGTACGAACACTTGCCATTTGATAAACCCGAGACCATCAAAAAGCTTGGAACCAGGCTGTTTACTCGAATCAAGGAAGAAAACGACCGTCGGCTCATCGAAGAGTTCCTCACTCAACATCCATAGCAAACGACGCGATGAAGAGACTCGTTTATTCAACGTTCGTGCTCTTGTTTCTCTTCAGTTTAACGACGGGAGAACAAAGCAGCGTTCCCGATGGACCTCAGCAGAAGGCTGAAGACGAGTGTTGGACGCCGGGCCGGCCAAAGCCGGAAGTTGAGGTTGGTCTGAACGGCAGTCCCGTGCTTTGTGGGAGAGCTATCAGCCTGCCGAAGCCGCCTTATCCTGAAGAAGCGAAGGCCAAAAAGATCTCGGGCGTGGTTCGAGTAAACATCGTGATTGACGAAAATGGACGAGTTATCTGGGCCGACGCCGTCGAGGGACATCCGTTGTTGCGCGACGTGTCGCTGAAGGCAGCCTGTAATTCGAAGCATTCACCGATCAAAATTTCAAATCGCGCTGTGAAAGCAGGCAGTGTAATCACTTACAGATTTGGGCCACCTCTCGCTGAATGACAACAAAAACAGAGCGCACGAGAGTGTTGCAGATCATCGTTGCCGGCGTGATCCTGTTGCTCATGGTAGTGTTACTGCGAGCGCAGGGGCGGTTGTTTCTTTGCGCTTGCGGCCACTTTGAAATTTGGACTGGGGACACCTGCAGCTCAAATAATTCGCAGCAGCTACTCGATCCTTATAGTTTCACACACATCCTGCACGGATTTCTGTTTTTCTACCTCGTGACGCTTGTGTTCAAGCGACTGGCGCGAGGCTGGCAACTTGTATTGGCGATTGCTCTGGAAGCAGCGTGGGAAGTTTTTGAGAACAGCAGTTTCGTTATTGATAGGTACCGCACGGCAACTGCCGCGCTGGGTTATGAGGGCGATACAGTCGTGAACTCAGCCGGCGACCTTCTTTGTGCCGTAATTGGTTTTCAGATCGCGCGACAGGTGGGGCTTCGTAATTCGTTAATTCTCTTTGCGCTGTTCGAACTGATCCTCATCCTCTGGATCCGCGACAGTTTGTTACTACAGATCCTGATGCTGGTGCGACCAATCGAAGCGATTAAGTTGTGGCAGATGTGCGCGTAGCCGTTCTCGGGCGGGTTCGTTAGTTTGGTGATAGCCGTGGTCCGTTCTGCGAATGTCCGTTCTGTTTGTGGCTCTACTGCCTCATTTAGGAGACGCGGCACTCTCGGTCGCACGTGGTGAAAGTACTCGACTGTTCAGATCTTTCAACGCAGCCACATTGTTTTTTCGTAGCTCGACTGAATCACGTCCAACCTGAATCTCGAGCGTTTGCGACAACGCCATCTTCTTGAAGCTCTGGTAGGGAATCGTCAGTTCCAGGGTTTCCGCTTTCGTGTCCCACGATCCTGGACGTTGCGCGGCCGGCGTCATTTTCCCCAATCTCAACGTTTCAGTATCAGTCACCACTGAAAGCTCTCGCTGATCGGGTGGGTGAAAGCGAACCCAATCCTTGTTCTCAAACACCACCTGGATTGTGACGCCCTTGACGTAATGGAGTTGTGTGCCGGGGCAATGTAATGCGACTTCGATACTAACGCAGGCATCTTTGAACTTGTCTTTGAAACCGTCGCAGTTAACTTTCATCTTTTTCAGCCGCATCACGGTTTCGTGGTTGAAACCATCGTATTTGGTGTCGATCTTGCCGCCGTGCTTAATGGTTTCCTTTTCCTGCGGCAATACCGCTGATGGTTGAAACACCAGGACCGCAACGCACCCCAACACAAGCACGAATTTCTTCATAGGACTTCTCCGAAGCTCAAAGATTGGTTTGGTTCAGGACCGAACGTGAGGATGGTTCAATAAGCAAAATAGCGAAGCCGGGGATGCTGTGTCAATACAGAATCTGTGGTGCTACTATGACGCGCATGACAGACATTACGGACCGTTTACGCGCGGCGAATGAAGAATTCGCCAGGCACTATCCTGGAGAAACCGGCCGTCGCCAACCTGTTCACACGGTTTACGGCGGCGCGCACCTGTTCAAGTCTGACTCGGCAAGCCGCCTCGGGTCCCTCGCCCGGCGTTCACTGGATCAGTTTGCGCCCGATTTCATTACTTTCGCCAGGGCCCTGAATCTGCCCGGCTCAAACGAGCTGCCGCAAAGTTTTGAGCACGCAACAGAACTCGTTTCGGTTCTGAAAAACGACCCCGACCGCGCGCGCAAAGAGAAAAAAGCGGGATGGCTGGCCCACACGATTTACAGCAGAGTCGGCGAGAAACTTCAGCGCGAGCCGGTGGAAGATTTTCGCATCGATTTTGAAGATGGTTACGGGAACCGCCCCGACGACGAAGAAGACGGCCACGCGGTTTCAGCGGCAACCGAAACTGCTGAAGGAAGTAATCAAGGTACTCTCCCGCCGTTCATCGGTATTCGCATTAAACCGTTCAATGAAGAACTGCGGGCTCGCAGTTTTCGCACCCTCGATATCTTCGTCACCACGCTCGTTGAACGTAACAAAGGAGTACTCCCGGATAATTTCGTCGTCACTCTGCCGAAGATCACGATTCCCGAACAGGTATCGGCGCTTGCAGCGTTGCTGGCACAACTCGAGAAGCAGACAGGGTTAGCTACGGGAAGTTTGAAGTTTGAAATGATGATCGAAACCACGCAATCGATCATCAATCACCATGGTCAGATCAATCTTCCACTTCTTCTGGCAGCCGGAGAAGGACGTTGCGTCGCCGCTCATTTTGGCACTTACGATTACACGGCTGGTTGCAGCATCACCGCCGCACACCAGCACATGCTGCATCCTGCGTGTGACTTTGCAAAACACATGATGCAGGTTTCATTTGCGGGCACCGGTATCTGGCTTTCGGATGGCGCAACGAACATCATGCCGGTCGCTCCTCACCGGTTCACAGAAGGTGGGCTACCTTTGACGCCCGACCAGATCGAGGAGAATCGTGAGGTGGTCCATCGCGCGTGGAAGCTTCACTTCGATCACATTCAGCATTCGTTGACGAACGCTTTTTACCAGGGTTGGGATCTTCACCCGGCGCAACTGCCGACGCGCTATGCGGCGGTTTATTCTTTCTTCCTCCAGAGTCTCGAGGCTGCATCGGAGCGTTTGAAGAACTTTGTTGAGAAGGCTGCGAAGGCAACACTCGTCGGCGATGTGTTCGACGATGCGGCAACGGGCCAGGGTCTGCTCAATTATTTCCTGCGCGCGATCAATTGTGGAGCGATCACGGAAGAGGAAGCAGTGAGCTTGTCCGGATTGACGTTGCCGGAACTGCGTGCAGCATCATTCGTGAAGATCCTGAAGAACCGTCAGGCGTTGTAGGATGTGGTAAACTCACGACAACTCACAAACATCGGAGCTTTATGAACGCGAGAATAGAACCTCTCTTAACCATTGCAGATTGGGACGCGCTTCCTTACGACGAATGGAATCGCTACGAAATTATAGAAGGAGTACTGTTTGTGTCCTGCTCACCAGGCCTCACACATCAAACGGTTGCGAGCAACCTAATCTTCCTGATCCGAGCTTTTCTGAAGACGAATCCAATCGGTAAGGTTGTTACTACGCCGGGTTTAGTACTAAGCAACATCAGTGGCGTTATTCCTGATGTCGTGTTTTTTCGGTACGAACAACGAGAAACGATTGTCAGTGGCGACCGGCTCACCGGACCGCCGGCTTTGGTGATCGAAATAATCTCACCGGGCTCGAAAAATGTCCGGCGCGATCGCATCGCTAAGCTTAACTTGTACGATAAGCACGATGTCCCGGAGTATTGGATTGTGGAGCCGAAGAAACTTTTATTGGAACGCTACGTGAAGCGCGGGGATTCTTTAGAGCTCGTGGAAACTCTTACGAGCGCAGACGAATTGACAACTGACGCTCTCCCGGGTTTCTCATGCCCGATGAGTGAAGTTTTTTGGGATATTTGAAAATCAAAGTATGAAACCTTCCATTTCTCTCGTTTTAACAATGGCACTGATCGGAACAACCTTGATTGCTCAGCAACCAGCAGCCGGTGATCCGGAGCTCGGTCGGAAGATCGCACGCTTCGCGCCGACGAACTTGACCGCCGACGTCTCGAAGCTGACACCCAAAGACCGGCAGGCGCTCGATAAGATCATCGAGGCCGCCAAATTACTCGACCCGTTGTTTCTGCGCCAGGTGTGGAACGGCAATGAAGCCCTCGAAAAGAAACTCCAGGCAGACAAGACACCGGCCGGCCGTCAACGTCTTCACTACTTCTACATCAACGATGGTCCATGGTCGCGGCTCGACGAGAAACAGCCCTTCATCGAAGGCGTGCCCAGAGAAAAGCCACCCGGCGCCAGTTACTATCCTGAAGACATGACGAAGGAGGAATTCAACTCCTGGCTCGCAACACTCTCGGATGCGGACAAACAAAAAGCTACCGGCTTCTTTCATCTCATTCGACGCGGACCCGACCGGAAACTGACGATCGTTCCTTACAGCGAAGCCTATAAAGAATTTCTCGTTCCGGCGGCGAAGCTGTTGCGCGAAGCGGCTGCGCTAACAACGAACGCGACGCTCAAAGACTTTTTGAACAAACGCGCCGATGCGTTCGGCTCCGATGATTACTACGAAAGCGACGTGGCGTGGATGGCGCTCGACTCTCCGATCGACGTCACGTTTGGACCATACGAAACCTACGAAGACGAGTTGTTTAGTTATAAAGCCGCGTTCGAGGCTTACGTAACGTTGCGCGACGATGCTGAGACGGCGAAGCTCGCGAAGTTCAGCGGGCATTTGCAGGAACTGGAGAACAATCTTCCGATCGAACCGCGTTATCGAAATCCAAAACTCGGTGCTGCTTCGCCGATTCGAGTTGTTAATAACGTGTTTGGCTCAGGCGAAGGAAACAGCGGCGTGCAAACTGCGGCGTTCAATCTTCCGAATGATGAGCGAGTAGTTAAGGAAAAAGGCTCCAAGCGCGTCATGCTGAAGAACGTTCAGGATGCGAAGTTCAACAAGACGCTGATTCCGATCTCACGAGTTGTTTTGAATGCCCCCGATCAGTCAGCACTCGCATTCGAGTCGTTCTTTACGCACATACTGTGTCACGAGCTGATGCACGGACTTGGACCACACAACATCACCGTGAATGGTCAGGAAACGACCGTTCGCAAGCAGTTGAAGGAGCTTTACTCGGCGATCGAGGAAGCGAAGGCTGACATGACGGGGTTGTGGGCGCTTCAGTACATGATCGATCGCGGCATTATTGAGAAGAGCATGGAGCGCACGCTTTACACGACTTACCTCGCAAGCATGTTTCGCTCGGTGCGCTTTGGGATTACAGAGGCGCACGGACGCGGCGTTGCAATGCAGTTCAATTATCTGAGTGATGAGGGCGCGATCAAGTTTGACGAAGCTTCGGGCAAGTTCAGTATCGATAACTCGAAGATCAAAGCGAGTGTGACGAAGTTGACGCGCGAGTTGTTGACGCTCGAGGCGGAAGGATCGTACGACAAGGCCAAAGCGATCCTCGACAAGTTTGCCGTCGTCAGGCCGCCGATGCAGCAGGCGCTGGACAAGTTGAAGGACGTGCCGGTGGATATCGAGGCTGTGTTCCCGTTGGCTAAGTAAGTTCAGAGTTCAGCTTTAGCTTTCTGTGGAAAAGAAATAATTTCTCGCGCAAAGGCGCAAAGAAAGCCTTTGGGAACGCGGTAGCGCTTTGCTCCTTTGCGCCTTTGCGCAGAGATCTTCCTCGGTTTAGGTACTTTTCGGGCAAAGCGGGTTGAACTCTGAACTCTCCGCGTCAATTTCGTGTCATGAACCAGACGTCGTCGGCCTGGTCGTATGTGGTTCCGGTCTTGCCGCCATAGATCCAGAGTTTTCCATTAAAGACTGTGCTGTATTTAGCGCCGCGCGGGAACCATGGCGCGCGCTCAACTCGCGTCCACGAGATGCCGTCGCGCGATGACCACACCTCGTTGGTCGTTTTTTCTGACCCCATACCCCCGAAGATCCACATTTGCCTGTCAAAAACCAGCGCCCCGTAAGCGCGTCGATCAGAAAAGGGCGGGCCCGTTGCGCGTTGCCGCCACGTGACACCGTCATTCGTGGTCCAGACGCCCTCCCTCCCCAAAACCCACATTTGATTCGCGAAAACGAGTACTTGCTCGTCACTCGCAGGCATATTTGAGGCGATCTGTTTCCACTCGACCCCATCGCTCGATTGCCAAACATCTCTAAAGAAACGCACCGGCGTGACGTCTTTCTTGCCGGAACTTTCCCAACCGCCAAACAGCCATAATTTGCTGTCAAACTCGACGATCAATGCGTTGCGGCGAGGTCGCCACGGCGCGTGTTCGGCGACCATGGTCCATTCGACTCCGTCGCTCGAAGACCAAATCTCGTTCGTGAATTCCGCCCACGTGTTCATCCCACCCATCAACCAGAACCTTCCGTTGAAAAAGATCTGCGACGCACCGGGACGCACTGCTTGCGCAGCGTTGTTTTTGATCGTCGTCCACTTGATACCGTCCGACGATGACCACGTGGTGTCTTCATCGATCATCCAGAGCTTTTTGTCGTTGGCGGCAACAGGGACAACCCAACGTGGCCAGGTTTTAACCCCGGGATTCACAGCACGAATCCATTCGTAGCCTCCGGCGGTGTGTGCGGGTGAACAGGTAAAAATCAGGACAGCGACTAACAGCAGGATTGGCGCAGCGATTAGCTTCATGCCGGTTAGACGGCGAACGCGCCTCGGTTCTTCCCTATTTAAATTGCTTTCTGAAGAACGTCGCGATCTTCCACGCGTCGATCGCTTTCCACGGCATCTCGGCGGTGGTGTAGTGGCCGCAGGGAAGCCAAACGACGTCGAGTGGCAGGTTGTTGAGACGCGCTTCCGCGATCGCATCGTGAGAAAGGTCGATCGGAAACGTTAGATCGTAGCGCGCGATGATGAAGCGCAACGGCCGGTGGCCCATACGAGCAACGCGCGGCATAAATGGAAGCGGGCTGATCGGCGTCCAGTAAGTGCGAAGCTCATCGAGCGTTAAGTGATCCGCAAAACCTGCGCGCACATGAGCGGTTGAGAGGCCGTTCCAAACGACATCTGCGACATATCCCGAAACGTGGTTGAAAGCGCCCGCGTTGAGATCCGGGTCGTGCGCAAACGCCAAAAACGCAATACAGGAACCGACGCTCGTGCCGAGAATTCCGACGCGCTCATACCCCTCTGTTTTTAGCCAGCGGACCGCTGCACGAGTATCCAGCACAGCTTGCCTCATCGATTGAATAGTGCGCCCGATGTTGGTGCTGACGAGATGATCCGCACGTTCGAGCTCGGCGGGCTTTCGTTGCTGATGGTATGGAAGCGTTAGCCGGAGTGCAGCCATTCCGATCATGTTGAAGATGCGACAAGCTTCGACGTGACTGTCGGGTTGTGCATTCCACTGCGGCAGTACGACGACAGCATTGCGCGACTTCTTTCCGTTATCCCTTTTTTCGGGAAAGAACCGGGCGCGTGCAATGTTGTTTTCGATTGACGGCGTATGTACCGCGCTGGTCCACGTCAGCTGATCGCCCACGAGTTGATAGTCATCGATAGGCGGCAGTGCGTAAAACTCGTCGCTTGCCTGCATCACGCGGTCGGTGTGCTGTCGAAACAGATCGCGCGGATCATCGCCGTTCACATGATCGATGATGTATGACAGGCCCCAATCGAATGGGCGGACGAGACGATTGTCGTCGCGTTGGTGATACCAGCGTTCACGCCGGTGCATGTAGTTCTTCCAGAGGGTCACGAGGGGTGATGGTAAGGCAGGTTCTTCCGAAAGTAAAAACCGACGCGGTGACGGGGAGACGGGGCGACGCGGAGAAATCCCCGTGTCTCCGCGTCGCCCCGTCTCCCCGTCAGAAAATTAGTTACACGTCGATAGCTTAAAGCTATGAATCCACGTGTTCCAGTTAAAACTGCCGTTTGCCGGCTGAAACTGCGTCGTGAAAACCATCGTGCAGCCATCAACCGGATCGACACTGATCGTACTGTAATCACCCCAACGCGTGAGGTTTCCAGTTTGCGATCCGCTTCCTGTCAGAATGCTTGTTTCGTTACCCAGCGTTCCCAAAGGATCCGCCGGCCCGCGAAACGCATAACGAATACTCGGCACAATGCTACCGCTCGAGATGTTGTAACCGATTGCGATGCCGCCTGTGCGGTCCATCGCAGCGCTTCCCATCCACCGAAAATCGTTGGTCGGCGCATAGGTGCCTTGTTGATGAACTACGGGGTTAGCCGTGGCAAAACTTTGACCAGCCGCGTTGCGCAGTTCATACCATCGAATTCCAACGCCCGTGCCGCTAGTCACTGAATGGTTGATGACCAACGATTCGTGCGTGTCAAACCGGCGATAACTCAAGCGATACATCAATCGATCCGCGAGTGAATCGAGTCGAGTTGAAGTTCCAGGCTGGACGATGCACGCTCCACCACCACACGCCCTACTGAATGCAGCAACACCGGAAACTGTTGTTGGACCAGTCAAAGTACCTGTTCCAGCGCCCCAATTTACCGCGAAGCGCCAGAATTGGACCGTGCTTGTCGTAATGCTCATCAACAGGTTTGGTGAACCTGCGGGTGGAAGGGTCGTGCCTTCGAGGTCTGCCGGTTCCATGCTGTGCCCGCCGGTAGTGTTCACACACGCCTGACGCGCCGGACCACCAACCAGCATCTGCGCGCGTTCAAAAGCACAGACAGTGTTTCCGGTAAACGAACGACCGTTTCGAAACATGTTGTAGCTGATGTAGTAGGCATCCGGCCACACACCCATTTTCGGGTAGTCGTTGAACTCGCGAGCGTACGAGAATGCGTAGCGGAAGTACGTTCCAGTCGGATCAGGACTGGTCGAGACTGCGACGCACTGAGTAAACGGCTGACTGGAAACGGCAAACTGCGTCAACACCCAACGATCGGCGAGTTGATCGTATTGCACGATCGGGTCACCGTCGTTGTCCGTTTGACACCGGCCTCCGAAGCCCTGCCACACAACGTTGCCTTGCTTCGGAAATCCAGGCACGAGGTTGAACGCCGTGATCTCGTTGTTCGCACCTCTGCTCAACGTGTAGATCGAATACCGCAGGTTTACCCATTGCACATAGTGATTTGGACCAACGTCGCCCGTTGTATCTGGTGGTGCAACGCGCGCTTGTGGATCTATTGGCACGCCTGCAACCGAAGCTAAAACGTTAGGAGCCGCGGTTGCGCCCACGCTTTTATCGGCCAAAGGATCGGTGAACGGCCGGTTGTTGTTCTCCACTGGTTGTGGCCGGCCCGGCTCGAAATCTCTGCCACCGCGAGCTGGCTGTGGTTTCTCACCGGTATCAAACATTTCGCGAAGGGGCTTCGTGGTTTTATCGAAGTGAACAGGACGGCTGATCTCGGCTCGGTGTTGCAAAGCTGTATCGCTCTGCGCCTGGACTGTAAGCGGAATAAAGCTCACCGAACACAGAATCACCATCATTAGTAATGCATAGAATCTTTTCACAGAGGTCCTCCAAAGTCAGGGCTAATGTGAGAAACGAAGTGCGGTAGTATTGGGAGTTAGAACTACAGCCACAGTTACTCAAAAAACGTACACAACTGGAAACAGGGCATCCCAGTGAGTAGACAGTGATAACTGGGACGCGACGGAGTATAGCACCCGGCACAAGCGACTGCCAGCCAGCTTACGGGGTCTTTCGGCGCTCCAAAAGCCGCCGGATTATTTGCGGTAAAAGTCTCGAGGAACTGAGAACCGAGCCGTTTGTGAAGTGCCGCGCGAAGGCGCGAAAAAGCTGCCCGGCCTGCTTCGTGTACGGAAACCACCAAACGTCCGCCACACCCGGAACTGCGTTGACATGAATGTGCTGGGCGCTGACGAGTTCGAGGAGTCCGAGGCGTCCGTGCGTGCGGCCATAACCGCTCTGCTTGACGCCGCCCCACGGTGTTTGCGCCACAGCGTGCGTGTAGACGACCTCGTTGATCATCACTGTTCCGGCGTCGATCTGTTCGGCGAGACGACGGCCGCGCCCGATGTCTTTCGTAAACACGCTCGCAGTCAGACCATAAATACTGTCGTTCGCGAGTAGAACTGCCTCTTCATCAGTTTTGAAGGTCATGATCGGCAGCACCGGACCAAACGTCTCATCACGCATCAATTTCATCGAGTGATCGACTCCCGTAACGACAGTCGGTTGATGAAACCACCCGTGCGAGTTGTTGAGGCGCTGACCGCCCGTGCGAATATTTGCGCCGCGTTCGACCGCATCGCTTACGTGATCCTCAACAATCAGTAACTGCTGTTCATTCGTCATGGCGCCGACGTCGATTGCCTCTACCGACGCTTTGTCCTGCTTGAGCAGTTGAGTTTCTTTCACGACGAGATCGACGAACTTATCCGCGATCGTCTCTTGCACGTAACAACGTTCGATCGAAGCGCATGCCTGACCGGAGTTGCAGAACGCGCCCCAGATTGCGGCTCGCGCGGCGTTCGGAAGATCGGCGTCTTCGAGAACGACCATCGGATCCTTCCCGCCGAGTTCGAGAACGACAGGAGTCAAATGTTTTGCAGCAGCTTCGGCAACACGCTTACCGGTGTTCACGCTGCCGGTAAACATAATCTTGTTGACACCGGAGTCGACGAGTGCGGAGCCGGTTGATCCATCGCCAGTGACAATCTCGAGCAGTCCATCGGGCAGTTGAGCCTGCTTGAATATACTTCCGATCTTCAACGCGGTGAGTGGAGTCAATTCACTCGGTTTTACGACGGCGGCATTGCCGGCCATCAGCGCCATCACCACTTCATCGAGCGGAGTGGCCCATGGAAAATTCCACGGCGAGATGATTCCGACCACGCCAAGTGGTTTATAGACGAGGTACGAGGAGCGGCCCATCAGGTTGTACTGGCCGAGACCGATCCGGCGTTGGTCCAAAAGCTTCTCAGTGTTCTCGGCAAAGTAATGCATGAGATCGAGCGTGGGTACGATCTCCATCGCGATTGCTTCAGTCGCGGGTTTGCCGGTTTCGCGCGAGATCAGTTTTGCGATCTCTTCGAGTTGTTCCAGCACGAGCTCGCGCGCACGCAGAATGAACGGCGCGCGCGATCGATACGACAATCGAGCCCACGCGGGTTGAGCGTCGCGCGCTTTATTTACGGCGGCTGCGACCTCGGATGCATTCATGAGCGGCGCACGCCCGATCTCTTCGCCCGTCGATGGATCGTACGAAATGATCTCTCGTACTTGAGTTGACGTAAGGGTCCTCACTGGCAATGGATTATACAGAACCGAGCGCGGTAGCGCCGGGTAACATCACGCCTCAACGCGTTCTTATGCAATTCATTTACCCGGCGCTACCGCGCTCGGTTCTGTTATGCGCTACAATGCGGCCAACCCACACGAGGAGAAGTTTTCGATGATCAGACCCCAGCTCGAGGAGTTTATGCGGCGCATGGCGCCCAAATCCGTTGCCATTATTCCCGGCGCGCACGACACCACCCGGTCCAACGATACTCATTATCGTTTTCGTCAGGACTCGGATTTCTTCTACCTGACGGGTTTTGAAGAACCCGACTCAGTCGCGGTCATAAAGCCTGAAGCTGATCCGAAGTACACGTTGTTTGTGCGGCCGCGCGATCCCGAAAGAGAGATTTGGGACGGGCGTCGCGCCGGTGTTGAAGGCGCGAAAAGTGAGTTTGGCGCGGGCGAGGCTTTTCCGGTTGCGGAGTTTGAAGCGAAACTCGCCGAATATCTCGACGGCGCGGACGTGCTTTATTACCGGCTCGGTGTGCACAAGCATCTCGACGACAGAATTATCAAAGAGATTTCTCGCATGCGTTCGTTAAATCGGAAACCGATTCATCCGCCGCAGACGATCGTAGATCCGGGGACGATCGTTCACGAGATGCGCGTGGTGAAGAGCCCTGAAGAGCTGGAGATCATGCAACAGGCTGCTGACATCGCCGCCGAAGCTCATCGCGAAGCGATGAAAGCCGCGCGTCCGGGAATGCAGGAGTACCAGATAGAAGCGCTGATCGAACAGGTATTTCGTCGACACGGCGCGGCGGCGCCGGCGTACACCTCGATCGTTGGAGCTGGTGCAAACGCGACTGTGCTTCATTACATCAATAACGACGGCGAGCTGCGCGATGGGGATCTGTTGCTCGTCGATGCAGGCGCTGAATACAAAGGTTATGCGTCTGATATCACGCGCACTTTTCCGATCAACGGGCGTTACTCGAAACCGCAGCGCGAGATCTACGACCTCGTGTTGAAGGCGCAGATGGCGTGTGTTGAGATGGTCCGCCCCGGAGTGACGCACGATCAGTTGAAGCAACACTCGGTTGAAGTGTTGACTGAAGGCATGGTTGAGCTTGGGTTACTCAAAGGCAGTCCCGAAGAATTGATCAAGGAAAAGAAATACGAAAAGTTTTACATGCACGGGCTCGGGCACATGCTCGGGATCGATGTGCATGATGTTGGGCGTTACTATTTTGGCAAGGAGTCACGCGCGCTCGAACCTGGCGTGGTGATGACCGTTGAGCCGGGGATTTATGTATCGCCGGATAGTAAAGACGTACCGGAGCAGTATCTTGGGATCGGGGTGCGAATTGAGGACGACGTTCTCTGCACGAATAACGGCCCGAGAGTTTTGACGCACAAAGTGCCTAAGCAGGCTGAAGAGATTGAAGAGTTAATGAGAAGAACAGATAAAAGATACGTATTAGGTATTCATCTTTTGGATAATCGCATCCGCGAACTCGGCGGTCTTCGCGGTGCCTCCAATGTCTTTAGTCCTGACCTTGCCTTCCTCAAACACCGTCATCATCGCTTTCTCAACCCGATCGGCGGCCTCGCGTTCGCCGATGTAACGCAGCATCAGAATCCCGGATTGCAGCAGCGCAGTCGGATTAGCGATGCCCTGGCCCGCGATATCGGGCGCGGAGCCGTGAACCGCCTCAAACACCGCGCCCTTTTCGCCAATGTTTGCTCCGGGGACCAGTCCCAACCCGCCAACCAAACCCGCACACAGATCCGAAACGATGTCGCCGTAAAGATTCTCGAGCAACATGATGTCAAATTGCTCGGGTCGCATCACAAGCTGCATGCACGCGTTATCGACGATCTTGTCATCGGCGATGATATCGGGATAGTCGGCGCTAACTTTTCTAAAGCAGTCGAGAAACAATCCATCCGAAAGCTTCATGATGTTCGCTTTATGCACCGCCGTCACTTTCTTGCGACCCTCACTCTTCGCGTGCTCGAACGCAAAACGCGCGATCCGCGTCGACGCTTTCTCCGTGATGATCTTCAAGCTCTCGACAACACCCGGCACCACGACGTGTTCCAAACCCGCGTACAAGCTCTCCGTGTTTTCGCGCACTACAACCAGATCCAGTTCCGGATAGCGACACGGCACGTTTGGCAGCGCTCGCACTGGTCGCAGGTTCGCATACAAGTCGAGGGTCTTACGCAACCCGACGTTGACCGATGTGAACCCTTTTCCGATCGGCGTAGTGATGGGTCCCTTGAGCGCGACTTTGTTTCGAAGGATCGAGTCGAGCAATTCCTGCGGCAGTGTTTCGCCGAATTTTTCGAGCGCCTGCGCCCCCGCGTAATGAGTTTCCCATTGAATCTCGACGCCTGACGCTTCGATGATTCGCACTACGTTTGAGGCTACTTCGGGGCCGATGCCGTCGCCTGGAATCAGTGTGATACGATGCATTGTTCGCAAGGATAACACAGTGTTCGACAAACATTCCGCAGACGTTGTCATTATTGGCGGTGGCGTGATTGGTCTAACTATCGCACGCGCTCTTGCGCTGCGTGGCGTGCGCGATGTTTGTCTAATCGAACGAGCGGGACTTGGCGGCGAGGCTTCGTTTGCTGCCGCCGGAATGCTGCTGCCACAGGTTGAAGCGGCGACTAAAGACGACTTGTTCACACTCGCGTGTCAGAGTCGTGATTTATACGCATCCTTCGCCGCCGCGTTGCTGGATGAAACTGGAATTGATGTTGAGCTCGACACGACCGGAACTCTCTATCTCGCGCTCAACGAGCAAGATCAGGAAGAGATCGAAAAGGGATATTACTTCCAGTCGCGCGCGGGTCTTCAGGTTGAGTTGTTAAGCGCAAAAGCGGCACGCGAACTCGAACCTTGCATCTCGAGTGAAACTCTCGGCGCACTGCTCTTTCCGCAAGACATTCAAGTCGAAAATCGTCGACTTTTGAGCGCACTCGCAAACAGTGTCAGCAACCTCGGCGTCACTACGATCACAGAAACAAACGTCGACTCGTTGATCGTCGAACGGAATCGTTTGACTGGAGTGCAGACGAATCGTGGCGCGATCAGTTGCTCGACCGCGGTTGTTGCCGCGGGAACGTGGTCAGGTCATATCAAGCACACGTATCCTCCGATCGAACCAGTGCGCGGCCAAATGGTTTGTCTCGAAGCAAAACCACATCTCACGCGTCACATTATTTTTAGCCGCCGCGGTTATCTCGTCCCACGCCGCGACGGGCGCTTGTTAGCGGGGTCAACCAGTGAAGAAGCCGGTTTCGCTAAATGCGTTACCGCAGGCGGCATCAGCACGATTCTTCATAACGCGCACGAAATCTCGCCCGCCATCTCCAAATTGCCGATTGTCGACACCTGGGCGGGCCTGAGGCCGCGTTCGCCTGACGGTTTGCCAGTTCTGGGGCCTTGTGTTGAAATTGACAGGCTCTTTTATGCAACCGGGCATTACCGGAATGGAATCCTACTCGCGCCAATAACCGGCGAGTTGATTTCAGAAGCAATTGTCGAAGGTGTTACCTCGCCTTTGCTCGCGCCTTTTAGTCCCGAACGTTTTCTCCCGCGATCCGTCGCATCTGTCGAATGACTGCAAAAGTTTCGTCATTAATACTGCTACTGCTTTTTACAGCCGCGCCAATTTTCGCGCAGGGCCTGGCGCCCAAGCCTGAAGCAAAGCATGACGGGAAACCTGACATGCGCGCGGCTCAGGAGCTTTACGAAGACGCGAACGGTTATCTCGGACGGCGATTTCAGGAATTCAACAAGCAAAAGCTGCCATACGATCCAAAGCTCGAAACGCAAACGAAAAAAGAGCAGAAGGATCTCGCGATCAAAAACGCTGCAACACTGGCGTCGCGCTCGCCCCTTGCAGGCGAAGATCTTTATTACCTCGGCATGCTTCATCATCTCGCCGCTGATGCCGATGCGGCGCTCTCGGCGATGCGTCTCTTTTTGAAGGACGATCCAGACGGACTTAAAGCGCAGAACGCGCGAAATGTCGTCGTGCTTTACGCCGTGAGAAAGGAGCTATTCCCGGAAGCAAAAGCTGCGGTCGAAGCATATGCGCGTCATCAACCGCAGAACCCTGACGATCGTTATCGGATGGAATTGGTGATCACTGACGGATATCTGCGCGCGAAGGATTACGCTTCGATGACCACGCACGCGCAGCAGATGCTGGCGGCGGCGAAGTCGTATGCAGAGGCGAGTAAAGCTGAAGTCTTTCGTCGCGACGAGATATTGTTGAAGTCGGGCATGTACCTGGCGGACGCTTATGTGAAAACGAATCAGAAGGATCTGGCGGTTACAACGTGGACCGACCTGCGTCGCTTATCGATCGCGCTGCCTTCAGCGAATCTCTACAAGGAAACGACCGGCCGTTTACTGCGACTCAACCCGTCGCTTGCTCTCGATCAACTCTTTGATTCAACTTGGACGTCATCAAAAGCAGTATTGCCGGAGATGATTGGGGAGGAATGGATCGAGCAGCAACCGGTGAAACTCGCCGATCTTCGCGGCAAGGTGGTACTGCTTGATTTCTGGGCGCCGTGGTGTGGTCCATGCCGTTACACGCTTCCAAACTTTGCGCGTTGGCAAACGAGCTACAAGAGCAAGGGACTCGTGATTCTGGGCGTGACGAAGTACTATGGACACGGCGACGGACGCAAACTGACCCCGGCTGAAGAGCTTGTTTACCTGCGCGATTTCAGGAAACGAAATTCGCTGCCGTACGGCTTCGTAGTCTCGGATTCGAATACCAACGAATTCAACTACGGCGTGTTTGCGATACCGACTTCGTTTCTGATCGATCGCAAAGGCGTCGTGCGTTACATCTCGCTGGGCGCTGACGAAGGAGAGATCGCGCTTTTGGGTGAGATG
The DNA here is from genome assembly GCA_963728575.1 of uncultured Acidobacteriota bacterium. Classification (GTDB taxonomy): domain Bacteria; phylum Acidobacteriota; class Blastocatellia; order Pyrinomonadales; family Pyrinomonadaceae; genus PSRF01. The sequence goes on from CAVSKT010000004.1 coordinate 99,805, forward strand.
ATCAAGAAGTTGCTGGACGAGAAGTGAGCCAGAAAACGGAAATTTAAAATATAGATAATGGACCAGGGATTTTTATTAACTATCGCGATTTCTTTTGTGGCCGGCGTACTCTCGTTCCTGTCGCCGTGTGTGCTTCCGCTTGTCCCGGGTTACATTTCGCTGATCTCAGGTGTCAGTGTCGATAACCTCAAGCAAGGCGTGAGCAGCCGGCGCGCGGTGATTATAAACTCGCTCGCCTTCAACGCAGGTTTGTCAGTCATTTTTCTGGTGCTCGGCACAACCGCTGGTCTCGTCGGCTCAGCCATCACGAGCAATCCGTGGGTGCGAATCATCGGCGGCATCGTCATCATCGCTTTTGGTTTGCAACTGATCGGTCTTATCAAGATCTCGGCACTTTATAAAGACACACGTTTCTTCTCTGACGATAAACCGCGCGGCTTTCTCGGCTCAGCAGCGTTGGGAATCGCGTTTGCCGCTGGTTGGACCCCGTGCATTGGACCAATACTCGGTGGCATCATCGGTCTTGCAGCGACGAGTGGGGGTTGGAAAAGCGGTTTGGTGCTCTCAGCCTTTTACTCCGCCGGCCTGGCAGTGCCGTTTCTTTTAACCGGCCTCGGCATCAACCAGTTTCTCGGCTTTTACAAAAACTTTCGCAAGCACTTGCACAAAGTCGAAGTCCTGTCGGGAATTATTCTGATCTGCGTTGGTATTCTCGTCATGAGCGGGAAAGCGACTGTGCTCGCGAGCTCGAGAGTCATGGCCTGGATTCCGAATTTAGAAGGCCTCGTCTCACTAAATCAAAAAACACCGGCTCCACCGCCACAGTCTGCAAATGCGAACTGGGAAACTGCGCCCGACGTTGAATTTCAAACTCTCGCGGGTGCGCCGTTTCGTATCAAGGAACTCCAGGGGCAGGTTGTGTTGCTGAACTTCTGGGCCACGTACTGCATCCCGTGCCGCGAGGAAATACCTGCGCTGAATGAATTGCAGAAAGAGCTACAGGCACAGGGCTTGAAGATCGTGGGCGCTTCTCTTGACGACAGCATCGACGACGTAAACACCTATCAGGAGGAAGTCGCGAAGTTTGAATACCAGGTGTTGGTAGGCGGTAGCGATGCGAAAGTTAAATACGCGCAGTCAGTGTTGCCGACCACTTACCTCATCGATCGGCAGGGACGCATTCGTCACAAAATCATCGGAGCCAAAGACAAAGCCGGGTGGGAGGCAGCAGTTAAGCCGTTGCTCGCTGAAACGCCTGCGACTGCGGTTGCCGCAAATTAGCGTTAGTAGTTCGACGGAGTATTACCATGAAAAAACTTTTCATCCTCTCGATTCTCGCACTGCTCGTTCTACCAGTCATAGCCGCAGCGCAATCGGGTCATGAATATTCACCGCTGGTGGAGAAGACGGTGAATTACAAAAACTGGTCGTTACCGAACGTCATCACTGAGAAACCCGAAGACTTGCGCGCGCTGATGGCCGGTAAGAAGCTGGTCATGATTGTTTACTTTGCACCGTGGTGTGGAAACTGGAAGAACGAAGCGCCGGTTGCAGCGAAGTTGTATGAGAAGTACAAGGCACAGGGATTTCAGGTGATTGGCGTGGCCGAGTATGCCACGCGCGCCGATGTTCGCAGTTACTTCGGCGAAGCTGGTCCACCGTATCCGGTTGTTTTCGAGTCAGAGTCGAGGCAGGACAAGCAGACGACACCTCATTACCAGTACCGGCAACTTACCGGCGATACGCGTAACTGGGGTTCGCCGTGGAATATTTTTCTTGAACCGGAAAAAGTGAACGCGACGGGCGACGTGTTAGTGGAAAAAGCGATGGTTGTGAATGGTGAACTGATTGAGGAGGAGGTCGACAAGTTTATCGCGTCGAAGGTTGGTGGTCCGTCCCGCCGGCGTGATTCAGCCTTGTAAGGCGAACTGAATTATTTATCAATTGTCATTTGACATTTATCATTTGGCCATTTCAAGACCTCCGGTATCTGAAAGTCTTCAAATAACCAAATGATAAAGTCAAATGATAAATGATAAATGATTCTCTTCCGTTTACCACCATAATGAACCTTCGCGTCCTGTACCACGGCCACTGCTTCGACGGTGTCGCTTCAGCAGCGACCTTCACACGCTTCTACAAAGAACGTATTAACCCTGACGCCCACGTCAATTACACCGGATTACTGCACCGGCCCGGCAATTTGTTTGACCTTACCATGTTTGATTCAGACGAGAATGCCATCGTCGATTTCAAATACGCGGCTTCTGAAAAACTGACGTGGTGGTTCGATCATCACGAGTCCGCCTTTCTCACTCCAGAAGATGAAGCACATTTTCGCGCAGACACGTCCGGGAGAAAGTTCCTGGATGCGACAAGGAAATCGTGTACAGAATTCATCGCGGATGTCGCGCACGAGCGGTTCGGCTTTAACGCTGAACCAATCGAGTCGCTCGTTCACTGGGCGCACATCATCGACGGCGCACTATACGAGTCGCCGGCGCAGTGCGTCGAGTTGAAAGAGCCTGCGTTGCAGTTGATGCAGGTGATCGAAGCTGATCCTGACGATTCGTTTATCGAACAAATCATTCGCGAGCTTACAACTCAATCGCTCGAGGAAGTCGCAACGGGCGCGGAAGTGCAGCGCCGTTTCAAGCCGATACTGCAACAACATCTCGAGACGCTTGAAACGGTGAGAAGAAAAGCAGTTGCCGCGGACGGTGTAGTTCACTTCGATCTGGTGGACGAAGGTTACGAAGGCTTCAACAAGTTCATTCCTTACTACTTGCATCCCGAGACTACTTACTCCGTCGCACTTACGCGCGGATCCCAGCGCACGAAGATCTCCGTCGGCTCAAATCCATGGGCACCGGTGCCGCGCACTCACAACATCGCGAAGATCTGCGAACGCTACGGCGGCGGCGGTCACGCGGTAGTCGGTGCGATTTCATTCAAGCCGGAAGAAGTCGAAGAAGCGCGGAAAGCGATTAAGGAAATCGTGGCCGAACTTGGCCACAAAAAGGCACAGAACTAAGCCACAAAAGGCACAACATTCGGTGATTGGCCTAGTCCGACTTTAATAAATCTTGTGCCTTTTTGTGGCTTTGTTTTGTGCGTTTTGTGGCTAACTTTACTCGTAGCGCAGAGCTTCGATCGGGTTCAATCGCGCCGCTTTCCACGCCGGCCACAAACCAAACACGACACCAAGCCCAACTGAAACAACAAACCCAACTACCGGAGCCCACAGCGGAATGTACGTCGGCATCACCAGTTGAATCAGTAGTGCCAGACCACTGCCTACAACGATGCCGAGTATTCCGCCAACACCCGTGAGCGTTCCGGCTTCGATCAGGAACTGCGCGACGATGTCTCTGCGTCGCGCGCCAATCGCTTTTCGCACACCGATCTCGCGAGTTCTTTCAGTTACAGACACCAGCATGATATTCATCACGCCGATACCTCCAATAAGCAATCCAACACTCGAGATGGCAACCATCAGCGCAAAGATGCCGCCGGTGATCGCGCCAAACTGGGTCAGGATCTGATCCGACGTTGAAATACCAAAATTATCCGGCGCCCCGTAAGCGACTTTGCGACGCCGTCGCAGGAGTTCGCGGATCTCTTCGACCGCTGCATTCATCTTGCCGGCGTGCGCCTGGGCCATCACGAAGTTGTCGTCCACGTCCGGGTAGAGTTTCCGGAGTGTGAGATATGGCATGTACACCACTTTGTTTTCGTTGTTCGGATCTTCGGCGCCGACGAGAAAAATGTCGCGCGCCGCGAGCACACCTACAACGCGATACAGCCGCCCGCTGATCGAAACGTTTTGATCGATCGCGTTGGAAAACGGGAACAGTGTATTTGCGACGTCGTTTCCGATCACGACGACGTTTGCGTGCAACGCATTCTCTTCGTCGGTGAAGAAACGACCTTCCGCGATGTTTGTGACCCCCATCTTGAAGTACGACGGTGACGCGCCCTGCACGGCGGCATTCTTCATTTCGATGTCGCGATGACGCACGTAGACGCGCTCGGTGAATGGTCCACCAAAGAAATCGACCGGCGACATGAATGCCGCTGAGTAGATCACCGACGGACACTCGGAACCGATTGCGAGCGCGTCGTCATAACTCAATGGTTTGCGCATTCGCTCTTCGGCCGACGGATTGAAATTAAACCCGGGATCGAAACGATAGACGTAGATCGAGTTTGTGCCGAACGATTCGATCTCCTTTGCCACGCGCTGATCGATACCGGAAACGAAAGCCGCGATCACGATCACGGTCATCGTTCCGATCACGACGCCGAGCACTGTGAGAAACGAGCGCAGCTTGTGCTGCCACAGGGTGTCGAGCCCCATGCGAACGTTTTCGAGAAGGCTGCTACCAAAGAATTTCATGACATTAGACTAAATCATTGGTCATATATCATTTGACATTTCTCATTTGTTATTTTTGTCGGAAGCCGAAGGTCTTCAATGATAAATGACAAATTTCAAATGATATATGACCAATAAATTTTATTCCGAGCGCAGAGCTTCGATCGGATCGAGTCGCGCGGCGCGCCAGGCGGGATAAACACCGGAGATCAAACCCACAGTCGCCGACACCGCGAGCGCAAAACTCACCGCCACCAACGGCAACGCCGTTGGAACCGGAGTTAACACCGCCACCAGCTTCGCCAGCAGGTAAGCGATCGTGATTCCGATGGCTCCACCGCAAAGCGACAGCATCGTCGATTCAGCCAGAAACTGTTTTACGATATCACTCCGGCGCGCGCCGATACTCTTGCGAATTCCGATCTCCTTCGTTCGCTCGGTGACGCTAACCAGCATGATGTTCATGATCACGATGCCGCCGACCACTAGCGAGATCGACGTTACTCCGATCGCCGCGATTTGAATCGTGCCGAAGATCTTGTCGCGCAGCTCATTGATCGCTTTCGGCGTAATGATTCCAAAGTTGTCCTTCTCACTGGGCGAGAGTTTTCGACGCGTGCGCATCACGACGACGGCCTCATCAATCGCGTCCTGATAACTCTGCGGATCCGCGGAAGTAACACTGACACTCAAACTCCGTCGAGATCCGTAAGCTGCAAGAAAAGTCGACAACGGAACAGAGACGTACATGTCTCGCGGTTGTCCAAACACCGATCCCAAAGCCTTACCAACACCGATCACTTGATACGGACGCCCATCGACGCGAATCATTTGGCCCAACGGTTCAGAAGTCGGAAACAATTTTTCGGCGACATCAGCTCCGATAAAACAAACGTTACGCCGTGAATCGTCTTCGCTTTTGTTGAAGTAACGTCCCGACTGCGCCTCGATGCGCTCGATGTCTGCGATATTGGGGGTTGTGGCGTTAATATGAACTCGAAATAGACTCGTCGATCCGAATTTTACATCGCCCAGTCCATCCGTCTTCGCGCCGACTTCGTGAATCGCTCCGCCACGCGCGCGCAATGCTTCGAGATCTTCGAGCGTGACGTCTTTGTTGCGGCGTCGCGCCGAGTTCAGTGCTTCGATGCTCGCGAAGTCTTCGAGTGAATACTTCTGAACTGCGAAAGCATTAGTGCCGATGTCGGCGATCTTCTCGTCCACGTAAGCATTGAAGCCCTCAATTAAAGAAACAACGACAATTACCGTCGCGACGCCGAAGATCACGCCGAGAAGAGTCAGAAACGATCGCAGTTTGTGACCGAGTATTGCAGCAATCGCGAGTTTGAGGGCCTCGATAAATGGCATTGTAAATGCTCGAACAAGTCTTACCACAAAAAGGCACAAAACAAAGCCACAAAAAACGCTAAAGTTCCTAACTGCGCTACGCAGAAAAGAATTTTGTTGTTGCGTGTTTTTTTATGGCTTCGTTTGTGCCTTATGTGGCAATCAGTCTTTGCTCAGCAACTCGCTGAAGAACGCCACAGCTCTCTCGTCTTTCGTCTGCCCGAGCACCTGGATCGCGACCTTCCGAACGGCCATCTTCGCATGACTTCGCGCCGTGCGAATTAGGATCGGCACGGCTTTATCTTTCGGGAGCTTGCCGATTGCGAGCACTGCCTGTTTCTGAAGCTCCAGGTCTGCGTCACTTTCAGCAACTCGAATCAGGTAAGTCGCAGCAGCCTCGGTGTTGTCGTTGCGCGCGATGCCCGTGAGCGCGCGTCGCTTGAGCTCGCGCGCCGTCATCGTCTCGAACAGATTTTGGAAGAGTGACAGCGTACCGGCAGAACGGCTCATCGCGAGCGCCGTCATCGCCTGAGAACGAACTTCGCTGCTTTCCTGTGTATTACGAACCATCTCGGTGAACAGGGTGTTCTTTGTTTGACTTTCGGGTGTCTGTCCCAGCCAGTAGATCGCGCGAGAACGCAACGGCTCCGCAACAGGGCGGCGAATCATCTCGGTTAGCATCGCATCGACTCGCGCGTCGTCGTGCAACGCGATCGCAAACACCGCACGCTCCGACAGCCGGTTCATTTCAGGCGCAGGCGATTCGACGATCGACTTCAGATAGTTCAGACTTTCTTCGTTGCCGATGCGTCCTGCCCAGTAAACCGGATAGTTACTGAACTCACGGTCGCGACGAAGGTTGTAAACTTCGGCGCGAATGAACTGATCGCGCTGCTCGTCGAAGAGCAGAAACAGTCCGAGTTCACGCGTCTCGTGACGTTGGTCAAACATCATCGAGGTTCCGTCACTCGAGATGTAAATGCCGCCCGCGGTATCGATGACCTCAAAGTCGACTGCTACTCCAGGCCGTGCTTCAAACTGGTACCCGACCCAGAATCGACCTTGAGGCGCGTTTGCTTTGCCGGCGACGATGGCGCTGTCGAACTTCGCTTTCAGAGTCGCACCCTCAACGGGGATGAAACTCCTCGTCTGGCCCATGACAGCGCAACACAACACGAGGGCGATCGAAGTCGCTTTTACAATCCTGTTCATCCTGAAAATCCTGTTCAAATAAATCACTGCTTCAACAACTCCTGGAGAAACTCGAGTACCTTCGGATGCTTGCTTCGACTTAACCAACCGATCGCTCTCTTCCGACGCTCCATCGGCGCTTTCGGATCGCGCGCGATTTCAATCAGTTTCGTAATCACACGTTCGTCGTTCATCCTGCTGCCGTAACCAATACTCTGACCGGCAGCTGCCGCTAACTCAGGATTGGTGAAAAATGTGCTGGCGCCCGAGCCGAGTGCGTTCATGATCTGATCCCTGAGCTCTTCGTTCTTCTCGGTGTCGTAGAGATTGATCAGAAACTCGATTGCTTTATCACCGCCGCGTCGTGAGATAGCACCGATCGCGGCTTTGCGCAGCTCGATGTTGTCGGAGCCGCGTGCAATCTCAAACAACCGGTTGCCGGCACGTTCGCTCCTGCGATTAGCAAACCCGGAAATCACCGCCTTGCGAATCTCGATGCTCTGATCCCCATCGTAAATTCGGAACAACGCGTCGACGGCAGGCTCACCCGCGCGAGTTGAAATGCTCGAGATCGCCAACCTTCGTTGTGCTGTAGTTTTTCCGCTGGTTGCGATGTCAGTTAGCACGGTGACTGCGCGTTCGCCGGTGTGTTGACTCAGCGCGTACACGGCAGCCTCGACGATGTCGTTCTCCTGTGCGTTGAGCGCGAAATCGCGTAGTGGATCGATCACGCTATCGTCATTCGTCGTGCCGAGAGTAGAGATGGCTTTTGCTCTTAACTTGAGATCGGGTTCACTTCGCGCTACTCCGAGAATTACGGGAGTGACGGATTTGCCGCCGTTTCTTCCCAACAAAGTCAACGCCGCACTTTTGCAACGCGTAGTTTGCGTGGAGCCGGGTTTGAGCCAGTCGGTTGCGGCTACGATCCCGCGTTGCAAGTCAGTTTGAAAGAGGGCTTGAAGTACGACGATCTTGAATTCACATGGATCGTCGTCGTTACCGGAACTGCCGATGCCATCGAAGGGGAAGTAGCCAGGCTGAATTCCTTGAGGACCTTGTGCGATAGCAACTGGCTCGGAACACCCGGCGTATAAACCATTGTTTCGATCTGAGGTACAACAGGAGGGTTTATTGTTGCTTGTCCCACCAGACGTTGAACGAGGGAGTCATATTCAGCTGCAGGAGCACCACCCGGCGCTTGCGCGAGCAGGAGGCGAGCATCGTCCCTCCAATTGGAGTTGGGATACTTCTGAAGGAGACGATCGACCGTTGCGCGCATCTGGTCGAACCTCGCCATCTTATGTTGTGCGTACGCGAGCCAGTAGAGCGCGGCTTCCATGTTCTTCTCGTTCGGATAGGATTTGACGTACTCGTCAAACTTTTCCTGGGCTTTGGCCCACTCGCCGTCAGTGATGAGATCGCGAGCACTGCGAAACACCGCGGTGGCATCGTTTTGCTGCGTCGAGCGTGCGGCTGGAGCAGACGCGGTACTCGCTCGCTGCTGTTGACCAACAGCGACATTCGCAACTAGCGCGACGACAAAGAAGGCCAGGGGGAGGTTTGATATAACTTTCTTGAACATTTGTTTAGCCTCAATTCTCATTTAACGATTGTTTGTGCCACGTTCCTGATAGCCCATCAGTGCCGCAACGATCTCGGTTTTTTGTACACGCTCTTTGATTACGCGCACGTCTTCAGGGCGCGCGTGATCGGGTAGGTTCGCGATGTCGATCAGGAGCGGTTCCACATCTGCGAGCAGCGACTTGGTTGGAAACTTTGCTTTCATCTCGGCGTCGCGGCGCAAGACGACGTTTTCGTTCAGGAGACGGCGCGAGAGTGCTTTGTCGTAGGTGACGTCGATCTCTTCGTCGCCGTCGGAGACTTGAACGTTCCGGATCGAGCGCAGCAGGTTTTGTGTTTGCTCGATGTGCTTGGCGGTGTCGCGATCGTCGCTATCGAGGTAACCAAGATCGGAGGACAAGACATCCGATTGATCGATGGTGGCGCGAGTTGCTGGTCTAACTTTACGTCTCACTCGCGGCGATGAAGCGAAAAGTTCAGGTTTCTTTTGTTCCTGCTGGATTTGCGTGTTTGTGTTCTGATCTTGTTTGACTGGCGTCGCGGGTTCATTTACACGAGCTTGTTTCGGCTCGCTCTTTTTGAAGTAAACGGCTGCAATTGCGATTGCGATCAGCAGTAGCGCCGCCATTCCCACAATCGACGGCGTTGCAAACAAACTCCTCAACCGGGCCCTCCACCCGAGTTTGACAGGATCCTTGGCCGCTACAGTGTGTTGCGCGATCCTGGTCCAGAGAAAAGGCGGTACGTCGAGCTCGCGATCGTAGCGGCTGAAGATCTCCTGCTCTGCCGTAAGCGCCGAGAAGCTGTCAGCGCATGTAGCGCACGTGATCAGGTGCGCACTGATCTCCTCCCGATCGCCGGACGCAAGTTCAACGTCGAGATATTCTTCCAGGAGCTCTAAACAAACATCACACTTCATAACCAACTCCAGCGTAAGGGCTGATCCTCTTTCTCATCTCCGCACGCGCGCGATGTAAATCCGTCTTCAACTTTGCCAGCGAGAAACCTGTGATCCCCGCGATCTCCTCGTAGCTGCACTGGTGGAAAACTTTCAGCGTGAATACGAGCCGCTTGTCCTCGTCGAGCGCAGCGAGCGCACTCTGTACAAGCGCGTTGAGCTCCTTGCTGAGCAGTCCGTCAACCGGTACCGGTTTGTTGTCGCTTAAATCCATGACTGACTTGTCGGTAAGATCGACATGATTGCCGGCACGGGCGCGCGCGCGGAGAGATTCGCGGGCGACGTTTCGAGCAATGCCAAATAGCCAGGTCGAGAGTTTTGTTTCGGCGCGCATCGTGCCGATCGCCCGGTAGGCGCGGACGAAAGTCTCCTGCGTCAGTTCTTCGGCGAGGGCGCGGTCATTAACCATGTCAAAGATAAAACTGATGACGGGACGCGAGTATCGTTCAAAAATCAGACGAAAGGCTTCGGAATCGCCCTGGCACACGCGACTAACCAGGGCTGCTGAACTATTCATCAGGGTTCCCGCGAAGGCGCCAGGCTGAGCATCCAAATTTAGTTCATCGACCGTCAGCCGTTTCATCATTGTCTCGGTAAGTTAGTGAAGAGTGAGGGCTAAAAGTTTCAGGATCAGCTTAAAATCCGCGTCAATCCGCGTCCAAAAACAGTCTTGGCTCGACAATCTTCCCGGCTATCGCGGAGGCGGCGACGACGTATGGTGAGGCGAGGTAGAGCTTGCCGGGGCCGCTGCGCCCGGGAAAGTTCCGGTTTTGCGCGCTCACCGTCACCGTCTCCGCCGACGGCGAGGCGCCCGGACCGGCGTTGATGCATGCGCCACACGATGGATCGATCAACTCAGCGCCCGCGCGTTCGAAGATCTCGATGTACCCGCGCTGGCGCGCGTACTGTTTGATCTTCTGCGAGCCAAACTGAATGTACAGCCGCACGCCTTCAGCCACGCGCTTCCCATGCGCGAGCGCGTTCTCGAGCACGCGTGCATACATGTCCATGTCGGCCATCTTGCCGCCCGTACACGAACCCCCGTACGCGGCGTCGATGCGAACCTCTCCTTCGAGCTCGTTGATCGGAATTCCATTGCGCGGATCGCCCGGCGTCGCCACCATCGGTTCGATTTCGTCGAGATCGATCTCAAACACCGCCGCATACTCAGCATCCGGATCGCTGTAAGTAAATCCTTTGCGCACCACTTCAGGCTCGAGCCCTCGAGTGCGAACGATGTACTCGAGCGTCTGTTCGTCAGGCTCGATGATCCCGGTCGTGCCGCCTGCTTCGACGGCCATGTTGGTCAGCGTCGCGCGCTCATCCATCGACCAGTTTTTCAAATCGTCACCGGCAAACTCCAGCACTTTGCCGATACCCTTGCTCGTCTTCATATACTCCGTGGCGAGTATGTAGAGCATCACGTCCTTCGCCGCGACGTCAGCGCGTTTCTTCCCCTTCAGCACATACCGCACTGTCTCAGGCACACGGATGCGAATGTCTTTCGTGTACCACGCATTCGCCATGTCAGTTGAACCAACACCAAACGCGAAACAACCAAGCACGCCGGCCATGCACGTGTGCGAGTCAGTTCCGATCACGATTTGACCCGGCAAAGCGAGATCCTCGACCACAGCGTTGTGACAGATCGCTTCCGACCCGCCTTCAGGATTCTCACCGTAAAGCCTGATATTTTGTTTAGCTGTGAAGCTCTGTTGCGTGGTCGCCAAACCCTCGGCTTTCTCCAGCAAACCCATTTCACGGTGTTTCGGCGACATCACTTTGCTAAGAAAAGTCAGGTGATCGCGAAACGCGAAAACCGACTCCGGTTCAGTAACACGCGCATCCGGACCGAGTGCCAGTTTGAACAGCGACTCGGCCATCGGCGTCACGTACTCGTGCGAGAAGCGCACATCGGCGACTGCGAACAACGCGTCGCCGGGTTTGACGGCTTCGACGCCGATCTTTCCGGCAGTTACAAACGCGTGCCGCGCAATGATCTTTTCGACGATGGTCATCGGCCGGCGAGGCGTGTCGATCGGCGGTGGAGACACTTTTCCTGTCAGGCGGGCTTTGTTGTAGTTGAACAGTCCGCCGTAAGCGACGATGTCCTGCGAGATCGGATCGATTCCCTTCGTGAACTCAGCCAACGGGATCTCTTCGCCGAGCCGAATGCGTTCAACCAAACCGAGATCGGTTGAAGTCAGCAGTCCGATGTTTTGCGAGTTTTGACCGTAGATCTTCTCGATGGACTTCGCGATAACGAGTTGGATGCCTGCCGCTTTCTCCGCAAACGGAGCTGTCTCGCGCGACGATCCGCAACCCTTGGAGAGTCCCGAAACCACGACCGCGAATCCGCCGTTTTTAACTTCGTCTTTTTTGACGGCGCCGTCACGCATGCCGACATAGACGTATTGGCCGAGCGTCTCGTCGTAGTAGAAGCAGACCCAACCTGGCGTGATCTCGTCAGTCGAGATGTTGCTCATCAACGGCAGGTCGCCCTCGAGCAAGCGCCCGGCGAGTTCGGTTTCCAGGGTCGTGGCGGCTTCGTCGCGAGCTTCCAGTTGCTGCCGGATTAGGGCAGTGTCTTCGGTAAGAAATAAAATGCGGCCCGAAAATTTTATGTGTTTAGTCACTTTAGTTTGACGCGATCATTAATTATTATGGTCTGCGACCCCGATTATAACCTCACCCGGATAAAACCTTTAGCGGCCACTTCGGCGTCTAAAGCACGGGAAACAGCCCATAGCGGAGGATAGTTGAAATGAGAGTGTTCTTAAAAGGATTGGTGCTGGCGGCGTTTATGGCGATTTCGCTGTCGGCGTTTGGGTCGGTAGCGATTGCCCAGGAAACCGACGACCCGGCAAAGATCGCGATTTACAAGCAATTTGTCGACAATCGGATTCCCAATCCGACCGCCGCATATCAGGCCGCGCGCGACTATCTCCAGAAGTACACGAAAGACAAAGATCAGTACACCGACTATTTGACGAAGTGGGTCGCTGCTTACGAACGTGACGAACGCAAGCGCAAACTTCCCGGCCTAATCAACGAAAAGAATTTCTCCGAAGCATACGCCATTGGCGCGAAGATCCTGTCAGACGAGCCTGACTATCTGCGCGCGCAAATCGACCTGGGCTACGCCGGATATCTGGCTTCTTCAACCAAGGTTGAAACATACAACACGCAGGCGCTTGCCTACGCAAAGAAAGCCATTCAATTGATCGAGTCGGGCAAGGCGCCGACGGAGTGGGCGCCGTTCAAAGGCAAGGACGATACGCTTGCTTACCTCAATTACGCGGTCGGATATTTGACACTGAAGACCAATCCGACTGAGTCGATTGATGCATTGTGGAAGGCCGCACAGTACGACAGCGAGATCAAGAGGACTCCATCGACTTACTACTACCTCGCCGTTGCCTACGAGTCAGGTCCATACAAGACGATGTCGACCGCTTACCAGACTGAGTTTGCAAACAAGCCTGAAACTCCTGCGAGCAAGGCGGCGTTAGAAAAGCTGAACGTTGTCATGGACCGCATCATCGACGCATATGCGCGTGCGATCGCCGCGGCTGGAAACGATCCAAAGACGGAAGCAAGCCGTAAAGAGTGGATGACGCAGTTGTCTAACTACTACAAGTTCCGGCATGACGGCGCCGATACAGGGATGGACGAGTTCATCAAAGGCGCGCTGCAAAAGCCGTTACCACCAAAGCCGTAATGGTCAAAAGAATCGAAAACGGAAAGCCGGCCGACCTTGAAACGCTTGAGCGGCTCGATCGTGCGCGCAGTTTTATCGACCACTGCTACGATCATCCGCTCAGCCTCGATCAGATTTCAGAGAAGGCTTGTTTTTCGCGTTATCACTTCCTCAGGCTGTTTCGAGAAGCATTCAACAAGACGCCTCACCAATACCTGATCGAGCGCCGTATCGAAAAAGCGAAAGAGCTGCTCGGTGACGACGAGCTTCGCGTGACTGATGTGTGCTTCGAAGTCGGGTTTCAGAGTCTCGGCTCGTTTAGCACTCTCTTCCGGCGAAACGTCGGTCAAGCGCCAATAACATACCGCGAGCGCGCGCACGCGAAGCGCCAGGTCCCCGGCTGCTTCCTCGTCATGCACAAACTCGAATCCTGCTAACCCTTTCCGAAAAATCGCAATTTTGAAGAAGCAAACCAGCCGGCAGTGATCTACCCTGAATCTACCGTGAACCGTTCGGAGTTCAGCCTTTAGGCTGCTGTCTCGGAGAAGCAAGCTAAAGTTTGAACTGGCTTTGCCGAAGAGTATTCGATCGCATGTAGCGACGAAATATTTCTCGCAAAGGCGCAAAGGAGCAAAGAAAACCCCTTGAAAACGCGTAGCGCTTTGCCGCCTTTGCGCCTTTGCGCGAGAAATATTTCATCGCTACATGCGACTTGAATACTTTTCGGGCAAAGCTGCTTGAACTCCAAATGACGCATAGTTCAATGCCAATTCACTTTCATAAACGAGGAGAATTCGATCAATGATCCGCAAGATGTCTCACGCCACAATCTTTGTCAGCAATCAGAATGAAGCGCTCGAGTTTTACCGCGACAAGCTGGGTTTCAAAGTCCACACGGATGCCATGGTCGGCGAGGACTTCCGCTGGCTCACAATGTGTACAAACGATCAGCCTGATTTCGAGATCGTCCTATTGGAACCGAAACCAGGAATGATGATGGATGAAGAGACGACCAAACAACTGCGCGCCGTAATGCAGAAAGGCGTCCTCGGCGCCGGCGTGTTCAATACCGACGACTGCCGCAAGACTTACGAAGAGCTGAAAGCCAAAGGCGTGCAATTCCTCTCCGAACCCGCTGAGAGACCTTACGGCATTGAGGCAGTTTTCAAAGACAACTCCGGCAACTGGTTCAGCCTCACGCAGCCAAGCGAGCGAGAGTGAGCCACAAAAAGGCGCAAGACGAAACTCATCAAAAAGCACATGAAACGTCTTGTGCTTTTTGTGCCTTTTTGTGGCATTGTAGGAGTTGTGCGAATCAAGTGGACCGATCGTCGCTTTAACTTCGACTTCCCCGCCGGGATCTATCCCGAGATGATCGAGCGCGTCAGAGGCACACCCGCGCGCCTCGAAGATTGAGCGCGCGAAACGAGGTCTTGTACACATCCACGGCGCCGAAGCGCTCGCGGGCACGCTCCTCCGAGAGGCCGACGGTGGCCACGTTCGGATGCGCAAAGATCGCGGTCGCTACGTTCTCGTGGTCGACCCCTGTGGGCTGGTCGTGGAACAGCGTGCGCGCGAGCCACATGGCTTCGGCCGTGGCCACCGGGGTGAGATTGATGCGATTGGTGAGGTCGCCGATGGCGTGGATCGAGTCCACCGAAGTGTTCGAATAGCGATCGACGATCACCGCGCCGTCCTCGGCGAGCTTCACGCCCGCGGCCTCCAGGCCGAGGTTCGCACTGTTGGGGCGCCGGCCGGTGGCGAACATCACGAGCTCGGTCTCCTGGCGGTTGCCGTCGGAGTACTCACTTCGAGCTCCGCGCCGTGCTTGACGATGCTCTTGGGCTCGGTGCCGAAGCGGATCTTCACCCCCTTGGCCGACATTTCTTCGCCCAGGCGCTCGCCGATCTCGCCATCGAAGCCGCGCAAGAGGCGCCGGCCGCGATAGGCGAGCGTGGTATCGACGTGCAGGCCGTTGAAGATGGACGCGAACTCCACGGCGATATAGCCGCCGCCGACCACCACGACGCGCCGCGGCAGGCGCTCGAGATGGAACGCCTCGTTCGAGGTGACGGCATGCTCGCTTCCCGGAATGGGCGGCATCTGCGGCCACGAGCCCGTGGCGACGAGGATGTGCTTCGCGGAAATGCGGCGCCCGTTGATCTGGACCGTATGCGGGTCCACCACCGTCGCGCGGCCGCGCAGAATCTCTACGCCGGCGAGCGACAGCACGCGCTCGTACACGCCGTTCAGGCGTGCGATCTCGCGGTCCTTGTTGGCGATCAGCGTCGCCCAGTCGAAGCGCGGCTCGCCCACGGTCCAGCCGTAGCCCTTCGCGATCTCGAAGTCCTCGCGGAAGTGGGCCGCGTACGAGAACAGCTTCTTCGGGATGCAGCCGACGTTGACGCAGGTGCCGCCGAAGCGATCGGCCTCGGCGATGGCGACCTTGCGCCGTAGCCTGCGCTGACGCGGCTCGCGCGCACGCCGCCCGAGCCGCCGCCGATGGTGAACAGATCGAAGTCGAAGTTGGGCGTGGCCGGCGGTCTACTTCAAGTTCGGCAGGTTCAGCTCCAGCATCTCCAGCTGCGCGGCGAGGTGCTTCTGATCGGGCTTGTCGGCAAGCCACTTGATAGCGCTGCGCAGGCGCGCCTCGAGCTGGGCACGCGGCATGCCTTCGACGCCGCTTAGCGCCGTGGCGAGCTCGCCGAGCTTCGCCGCCTGCGCCTGCTTGCGTACTTCGGCGAGGCGCGATTCGATGCCGGCGCGGTCGAGATTGGTGACGATCTTTAGCGTTTTGTCGTGGCCGTTGCTCATGTGCGACGCTCTCCTGAATTGCCTCCTGCTGAACTGCCTCCTGAATTTCCCCCTGACGCCGGCTGCGATTGTACCAGCGAGTAGCGGCCGTCCCGCGCGCGCGCCGCGCCGTCGGCGACGAGCTTGTGCAGATGCGCTGTGAGCGAGCGTGCAGCCCAGCCGTGCAGGCGCGCCGGCACATCGTCGTACACGAGCGGCAGCATCTCCTCGAGCGTGGGCTCGACCAGCCGCGCGATCGCATCGCACACCTTGGCCTCGCGCTTCAGGCGGTGCTGCACCAGCCGCCGTACCTCGCGGTGCGGCTCGCCGATCAGAAAGCCGTGCCCGGGCGCGATGACCGCAATGTCTTCCTGGAGCAGCAGCTCGAGCGAGGCGAGATAGGCGCGCATGTCGCCGTCGGGGGGATTGATCACCACCGTCGAGCCCTGCATCACGTGGTCTCCGGTGAACAGCATCTTCGTCGGCTCGAGGAGATAGCAAAGATGGTTCGAAGCGTGACCCGGGGTGTGCAGCGCCTTGAGCGAAACGCCCCCCAGGCGCACCGATTGTCCGTGCGACAGAACCTGGTCCGGAACAAAGCTCGCATCCTGTCCCGGCGGCGCGGGCCGCCCATAGACCTTCGCGCCGGTGGCCTGCTTGATCGCCAGCGCCGCCGGGGAATGGTCCATGTGGGTATGGGTGCAGACGACCCAGCGGATCGTGCCCATGGCCAGGATCTTCTCGATATGAGAGTCGATCGCGGGGCCCGGGTCGATCACCGCGAGGTCCTTTTCCCCCACGAGATAAGTGTTGGTGCCGGGCCCGGTCATCATGCCCGGGATTCGGCGCGATGAGCCGCGTGGTGTAGCGGTCGAGCCGCTTGGGCAGGCCGGGCACGATTTCGTAGTTGGTCTGCCCGGTCTCTTCCGGGTCACTCCAGTGGATTTCGTGGTACTGCGCATCGCCGCGGCGAAAAACCCGCGGGCGCCTTCCTTGCCCAGCGCGAGGCAGGCGCGGTTGGTCGCAATTTCGCTCAGGCTCATGGCGTAGTCGTACGCCGCGCGCGGCCCGGAAAAGCGGCCCAGATCGCGAGAGCGTCTCGCGCGTCGCATGCACCAGCTCGATCTCGCCGCGCCCGGCGCGCTCGAGCGCCACGCGCGGGTTGATCCACACGTGGTGCACGGTTTCGTTCGCGTCGTGGGCCCCCTGCTGCCCGGCCGGCGCCAGCGCGACGAAAAAGCGCGTGTCGAAGCGCCGGCTGCGGCCTGGCTGCGTGATCCAGTGGCCGTAGTAGGCGAGGGCGCCGGCCGGGATATAGAGGCTCTCCTTCTCGAGGAGCGGCAGGAACGGGCTGGTCCTTGCGCTCATGAGCGCTTCGGCGCGTGCCGGCGTGATCGGATCCCCGCTCGCATCGCACGCAAGCAGCACGCCCGCCTCCTCGAAGCACTCGCGCACCGCCGCGACGTAATAGGCGATCGCGCCTTGAGGAAGGCCGAGGCGCTGGTTCGCCTGCGCCTCGCTCAGGCCGACGACCCGCGCCGTGCTTGTATCCGAAGCGTCGAGCGAGCCGCCCGGAAACACGTACGCGCCGCCGAGGAACGCCGCGCTCTGCGTCCGCTGCAGCATCAGCGTCTCGAGGCCGCTCGGACCAGAACGCAGCAGGATGAGCGTGGCCGCGGGGCGCGGCTGGATCGCCGGAACCGTCACGCCGTGCGGCCGGCGCGGTCTTTGTCGTTCTGCGCCTTGATCATTGCCCGCATGCCTTCCCAGTCGGCGTCCGAGAGCTTGTCGAGCTGGGTGAAATAGCCGCCCGAGCCGGTTGCGAGGTAGCCCGCGCCGTCGATGGCGATGGTCTCGCCGGTGAGCCACTCGCAGCCCTCGGCCATGAGGAAGGTGGCGAGGTTCTGCAGCTCTTCCATCCGGCCATTGCGGCGCATCGGGTTGAGGTGCGTGGTGTCCTCGAAGCCGCTGCCGGGACGCAGGCGCTTGGTCGCGCCCTCGGTCGGAAAGGGGCCGGGCGCGATGGCGTTCAGGCGGATGCCGTAGCGGCCCCATTCCACCGCGAGCGATTTGGTCATCACGTGCAAGCCCGCTTTCGACATGGCCGAGGGCACGACGTAGGGGGAACCGGTATGCACCCAGGTGACGAGGATGCTGAGCACCGAGCCCTTGTGGCCGCCGGCGATCCAGCGCTTGCCCACGGCGTGCGTGACGTAGAACGTGCCGTGGAAAACGATGTTGGCGATGGCGTTGAAGCCGTTCGGCGTGAGGTCCTTGGTCGGGCTGATGAAGTTGCCGGCGGCGTTGTTCACCAGGCCGTGCAGCGGCCCGGTTTCGTCCCAGATGCGCTGCACCATGGCGTCGACCGCCGCAGCATCGCGGATGTCCACCGAATGGGTCCTGACGCTGCCGCCGGTGGCCGCGGTGAGCTCGCGCGCCGTTTCCTCGAGCACCCCGCCGCGGCGTCCGGCGAGCCACAGCTGCGCACCGAGCGCAAGGTACCGGGCCGCAATCTCCCTGCCGAGGCCCGTGCCGCCGCCGGTAATGAGGATGCGCTTTCCCTGGAGCAGGCCTTCCTTGAACACCCCTCAATTCTAAGGGGCGTACGAGGCAACCCGTTACCGAATGAGCGAGCCCAGCCGCGGATCACCGCGCTGCGGACCAGTGGCATGGCCGGAGAAGAGCCGCTTGATGGGCTGGACGATGAGGCGGTGCATCGCCTCGGCGCGCTCACGGTGCGCCTGCGCCATGAGCGCCTGGACCAGCTCCGGGTTCCTCGTGAGGGCTTCGAAAGTGAGCGGGTCCATGGTCAGCTCAGCGAGACGGAGGCTTCGCCGGCGAGCGAGTTCACCACCGCCACGCCCTCGTGCTGGAGTTGATAGCAGGCACCGGTCTCGAGCACGATGTCGCGGGCCTGGTTTTCTTCGGTGATCCACACCGAGCCCTCGACCGCGCATACCGTGCTGCCGGCCCCGTCGAGCACCTTCAGGGTCTGATTGGGACCGAGTCGCACGGCCCCGGATCTGAGTTCGATTTGCATCGGCTGCTCCTTGCGTTTGGTATGCGCAGGATGCATGCTTCCGCCGCGTCGCTCAAACGGGAAATTCTCAAGCGTTACATGAGAAATCGGAATGCCTTACCGGCCCTAGATCTGCTCGTGGGATTCGAGGCGGCAGCGCGCCATCTCTCCTTTACCAAGGCGGGTGAGGAATTGTTCCTCACCCAGTCGGCGGTGAGCCGTCAGATCAAGGAGTTGGAAGACCAGTTGGGCGTCGAGCTCTTCCAGCGCCGGCACCGCGCGCTCGCGCTCACCGACGCCGGCCGGCAGTTCTACGCCTCGGCGGCGCAGGTGCTGACCACCATGCGCGCCGCGACCGACCGCCTGCGCACGCAGGCCGGCAAGAAGGCGCTGTCGGTCACCACGACGCATTCGTTCGCTGCGCTTTGGCTGATTCCACGCCTCGCCGGGTTCACCCGTGCGCACCCCGGCGTAGACGTGCGCATATCGGCGGAAACGCGCGTGCAGGACCTCGACCGGGACGGGCTCGATGTCGCCATCCGTCACGGCCCGGCCACGCTCGCCGGCGCCAACGCGGTCAAGCTGATGGGCGAGCGCGTGTTCCCGGTGTGCAGCCCCAAGCTGCTCGCCGACAAGTCGAAGCCGCTGCGCGAGCCGAAGGACCTGCGCTTTCACACGCTGCTGCACTACGACGATCCGGACGGGCGCCACCCGTGGCTGCACTGGAAAACCTGGCTGGAGGTCGAGCGCATCGCCGACCTGCGGCCCGCGGCCACGCTCACCTTCTCGGGCTACGAGCAGATCATTCCGGCCGCGGTCGCCGGCAACGGCATCGCGCTCGGACGCAGCCCGCTGGTGAAGAACCTGCTCGCTTCGGGCGAGCTGGTGGCGCCTTTCAAGAGCACCGCCGACCCCGCGCGTGCCTATTACGCGATCGTCGCGCGCAACGCCGAAGGCCGCACGGAAGTCGCCGAATTCATCGCCTGGTTGAAGCAGGAAGCCGCCAAGCGCTAAGCCCGGTTACAGGGTCAGGACGAGCTTGCCGATGTGCTCCGAGCTTTCCATGAGCCGGTGTGCTTCGGCGGCCTGCTCCAGCGGGAAGGTCTGGTAGATCTCGGGCTTGATCTTGCCCGACTCGATGAGCGGCCAGATCTTTTCCCGCAGGTTTCGCGCGAGGTACCCCTTGAACTCCACCGGACGCGGGCGCAGCGTGGAGCCGGTGAGCGTGAGGCGCCGGCGCATGAGCTCGTTGATGTCGAGCTCGGTCTTCGGCCCGCGCAGGAAGGCGATGAAGACAAGCCGGCCTTCGTCGGCGAGGATCTTGAGCTCCTTGGGCACGTAGTCCCCGCCCACCATGTCGAGAATCACGTTGACGCCCTTGCCACCGGTGGCGGCCTTGATCTCGGCGGCAAAGTCCTGCGTGCGGTAATTGATCGCCTTCTCGGCGCCCAAGCGCAGGCAAGCCGCGCATTTCTCGTCCGAGCCTGCGGTGGCGAACACGCGATTGCCCGTCGCCTTGGCCATCTGGATCGCGGTCACGCCGATACCCGAGGTGCCGCCCTGAACGAGCAGCGACTCGCCGGGCGCGAGGCGCCCGCGGTCGTAGACGTTGCCCCAGACGGTGAAGAAGGTTTCGGGAAGCGAAGCGGCCTCGACCATCGAAAGGCCCTTGGGCACGGGCAGCGCCTGCCCTTCCGGCGCGACGCAGTAAGCGGCATAGCCGCCGCCATGGACGAGGGCGCAGACCTGGTCGCCGATGTTCCACAGCTTCACCGCATCGCCCTTGGCGAGCACCTCGCCGGCGACCTCGAGCCCCGGCAGGTCGGAAGCATCGGGCGGCACGGGATAGTTGCCGCTGCGCTGCAGGACATCGGGCCGGTTGACGCCGGCGGCGGCCACCCGGATGAGGATCTCGTGCGGCTTTGGCGCCGGCACCGGCCGCTGAACCGATTTCAGCACCTCCGGGCCGCCCGGTTTCGAGATCTCCACGGCCTTCATCGTGGCCGCAATCTTTGTAGGAATATTCATCTATGCCATGATAACGACATGGCCCAATTCCGCGTCGAGTTCGTGCTGGACGAGGTGAGCGGCAAATACCTCGCCGAGATGTATCACCCCGATCGGCACGACGAGCTGCTGGTGCGCACCGAAGCTCTGTACCCGACGCAGGCCGCCGCGGTGCTGGGGGTGGTGCAGCTTTTCAAGAACGCCGTGCTGCAGTTTCCTCGCGAGGGCACGCCGCCCAAGCGGATCGCCAAGCCGAGGAAGAACACCCGGCGCCCCGCCAAGAAGGTGAAGCCAAAGCCAAGGCCAAGGCGAAATTCAAAGCCAAGGCGAAGCGTTCGAGGAAGCGTAAGTAAAACCGTAGGAGGAGAACCCATGTCTTTTGCCCGCCTGCTCGCGGCCGCCGCGATGTTTGTGGCGCTTCCGGTTGCCGCCGACTTCAACGACAAGAAGCCGATCAACGCCACGGTCACCGGCGCAACGCCGAGCGGCTATCCGCGCACGATGGTCGAGGGTCTCAACGCGGTGGTGCGCGACAGCTATCCTGGCTCGTCGGTCTCGTTCAAGCCCAACTCGCCGGGCGGCGGCGTGCTCGCCATCGCCGACAAGCAGGCCGACTTCACCGCCACTGCCACCGGCACGGAGATCCGCCTCGCCAACGAAGGCAAGGACCCGTACAAGGCGCCGCTCAAGGGCAGGTTCAGCTACGTGATGATGTTGTACGACAACCAGTTCATGCACTTCCTGATGACCAAGGAATGGGCCGATGCCAACGGCATCAAGAGCTGGGCCGACATCGCGGCGAAGAAGCCGCGCATGCGCCTCGCCATCAACCGGCCGGACAATCCCCAGACCACCATCGGCGGTCCCTACGAAGTGATGAAAGCCTACGGCTTCGCGATCACCGACATCGAGAAGTGGGGCGGCAGCTACGTGCTGGGCAACAGCCAGATCGGGCTCGACGCGATCACCGACGGCAAGGCCGACGTCTTCATGAACGCGCGCAACCTCGGCGACTCGCTGGTGAAGGACATCGCCGGCAAGCGTGCGCTGCTGTGGATCGACGGCGACGCGGGCACCCTCCAGAAGGCGGCCGACACGTTCAACTTCAAGGCCGACGTGGTGCAGAAGGGCACGTATCCCTTCCTGGACAAGGACTACCCGACTGTGCGCATGTGGGTCTCGCTCCTCGCGGGCGCGCACGTGCCCGACGAGGTGGTCTACAAGTACGTGAAGGCCATCGCGGAGAACGAAGCGCGCGTGCAGGGCATCGGCGGCTCGCTCAAGACCTCCTTTACCACCGCGAAGATGCCCACCAACCCGGCCAATCTGTCTTATCACCCCGGCGCGCTGCGTTACTACAAGGAAAAGGGGCTGGCGAAGTAGCGCCTTGCGCCTGCTGAGCTGGGAGGGCAGGCGCCACCGTCCCGGCGGGGCCTGGGCGGTGGTGATTCAGGCGGGCTCGGTCGCCGCGGCGCTCTACGTGCTGTGGATCGGGGCGCTCGCCACGGTCACCGGCAACGCTGTGCTTTGGCTGGCCACGCGGCTCGAGCTTCCTTCCTCCTGCCGTTCGCCGGCTGGGCGCGTGCCTTACCTCCCAGTTCCATCTCGACATCTCGATCTTCATCGCGATCACCTTTCCGATCGCGTTCCTGACTACGACCGCGGGTCCCTGGCGGCGCCGCCTCGGCTGGACCGACGTGCTGCTCGCGGCGTTGTCGCTGGCGGTGGCGCTCTATTACATCGTCCTCAACGATCGCTTCCTCAACTGGAGCCGCGGCTTCTCCCAGCCGAGCACCTGGGACATCGTGGTGGGGCTGACCCTGGTCGCGCTGGTCGTGGAGCTTTGTCGCCGCAGCACCGGGTGGGGACTGACGACGCTGCTAGCGCTGCTGCTGCTTTTCACGGTCTTCGGCAGCTACATGCCCGGACCGCTGCGCCATGACAACTTCGGCATCGTCTACTTCATCGAGATGATGACGATCCAGGAGAACGGCATCTTCGGCGCGCCGCTCGAAGTGGCGGCGACCTACGCGTTCCTGTTCGTGCTCTTCGGCAACTTCTACAACAAGGCGGGCGGCGGGCAGCTCTTCTTTGATCTGGCGAGCGCCATTACCGGGCGCATGCGCGGCGGCGCCGCGAAGGCCTGCGTCACCGCGAGCGGTCTCTACGGCTCGGTGTCCGGCAGTCCGACCGCCGATGTCGCGACGACGGGTCCGCTCACCATTCCCATCATGGTGAAGCAGGGGGTCTCTCCGGTGCGCGCGGCGGCGATCG
Source organism: uncultured Acidobacteriota bacterium (assembly GCA_963728575.1). Taxonomy (GTDB): domain Bacteria; phylum Acidobacteriota; class Blastocatellia; order Pyrinomonadales; family Pyrinomonadaceae; genus PSRF01. Next base: position 123,053 of record CAVSKT010000004.1, read on the forward strand.
AGTCGACTTCGTCCAGCGGCGGGGCCATGTTGCCGCCGGTGATGGGCGCGGTGGCGTTCATCATGGCGGACATCACGAACATCTCGTACGCCACGATCGTGTCCTCGTCGTGGCTGCCTTCGATTCTTTATTACGTCGCCATCTATATCCTGGTGCACAACGACGCGGTGCGCAATCGCGAGCCTCCGATGCCGGCCGACCAGATCGTGCCCCTGCACACCGGCATCGCCCGCGGCTGGCGCCACCTCCTGCCGATCGGCGCGATGATGTGGCTGCTGCTCGCCGGCTATACGCCGGTGTACGTGGCCGCCGGCTCGACCGCCGCGGTCATCGCGCTGAGCTGGTTCCACCGCCCGAGCGCGATCGGCCCGCGCCGCTTCGTCGAGTGCTGCACCGAGACCATCACCCAGGTGGTGCCGCTCGTGGGCGCGGTAGCCGCGGCCGGCGCGGTGATCGGCGCCATCGAGATCAGCGCGCTCGCCGGCAAGTTCAGCCTGATGATCAACTTCCTTTCCGGCGGGATGCTCATCCCGGCGCTGCTGCTGAGCGGGCTGTTCCTCATTCTCCTGGGCATGGGCATGCCGACGCCCGCGGTCTACATCATGGGCGCGGCGCTGATCGCGCCGATCCTGCGCCAGTTCGGCCTGCCGGAGTTCCAGCTGCATCTGTTCATGCTCTTCTACGCCTGCCTCTCCGCGGTCACGCCGCCGGTCGCGGTAGCGAATTTCGCCGCTGCGGCCATCGCGGGCGTGAACCCCATGGCGATCGGCGGCTATGCCGTCAAGCTCGCCATCGGCGGCTTCGTGGTGCCTTTCTTCTTCCTCTTCAACCCGGGGCTCACCCTGGAAGGCTCGCTCGGCAACATCGCCGTGGCAACGTTCTTCGGCACGGCGTGCACCGTGTTCGCCTCCTTCGCGTTGCACGGGCTGCTCGGGGCGCGCGACATTGCCTTGCCGCTGCGCTTGCTCCTGTGGGGATGCTGCCTCGCCACCATCGTGCCGCGCGTCGAGATTCAGCTCGCCGCGACGCTGCTCGGCGCAGTGATCCTAGGATTTACCCATCTGCGCGGCCGCCCAGCGAAGGTCGACGTTCCCGCCTGAGAGGATCACGCCTACGCGCTGCCCCTTCAGGTCGAGCTGCCCCTCGAGCAGCGCGCAGGCGGCCAGCGCGCCGGTGGGCTCGACGACGAGCTTCATCCGTTCCCACAGCCAGAACATCGCGCGCAGAAGCTCGTCATCGCTTACCGTGAGCATGTCGTCGACGTAGCGCAGCACGAGCGGAAACGTGAGCTTGCCAAGCGAGGGGGTGCGCGCGCCGTCGGCGATGGTGTCGGGCACTTCGATCTTCACGAGCCGTCTTCTCCCTGAACGAGCGCGTCGCGTCGTCGCCCGCTGCCGGCTCGACGCCGATGACGCGGCACTGCGGGCGACAGGTCCGCGCCGCGATCGCGCAGCCCGGACAGCAACCGCCGCCGCCGCAAGGAACGAGCAGCGCGTCGAGCGGGCCGGCGTCCTCGATCAGCTCCTTCGCCGCGGTGCCCTGGCCCGGCGACGATGTGCGGGTGGTCGAAGGGCGGAATCAGCGCGAGCCCGCGCTCCCGTGCGAGCTTTGCCGAGAGCGCCTCGCGGTCCTGGCCCTGCTCGTAGAGCACGATTTCGCGCGCCGTAGCCGCGCGTGGCTTCGAGCTTGACCTGCGGCGCGTTCGCCGGCATCACGATGACGGTCGGGATGCCGAGAGCTTGCCGCGAGCGCAATGGCCTGCGCGTGGTTGCCGGAGGAAAAGGCGAGCACGCCGCGGCGCTTTTCTTCGTCGGCCAGCTGCGAGAGCGCGTTGTAGGCGCCGCGGAACTTGAACGCCCCCATGCGCTGGAGGTTCTCGCACTTGAAGAACACCGTGGCCCCGGTGCGCTCGTCCACCTGGCGCGAGGTCATGACCGGTGTGCGCCTGGCCACGCGGCGGATGCGCGCGTGGGCAGCGGCGATGTCTTCGTACGAAACCAGAGTCAGCTCCAGTGCGCGGCCGCCGCCGCGGCCACTTCTTCGCCCCATTCCTGCAGGAAGTGGCCGCCGTTCGCCACCACGAGAGGCTGCGGACAGCCGCGGATCGACTTGCGCAGCTCGTTCATCACCGGCACGCCGAGCACCGGTCCTTCCCCCCCGACCGCCATGAAGCTTGCGCCCTTCCATGAAGCTGCGAGCCACTGGCGCGCCTGGCGCGAGATCGCCGCGCCGGGGTCATCGC
>CAVSKT010000005.1:0-174081 GCA_963728575.1 uncultured Acidobacteriota bacterium
CCCGGATCGAGGACCGCAATTGCTGGATGAGCGCAGATACATCGTCACTATCCGAGACGTAGATCGCGGAAGTGTTTTCTAAAGCGCGCCGTGCGGAGCTCTTGATCTTCTCGTTACCGGCGCGCCGCACCATTACGAAATAATCAGTCGTAACAAACTCCGCGAAGCTGTTGCCTTCAACAAACACACCCGGCGATTTCACGCGCGCGAGAGCTTCTCGAATTCCCGTTTCGATTTGATTGTCTGTAGCTATCAGCCAGTGTACGTTTGAAGCGCCGGCATCCCAGTAACGGCCCGTGTCCTTTCCAGCTTCGTACGTCTCCTCGCGGCCGGAACGCACCAAAGGCTTGTCACTCAGAAGATGGCTTACACAACACGCGTGAGGGTCTTTGCCGCAGGAACGATAATGACCGCGAGTGGTCTTGATTGCCTCCCACCCGGGAAACGCTCGCAACAACTCACACACCAACGTCGTCTTCCCAACGTCGGAAGTAAACCCGCCAACACCGATAACGACAGGCCGGTCCATATCTCTATCTACGTCGACGCTGAGGAGCAACGTGCGGCGCGTTAATCTTCAACACACCACGCGCGTCCTTATACAGACTGTAATTAAAATCCTTCACCGGACCGCCAACTTCTTCCTGCAATCGTACGATGAAACTCTTGTTATCACCCTGCCCCTCAATTCGCGCCGGTAAATAACCTTTCAAATCGGGACTGCGATACGCCGTGTAGTGTTCCTGATTACGTTTGTCATAACCAAGCACGTAGATGCGATCGAAATCCGGTTCGTCGAGACCGCGAGGTTGATTCGAGCTACTCTTCTCGAGAATCAGCCAGCTACCTGGTTTGGTTTCCTGCGCCGCATCTTTGTCGGCAACTTTTTTGGCCTCACCATCGAGACGCTGCCAGGCAACAAACTCACGCCCGGTGCGATAAAAAATGATGTCGCTCGGCACTGTAAGCTCCACCTGCTTGCCGTAAATCCAGCCTGCTGGCGCTGGCGATGCCGATGCAGAGAGTCGCACCTTGTACCAGAGCTCGTTTGCTTCTTCTGCTTCCTCTCTCCGTTCGTCGCCTTGCTGTCCGGATCGTGTGCCGCCTTGCTGCGCGCTCCCCGCTTTCGGAGCAACGTCAGTTTCGATCGTTTCAGACGCTTTTGGCTTCGGAACACGCTTCCAACTGATGATGTCAAAACTCGAACCACTGTCGAGTCGCATCATGATGTTCTCATTGCCACTGCGATCCGGTGTGAGACGAAGATTCGAACTCGCTTTCAACTGCCCGGTCGCCTGAGGGGGAACATCTTTGTCTTCGTCCGCTAACTTCTTCGCGTCTGCGAGCACGTCCTCGGGCATGACGTTTCGCGACTCAATCCAGCCTTCGGTCGAATCGTCGTCACGAGCCTTAACACGTAGCCATCTTTCCTTTCGAGTGTTGTCACTCGGATCGGTTACGTCGGTTGAGTCGAGTATGTCGACTACGTCTCCACGGTTTACCTGCAAAAGATCAGCAGCAACCACCGCCGTCGAACTGCGAATCTGCGCGCGACGCGCCACCACAACACCGGTTGTGCTTTTGCTTGCGAGCGTCTGGCAACTTACCGACAACAATGAAAGAACGAACACAAAAATGGTCTTGCTAAATCTCATTCGAATCCTCAAATCAATAACCAAGCGATCGCAGCACCTGCTTCTGGTTATCGTCAAGCTTGTCGCTAACCGTGAGCTGCGTTTTCATACCGCTCCAATGGAGTTGAAGTCCATAGTCTCGAACGAACTCCTCCAGCTTAAGCTCTCTCTTGTTTTCAATAAACGACTTCGTGAACTCTTTTAGCGCCGGAGATGAACCCAGCACTTTAATTATAGCCTCATTGCCGTCAGCGCCGTCAGTGGCGCCGCCTTTGAAAAGCTCCCGGTAACGGTCGGCGAGGGTTGTTTTCCCACCCGACTCCTTTCGCAACATCAAATCATAGAGAAACGCCACCAGCATTCCTTTGATGTACACATGAGACCAACTGCTGGTCCAACGCGTCTCAGAAGCCTCAATCAGTGAGACGCTATCGGAATGATCCAGATAATACTTGTACGCGCCACCAAGGGTGTCGAGAAATCCCGTGAACTTGATGATCTTCAATTCCAGCGCCGTGCGAGCCGCCATGTACATCGTGAAGCCTTCGAAGAACCAGTCGTAATCGCCTTCCAGCTTCAGTGCGTTGGGCACCCACAGATGCAATATCTCGTGTGAGAAGATAATGCCGAGTTGTTCCTTAGACATCTGTTTGCTGGCCGCCGGATTGACGAGCAAAACAACTGTCGAACCTCTCGCTTCAGATCGCCACATCTTTTCGCCCGAAGATGCGGGAGCCGCCGCAATCAGAATCACTGACTTGCCCGGCAAACGAAACCCGGTTAGCGCGAGATTCTTCTGCATTACTTGCGCCGCCATTTTCCAGGCGTCGTCGTCCTTAAAACTCCACGTTCCACTCACGACAGTATCGAGCAACATCCCGTCGACCTGTTTTGACTTCTTGCGAAGCATGCTGCCGATAAGGAAAACGGCTTTCAGCGAATTCGTAACTTGATACTGCTGGTTCGCATCGGGTGTGATTGCGGACTCAACGCTCCACCCCGAAGGCAGTACGAACAGGCAGGAAAGACTTTCAATATCAACCGGAACGAGATCGGAAAACATGAGAATGCCGCGATCCCCCTCAAGCCAACTGACATGAGGAATGTGTTCTGAGCGTGGGTTGGAAAGTTTGACTGTATAACTGATTCTTGTCGCGTCGAGCTCCGATCGAAACTCGCCGGTGGCGCTCTTCTGTACGCGCGCGTCCTGACCAGATTCTCCGAACGCTCGAAAGTCTTCGACACGCTCGGCGAGGCCAAGAGCGCTCGCGTATACGTTTCGAAACGACCATGAACGGCTTGTAGCGGACAATTCGGCAACAACCTGGATCTGACCGGTCGTGGGAACCGAGATCGTGAATTTGTTGTGCGGATTACTTTGCGCGCTCAATGTCCCGGCGCAGAGCAAGATAACAAGGAAGTTTCCCGCAAAGACGCAAAGACGCAAAGAAGAGCTTAGCCAGAAGCTGTCTTTGCGTCTTTGCGCCTTTGCGGGAAACTTCATCAATGGGTACAATTTCGAAGCTCCCCTTGACTCTAACACATCCGATTTGGACCGGCATGTTGATCCGCGCATTTCAAAACCGAAGCGCTACCACCACTCGGTGGGTCGGTTTGTTGCTCACCGTCTTTATCCTTTACGGGACGACGGTTGAAGCTGCTCACCGTCACGGGCGCGTTCTTCCAGGCAGTGGCGCGGCTTCTCTGATCGACCCGGATCAAACAGACTCATTATTCAGTAACCAATCAGGTTGCAGCGACTGTCTCATCTGCCAGTTGCACCAAAACTTCGGTACGACCCTCGTTGCTTTTCGGCTCGTCGATCCTCCGAAGCAAGTTCGAGTCAAAACTCCTGACGCAATTCCGCCGGACATTCTCTCGCCGCTTTTAGGACCGACGGCCGGACGCGCGCCTCCTTCAATCTCCTAACAACCGTTGCACGGGATCAAGTTCCCGACAGGCGCTCGTTGTGAGCGTCTGCATTCGTCCATTCAATACGAAATGGACCACGCGCCGGACTTTAGGAGATCAAAACGTGAAAATTCATTTAGCTTTCATTTTAATCGCGCTGTTCAGTTCGAACTTGTTCGCCCAAACGTCATCGACACCGGGCACCGGAACACTACGCGGCACCGTCACACTCGGCGGCACCGGAAAACCGATTCACAATGCTCTGATCACGATTCTTCAGTTGAAGCGGACTGTAGACACTGACAGCGAAGGCAAATACGAGATTCAAGGTGTTCCTCCAGGTCGCTATGACATCGTGGCGCATCTGGATCGGGTGCCCGACATCGTTCGCACCACCCAGATTACCGCTGGTGAAACCACTGTCGACTTTGAGTTCGAACTTACAGGCGTTCGCGAAGAAGTGACGATAACCGCTACGGGTAGCGAGCAGTCGGTTAGCAGTTCAATTCAATCCGTGGACGTGCTGAGCTCGATTGAGTTGGCGAAGAAGAGTCCGGTTTCACTCGGTGAGGCTCTCGACGGTGAACTCGGAATCTCCAAGCGAAGTTTCGGACCTGGAACAGCTCGTCCAGTGATTCGCGGATTCGACGGCGATCGAGTGCTCGTGCTCCAGGACGGCAATCGCATCGGTGGCCTCGGCTTCGAATCCGGCGACCACGCGGAACCAATCGACGTGCTGAATGTGGAACGAGTAGAAATCGTCAAAGGTCCCGCCTCCCTGCTTTACGGCAGTAATGCCATCGGAGGCGTGGTCAACACGATCTCCGGACATGATTCACCACACAAAGGCATCAATGGTTATCTAACAGGAGTTGGCAGCACGAATGGATGGCACGGCGGAGGTAGCGGCGGCATCGAATACGGCACGAGTCGATGGTTAACGTGGGCAAACGCCGGCGGCCAGAGATCAGGCGACTACGACACGCCCATCGGTCGCGTGCAAAACTCTTTTTCAAAAGAGACCAGCGCATCCGCCGGGTTTGGCTACTACCCGACCAAAGGCTTCTTCAGTTTTAATTACAACTTCAATAAGCGACGTTATGGCATTCCATTCGATCCCGCTGAAGCGGATCCGGAGATCGTCGAACTGAATCCACGCCGTCACGGGATCGAGTTCCGCGGCGGCTTCCGCGAGACGGGATCGTTTCTCAACGCCGGGACGTTCTCGATACAGTACAACGACTACGAACACACCGAAGTCAACTCACTCACGGGCGAGACGGGCACCGCATTCAAGAACAATTCTTTTCTTTACCAGGGCATGTTCGACCAAAAGAAGATGGGAAGATATTCAGGCCGGTTCGGGTTTTGGGGAATGCATCGTGATTTCGCAGCGACCGGCGAAGAAGCCTTAGCTCCACCGACGATTCACAATGCCTTCGCGGTGTTTGGTCTGCAAGCTTTCGACTTCGAACGCGTATCACTGCAGTTTGGCGGCCGCGTCGAAACCAATCGCTACACACCTGAGCCTACCGACGCGCGTGGCATTCTTCCAGACAGAAGCTTCACCGGCTTTTCGGGGGCCGCTGGTGTGCGCGTGCCAACGTGGAAGGGCGGATCATTCGTCGCCAATTACTCTCATTCTTATCGCGCGCCTTCGCTTGAAGAGTTGTACAACCTTGGACCACACCCGGGGAATCTCGCGTTTGAAATCGGAGATCCGAACCTGACACGGGAAGCCGGAGACGGTCTCGATTTCGGAGTGCGCCATTCGTCCAAACGACTGCGTTTCGAAGCGAATGGCTTTTATTACAACATCAGAGACTTCATCTTCCTTGCGCCAACGGGAGACGTTGAGGACGGGCTTACTGTCGCGGAATACGACCAGGGTAAAGCACGCTATACAGGAGCTGAAGCCCGTTTTGATGCGGCACTTCACCCGGCGCTGTGGCTTAATCTCGGACTCGATTACGTGAACGCCGAACTAACGTCAGACAACACTCCTTTGCCGCGAATCCCGCCTTTGCGTGGTCGCGTGGGGCTAGAGTGGAGATACAAAGGACTGCTGCTGAATCCGGAGATGGTCATGGCCAACCACCAGGACCGGATATTTCCGACGGAGACAAGGACGGCGGGTTACGCGGTCTTTAACCTTTCCGGGTCTTATTTATTCGCGCAGCAGCATGCGGCGCACGTCATTTCCTTCAACTTTTTCAACGTCGGAGACACGCTTTATCGCAACCATCTTTCATTTATTAAGCAATTTGCGCCCGAAATGGGCCGTGGATTCCGCGTGACGTACACTTTGCGCTTTTTGTGAGTCGGAGGCGCCCGTTCAGAGTCTAAGCTGAATTTGACCCCCGTTCAGAGTACAAGCTTTAGCTTGCAACCATTGAAATCGGTCACGCAAGCTGAAGCTTGAACTCTAAACGGGGTCAAATCTATGAACCGCCGAGCGGACAGGAACGTATGCAAAGTTACGACGAGCGGATTTGTTTGACAGGGCAGGCGGCCACTTTTAGAATACGGCTTGCCTTGTCGCCCAGTTAATTCCGCTCGTGGCCCCAAAACCCGAGGAAATAGCCGTGAGTCTGGTCAAGATCATCGTTATCACGATCATCGTAATCCTGAGCATCCTGCTACTCGGCGGTTTTTTCATATAACCGAGCGGCTGATGCTGCGCCGAATCGTCCTTACTTTCCTGGTTGCCTGTGTTTACGGCAACGTCCAGCCAAGTTTAGCTCAGCAGCCAAAAGACGAAGACGAAGTGGTGCGCGTCAGCACCGACCTCCTCCTCTTTCCGATCCGCATCCGGGACAAAAACAAACTCGCAGTTCCCGGTCTAACAGAACAGGACCTCCTGCTTAAAGACGAGGATCGTGCAGTATCCGGCATGTACCTTTCCTCCGGCGCGGACCGTGTCGCGTTGATGTTTGCCCTGGACCAGTCCGGCAGCCTGCGCGACATCATCTCGCAGCAGCAGGATGCGGCACTCGGACTTTTCTCAAAATTTGGCGAACGATCGAGCGTCGCTGTTCTTCGCTTCTCTGATACTCCTTCACTGGTGATTTCATTCACGAGAGACGTAACAGAAGTGCAAGCCGCTTTCAGATTCTCAGCGGCGCCAAATCAACGAACAGCCATTTTCGACGCCGCCGCAAAGGCAGTCAGCGCTTTTGAGGATCTGCCTCGGGTCAGGTCGGAGCGTCGCATCGTCGTGCTCATCAGTGATGGTTTGGATACCCGCAGTAGAACGAGTGCAGACCGAGTCGTCAACGCTGCGCTCGACAAGAAAGTCTCCTTCTACGTGATTCACTTGCCACTCTTCGAGCCGCGCGAAGGACGACTCGCCGTTCGTCCGCCTGCGAAAGGCTTCAAGGATCTCGCTGAGAAGACCGGAGGAAAATACTTCCTGGTCGGCGACGAAAAATCAGCGCTGCTGCCAAAACAAACCGACCTGACGCCGATCTTCCATGCGATTGAAGAGGATTTGAAAAGCCAGTACCTTTTGGGTTTCTATATTGCTGAAACAGCGCGCGACAATCGCAGACACGAATTCTCCGTTAAGCTGAAACCCGAAGGTATCGAGTACTCTACGGGTCGTTTCGGATTTTCGCGCACGCAAAAATTCTTTGTTCATAAGGCCCCCAGTTCGACAAAACTGCCTGACTAATTCCTGCACTCATGACTGAAAACAGCGACCTTCAGCTTCGACCAATTCGACGCGCATTGATAAGCGTTTCCGATAAAAGTGGATTGATTGACTTAGCCCAGGCGCTTAGTCGACTCGATGTAGAGATCATCAGCACAGGCGGAACCGCGAAGACGTTGCGCGACGCCGGGATCAACGTGCGTGATATCTCCGAAATCACGGGTTTTCCTGAAATGATGGACGGGCGCGTGAAGACGCTGCACCCGCGCGTGCACGGAGGTTTGCTCGCGATTCGCGATAACCCGACTCACGTGGCGGCGCTGCAACAACACGAAATCGAACCGATCGATCTCGTCGTTGTGAATCTCTATCCGTTTGCGGAAACGATCCGGCGAGAGGGAGTAACGCGCGAAGAAGCCATCGAACAGATCGACATCGGTGGACCAGCGATGATCCGTTCAGCGGCGAAGAACTCACAGGACGTCGCCGTTGTTGTTTCGTCAAATCAGTACGGCGAGATCGTGGATGAATTAGAGAAACACCAGGGCGCGCTTTCGCTCAGCACACGAAAGCGGCTCGCGCAAGCAGCATTTGAACAAACTGCGCATTACGACCTGATGGTCAGTTCTTATCTCGCCGGTTCCACTGGTCCATTGCCGGATCGTTTCTCGTGGACCATGAAAAAGATCGCCGACTTGAGATACGGCGAAAACCCCCACCAGAAAGCCGCTCTTTATCAAACTCCCGACGGCGAAGGAATCGCCAACGCCGCGGTGCTTGCGGGTAAAGAGATGTCGTTCAACAACTACGTGGACGGAGAAGCGGCATGGCAACTCGTTTGCGACTTCGAAGAAACCGCTTGCGCGATCATTAAACACACAAACCCGGCCGGCGTTGGACTCGGAGATACACCGGCCGGCGCTTACCGCAAAGCACTGGCGACGGATCCGGTTTCTGCGTTCGGAGGGATTGTTGCCTTTAACCGCAAAGTTGACGCCGAGGCAGCACAGGAAGTTACGAAGATCTTTACAGAGGTCGTGATTGCGCCCGATTACGACACGGAGGCGCTTGAAATCCTGCGCGCGAAAAAGAACCTTCGTGTTATTCGGATGAACGTGCGGGAACAATCCGGTGGATTTGAACTCAAACAAATCGGCGGCGGCATGTTGGTTCAGACGCCGGACGATCACAAACTCAGTCGTGATGAGCTTAAAATCGTGAGTGCTAGAAACCCAGGTGAAGAGGAAATCAGCGCGCTGCTATTCGCGTGGACGGTTTGCAAGCACACAAAATCAAACGCGATCGTTTACGCGCGTGCGGACCAGACAGTCGGCGTTGGAGCCGGACAGATGTCGCGTGTGGATTCGGTCAAAATCGGCGCGATGCGCGCTCAATTGCCGGTCAAAGGTTCGGTGCTCGCATCCGATGCTTTCTTCCCATTTCGTGATGGGATTGACGAAGCTGCACGACACGGGATTACGGCTGTGATTCAACCGGGTGGGTCAGTCCGTGATGACGAGGTAATCGCAGCCGCAAACGAGCACGACCTTGCAATGGTGTTTACGGGCGTGCGGCATTTTAAGCATTAGCCACAAAGAAGCACAAAATGGCATACTCTCGGCACATTGAGCCGGGGAAGTGAGTACTAAAGATGGCTGAAAATCAAGACTTGATGAATAACGTCCCCTCCATTCGTTGCCGTTATTGCGGTCAACGCAACCAGATCCGCCCAGAGAACGGCGACCCACGGTGTGGACGCTGCCGCCTGCCCTTGTCGGAAGAGCCACATAAGAAATTCGCGAGCCTCGACAAGGACCAGTACATTCATCCCGCTGATCGCCGCGCACTCGCAGCGCTCCGTGCGATTCCGGGTATCGATACGGCACTCAAGAAACTTCTCGCGCTCACAGGTGAATCGGCGATACGAGTAATCTTCACCGCCAGTGCGGTAAAAGTTACTCCGACGCAGTGTCCCGATCTTTACGCGAAACTCCAGATCGCGTGCACGACTCTCGGCGTCGATATGCCCGAGCTTTTCGTACAACAGAATCCGGTCGTGAACGCATTCACTGGCGGCGTTGAGCGTCCGGTCATCGTGCTCTATTCACAACTCATCGAGCGCCTGAACGACGAAGAGGTGCTCGCGGTCGTCGCGCACGAAGTGGGTCACATTCACGCGGAGCACGTTCTCTACCTCACCGCCGCTCGCCTGCTCGAGTTTCTGGCAAAGAGCGCTGTGCTGGCGTCGCCGCTGACTTTCATAGTCAAGGAACTCCTGACGATGAGTATGCGTGCGGCCCTGCTTGCATGGGCCAGGCGCGCGGAGCTGTCGTGCGATCGCGCGGCATTGCTCGTTACGCAGGATGCAAACATCATCGGCCGCACGATGATGAAATTGAGTGGCGGCACCTTTGCTTCTCGAGTCGACTACGAACAGTTTCTCGGTCAGGCGCGCGACTTCCAGAAGAACTACGACGAGAAAGCCCTCGATCGCTTCTGGGCTGACGTGATCACGTCAGGCATGAGCCATCCATTTCCTGTGTGGCGCGTATCGGAGATTTTGCAGTGGGTCGAGAGTGGCGAGTACAAAGCGCTCATGAATGCACCTGAGAGCGCGGCGGCTTAGAAGAGGTTTTCTCACGCAGAGGCGCAAAGGCGCAAAGAAAACCGGGTTCATATTCTGTCTTTGCGCCTTTGCGCGAGAAAACATTTTCGACACTCATGCTTAAAGACAAAAATGGAATTATTTTTGGAGTCGCCAACAAGCGCTCCATCGCGTGGGCGACTGCTCAGGCACTTCACGAAGCAGGAGCAAACCTCGCCTTTACTTACCAGGGCGAGCGTCTGAAGGAGAATGTCGAGAGTCTGACGAACGCCGCGATGCCCGATTCGTTACTGCTGTCTTGCGACGTGACGAAACAGGACGAAGTTGACGAAGCGTTTCGTCACGTTGGCGAAAAGTTCGGGCGCCTCGATTTTCTGATTCACAGTATCGCGTTCGCGCCGCGTGAGGCTCTCGGAGGTGGATACGTGGACACGACGCGGGAGGCGTTTCTCACAGCACTGGAGATCAGCGCTTACTCTCTGCCCCAACTCGCGCGCGCCGCTGCGCCCCTCATGACCGAAGGCGGCAGCATCGTGTCGATGACGTATTACGGCGCGGAGAAAGTCGTGGCCGGTTATAACGTGATGGGAGTCGCGAAAGCAGCGCTCGAAGCCAGCACTCGTTACCTCGCAAAGGATCTTGGACCACGTAACATTCGCATCAACGCGATCAGCGCTGGTCCAATTCAAACCCTTTCAGCTCGCGGCGTATCAGACTTCAGCACGATGTTGAAGCACCATGCAGAACGTGCTCCGCTCGGCAGGAATGTTGAACCGCGCGAAGTGGGGAATACCGCAGTTTTTCTTTGTAGTCCGATGTCTTCCGGAATTACGGGTGAAGTGATTTACGTCGATTGTGGCTATAACATCATGGGCATCTAAAGCGCGCACATGAAAAAAGACGAAAAGCGGCATGCTCCGGGAACCACACAGGACGAGCAACTGCTCGAGAGTCCACGGCCCGACGAATTTACACACACAGATCCATGGCGCGTGTTCCGGATCATGGGGGAGTTTGTCGAAGGCTTCGATGAGCTCGCAACTTTGACTAAGGGAATTGCGATCTTTGGTTCAGCACGTACTCCTTCAGACGATCCCGACTACAAAGCCGCGCAGGAAACGGGAGCCTTACTCGCTAAGGAAGGGTTTGCCGTAATCACCGGCGGTGGTCCAGGCATAATGGAGGCGGCAAATCGCGGCGCGTTCGAAGCCGGCGGCCTCTCGATCGGCTGCAACATCGAATTGCCTTTCGAGCAGAGAGCAAATGCGTACCAAACGCTGAGTCTCACTTTCAAATACTTCTTCGTGCGCAAGATGATGTTTGTAAAGTACAGCCTTGCGTTTGTGATCTTTCCCGGCGGGTTTGGAACTTTTGACGAGTTGTTCGAAGCACTCACGTTGATCCAAACGAAAAAGATACGAAACTTTCCGATCGTTCTCTTTGGCACGAAGTACTGGAGCGGAATGCTGACGTGGTTAGCCGATGTGGTTCTGCCCGGAGGGAAGATTTCGAAAAATGATATGGAGATGTTTCATATCACCGATTCACCGGCAGAGGTGGTTGATATCGTGAGAAGGGCGCAGAATTCGTTGTCAGAGTTGGATGGCGGGATTTCCAACGAGATCAGAATTTCAGGATAAAAACCGGAACACAGAATTCGCGGATTCACTGGTCTGCGGATTTCTGTAACTGCGTGTTTGTTTTTATCCATTCGAGATAGGGAGCGGAGCCGGCGGTAATTTGAACAGCGATGATCTCGGGTGTCTCGTAGCTGTGAAGAGCGCGCACTTCCCTCTCTAAATCATCGAATTTTGCTCGCGTCGTTTTAGCGAGTAACAAAACTTCAGCCGCGCGCTCAACCTTTCCCTGCCAGCGGTAAACTGATTCCATCTCCGGCATGATCTGAACGCACGCAGCGAGATGTGCACCAACCAGCATGTCTGCAAGCCGCGTTGCTTCCTCGCCATTCGCAGCAGTCATGAAAACCACAATCGCGTCACCAACATCATCAAACGACATTACAACTACTCTACTTCCTCATCCTCTCCGTCAACTGGCCCACCAGTCAATGGCGTGGTATCGCTACCAAAGAACGCATCATAAATTTCCAACGCACGATCGTAATCGCGCTCGTCAACAAAAATCTCGGCGCCTTCCGAAGTCGCTGACAACAAAGGCGACAAAGCATCGTGACCACCCGACTTCACAACCGTTCGAATTTCGTTTTGAGAGAGAATGTCATTCACCATCTCCGCCTCTGCCGGCGAGCCGAGCTTGTGCAGCGGTACGAATCGGGCTTCGCTGCTGTCGTGAAACGTGTTTTCCGGCGTTAATCGTTCGACGAGCGCCGTATTATCGTCGGCGCAGTGTGTGATACCCGGGCCGTATTCAGACTCACAAACAGGACAGAACATATCGAGCTCCCTTACCTGACTTTCGCCTCAAATGGTATCTCATCAAAATGTGTCATGAGTTTGAAGGCGTGAAAACGATCGTTGATCTCCGCATGTGTCAGACGCTTGACGCGCTCCGTCCCAAACTCTTCGACGTTGAACGACGCCATCACCGAACCAAAAATCATTGCCCGCCTCATCGCACTTTCATCGAGCTTATCCTGACTCGCCAAATAGCCCATGAAACCGCCCGCAAACGTATCACCAGCACCCGTGGGATCAAAAACGGACTCGAGCGGGTACGCAGGGATCGCGAAATAACTCTGATGTGTAAACAGCGCGGCACCGTATTCACCGCGCTTGATGATTAGTGCCTTCGGGCCCCAACCCAGAATCTCGCGCGCTGCTTTGATCAGGTTCGGAATCCCGGTGAGCTGGCGCGCTTCAGCGTCGTTGATGATTACTACGTCGACACCTTTGATCGTGCGGATCAACGAATCGCGTGTGTGTTCGATCCAAAGGTTCATCGTGTCCAACGCGACCAGTTCCGCGTCAGGCATCTGTTCGCGGACGCCACGCTGGAGGTCGGGTTGAATGTTACCGAGGAAAAGCAGTCGCGATTTTTTCGACGCGCCGGAAAGCTTTGGCTGAAAGTCTGCAAAGACGTTCAAGTCAGTATAGAGTGTTTGGGCAACATTCAGGTCGTACTCATAACGACCGCCCCACCGAAAGGTCTTGCCGTCCGGGATTCTTTCGACGTCGCTCGTGTTAATTCCGCGGCTGTCAAATACCTCTTGCTCAGTAAAGTCACCACCGACCACTGCGACGATACTTACGTTCGTAAAGAAACTGGCCGAGATTGAGAAGTGCGAAGCCGAGCCGCCAAGCATCTTCTCGCATTTTCCGAAAGGGGTTTCGACTTCGTCATACGCAACGGATCCGACAACTAGAAGGGACATAGTTTATGTGTGTGTGTGTTTCCTTATTGTGGCTTAGGAGCTTCAAGCTGGCGTAACTCTTCCTGTGCTTGCTTCGCGTACGAACCCTCAGGGTGGTCGGCGATCAATTTCTTCAGGTAGTCGCGACCCATCTCGCGGAACTGGTCTGCCGTCAGTGTTCGCTTTTGGCCGCCGTCAAACGTGACGTACAAATCCCGACTTTGCTTCCCTTTGCCCTCGGCGAGCCAGAGACTGCTTGCGCCGGCCATCCACAGAACCTCTTCGATCTTCGCGAAGTTTGGGTTGCCGGCGAGGATCTCTTCGCAACGCTTCAATGTCGCGACATATGCTTTCTTCAGTTTGAAGTAGTTTTTTGCCACTTCGAGGTTGTGGTGCGAGTCTCGTTCGAGATCGGGGTCGCGGAGCGTGGCAGGATCAGGGTTGCGAACCTGTGCCTGAGTGGATGGTGCTGCCACAAAAAGCACAAAAACAAATAGCAACATGAAAAACTTGAATTTCATATAACACCTCACGATCGATACTTTTTGATGATCGCTTCGAGCTTCTTTGTTGTCGCCTCCGGCCAAAGATTTGGCACGGTAAAGATCGCGTGCTGCAACGCCGACCCGCATTTGCAGTCTCGATCGCTCGTCTGCAATCCCTTCAAAGCCTCACGCAGAATGATTTGCGCATTGCGCACGTTCTTGTTCAGATACTCGACCACGATGTCGATGCTCACGGCGTCGTGCCCCGGATGCCAGCAGTCGTAATCAGTGACCAGCGCGAGTGTCGCGTAACAAATCTCCGCCTCACGAGCGAGCTTCGCTTCCTGGAGGTTCGTCATTCCAATGATGTCCATTCCCCAGGAGCGATAGACATTCGATTCAGCAACAGTGGAAAACGCCGGCCCTTCCATGCAAAGGTACGTTCCGCCACGATGGACCTTCACATCCGCAGCGCCACACGCGCCTTCGAGAACGTCTCCCAATCTCTTACAAACCGGATGCGCAAAAGAAATGTGCGCTACGATGCCCTCGCCAAAGAACGTCGACTCCTTCACTCGCCCTCTCGTCCGGTCAAAAAACTGATCCGGAATAACCATGTCGAGTGGCGCGTACCGTTCAGCCAACGATCCAACCGCTGAAGCTGAGAGAATGTTCTCAACTCCGAGAAGTTTCATCGCATAGATATTCGCGCGAAACGGAACTTCAGTGGGAGTTAAACGATGGCCACGTCCATGACGAGGAAGGAAAGCAACTCGTTCGCCTTCGAGAGTTCCGATGATGAATGAATCGGAAGGAGGACCGAATGGTGTGTCGACTTTAACTTCTTCGATACCCGTCAGCTCAGGCATCTGGTACAGACCACTGCCGCCGATGATCCCGACTCGAACTGTTGAAGGTGTGCTCATGAAAGCTCCCCGCGATACGGGATCGGAGTCAGTTCCTTCTCTCCCTGTTGTAGCCGACACAGTGGCTCATCCGGATCGTGGTAGAACAAACAGATCCAATTCTCTCTCGACGCCCGGGGCAGCAGTTTCTTCTTTGCCTCAAGAGTCTCCACTGGATACAGGTCATAACCCATGATCCACGGGAGCCGGACGTGAGCACGCAACGGCACGAGATCGGCAAATCCAAACATCGTTTGACCATCTCTCTCGAGTCGCCAGCACTGCATCGATCGATTGTGTCCGGCGATCGTTTCCATTGTTAAGCCGGGCACGACTTCATAGACACTGTCTTTCGCCTCGAGTTGGCCTGAAGCAACGAGAGGATTCCAGTTCTCGGGCAAATAGCTTGCACGATCTCGCTCGGACGGGTGGTCTGCGTGGTCCAGCTCAGCGCGTGAGACGAAGTAACGGGCGTTTGGGAATGAAGCCACCGGTTGACCCGACGAGTCGAGCCTCGTGTTGCCACCTGCATGATCGAAGTGCAGGTGTGTGTTGACGACGATCGTCACCTCGCCGGCTGCACAACCGGTGTGCATCTCCAATGTTTCACTCAGCGGTCGCGTCCGGTCGATGCCGTACATCGATACTTGCTTCGTGGTCCACTTGTCGCCGATGCCCGTTTCAATGAGCACTTTATCCGCTCCGGTGTCGATGAACACACAGTTCATGTTCATACGAATCCGGTTTTCATCGTCGGGCGGGCACACCTGAGACCAGAGCTTGCGGGGGACCACTCCGAACATCGCTCCTCCGTCGAGACGGAATTCGGTGTCCGGAATGATCTCAACGCGATAATCGCCGAATTGCATTGCCCTGCTAATTCCCGGACCTATTCCGGCTTCGGCTTCGGTTGCGGCGCTTCCTGCTGCTGCGGCTGCTGCGGGAATCCCGGCGGTAAGCCCTGCATCGGCTGTTGCTCCGGCGCCTTGACCGTAAAATTCTCCGCCACCTTCACGTGCGAACGGCTCACAATTTCGTCCAGAATCTTCTTTGCTTTGTCCTGTTCAATCGCTGACTTCGCTTTGTCGCGAGCTGTTTGCGGTGGTCCAAACGGGTTACGTGGTTCGCTAATCAGGATGTGACGCGCTCGAACCTTCTCTTCCGTCTTGCCGTCAACAGTTTCAGTCTTTCGCTCCTCGAGCTTGATGATGTGAAATCCAAACTGGCTCTGGACCACATCACTAATCTCGCCGGGTTTCAGGGCGTATGCCGCCTTTTCAAACTCCGGCACCATCGCGCCGTGTCCAAACCAACCCAGGTCGCCACCTTTTTCCTTGCTGCCGTCGGTTGAAAACTCCTGCGCGAGTTTTCCAAAATCCTCGCCAGCGCGAGCGCGCTTCAGAACTTCATCCGCCTTCGCACGATACTGCTTGTCAGTATCCAGTTCGGGATGGCTCGCAAGATAGGCTGTAACTTCATCGTCACTGGCCTTCATCTTCTCCTGCAAATTCTCCATCGCATACTTCTGCGCGACCGCACGCGCATGCTGAAGGATCATTTGGACTCTGACTGCCGGCTTCTTGTCCATGCCTTGATCGACCGCTTTCTTTTCAGCGATGTAGATCCGGCCAAGACGCTGTTTCAGCATCTTTTCCTGCTCTTCGGAAAGTCCCTGCGCCGCAAACTGCGGATCTTTCGCCTTCGCGTCGCCAATGATCTGTTCAAACTTGTGTTGATTAACAGGCTGCTTGAAGAATTCATCGACCTCAGTGTCAGGGATGTCAGGCGCATTCTGACCTTGCTCTTCAAAATAGTGTTGCGCGATAACGCTGGCTCTCTGGAATTCGAGCTGTCGCTTCATCTCGGGTGTTTTATCAACCCCGTGTGCCGTCGCCTCTTCGGCGACTGCCAGCAACCGTTTCACCTCCAACGCAAACTCTTTGCGAGCATTTTCATCACTCGCGAGCCGCGCGCGCACCTGAGGCTGTTGATCCTCGGCGATTATCTGCATGTCTTCAGCCGTTAACTCGACCGGACCAGTCTTTCCGACTACTTTGATCTGCAAAAAGATTATGGCTGCTGAAAAAACAATTGCGACGCCAGCCGCGATGAGAGCTTTCTTAGTTGAGTTCAAAATACTTTCCTTTCCTAAACCTATTGATGCTGCACCAGCTCGAGCAGCACTCCATTAAACGATGAGGGATGAATAAACGCTACCAAACAACCACCCGCTCCCACGCGTGGTGTCTCGTCGATTAACCGCGCTCCTTTGTTCTTGAGCTCCGCGAGCGAGGCGTGGATGTCCTTAACTTCGATCGCAATATGATGCATCCCCGGTCCCCGCCTGGCGAGAAACTTTCCGACTGACGTTTCGGGGCCGAGCGGCTCGAGCAGTTCCACGTGAGTGTCACCGACCGCTAGCATGCAAACCTTAACGCCCTGCTCTGTAACTTCTTCTGTGGAGTCGACTTTCAAGCCCAGCGCATCGCGCCAAACCGCCAAACCCTCTTCGATGCTTTTCGTGGCGATTCCGATGTGATCAACTTTCAGCAGCTTGAATAATCTCCTCTACCGCAGAATAAGGGTCTCGTCGCCGGGTTGCAACTTCGTCTGCCAGCCGGTTAAGCATAGCAATCGACGATTCGGAAGCCAAAACCCGGGAGAGCAGGCTTTCGCGCAGCAGCTCGACAATGCGCCAGCGCGCAATCGCCCGGCGACGCTCACCGCTCACGCGCGGCCCCAACTGTGCCTGGCTATAGCTCTCGATGGCCTGCGCGAGCGCGTCCACGCCCTGGTTTTCCGTCGCCACGGTTTTCACGATAGGCGGCTCCCAGCCGTCGTCACGTGAGGCCAGCGACAGGAGGGATTCCAGCTCTTTTTCAGTCGCGTAAACGCCTTCCTTGTCGGCTTTGTTGATAACGAAGATGTCGCCAATCTCCATTATTCCGGCCTTGATGGCCTGAATGTCATCTCCCATGCCGGGCACTAAAACCACGACCGAAACATCCGCCGCTTTCACAACCTCGACTTCGTCCTGCCCGACCCCAACTGTTTCGACAACGATCTTCGCGTATCCAGCCGCATCCAAAATGGCGACCGCATCGACAGTTGCTCTCGCAAGTCCACCAAGATTTCCGCGTGTCGCCATCGAACGAATAAAGACGCCTTCGTCCAACCCAAGCGTCTGCATTCGAATTCGATCGCCGAGGATCGCGCCTCCTGAAAAAGGACTCGACGGATCAACGGCAACGATTCCAACGCGCTCACCACGGCGGCGATAAAGCATCGCCAACTTATCGACGAGGGACGACTTCCCCGCTCCCGGAGCTCCCGTGATTCCAATCACCAACGCACCGCGGGAGAGTTGATAAATCTCCTTCATCAACGTCGCCGCGCCTGTCGATCCATCCTCGATCTTCGAAATCGCACGCGCGACCGCCGCAGCTTCGCCGTTACTCACACGCGTGCTGAGGGTGTTTGGTTCGGTGGCCATCAATAAATTCTCTCGCAAAGGCGCAAAGACGCAAAGGAAGAACTTGGATTTAACTTTGCACCTTTGCGCCTTTGCGAGGGAGAAACTTCTTTTACCTTAAACCTGTTTGAGTACCTCACGTGCGATGATGAGCCGTTGAATCTCCGAGGTGCCCTCGCCGATCGTGCAGAGCTTGGAGTCGCGCCAGTACTTCTCAGGCGGATAATCTTTCGTGTAACCGTAACCGCCGTGTACCTGGATCGCTTCTTCACAAACGTTGACGCTGATCTCGGAAGAAAACAGTTTCGCCATCGACGACTCTTTCGTCGTCTTCTTGCCGTTGTCCTTCATCCATGCCGCGCGGTACATCAACAGTCGCGCCGCATCGATCTGCGTCGCCATGTTGGCTAACTTGAACTGAATTCCCTGAAACTCCGAGATCGGTTTTCCAAACTGCTGTCGCTCTTTCGAATACCTCACCGCCGATTCGTACGCACCCTGCGCGATGCCAACCGCTAACGCCGCGATCGAGATACGACCACCATCGAGTATCTCCATCGAGTTCACAAATCCCTGTCCTTCTTCGCCAAGCAACTGCGCGTCAGGCACGAAGCAGTCTTCGAAAACAACACTCGCTGTCTCCGAAGCACGCAACCCAAGCTTGTTCTCCTTTTTCGAAGGTGAGAACCCTTTCATTCCCTTTTCGAAGATGAATGCTGAGATGCCTTTGCTACGTTTTGACTTGTCGGTAACAGCCATCGCGACACACGTGTCAGCATGGATCGCATGTGTGATGAAGTTCTTCGATCCGTTGACGATATAGCCGCCATCTGTGCGCACGGCTGTTGACTTCGTCCCCGAAGCATCAGACCCGGCACTCGGTTCGGTCAGTCCCCATGCTCCCAAATGTTCACCACTTGCCAACGGCGCGAGATATTTTTGTCGTTGCGCTTCCGTTCCGTACTGGTAAATGTGATTCGAGCAAAGCGAGTTATGCGCAGCGACGGAGATGCCGACCGATCCATCCACGCGCGACAGCTCCTCGATGATGGTCGCGTATTCCACGTATCCCATTCCCGCGCCGCCGTACTCCTCAGGGAAAAGAACGCCGAGTAAACCAAGCTCCGCGAGTTTTGGTTGTAGCTCAAAGGGAAAGTGCTGCGACTCATCCCACTCCATGACGTGCGGTGCGATCTCCGATTGGGCGAACTCCCGCACACTCATCTTGATCTGTTGTTGTTCTTCACTTAACTCAAAATGCATAGTTATTGATTTGTAGCAAAGCCCCACAAAAAGCACAAATCAGTCTTTGCGGGGTTTCGTGAGTCTTTTCGCTTCAGCGGGTGACAGGAGACGCCAGCGGCCGGGCTTTAACTTATCTTCACGCAGAAACCCGATGCGGGTGCGACGCAGCTTCAACACTGTGTGACCGATCAACTCAAACATGCGACGCACCTGCTGGTTGCGTCCCTGATGAAGGGTGACTTCGTACCACGCGTTCGTGTGCGTTTCGTCCAGCTTCGTGATCTTCGCGGGTGCGGTGCGAGTGCCGTCATCGAAAGTAACGCCGCGGCGTAGTCGTTGAATTGCGCCGTCCTCCGGTACGCCTTTAACTTTCACTTCGTAAACTTTCTCGACACGGTTGCGCGCGGCAGTCACGAAATTAGTGAACTCGCCATCGTTGGTGAGCAGTAAAAGACCTTCGGTATTGAAGTCGAGGCGTCCCACCGGATGAAGACGTCCAAGCGCGGGCGGCAAGAGTTCCGTGACTAAAGGACGGCCCTCAGGATCGGACACACTTGTTAAATAACCTTTGGGTTTGTTCAGGAGAACGTAAACTTTTTCGCGAGACTTAAGCTGAGGATTGATGAGCTTGCCGTTTACTTTGATGTGATCTTTATCCGGGTCGGCCTTGCTTCCGAGCTCCTTAATAACTTCACCATTGACCGTAACCTTACCGGCGGAAATCAACTCTTCCGCATGCCTGCGTGAGGCAATTCCAGCCGCTGAAATCAGTTTTTGGAGGCGTTGTTCCATACAAAAATCTTCCTCGCAAAGGCGCAAAGCCGCAAAGGAGAACGAATGTAAAACTTTGCGTCTTTGCGCCTTTGCGAGGAAAACTAAGATCCACCACTCAGGTCATGGAAGTCTTCTACACTCGGAAGTTCCGAAAGGTCTTTCAGTCCAAACTGCAACAGAAACTCCTTCGACGTTCCGTACATCATCGGACGTCCAATCGTTTCCTTCCTTCCTTTCGCCACAATCAACTTCTTATCGAGTAAAGTCTTGATCGCTGATGGGCTCTGAACACCGCGAATTTCGAGGATCTCGGGAACGGTTACAGGCTGCCGGTACGCAATCACAGCAAGCGTCTCGAGAGACGCGAGCGTAAGTTTCGCGCTCGGTCGCGTTTTCAGAAATGCACGGACGTGTTCGTGAAACTCAGCCCGCGTCGCAAACTGCCAACCGCCGGCGACTTCGCGGAGTTGCAATCCGCCGTTTCGTGCATTGAACTCAGCAGCTAACGCAGCAAGTGTTTCGTTGATGACATCCTTGTCTTCCTTCAGGACGTCAGCAATTGACTTCGCAGTTAATGGTTCATCCGAGACGAAGATCAACGCCTCGATCACCGCGGCGCGTTCTGCCTGGCTCTGAGGCGAACTCAGAAGCGCGTCGTCGGGAGCCTCTTCTTCGGCGGCGGTTGACTCAACTTCGGCGACCATTGCAGCGAGCTCGCGACTCGCTTCTTCGTTCAGCGCCGCTTCGTCTAATTCTTCGTTGGCCATGTGTGTCTTAGATTTACCCGGCGCTACCGCGCTCGGTTCTGTTAGGTCTCTGCGATCACTTCGCCTGAGGCACGCGCGATTATGTCGCCGAACGTTTCGCGCTGAAATAGTCTGACTTCAGTAGTTCTTACCAATTCCAGGACTGACAAGAATGCGAGCACTAATTCACGCCGTGATTTCGCGCGCTCAAAAAAGACGCGCAAGTTGAGTTCGCCTGCTGACATCACCATGTTGCGCAAGCGCTCCAACATTTCCGCCATCGAGATCTCCTCACGCTCGATCTCTAACAGCGTCTCTTCCTTGTGCCGCGCGAGAATATCCTGAAAAACCTTGAGAAGATCGAATAGCCCAACCGCGACTTCCGGGTTGTTCTTATCGGTCTCGAGCTCCGCTCGCTTGAAAACCGCCTGTTCGACGGTAGCTTTGGACCAAAGCATCTGAGCCGCCGCTTTGTATTTCTGATATTCGAGCAACTGGTTCACAAGATCAGTGCGCGGATCCTCTTCTTCATCCGGCGCGGCGAGAGGATCGCGCGGCAACAGCATCTTCGTCTTCAACTCAATCAGTGTAGCGGCCATCACCAGGAAGTCACCGGCGACTGCAATATCCATTTCCTGCATGATTTGCAGATACCGCAGGTACTCGTCGGTGATGCGTCCAACCGGGATATCGTAAATACTGACGTGTTCCTGGCGAATCAGGTGCAAAAGCAGATCGAGTGGACCTTCAAAATCGCCGAGCAGGATCTTGAGATCATCTGTGACGTCGTCCGCAACGATATGCGGCACCGCGCCCGCGACGTTCATCGGGGCCGTACGCTCTTCAATCGTTTCCAACACAGTCTCGGGAGTCTCTTCGCTCATACAAGTCCCGTACGCTGAAACACATGGTCCAGAGTTACCCGCGCAATCTTCTGCGCTTTTTCACGGCCATGGTCCAATATCTGGTCGAGTCGTTCGTCCGTGATTTCTTGTACGCGCTGTTGGAACGGACGCAGAAAGTCGATCGTCACCTCAGCAAGATCGCCTTTCAGTTGCGCGTAGCCTTTGCCCGCAAAGTGGTCCTCAACCTCTTCCGGCGACTTTCCAGTGATCAGGTGGTAAATCTCAAGCAGATTGTTGATGGCCGGCCGTGATTCGTCGAAACGGATCTCAGTTCCCGAATCGGTGACAGCGCGTTTGAATTTCTTTTGGACGGTATCTGCGTCGTCCATCAACAACACGCAGCCGTTCGGATCGTCGTCTGACTTCGACATCTTTTTCGAAGGATCCGACAGCGACATGATTCTGGCTCCAACCTTCGGAATGTAAGCGTCAGGAACCTTGAAAGTGTCGCCGAAATCACGGTTGAATCTGATCGCGATGTCGCGAGTCAGCTCGAGATGTTGCCGCTGATCGTCGCCGACTGGAACTAAATCAGTTTGATAGAGCAGGATATCGGCCGCCATCAGCACCGGATAATCAAACAAGCCTACACGGATGTTCGCCTGTTGTTTGCGCGCCTTCTCTTTGTACTGCGTCATGCGCTCGAGTTCGCCCATGCCCGCGATGCAATTAAGAACCCAGGTCAGTTGCGCGTGTTCGTGTACGTGCGACTGAATAAAAACAGTCGAGACGTTCGGATCGATCCCGACCGCGAGATAAATACGCGCGAGATCTCTGGTCTTCTCTGCCAGCAACGCTGGATCGTAAGGCACCGTGATGGCATGCAGGTTCACGATACAGAAGAAGCTTTCGTACTCTTGCTGCAACGCGACCCAATTCTTCAGTGCGCCGAGATAGTTTCCGAGATGTACGTTGCCACTGGGTTGAATACCGCTGAAGATTCGCTTGGTCATACCACGACAAGAAAAGAGTAAACAAATCTTAAGATTGGTCTGATGATCGCGCTGAAGACACCCAGATACATCAGTACCATCAACAGCAAAAATCCGTACTGCTCGAGCGTTTCCAGGATCGGCTGCATGCTCGCCGGCAGAAATGTTTCTAGAACCTTGCTGCCGTCGAGCGGCGGAAAAGGCAACAGGTTGAATACCGCCAGCGAAATGTTCATCGACAGCATGAAATCAAGGAAAAGCGCCACTGGCTCCTGTAACCCGCCACCTGCAACCGAGTTAAAGTAACCCATACTGATCATTATCTTGAGGGTGATGAATGCGATGATGGCGATTAAAAGGTTAGCCAGAATACCGGCGATAGATACCATCACATTTGCGAGATCTTTATTTCGCCAGCGAAGCGGATTCACCGGCGTGGGTTTGCCCCATCCGAGCAGAAAAAATCCTGAGCCGCCTGAAGCCAGAACAAAGTTCACGATTGGGATCAGGAGCGTTCCGATTGGATCTGTGTGTGCGACAGGGTTGAGCGTGACGCGTCCGAGCAGTCGCGCGGTGTCGTCCCCAAACTTGTCGGACATCCAGGCGTGCGCCGCCTCGTGTGCCGAGATCGCCAACAGCAGCACCACCATGTAGATAACAAGCTGTGGAATCAGTTGTTCTGCGCTCAATTGAACACCCGCGTTACTCGATGCAGGAACTTAGCATTCCGATCAATACGTGTCAAAAGCTTAAATCTTGTTCGGAGTTCAACCTTTAGGTTGCCTCTTCCCGCCACCAGTACCAAAGCACCAAGCTAAAGCTTGAACTCCGAACGGCCGGTTTAACCCGGCAACAATGTGCCCTTGATCTGCGTCGGTAGACTGTAAACGGAGTCGATCGACACTACCGCCATTTCTCCAGAGGGGCCGAACGCAACCCCAACCAGATTCACGCCCGCGACGAGCAGCTTTGCCTCGGTACCATCGGGTGAAATGCGAACGATGCCGCGCCGGCCTTTCAATGCGGCCGCAACATACAAGTTCCCGTCTCGATCAAACGCCAATCCTTGCGGGCGTCCAAGACCTTTGAAGAAGACGTCCGTCTTCCCGTCCGGATTTATGCGCCAGATCGAATCAAAGCTCGTGACCGTTGGTCCTGCAACGTACAGAGAGTCGTCTGGTCCAAACGCAAGGTGAAACGCTGAGACCGATGGTTCAATCTGCGTCCACGCACGTTCTTCACCGATGCCATTCACTTTGAAGATCGTTCCCGTACGATCCCCGACGTGCATCACTCCATCCCGATCGAACGCGATTCCGGTTGCGACGCCAAGATTACGTCCAAAGACAACGGCTTCTTTGAACGGAGTTAATTTGTAAACAACACCTTCAAGTCTGCTGGTGACAAACATCTCGCCATCAGGGCTGAATGCGATGCCTGTGGGATTCGGAATGTCGCCGGAGTACTCAGAAACGTCGCCACTGAGGTCGATACGAAAGAGCGTGACAGGTAGTTCTTCACCGCGCGAGCCTGAACGTGTGACAAACAAGGCGCCGTCATCCGGATCGTACGCGGGATTGGCAACCGGATGCAGATCGCCGGCCAGTTTTCTGCCGATCAAAACGTGAGCCGGTTCACTCAACTGCTCCCGGCTCTGCAATCTGACTTCAACGTTGCCGCCCTTCGTTTCAGGAATTACCGCAAGCACGCGTCGCGGCCCACAAGCAACAATTTGCGCAGAAGTGCTACCGATCAGCACCTCGCACTGTGAAGGGTCGCTCGTATCGAACCCCTCGCAGTCGATCACTAACTCGCCGCCGACGATTCCGTGCGGAGGATCAATGTTAAGGATTTTGCCGGCGGTGGCCATAAAAGCCGTTCATCATACGACGCGCCCTTAACGAAGTCTAATTTACTCCTTTCCTTTGCATCTTTGCGCCTTTGCGGGAAACTGGTGTAAGTCGCCTGTGCTATAATTCGCCCCCGTACAGGAAGGAAAAGGCCATCACCAGCGTTCTCGGCAATACTCTGGGCTTAAAACCAAATCAACTACGGCGCATCGAAAAGCTGTACACTCGCCGCATACCTCCCGACCAGATTGTCACACCTGAATTCGCTCGACAGTTAGGCGAACTGTCTCATGAGACGCGCCGGCAGATCGGAGCCCTCATCGATCGCCAGGGACATATTCAGTATGTGATGGTTGGCGACAACCGCCGGATCGAACTTCCGGACTTCAAACGTGTTCGCGTCGCTTCGGGAAGGTTCCGAGGACTTCGTTGCGTACATACTCATCTTCGCGGCGAACCACTTACCCAGGACGACTTAACAGACCTCGCATTGCTGCGACTCGATTTGATGGCCGCGATCGACGTCGACGCCGAATCAGGTCTTCCCGGATTAGTTCGCGCGGCGCACTTGCTGCCGTTGCACTCGGGTGAGCTCGACAACGGAACGCCGCCGCAACCGTATGCCTTCCTCGAACCAAAAGTCGCATCGCAGCTCGATCTGGATTTCCAGTCGTTGATCAACTCGCTCGAAGAAGAGATGGCGAGGAACCGTCGTACCGCGCGACGCGCAGAAGTCCGTGACCGCACGATCCTGGTTGGTGTTGCAACCGGATCGCTCGCAGATGCGGAAGAGTCAATGGCCGAACTCGCCGAGCTCGCGGCTTCAGCCGGCGTCGTGGTCCAGGATCAAATCATCCAGCGTCGCTCGGCTATCGATCCGCGCACAGTGCTCGGACGTGGCAAGCTCGACGAACTCATCATTCGCGCACTCCAGCTCGGCGCAGACATGCTCGTATTCGATAGTGAGCTCTCGCCTGCGCAAGTGAGATCGTTGTCTGAAGCCACCGATCTGAAGGTGATCGATCGATCGCAGTTGATACTCGACATCTTCGCGCAGCGCGCGCAGTCGAAAGAAGGAAAGATCCAGGTTGAGCTGGCGCAGTTGAAATACCTTTTGCCGCGTTTGATTGCCGGTCAGGATTCGGCGTTCTCACGTTTGGCGGGCGGCATCGGCGGCAGAGGTCCCGGTGAAACAAAACTCGAAACCGATCGTCGCCGCGTTCGCGATCGCATCAATCGACTCGAACGAGAGATCGAAGCACAACGAAGTCGCAGACAGGAGCGCCGCAAAGGACGAACGCGACAAGGGCTACCGGTAATCTCGATCGTGGGTTACACGAACGCAGGGAAATCGACGTTGCTCAATTCACTAACGAAAAGCGACGTACACGCAGAACAGCGCATGTTTGCTACGCTCGATCCAACATCGCGCCGGCTGCGTCTGCCGCGCGAGCAGGAAGTTATCATTAACGACACAGTGGGATTTATTCGAGCATTGCCTCCGGATCTGCTTTCCGCGTTCCGTGCGACGCTCGAAGAGATTAGCGACAGCAGATTGCTGATACATGCAGTTGACGTATCCAATCCTCGCTGGGTGCAACAGGTGCAGTCGGTAAAAAGAATTCTAGCGGAACTAAAGCTGGCGGAGATTCCATCGATACTCGCGTTGAACAAAGCTGACTTGATGGAGCCGGAAGCGCTCGAAGCGGCAGTGCGTCAGGCCCAACAACTTGATAGCGGTGAAACGGTGGTAATCTCGGCCATTAACCCGGCTACGCTGAATGCTTTACTCGAAAAGGCAGGCGCGATCTTAGCTCGCAACCTCGGCGCGTCATCGGCCGAGAATTACGAAGAGAAGCAGGCGCCGATTTCTCGCATCGCATAAATGGGACTTCGTCCTCGATTCAAAACCCCCTTTAGCCAGGCGCGCGACAAGGTACTCGCTTACGCAGTTCGCCCGCTGATGGTGTTCAGGCCCCGAACACGATTCCTCATCGGATGCGGAATTCTCGTTCTCGCCACGACTCTGCTCCTCATTTCGAATCGTTCGTCCAGTTTTCCTGACAATTACCGGCTCGGCGACGTGCTTAGTCGATCGATCATCGCTCCTGCCGACCTGACTGGCGTTGACATTGCCGAGACCGAGCGACGCAAAGCAGCCGCACGTGAAACGACGCGCGCCGTGTTCAATTTCGATTCGAGTCGCGCGGAGACGTCGGTTCAGAGTTTTCGCAGTGCCTGGGAAGAGCTAAAAAATCAAACGACGGCGAACCGGCCTGCCACGTGGACTGGTGAAGGTGGGCAGGCTGTCGCGCGCGCAATCATCGCGCACAACTTCAACGAGGACGATCTGGAACGGCTAGCTGCAATCATCCGCGAGATCGGCGCTGGATACATTTACGAAGACAATGATGCCGAGCGGCTGCAACATGAGGTCGTACTGGTGGATGTTCGAAATCCGGTAGGGCAAGTGATCGTGCCGGCGCCGAGAACGAGGATGGCGTCGCTCACGTCGGCGCGGCGAAGTTTGGAGCTTCGAATAGTCAATCTTCCCGGTTGGTCACCCGAACAAAGAACAACATTGACTGCCGCGCTGGTACCGTTGATTCGCCCGAACGTGGTCCTCGATGAAGCCGCGACTGCCGCTGCGCGGGAGACTGAAGCCGGCCGGATCTCTCCGGTCGTGATCTCGCTGAAGCGCAATCAGGTCGTGGCGCGTGAAGGCGATACCGTCACGCCAAACATTCTCGCGCAGATCAACGCGATCAAAACCACGGGCAACGCAGGCAGACCCTGGCATAACTTCTTCGGACTCCTGCTGGTAGTTATCGGCGTCTACTGGGGTGCGTGGAAATTCGCGGAGCACAGAAGTGTCGGCAGTTCGGTGAATTTGGGTAAACACAAAGCATTTGCGTTGGTTGGATCGGCGATCGTCGTTCAAACAGCGTTGATGAAGATCGGGTTCACTTTCGGCGACAGCGTAGCCGCACGAATGCAGGCGCCGTTCAACGATCCCACGATTTGGAACTTTGCAATCCCGTTCGCTGCGGCGGCGCTGCTCGTGGCGATGCTCGTCGATACACAACTCGCATTCCTGGCGGGAATGATCACGGCCCTCTTTGCGGGAATCCTGGCACCGGGTGGAATGCAGAAGGCGCTGTTCGCGATGGTGTCGTGCTCCGCCGCGATCTATGGCATCGGACGTTATCGCGAGCGACAATCGGTAACACTCGCGGGCATGCTTGTCAGCGCAGTGAATGCGGTGATGGCGCTCGCGTTGATTGCGTATTCCGAACAGCCTCTCACGCTGCGAACCATTCTGATGGCGATTGGGTGCGGAATTGCCGGTGGTCTGCTGACGGCGGTGTTTGCCGCCGGTGGCTTGCCGATCAATGAATCGTTTTTCGGGATACTAACCGACGTAAAACTACTCGAGCTTTCTAACGCGGATCTTCCAGTGTTGGGCCAACTCGCAATACGCGCGCCCGGAACAAACCAGCACTCGCACGCGGTTGGTCAACTCGCCGAAGATGCGTGTCGCGCAATCGGCGCTAATCCACTGCTGGCGCGCATCGGCGCGTTGTATCACGACATCGGCAAGCTCGCGGCGCCCGAATACTTCGTCGAAAATCAACAGGGCGACAACCCACACGATCGTTTGCGTCCTTATCAAAGCGCGAAGATCATCACGAGTCACGTGACTTATGGTTCGAAGTTGGCGAAAGAGATTGGACTGCCGACAAAGATCGCCGACTTCATTCCTCAACATCACGGCACACGAACGCTGCACTACTTCCTGCGCAAAGCTCAAGCTCAAGCCAAGCCGAATGAAACTGTGAACGAAGCTGACTTTCGTTATCCGGGTCCGAAGCCACAGTTCAAGGAAGCAGCGATCATGATGCTCGCAGATTCGTGTGAAGCGGCTGCGCGTTCGCTCGCACATCCTGACCCGGAGAACATTCGCGCGATCGTTGTTAAAGTGTTTGACGCGATCATCAGCGACGGTCAGCTTGGAGAATGCGACGTCACGTTGCAGGAGTTGACGATCATTCGCGAGGCGATGATTAGCGCACTCACCGCGATCTATCACGCACGCATCGACTATCCCGGTTTCAATCCTCCACTCACGGGACCCATGCCCGCGCTACCGGCCGGAAATCTCGACAGCGAAGAGCGAGGGATCAGTTACAGCAAACCATCCGAAGTTCCGATCAGCCGTGGAGGCGAGGTCGAGGACGAAGCTCTGCCGCGCAAGGTTGGACGAAAGTAGTAGCCACAAAAGTCACAAAAGTCACAAAAGAGCCATTGATTGATTTTCTCTTTTGTGACTTTTGTGCCTTTTGTGGTTAAAACCTGGTTTTGAGCTTGGCGTAAGTTGTTTCCAGACTTTCGGGCAACACGCGCGTTTCCGCGACCGTGGTCATGAAGTTTGTATCGCCACCCCAGCGCGGCAAGAGGTGGATGTGCATGTGATCCGTGATTCCCGCGCCCGCGAAGGCCCCGAGATTCATTCCCAGGTTGAAGCCGGCTGGTGAATAAACCTCACGCAACGCCGTTTGAGAACGCTTCGCGAGATCCATCAACTCGTCCGTAATTTCCTTGGATGCGGAATCAAACTCACTCGTGTGCAGGTAGGGAACGATCATCAAGTGTCCCGTGATGTACGGATAGAGGTTCAGGACAACAAACACGTGCTGACCGCGATGAAGTACGAAGTTAGCCTCGTCGTGCCCTGGATCCTCAGCCATGCGGCAGAAGACACAGCCCTGTGCCTCGGAATCAACACCTGACGCGACGTATTTCGCACGCCAGGGACTCCACAGTCTATCCAATGCGACACCTCGATTAACTTAAAGGATGGGCGGCTGACGGGGGTCGTCGAAGGGACGTGAAGAGCTTCCCGCTGACGCAGGCGCGCCGGGATTGTCGTCGTTGATGAGTTCTTTCAGTTCTTTTCCTGGCTTGAAATACGGAACGCGTTTCGCGGGAATGCTCACCGGATCGCCGGTCTTGGGATTTCTTCCGCGTCGCGCGCCGCGCTCTCTGACACGAAAACTGCCAAAGCCACGCAATTCGATTTTCTCGCCCTGATTAAGAGTTTCAATGATGCTTTCAAAGACGATTTCGACTAAACGTTCAGCGTCCTTCTTGGTGAGTTCCGCCGCGCGAGCAACGTCCTCGACGAGTTCTGCTTTTGTCATGCATCACCTCGGTTTATTAATTTAACGTCTTGATAATGGCGAGGTTATGTGAACAGTACACTAACAGAAAGTTTGCAGGTGGGGCAAGGTTTAGCCACAAATTACACAAATTTCCATCTGTGTAATCTGTGGCTGGGTTTTACTCGTCATTACTTTCGACTTTGAGACCGAAGTCCGCCAACTCACCGAGCGAGGCCATGCCGCCACCCGCCTCTGACGAGTAGATCTTGGTATCGACAATCGGCTCGTCCTTGCCGACGGCTCGCGCTGAGAGGCCAATCTTCTTTGTCTCAGGATCGATTCGCAGGATTTTGAAATCCATCTCCTGGCCGAGCTGGACGACGTCTTCCGGCTTCGCGACCCGCTCTTCCGAAAGCTCCGAGATGTGACAGAGTCCCTCCAGATTGTCGTCGAGCTCAATGAAGGCCCCGAAGTTCGCAAACCGCGCGACTTTTCCGTGAACGACGTCCCCCGGTTTGTGATCGTTGGTGAACTTCTCCCAGGCGTTCGGTTCGAGATCCTTGATGGATAACGAAAGCCTGCGATTGTCGCTATCGATACTGGTGATGACCGCGTCGATCTCCTGTCCCTTTTTCAGCACTTCGCTCGGATGCTTGATCCTTCTCGACCACGAAATGTCTGAAACGTGAACGAGTCCATCCACGCCATCCTCAATCTCGATAAACGCACCGAAGTCAGTCAGGTTTCTGACACGTCCATGAACTCGTGTGCCGACTTGATAACGCTCGTGAAGCGTCTGCCATGGATTCTCCTGCACCTGCTTCATGCCGAGACTGATCCGGCGCGCCCTGGGATCGACGCTGAGCACTTCAACTTCAACCAGGTCTCCGGGATTCACTACTTTGCTCGGATGCTTGACGCGTTTGGACCAGCTCATTTCAGACACATGGACCAAACCTTCAACGCCGCTCTCGAGCTCTACGAAGGCGCCGTAATCGGCAACACTCGCAACCTTGCCATTCACTCTCGTGCCCACCGGAAACCGTTCCTCGACGCTGGACCACGGATCGGGCAGAAGTTGCTTGTAACCGAGCGAGACGCGCTCGCGGTCACGATCGAACTTTAAAACCTTAACCTGAATATTGTCGCCAACGCGGAACAACTCATTCGGATTCTGTAGTCGTCCCCATGACATGTCAGTGACGTGCAACAAACCATCGACTCCTCCGAGATCGACGAACGCACCATAGTCGGTGAGGTTTTTGATCTGTCCTTCAACCACGATGTCTTCTTCGATCTGCTGGAGCGTTTGATCTTTTCTACCGGTGTTCTCCTGTTCGATAACAGCTTTGCGCGACAACACGACGTTGGAGCGCTTCCGGTTGAGTTTGATCACCTTGGCTTCGATTATCTGGTTGCGAAGGCTGTCGAGATTCCTCACAGGCCGCACATCAACTTGCGAACCGGGCAGGAAGGCTGCGATACCATCGATGTCGACACGCAAGCCGCCTTTGATGCGATCGACCACGCGGCCTTTCACGTTGCTGCCGTCGCGATAAGCTTTCTCGAGATCGTCCCACGCCTTCATACGCACCGCATCGGCGCGTGAAAGAACCGGGAGCCCGTCGGCGGTTTCCATGCTCTTCACGAGCACTTCAACTTCATCACCGGCTTTGACGGTGAGCTGGCCGTTCTCGGTAAACTCTGCTGGGTTAACGATGCCTTCAGACTTGTAGCCAAAGTCGATAACGACTCCGCGTTCGCTTAAGCCTACGACTGTGCCGCGAACAACTTCGCCTTCTTCGAGGGTCGCTTGTTCCTGCTCAAACTGATCGAGGAGCTGACCGAAATCGACGTCGCCGCCGGCGCGTGACTCATCTGATTCGTCAGATTCGCGTGTGTGTGCTGGTGCTGGTTGAGAAGCCATAAGGTTTTGTTGCGGCGCAGTCTGCGACTCGCCGGAGGTTTGGTTATTGTTTTCCTCGCTGTTGTTCAGCTTGGGTTGTTCACTAGACATGCATACTCCTGTAGCCCGGTAACTTTCAGCGCGTAGTCAGATCTTATCGCACTGTTAGACAGCGTACAGCGGCCTTGAGCTTGATATGCCTTGGCGTTGTCGGGAGTTGAAGGCTGGCGAGGAAGCGAGCCGTTTGGATTTGAAATGTCGAGCTAATTTGTTTCGATTACCGCCCTGCCGTAGTTACCCCGCTTGGTCCGACAAACACCCGCCGCCTTTTTACCGGGTAGGGCGGCAATGTACACGCCGAAAAAGTGTATGTCAAGGCGCAACGCGCATCAGTAGTTCAAGCTACTTACTGCGCCGACGATAGTGCCTCCGTGTTTCGCGGCACCACGTACACACCCGCGGAGTGAGAACCTACGAACAACACGTTTTGATCGTGTGCGTCAAATGCCAGCGCCCAGATCCGTTGACTCGGTAACGGCCGTCCCTTCGGATCAATGCGCGCCCACGACAACCCGGCATTAGTGCTGCGAAAGACACCGCCACCGACTTCAGTCGTTTGATAAGCGTTACCTGCGAATACTTCATCGCCGTTGCGCGGGTTTACCAGGATGCTCGTGAAATCGCCGTACGGCATGTTCGCGCCGCGGTTTCTCCACGTCTTGCCACCGTCATGCGAACTGAAGAACGCCTGCTTCGTGCCAACGTAAACGTAATCAGGACGACTCGGATCCTGCACGATCGTGTTAATAGGAATGTCGTTCGGCACGCCTTCAACCTGACGCCACGTTTTGCCGCTGTCGTGCGAAATAAGAATGCCGGAACTGGGTGTTCCCACCCATATCGTTTCAGGCTGCTTCAGGTTTGTAGAAATCGATGTGGTTCGCGCGTCGAAACTTCCGTAAGAAAGTTTCTGCCAGCCTTTTGTCGGATCCATGGTGCGATAAAGACCACTGTTGGTGGCGGCGAAGATCGCGGGCTCCTGACTTTGAGGATCGATGGTATGGACGAGCGCGTAAACTGCATCAGCCAAAATCAAATCTGCCTTGTCAGCCGCTGACGGGTCACTTGATTTACCAATACCAAGCGCTCCGAGCGTGATCGCATCGAGTTTGCCCGTCACGGGCAGGTGTCGATCGCCCTGGAACTTTTTCACTGCAGCTATAGTAGTTCGACCAACTTTGCCGTCGGGCTCACCAATACTGTAACCAGCGGACACGAGTGCTTGCTGTGCGCGCAGAACTGTATCGTTCTTCGCGCCCGCGCGTCGCGGTGCTGCGACTGCCGCCGTCTTCGCCCGAGGTTTCTTTCCAGCAGGTTTTTTCTTTTCAACTGACCAGACGGGCGCCCAGGAACCACCACGATCAGTTGAGCGATAAACTCCGAGGTTGGTACCGAGATAAATTAAGTTGCCATCACGACTGTCCTGCAGGATCGAGTAGGTAATAAGACGCGACGGCATACTGCGCATAGACGGGCGCCAGCTCTCACCGTTGTCGTTGCTGACGAAGAAGAATCCACCGCCGGTCGCAGTGTTGATAGTCGATGCGTAAACGCGATTCGGTGTTTCACGGTCAGCGAGTATCGCATTGGCGAAGCGCCCGCTATATCCAACGTTCATCGGGACGAACGACTTGCCGCCGTCGCTCGAGACCATGATGCCGTAGTTATTCGTGCCGATGTAGACCATGTCCGGACGCGATGGATGAACTGCGATTGAGTTGATTTCGAGTTGACGCGAAGTGGTCACCATCCACGAGTCAGGATCGCCGCCTTTATCCGAACGCCAAAAACCTTCCGTGGTGCCGGCGAAGACGATGCCCGGAACCGATGGATGCTGCAAGATGGCGCGAGTGCGTCGCGACTGAGAAGGAATGCCCTGCACCTTGCGCCAGCTTTCACCTGAATTCTTGCTCTCGTAGATACCACTGCACGCTGAAGCAATGATGTGGGTGGCATCGCGAGGATTGATATCGATCGCGAAGATATCGGAATCGTCGATCATTCCGTTTCTGATCGTATTCCACGTCTTGCCACCATCGACTGACTTGTAAGGCAAATAGAACGTGCCGGCGTAAATCGTATCGTTCGTGCGCGGATCAATCGCGAGAGACTCGACGTGATGCAGACCGGTAACATTTGTCGTCGGGAGTTGTTTCCACGTCTCACCGGAGTCGTCAGAGCGAAAGATCGTCGTGTAAGTGCCTGCGATCAGAGTATTCGGATCTGATTCTGATTGCGCGAGTGAATGAATCGCCTGATCTTTTAGCTGCGCGCTCTGACGAAACGTCAGGCCGCCGTCAGTTGACTTGAAGAAGCCACCCGGCAGGTCGTGCCGGTGTCCGCCGACGTACAAAGTCTTCGAGTCGCGCGAGTCGACGATGATGTTATCCATGAAGACACGGGGCTTGCCGAAGTTATAAAGAAGCTGCCACTGCTTACCCGCATCCCCCGACGTATAGATCTGGCCATCGAGAGTGCCGAAATAGAACCGATCAGGGTTTCTGGGGTCGACGACCAATGCGCGCACGTCGCCTCCCGGAGGTCCGGTGGTGCGCCAATCGTTCGAATATAGTGCAGCGTCCGTGGCATCGGCAGCCGCGGAGGCGGCAATGCTTTGGGGAGCGAAACTCGAACAGATAAGTGAGAACAGAGCAATGACTAGGGGGAGAAGCGTAGCAATTCGTTTCATCGTTAATTCCATCCGGATTAAATCATCTGGAGCACATCGCTCACCTTGCTCCTAGTTTATTACAGTTTGCTTCCTTTGTGTCTTAAAAGCTCTGAGCGACGGTAGGATGCTGGCAAAACAAAGGCCAGTTGTACAAAAGCAATCGGGCGATGCTCTCGTTGAGACGCATCGCCCGATTGGAAAAGGCTCAAAGCCTATGTGTTATTCGTCGCCACGTCCACGGCGCCTGCCCGATCCTCTGCGGCATGGCGGACATGGGTCAACGGCTCCTGAAGTGTCAACCTGCGGCGGAGTAGACCCTTGCGGGACTATCCAGAGTTGAACCGTCAGGTCTGCACGGCATCCACCATCCACAACCGTGATGCGGCCGGCTTCGATACCACGCGTATTGACGAGGTAGTCTTTCGCGCGGTCGCCACGCTGTTGTGCCTCACCTGCGCAGCTACCGTAAACGATGATGGTAGCCGTCGAGGATGGGTCTTGCTGGAGCTGGATTGCGTAGTTATCGAGTCTGGCCTTCTCATCGTTGAAGCGGATGTTGCCATACTCGTCAAACTTCGTGGGTTCACGCGGTGGAACCTTGACTGTCGTGGTGCACGAAGCTGTCGTGCCGGTGCAGCTCGGATCCGCGCCGCCAATGCTGACGGTTGCGGTCACGCTCTGACCACCGAGATTAGCGGTGTCAACAGTGATCGTTGACGTTCCCTGACCGCTCGTAATGGTACCGGCAGAGACTGACCAGTTGTACGTGAAGGTCGCGCCTGCCTCACCACCCGAAACGCTGGCCGTAAATGTAATCGGCTGATTCGGGTCGACTTCACTCGGGCAGCTAACCGAAACAGTCGGGCATGGCGGCGGCGGTTTTACGCAGCCGGTGCAATCTGCAACTGTGACGGTAGCCGAACCGTTTGCTTTGCCCATGTTACCGTCATTGACTTCGACGGTCGCGGTATAGGTACCGTTCTGGACGCCCGAAAGATCCCAGGTGACCTGACGGCCTTCACCACTGAGCCTGCCACCCGTCACCGACCAGGTGTAGAGCAACTGATCGTTGTTTTCGTCTCTCGCGTCGGCAACCAGCGTTACTGAATCGCCACTCGGAGTGCAATTGGGCGAGCTGGTTCCCGGCGGGCACGGCCGCACGATGGCGCTCGGCGACGGCGTTACGGCTGTCACCACTGGAGCCACGTTGGGTGGTTTCGGAGGAATCCTGGCATTACGACGTCCAGCCCAGAACTGAACGATAAATCCATGCTCATCCTCGGAGAAGTTAAACCCAATCGGGAATCCCTGTGACGTAACCGGTCGTTGGGTTCCTGGAACAACAACGACGCCTCTTCCGATCACGTTCACGTTTGTGACCTGCTGAATCGGAATGTTGAAGTCAGCCGGTTCAAAGTGATCCTGGTCCTGTGGATTCAGGTGCCTGCGATAAGCCAACCCGATCCCGAACCAGCGACGCGGATAAATCTTGACGCCGCCAATCAGGTCCACCGGATTGTTATTGAATGCGTTTGGCGTCTTTCCACCAACATATGACGTTGATCTGACTTCAGCGATTGGCTGGAAGTGCTCATTAACCGGGAAGTCGAATCCAATACCTGAGAGCCATTCATCAGCTCGATCCAACAACACGAAATCTCCGCCGAGTCCCTTGGGATTGCTGTTCAGGATATATCCAATGTTGGCCGAGACGTTTACGTGTTTATGCAAGCGGCCATCAACGGCAAGAACCGCACCGAAGTCGCCCAGGTCGCCGCCCGGACCAGCACCACGCTGCAATTGGTTGAAGCCTGAAAAATCATCGGCTTTATCCAGATGCCATCGATAGAATCCAACGAGAGCCACACCCAGCGGATTATTCGGTCCCGTAAAGCGATACTTCGCGCCGAACACCAGGTTGTTGAAACTGCTCTCGCCATAGAGACGATTGACGAATGGAGCATCCGGCAAATAAGACGGCGCCACGGTAAACGTAATCGGAACGGTAATCGGCCGCGTCAATGCCGTCGCCGGCAGAACCGTCGTCGCCAGCACTACACCCGGCAGGATACCGCCAACCGGAGAACCGATTCCCGGGAAGTTGTCAGCCGAGCCGAAGGTTCCGCTGTTGGGCTGGACCACCGGAGGTCCGAGCAGTGCGTTGAAGCCCGGGAAACCAAACTGCCCCTGTCCTGGTGCCAATCCAAACGTTCCCGC
Organism: uncultured Acidobacteriota bacterium; assembly: GCA_963728575.1. Lineage (GTDB taxonomy): Bacteria > Acidobacteriota > Blastocatellia > Pyrinomonadales > Pyrinomonadaceae > PSRF01. The sequence goes on from CAVSKT010000005.1 coordinate 36,464, forward strand.
CGATCCACCAACAAACGGGAACTGAACAAACGGCTGATTGTTCAGCGGGCGAAACAATGCCGTGCCCGCGATAGTTCCTACATTTGGACCAGAAGGCGCCAACACGATCGCGGGCGGGCTGCATAAAACTGAGCCACAGAACACCTGCGAGTTTGGAAGATAGAAGCTGGAAAGATTGAGCGGGTTATTAACCTTGATCCCGCGATACCCCGTTGTCTTGAAGAACAGCTCGAGGTGATCACTAACACCGACGTTGAAGCTCAACGGCACGTCGACGATGTCGACATTGCCCGGATCACGATCGAAATTGCTGTAAGCAATGCTGAACGTGAACTCCCCTCTCCGGAGCGTTGAGCCATCGTAAACAGTAAAAAGACCGGTTGGTCCACCTTCTGGACCACCGGTACCAACTGCTGGAGACTGATTACGGGGGTCATCTGGCCGCCGCAAAGTCTGTGCTGATACTGCGGCACACAGCACCAACGTTACGAGCGCAGCTATAAGCGCTCTATGTGCGAGTCTCATCGCATTCCTCCTGCGAAATGAGTAATAAAAATTTCGTGATAGTGCCGCCGTAACCGAGCAAGTATCCGATCTTGTCCCGCGGAGGCCCCAACTACAGTTGTCAATTCATTTAACCGCATGGACCAACTTGATCATGCGGCGACGCTCGGACCGCGATGTAAACAGAGCACTTCGGCCTTTCTCGTAGGGCTCTATTTCACTAATTGCTATTCCCGAGTGGCTCCTGAACTGAGTTCATCCATGAGAATGAACATCACCTTGTCAACGATTTCGACCCTTAAACCGTCGCGTAAATATTGAAAATATTAACGCTGGTCCGAGTCGTAAATCATGCCAGACCATACTCTACCTTAAATCGGAAATCAAGCCTTTTTCACTACTTAGCGGTGTTACGAATATGTTTTTTCGGTCACGCGTAGATGCCTCTCATGCGCGTATCATAGGCCACACGGTCTATCGCCAACATGTATGCCGCGGTCCTCGTATCCACGGAGTGTGAGTCGGCATAACGACACAGATCGTTGAAGCTGGCGACCATCTTGTCCTGTAGTCTTTCGTTGACCACATCCTCCCGCCAGAAATAGCCCATGCGGTCCTGAACCCACTCAAAATACGAGACCGTAACCCCGCCCGCGTTCGCCAGAATGTCGGGAATGACAAAGACCCCTTTCTTGTGAAGAATCTCATCCGCGGCAGCCGTGGTCGGACCATTAGCGCCCTCGGCGAGAACCTTGCACTTGATCCTGTCAGCGTTCTGAGAGTTGATCTGGTTCTCAGTCGCCGCTGGGACCAGCACGTCACACTCGAGCTCCAGCAACTCGGAATTACTTACAAACTCGACTCCCGGATATTCTTCGAAGGACCGTGTGGTCCTTAAGTACTCGAGCGCATCAGGAATGTTGATACCGCTGGGGTTGTAAATTCCCCCATGGATGTCCGATATCGCTACAACCTTATAGCCGGCGTCATACAACAGCCGGGCGCCAATTCCCCCAACGTTTCCCGAGCCTTGAACCACGACCCGCGTCTCTGACGGCGTCATCTTGAAGCGCTTGATGGCCTCGTTGATTACAAAAAGTATGCCGCGTCCTGTTGCTTCACGACGACCGGACGAACCACCGAGGTCGATAGGCTTTCCGGTGACCACGGCGGTCACGGTGTGACGAGCGTGCATCGAGTAGGTATCCATGATCCAGGCCATGGTCTGCTCGTTGGTATTCATGTCGGGAGCGGGCACGTCCTTCTCTGGTCCAATGAAGTCGAGCAACTCTGCGGCATAACGCCGCGTCATGCGCTCCAACTCACCCATCGACATGATCTGTGGATCGCAGATGATTCCGCCCTTCGCTCCACCGAATGGAACGTTAACCACGGCGCACTTCCACGTCATCCATGCTGCGAGCGCGCGCACCTCGTCGAGTGAGACATCAGGAGCGTAGCGGATTCCACCTTTGGCTGGACCACGCGCGAAGTTGTGTTGGACGCGATAGCCTTCGAAGACCTGAATGCGGCCTGAGTCCATCTTTGTCGGTATGTAAACTTTCAACTCGCGATTCGGAACTCTCAGCACCGCGTACAGGTCAGGATCGAGATCCAGCAACTGTGCAGCGCGATCGAACCGCGACATCATCGACTCAAACGGATTCTCTTCTTTAATCTCTCTAATATCATCAACGTACATCGAGTTATACATGCTGACCATTGGAGCCTCTCCATAACCCGCGAAGCGGGCGGTGGCATAAAGCCTGGGGCGTGAGCCCCAGGTGAAGTGTTATATAAAAATCTGAGCCCGCGAAGCGCGGCGACTGTCGCCCACTTCGTGGGCTGATACTGTTCGTTGCTACGACCTGGGGCTCACGCCCCAGGCTTTATGCTTACACCGGCTTCGCCGGTGCGTAGATGTTTACACCGGCTTCGCCGGTGCGTGGATGCTTACACCGGCTTCGCCGGTGTGTGGCAAAACTTCGTTCATAGAACCACTGCGAAAGCCCTGCAGATCAAGAGTGACGTATTTAAACCCAAGCTCACGAAATCGCGTCGCCAGTTCTTCAATCAACTCTTTCCGCAACACGCGGTCCATCTCCGCGGGTGAAATCTCCAGGCGTACGAGCTGATCGTGATGGCGCACTCTAAACTCTCTGAAACCAAACTCTCTTAAAATCTCTTCGCCCCGATCGACTTTACTCAACCGCTCAATCGTCACCGTCGTCCCGTACGCGATGCGCGACGAAAGACACGGACTCGCAGGCTTGTCCCAGGTCGGTAGTGTCGCTTTCCGGCTCAGCTCCCGAACTTCACTCTTGCTGAGACCGACTTCGATCAGTGGACTACGCACCGCGTGTTGCTTCGCTGCTTGACGGCCAGGGCGATAGTCGTGTGTGTCGTCGACAGTGGAGCCATCGACGATGCATGGAATGCCACGCGCTTGTGCGACTGACTCCAGCTTCGTATACAACTCATCCTTGCAGAAGAAACAGCGGTCGGGATTGTTCGCGCGATAACTGTCGTTTTCCAGTTCTTCGGTTCGAATCACCTCATGATTGAAACCAAATCTCTTAACGATCTCATCAATCTCTGTACGTTGGTAAGCAGCCAGACTCGGCGATTGGCCCGTTATGCAAATCGCGCGTGGTCCTAGTTCAGCATTCGCGACGAAAGCCACATAGCTGCTATCAACACCACCTGAGTAAGCGACGATTACAGACTCGAGTTCGCGAAAGATCTTTCGCAGTCTTTCTTCCTTATTAATTGCGTTCATTCGGTGTGCCCGCATGGTAGCTCATGCATCAACAGCGATGCAACCAGCATCTCAAAGGAGAATATGGTAACATCCAAGCCTCCCCGGACTCGTTCTTGAATGTCTGAATTGAGCGCCTCATTATCGAAGAAACTTCTGCTGCTTGCGACGTGTTTCGCCTTAGTGTGCCTGTCTGCACCTGCACACCTGCACGCGCAAACGGAAGCATTTGGCGACGATGCCGCCGACCCGGTGCGACTGTTCGAACGCGGACAAAGCGCACACGCGCGCGGCGAACTGGAGAAAGCACTTAGCTTTTACGAACAGGCTTTGAGAGTGCGTCCAGAATTTCCCGAAGCTGAGTTTCAACGCGGCAACGCGCTCGCCTCTCTCGGCCGTTTGCCTGAAGCCGAAGCTGCTTTTCGACTTGCGATCACGTACAAAAAGAACTGGTCGCTTCCCTTCTCCGCACTCGGCGCGCTGCTGATGCGACAGAATCGCGACAAAGATGCCGAGCCCGTGTTCAGGCAAGCGTTGACTGTCGATAACAAAGACGCCATCGCCCTGCGGATGCTTTCAGAGATCCGCCTGCGTGCTGGCGATGCAAAAGAAGCACTCGAGTTTGCGAAACGCGCAACTGCGATTCCCGAAGCGCCTGCGTCCGCATGGGTAGGTCTCGCCGTTGCAGAACGAGCAAGCGGAAACAAAGTCGCTGCAAAATCAACTCTCGATCGAGTGCTTGCTAACGAACCTGAAAACATCGCGGCACTTCTCGAACGCGCGGATCTTTTCACCGATGAAAAGAATTTCGAACCTGCGATTACGGATCTGCGAACCGCCGTCAAGTTGAAACCGGCTGATAAAGTCGTGGCGTCGCGTTTGGCTCACGTTCTTCAGCAGGCAGGCAAAGCGGAAGAAGCTGCGGCGGTGGCGAAGTCTGCGGGAATGGAAGTGCAACAACCAACATCCGGCAATCCGGGTGGTGTGGTTGGAACACCTGAAGAGATCGAAGCCGCAAACAGCAGCGACCCAGCGATAGCTCGCAAGGCGCTCGAAAAACTTCTCGAGAAGAATCCACGCAGCGCAGTGCTGCTCGGACGCCTCGGCGCGTCATACAGAACAGACGATCCCGCGCGCGCACTCGATTACTATCGCAAGGCTTCTGAGATCCAACCCAACGCGCCCGAATACGCGCTTGGCTATGGCGCGGCCCTTGTCCAGGCACGCCGCTTCCCCGAAGCCGCACACATCCTGCAACAAGTTGTCAAAATAACTCCCGACAGCTACGCTGCGCGCGCGAATCTCGCCACTGCGTTATACGAGTCGAAACGGTACCAGGAAGCAATTCCACAATATCAGTGGATCTTAAGTACAAAGCCTGAAGCATCCGTGGTCCATTATTTTATTGCCACATCGCATGATTATCTTGGAGAATATCCCGACGCACTCGCATCGTATGAGAAGTTTCTGACCGCTGCTGACGCAACAACAAATCAGCTCGAGATCGACAAGGTAAAACTGCGACTGCCGACGCTCAAACGACAAATTCAACTGAAAGAAGGCGTCAAGAAAAAGCCCTAAAACGCCCTGCTGCATGACACGTGAAGCACAAAGAAGGATCTTAATTTCAGCACAACTGCTGCTCCTGGCGCTTGTGTTTGTGCCGTCAGTCTATGCACAGGATGCGCAGCCGTCGCCGACTCCTCTGATGGCGCCGCCTCCGTTTAAGATGATCGTTAAAGATGAGCGAATGCAGATCGAGCAAACTACCGATGCGTCAAAGCGACTCAAGCTGACCATCCAGTTTGCAGCCGCTCATTTGACCGTGGCGGAGCAACACACTGCACAGGAAAACTTTGAGGCCGCGCAAACGGAAGTTGGCATGTATCACGCGCTATTAGAAAACGCTCGTGCATACATGACCACTTTCAAACGCGATAGCGGCAAGACGCGCGATCTGTACAAGAAGCTTGAATTAGCGCTACGCGCTCATGGTCCACGTTTGACGGCGATGCGTCGTATCACTCCACTCGAGTTCGCTGTTTGGATTAAGCAAGTCGAAGACTATGCGCGCGAAGGCCGGACCGAAGCGCTCAATTCCTTCTACGGTCACACTGTGATAAGCGAACCGAAGAAAGACAAAAACAAAGAGAAACCCAAAGAAACTCCAACTCCAACGCCAAAGAGTAATCAACCATGATCACCCGAAGCTTGCTCACATTGCTGCTCGCCCTGTTTGTTGGACCAACGTTCCTTGCAAAAGCCACAACTCTCCAAAAGCGCGATCATCTCACGCCTCAGGAAGTTGATCTGGTGAAGGAAGCTCAGGCTCTCGACAAACGTATCGAGGTCTTCATCAAAGCCGTCGAACGTCGCATGATGGTGATTAACAATACGGGTACGGCGAACGCAAAGCAGTTGAAGAAGGACTCGGAGCGCTGGGGTGAATTGCCGACCGGCTCGCGCGCAGAACTGGTTGGCGACATCGCACGCATATTCGACGAGGCGATCACCAACATCGACGGCGTCAGCGAACGTGATGAACGAAATCCATTGATTTCGAAGTCGTTGAGGAAACTCGCACAGTCAGTGAATACGATCATGGCTCAATTAAAGCCACTCGCGACGCAGGCAAAGAGTGAAGCTGAAGTGGCGAGCTTCGCGCTCCTGGACGAAGACGCGCAGTCGATCCTCGAAGCCGCGAATAAGTTACCACCCGAAACAGAGAAGAAGGCGAAGAAAAATAAGTAACACGGATGACACGGATCAATCCGCGTCTTTTAATGTCTTCGTTACACGCTTGATAGCTTCGACAATTCTATCTAGCGACTCCTTCGCGTTCGCGGTATTACGATCGTCGAGCGCCTGTCGAAAGTCGGTCAACGGTTGCGCCGCGTATCCGGTGTAGAAACCGGGAGCGTAGATCTGATGCTTGTACCACGCGCGACCACGCAAGCCCCTCGGATCGATGAACTGTCTCTCAGCCTGGACCAGCGCGTCGTTGATCTTCGAAAGCTTTGCGCGGTCTGAACTACGAATCGCATCCTGCCGGCTCTTCTCAACTCTTTCCGCCTCTTTCGCAAAGTCGTCAATGGCGGACGTCATTGCCTTGTTGTCAAATGAAGCCGCGAGATTGCGACGCTTCGCGACCTTCATTGCTTCGGTAAAGAACTCCTTGAGCTGAGCGGCGTAGTCAGTGTAGTCAAACGATAACGCGTCAGCGTCGGTCAGTCGCATCGCGAGCGTGCCCCAAAGGTGGGCTGCCGCGACGTGATAATGAAAACCAGGATCGCCGAAGTGGTCCATCCAGTAAAACGAGTCGTAAGCCGAGTGATACACACCGTAGTCACCACCAAACCCCATGTCAGTTGATGCGATTCCGAGATGCTGGAGAAACGGCGTGTAATCCGATCCGGAACCAAGTGCCCCGATACGAGCCTCGCCCGTCGTCTCATCATCTTCCGCACGATTCTCACGCGCGCGATCCTGCCACTGTTGATAGACGCTCTTGCCGGTCTTCGGATCTTTAACGTCTCGTGCGGCCGCTCGCATGAACTTCCACAACGAAGGCACTGACGAAGCTCCAAAATGCACACCCGAAACCGCCGCATCGAGATTCAAATAAGCGACGGCTTTCGCCTTCAACTCAGTCGCTAACTCTTCCGCCCACTCAGTGGAACCGACGAGCCCATACTCTTCCGCGTCCCAACTGCAAAGGATGATCGTGCGGCGCGGCTTCCATCCCTTTTTCAATAACTCTCCGAACCCTCGTCCAACTTCCAACATCGCAGACGAACCACTATTTGGATCTACTGCCCCGAACACCCACGCATCGCGATGATTCCCGAGGATGATCCAACGATCCTTTTCTTCGTTGCCGTCGATGCGCGCGACGACGTTCCAGATCTTCCGGATTTTGTAATCCATGTCAGTCTTCAAACGGACACGAACGTCGTTGGTGCCGCCGACGTGATACGCGAACGGCAATCCACCTTGAAAGTCGCGCGGTCTAAGCGGGCCTTTCAATTGCGAAAGGATCGTTCTGGCCACGTCGTAGGCGATCGGTTGAACTGGTAAGCGCGTGAGATCGGTTGCTTCTTCAGGCTTCAAACGAGGCTCGCCGGGAATCGAAGGTCTGCCGGGCGTCAAGGGATCGCCGGGATAATCAAAGAGATATTGGACCGAGCCACGTTGACCTGACGCAACCGGTCGCCATGGTCCTTTTGGATAAACGTCGCCTTGCATGTAACCGTCGTCTTCGGGATCCGAGTAGATGATGCAACCAATTGCGCCCTGATCTTCCGCGACTTTTGCTTTCACTCCGCGAAAAGAATTTCCGTAACGCACAATCACGATCTTGCCTTTGACGTCCACGCCGATCTTTTTAAGAGCTTGATAGTCGTCAGGCAAACCATAATTTGCGTAGACGATTGGCGCCGTCACATCACCGCTCGCAGCGTAGCCATTGAAAAGAGGAGTGATCTTCGGATGTGAAGTAGAAGGATCACCAGGTACGATTGCTTCGTGAGTACTTAATCGCTGGCGGCGCGTCGTGATCAATTCGAGCACGCTCGGCGTCTTTGGATAGTTGAGCCAAACGTCATACTCCTTTAAGTCGGCCGACAATCCATAACTGCGCAACTGATCGCGCACGTAGATCGCGGTGTCGTAGTCTTCTTTTGTGCCGGCGATGTGCGGTTCGAGTGTCAGGCGTCGCAAGTGCTCGCGCGCTGATGCTGGCGTTGGAACAGCACGAAACTGTTCTTCCCAGCGACGCTGGGCCACGGCGCGTTCAGCGTTGAAGCCGTCGATTGCATTTTGCGAAAGTGCTAACGGCGCAATGCTGGTCAGCACCAGAACACAGGCGAGCAGGCGAGAAAGAATAATTTTCATAGTTGTGTGGCAGCGGTGAACAAGAAACTGGTTATTACCGTACAATGATGGCGAGTCCGCATCGAAAGGAAACTGATATTAATGGACAGTAGATATTATCCCGGTGTTGAAGCTGACATTCCTACATTAAGTGCGGAACTGCGAAATGTCTTTGACAGCGAATATGAAGTGCAGGCGTTTCAAGTGTCGAACACCAACGTCTTCCAGGCGCGAAAGTCGAACACCTTGCGCGACCTGACCGGACTCTCTTAAGCACTCACGATCAAAATCACACCAGAACCCGGCGGCACGCGTGTCGAGATGGGAATGCAAAAGTGGTTCGACAAAGCCGCCGTGGCTGCTGTCGGCGCCATCGTCTTTCCACCACTCATGGCGTTGGCGGCACTGGGCGCGTACTGGCAATACAAAGTTACTGAAGACGCGTGGAAGATAATCGAAGATCACATCGCGCGCAAAGCGGGAGGCTACGTGCCTCCGTTGCCGGGACGTTGCGGGACGTGCGGCGCGGCGAACATAGCTGGTTCGGATTACTGCTCGTCGTGCGGGGCTAATTTGAAAGTCGGTCGCAACTGTCCTAACTGCGATGCGCCGCAGAAAGATTTCTCAGCACGCTTCTGCAATCGCTGCGGAAAGCCTCAGTTGAGCCACAAAAGGCACAAAAGTCACATAACAGTTTTTCACTTTTGTGCTTTTTGTGCCTTTTGTGGCTAATCATGTCTTAGCGCACGAACTGGATCGATGCGCGCGGCGCGTGAGGCTGGATATAAAGCGGCGGGGATAGAGATGAGCAGTGCAAAAAGGATCGCGCCCAGCCAGAGATACGGCGGCAGATCAAAGAAATCGATAAACGACGCGCCTTGGGGTTTGAGAAGAAAGCGGTAAGCCAGATAGTTCGCGAGCTTCATCGATTCCTCCCGCCACAAGAACCCCGACAACTCCACCAGTGACTCCGATCACCGCCGCTTCCACAAAAAAGATCAACTTGATCTCGCGATCCTCGGCGCCGATCGCTTTCATGATTCCAATCTCGCGTGTGCGTTCGAGGATCGACATGATCATCGTGTTCGCGATTCCGAACGACGCCACCAGCAACGAGATTCCACCGAGTAATCCCAACACCGAATCGATGATGAGAAACACTGTGCGAATCTGATCGAGCTCATCGACGATCGAGAAGCTTCCAAATCCCGCGTCCGTAATTCTGGACCGTACTGCTTCCAGCTCAACCGGATCGGTAACGCGCACCACCGCCGACTCATAACCTTCAGTTTGTCCTTCTGCCAGATTTCCACCTTGTCGCGCCAGCGCCAAAGCTACCTGGCTCATTGGACCACGATGTTCGGTGGACCACACATGGGCCATCGGCAATGGTATGTAGATGCCGGCCCACGGCGTTATGCCGCGCAACGAGCCCTGGCCGGCGCCTTCCTTTATCTCGCCAATAACTCCGACAATTTGAAACGTGCGCGTCTGCACACCGGCACTCGATTCATCCAGTCCGCCATCGTCTATGGGTATACCAAAGAAATTGGGTCGTTTCCTCTTCCTCGTCTGATAGAATTCTTTTCATCAGGCGGCGCGAGTAACTCGAGTGTCTTTCCGATTGCGTCGGCAGGTTTCTCGTAACCAAAGTCGCGCATAAAGCGTTCTGAAACACCGCCTCATTCGCCGCTGGAGACTGAGATCATTTTTCCCGCCGCGAAATGTTGAAATCGAGTTGCAGCGTTGGGAATATTCGCGCCGCCGACATATTGAGTGAGCAGTTTGCCGTTTGAACGTACGTACGCGGGAAAGTTAACCTTAGGCTCTACATACGCCACTCCGGGAATAGCGGCGATTTCTTTTACGCCCGCGTCGTCGAGAATGCGCGTGGCGGTCCTGTTGGAACGGCCGCGATTGTCGCGTCGTTCACCTTCATCTCTGGCGCGCGCGGGGCGATCGAGTCCGGCAAGATTGCTGAGTCCGCGTCCGAAAACGAGAACCTCATTGAACAGATCGAGCGCTTTGAAACGGGCCAGCATGTTGCTTTGGAGGCCGAGACCAAACGAAACCATCGTCACGATCACTGCGACGCCGACGATGACGCCCATCGTGGTCAATGTCGCACGCAGCTTCGCCTGCCGCAGGTTTCTCAAAGCCAAATGCAGAATATCTAAAAAGCTCATAAACCGATCTCAATAGGACCAATCGGACCTATTCATACACCAGCTTCACCGCGTCCGGGGTCCAATCCGCAAGACTCGCCGTCACAACGTCCGCGCCGGCATCTCTCAGCGCGCCGGCAGATACTGTATTCGTCACCCCGAGCGTCCGCATCCCCGCCACACGCGCCGACTCAATTCCGGGCGGCGAATCCTCGATCGCTAAACACTCGCGCGGCAGCAACGGAAGCTTCCGCTCGTGCTGTCGTTGGTCGTTCAACTTCGTCAGCCCCCTAAGATAGCAATCGGGCGATGGCTTGCACGCGGAAGCATCTTCCGCCGTAACGATGATCGAAAATAGCGGCGTCAAATTCGCTCGCTGAAATACGTAACCGACTTCAACCTTGTTCGCCATGCTCACCAATCCGAGTGAGAAGTGACGCGACGCTGCTTTCAGAAAATTCAGCACGCCTGGAAACAACGGCAACTCATCCTCGATCATGGTCCTGATGCAAATCGGTCTTCGCGCCGAGCACTGTCTCCAGCACCGGATCCGTCAAAGGCTTCTTCGCGCGCTGAAACATGGCCCGGACGAAAGTTTTGTCGTCCATTCCAAGTGCGCTCATAGTACCATTCTTCAGTCAAATCAATCTCGATGCCCACGTAAAACTTCCTGATAGGCCTTCATCTGAATCGTTTCGTCGTCGATGATGACGCCGTTGAAGTCGAAGAAGATCGCTTTGATCATTTGGTTTGTGTTCTCAGATCGTCAAGCAGTTTCGGCAGTCGCTCACTTTCGAGCACATCGATGCGCCGCAAGACTTCGGCCAGCGAGAGTTCGTTCTTCAAATTTACCTGGTAATCGAGATCTGCGCGCAGCCGGTCCTTCTGGCCCTGGCGATTCTGCGACATCATGATGATCGGCGCCTGCATACCCGCGATGATCGCCAACCCGAGATTCAGCATTTGATACGGTTTTGGATCGAAACCGCCGACGAGCACGTACGAGTTGAGGATGATCCAGAACACGATCACAGCCATCGAAAAACCAATAAACTTCCAGCTTCCACCAAACTCAGCAATCAGATCGGCAGCGCGATCGGCAAGAGTCTCGCGCGCCTGCGCTTCCTCGTTCACGTTGCGCGACACTCGCGAGCGCAGCAGCTCGTCTGTGCGTCGCAAACGATCAGTGAGAGCGCTGAGCATCTCGAGTGCGACGTCAGGATTAGTTCGCACAAACGATAGAAACGCGTCGCGCGAGAGAACCGCCAAACGCGCGTCTTCAATGACGTGAGCGTTGGCGGAACGCTGCCGCCCATCGATGATCGACATCTCACCGAAGAAGTCTCCCTGAGCGAGTTCGGCAAGCGTGAGTTCCTGGCTTTCGTCGTCGTGAATACTGATGCGCACGCGCCCGCTCTGGATCAAATACATCGCGTTGCCTTTGTCACCCTGCCTGAAGAGACGCGTGTTCTGCGGCACCATCTTGTCGGAAAGCAGGTTACGCAGATCGACGGCCGCCGCGTCGTCGAGGGAAGCAAAGAGTGGCACAGAACGAATCGCCTCGAGCGTCATTTGACTAGCGGTCATGCAAGCCTCCTAAAACGATTCGCCACAAAAGAAGGCACAAATTTTTTGAAAGGTATCGCTCACTTATTTGAATCTTTTTGTGCCTTTTGTGGCTAAACAATTCTTCCATCTTTCATGAACACGATCCGATCGGCAAAACTATTCGCCAGTTCGTGATCGTGCGTCACCATCAAAATCGTCAACGAATCCTGGTTCACCATGTCGCGCAGCAGTGCTAGCAGCTCATGCGAGCGAATCGAATCGAGATTTCCCGTCGGCTCATCCGCGAGCAAAACCTTTGGATTGTTCGCGAGGGCGCGCGCGATCGCGACACGCTGTTGCTCACCACCTGAAAGCTCGGAAGGTTTGTGCGACAGGCGATCGCCGAGGCCAACACGCGCAAGCAGCTCGCTCGAACGCGTCCGTCGCGGCTGTCCACGCAATCCTCCGAAAGCCAACGCGAGCGAAACGTTCTCGCGCGCACTCATCGTCGGGATGAGATTGAAATTTTGAAAGATCATGCCGACGGAGAATCGCCGGTAACGAGCCATCTCTTTTTTTGAAAATGGGCCCAGCGGTTTCGACGCAAAGAACACTTCCCCCTTCGTCGGATGATCGAGGCCGCCAAGCATGTTCAGCAACGTCGACTTCCCCGAACCCGACGTCCCCTGAATCGCGACAAACTCTCCTTCGCCGATTTCGAGCGACACGTTATCGAGCGCCGTCACGCTATTCGTGCCCATCTGATAAATTTTTGAAACTTCGTGAGCTGCTAAAAGGGCGGGCATTGTTCTTGGTCTTTTATGTTTTGTGCTCTTTTGTGGCCCACTCTCCACAATTCAAAACGTTCGTCTTCGAATCCTTTTAACGACATATCAAACTTTTCTGCCGCCATCTCTCTCGCCTCTATCAATTCGCGCACCTTTGCGTCTTCGAAAACCGACCTCGAGATTATTACGTCAGATCCGGTCGATAGTCCTTCGAGACGCGCAGCCATGTTAACAGTCGAACCAAAATAGTCGAGCCTTTCGTTAAGTGTTACGGCGATACACGGACCGGTGTTCAGCCCGGCTTTTAACGCCAGCGGACTGCTGCCGTCCGTGGGCGCCGCAAGCGCCTGTTGCACTTCGAGCATCGCACACAAACCGTCAGCAGCGGATCGAAAGACAGCCATCACCGAATCGCCAATCGTTTTTACAAGAGCGCCGTCGTGTTCGGCTATCGACTTTTTCACGACGTCGAAATGGCTCATCACGCGCCCGAACGCAGTCGCGTCACCAATCTCTCGATAAAGCTGCGTCGAATGTTTCAGATCGGTAAACAGTATCGTCAACGTTCCAACGGAGATCTGCTCACCTGGACGCAAAGCTTCCTCCGCAAACAGATCTCGGAACGCTTGCAGTGCTGTTACTTCCGCCGCTGTTGTCGCCTGGTCGCTCCATTCAGTGCGTTCCAGAATCAAAAGTTGTTCGGCGCCGGTGTCGTTCTTCAACGAGAGCGAGAACCTCTCATCGACACGCAATGCTTCCCGGCCCCAACCATTAGTGGATACCGTCACGTGCGCTGAAGTCTCTCCTCCATGAGAAACGGTGATGTCCTGCGCGCCCTGCAACTCGAGAGCACGCAGCCGGTAATTGCCACTCTCGAGAGGCAGTGAAAGCTCACGTTTGGCTCCGGCCGGCAACAGTTGCTGCACAACAACATGCGGTGTCCACTCCGGACTGCCGACGCAAAAGTAAGGCACGTCAACACGTCGCACCGCGGGATTCGGAGTAAATGTCAACTCAACGTAACGATCGAAGTTGACGGTGAAATCGATCTTGCACGTCTCGCAGTGAACGTCTTTGTCGATGTCTTTTAGCGAGTGCTCGCTCTGTTTGGCGCCACGACAAAGTGGGCAGAGCAGGTCCCATTGAAAGTCGAGCAATCCCGCTCTCGTCGCGTATAGAAAAACTTCGAGCACGAGACGCCTTGGTTCTTCCCAGTCGTCGGCCAGTTTATATGCGCGAATACTCGAGACTGCGAGATCGTCGCCGTGCTCGATGAAGTCAACTAATCGATTAGCGATCGCAAGGTGTCGCTCATTCCCGCCGGCGCTCTCGAGATCCGCGATCAACTTTTCTTTCAGCGACGCGAGTCTTTGCAAATCGAAAGTAGATTGCGACGTGCTCACACCTGTCGTTTCGATCGTCGTTTCAGTTGAGGCGAGCTCGTCGTACTTTTTGATAGCTGCGCGCAACTTCGGACCAATCACAAGATTGACTTGAACCGGGATAGCAATCGACCCGAGGATATTTCGCGGCGTTGCGCGAATTTCATAGATGAGGTGCGTGCCACCATCCGGCTTCGCTTTCATCTCGGCGATCGCTTTCAGTCGCGCCATCGGGCCTTTGCTATACACACGTTCGACGCCAAAACGATCTGGGCGGATCCACTCGAACGGCTGTTCTTCCCATTCGACAGGCAAACCAAAATACGAAAAGCGCACTTTGCGACGCGCGTTGGGAAGACGTTTGTGTACCTTGTCCAACTCTAATTTGGGAACGCCTGTATCGCGGTTGAACCGGTTGGTGTCTGCAACGAAGGGCCAGAGACTGTCGGGACTTGATTTGAGATCAAACTCCCATCGACTGTGATGTTCGCGAAAGGACATTGGCGTTTCTCTGTGCAACCTCTGTGTCCTCTGTGTCTCTGTGGTGATTTGGTCATAAACCCATTAACCACAGAGGCACAGAGGACACAGAGGTTGCACAGAGAAGATCAGACTTCCTTATATTCAGAGTCCACGTCTTCATGCGATTGGGCGACGCGGTAGTTTCTCGACTGCAACTGTTTCGTGATCAGCAAATCATCTTTGGTCTTGAGGAGATCTGCGCGACTGTAAACAGACAGTTCAAAATTGTAGCCGTGAGTGATGGCATCCTTTGGGCAGGCCTCGACGCAGTAACCGCAGAAGATGCAGCGTCCATAATCGATGTTGTAAACCGACGCGTAACGCTCATCGACGCCGATACGCTCTTCGGGTGGTCGCGGATCGTCATCGGCAACGATGTAAATGCACTCAGAAGGACACGCAGCCGCGCAGAGATAGCAGGCAACACACTTCTCGCGCCCAAGCTCGTCAACATGCAAAAGGTGCTGACCGCGATAACGCGGTTGCATCGTGACAGGCTCGTCCGGGTATTGGACCGTCCACTTGCGTTTGGGAATGTAAGACAACGTGACACCCATTCCCTGGATGATCGCTTTCGTAGATTCTATTACTTCGCTAATAATTGACATAATTTTTTATGTTCGTTCGGAGTTTAAGCGGCTTTGCCCGAAAAGTATTCGAGTCGCATGTAGCGACGAAATATTTCTCGCCAAGGCGCAAAGGCTGCAAAGAAACCCCTTGGAAACGCGTAGCGCTTTGCGCCTTTGCGTGGGAACATCTTCTCCGCATAAGGCACTTTTCGAGTAAAGCCAATTCTCAATCTCTTCGCTTCAGTTCTGATGAGGTTGCCTGCCATCTGCCCTCGCGCCACACAAATTTATCAAGGAACTCAAACTTCTCATCGTCCTGATCGATCCTCTCGTACGTTACCTTGCCCGACAATGACGCTCGATCGCCGATGAGGTTTACTTTCAGATCATCAAAGTCCCACTTTTCAACAGCACTATCACGTCTAATCGTTCGGAGGTAATCAGCCTTACTGTATTGTGCGCCCTGTTCCGTCGTTCCCACAAAATCATCAGCGAGGATCCGCTCAAGTGCTTCCTTATCAGCGTTAATGTTTGCGACGGTCCAATCGTTTTCGAGATCCTCAAGCTGAGCCTTCACCGTGTCTTCATGTGTCGGTGGTGGCACTTCAATATTTACGGTCGACGGGCTATTTGAGTTTGCGGGCGTAGGCGAGCTCGGATTTTCCGGTCGGTTTGTGTTTATGACGACGCGCGGTTGCTCCTGTTGGGCAGGCCTCGCTCTGCGCGACAGGATCACCGCTGCAATCGACACCGCAATGATTCCAAGTACGAACGCGCCACCAATACCTACGACCCAGGGCCACACGCGCCGTTTCCGAGCCGGTGTTGGCGCGTACGTAGCCGGCGGCCGGTAAGGGGCTTCGTTCCACTTGTTGTCTGTTCCGGGATCGCGTGGTGAAACGACAGTCGTTTCGTCCTGCGGCTCGACTACCGTCAGCGGAGTGCCGTCGTCAATACAAAAACTCAGGTTCGGATCGGTGTACGTCCGGTTGCAGGTGGAACAGCGTTTCATGTTCAGGGTGATTCTAAACTAACGCGGAAAAATCACCCAAAGGCCAAAGCCAAAAGGAACCAGATAAGCAGGATGACGTAGAACGCGATGATAATCGCGCCGAGTATTATTCCCGCTGTCGCAAAGGGTTTCCCACTAAATTCCGCGGGCGACTTTTTGATTTGAGACAACGCCAATATCCCCAGAATCACTGCGATAATCCCGGGAATCGGACCCAGGCAGCCTCCCGCTACCAGCCCGATAATGCCCGCGATCATCGATGCGAGGGCCAGTCCCTGACTTGCTTGTTTAGCACGCGGGAAAGGAGGCGGCGGAGGCGTCCACACACCCGGCTGCATCGGAGGGCGTTCGTCAGGTGCAATCCAGCCGCCGGGAGCAGGAGGTTCGCGTGGCAGCCACATTGTGTCCTGTTCCGACGCTGTTTTTACTTGTGGTTCGCGAATCTTTGGATCCCAGTTGGGATCCCGGGGCGGCGTTAAATCCTCGATCAGCGGAGTTCCGTCTTCTGAACAAAAACTTAGCCAGGTTTCCGTAAATTGTCGATGGCACTGCGGACAATACTTCATTCTTGATCAAACTAGCTCGAGCCGGCTAAAGAAGTACGAAATTTCAATCGCTGCGTTCTCATCAGAATCGGATCCGTGGACGGCGTTTTCTCCCACTGACCCGCCAAACTCTTTCCTCAACGTTCCGTCACCCGCCTTCGCGGGATCGGTGGCGCCCATGAGGTCGCGCCATTCTTTAACGGCACTCGCTTTTTCAAGCGCCATGACTACGCACGGACCGCTGGACATAAACTCTGTCAGACTCGGGAAAAACGGTCGCTCGCGATGCACGTCGTAAAAGCCTTCGGCTTGAAGTTGTGACATGTGAATAAGTTTTAAGCCACGGATCTTAAAACCATTGCCGAGAATTCGTTGGATGATCGATCCAGTATGACCCGCGCGCACCGCGTCTGGTTTGATGATTCCGAAGGTTAGGTTTGACATTTGTCCTTATGTTCTTTTTTGTGTTCTTGTCTACCTACAACGCTGCTTTCATCGCGGCGCCAATGTCTGCGGGCGACTTCACAACATGGATCCCCGCGGCGTCGAGTGCCTTCATCTTCTCCGCAGCAGTGCCTTTGCCACCGGCGATGATGGCTCCCGCATGTCCCATGCGTCTTCCCGGTGGCGCTGTTTGGCCTGCTATGAACGCAACAATCGGTTTCGTCACGTTATCTTTCGCGTAAGCTGCCGCATCTTCTTCCGCGGTGCCACCGATCTCTCCAATCATCACGATTCCGATCGTTTCATCATCCGCTTGAAACAGCCGGAGCGCGTCGACGTGCGTTGTGCCGACGATCGGATCGCCGCCGATGCCGATAGCTGACGATTGGCCCAGGCCGAGTGCGGTCAATTGTCCAACAGCTTCATACGTCAGCGTTCCGGAACGCGAAACAACGCCGATGTTCCCTTCGCGATGAATGTGTCCCGGCATGATTCCGATTTTGCATTTGCCCGGAGAAATGATGCCCGGACAGTTTGGTCCAATCAGTCGCGTCGATTTGTCGTTCAGATATTCTCTGACTTTGACCATATCGAGCGTGGGAATTCCTTCAGTGATACAAACGACCACCGGAATCCCAGCATCTGCGGCTTCCATCACAGCATCAGCCGCGAAGGATGGTGGAACATAGATCACTGACGCATTCGCACCCGCTTCTTTAACAGCGTCGGCGACTGTGTTGAAAACGGGAATGCCTTCGTGCGTGGTTCCGCCTTTTCCCGGCGTCACACCACCCACGACGTTTGTTCCATACTCAACCATCTGCTTCGTATGGAAAGTTCCTTCTTTGCCGGTGATGCCCTGCACAACGAGGCGCGTAGATTTATCGACTAGAACGCTCAATGATGAATGCTCCTTAATTAGCCACAAAAGTCCGAAAGTTTACACTAAGTCAACTCGCTCTCCGTATTGAGGGACGTGCGTCTGCCAACCAAATTTTTCATTGATGTGGCCCGCCATTGCATTGGCCGCTTCGGGTTCACCGTGAGTCAAAAAGGTTTTGATAGGCACGCCTGATTCCATACCTTCGAGCCAGCGCAAAACTTCTCCCCAATCAGCGTGCGCGGAGAAGCCACCGATCTTCGCTGTGCGGCAACGCACTGGAACCCACTGCCCCATAATTTTCACTTCGGGTTCACCGTCGAGGATGCGACGCCCGGTTGTGCCTGCAGCTTGATAGCCAACAAAAACAAGTGTGGCATCGGGATCGGGTACCAATCGCAAGGCGTGATGCAAAACGCGCCCACCGGTCATCATGCCCGAGGCACTGATGATGACGCGCGCACCTTTGGCATTGTTCAGTCGCTTCGACTCTTCTCGCGATGAAGCTGCGATCATCGAGCGAGTTCGCAGTGGGTGTTTTTGCTGGGTCAGAATACTCGCGTACTCCTCGTCGTGCTCCTCCTTGCGCTTGGAGTACGCGGCTGTAGTCGCCGCAGCCATAGGCGAGTCAACCACCACAGGCAAAATCGGAATCGCGTTCTCCTCTTCCAACTCACGAATCAGGTAAACAAGCTCCTGTGTGCGACCGACAGCAAATGCCGGAATGAGTACCGGCGCCTGGCGTTCCGCGGCATCGTTGATGATTCGCGCGAGCGCTACTTTCGGATCTTCCGGATCGTGCAGGCGATCGCCGTACGTGGATTCAACTAAAAGGTAGTCACAATGCGGAGGAGGAACGGGATCGCGAATGATCGGTTGATCGTAATGGCCCAGGTCGCCAGAGAAGAGTATGCGAATCTCTCTTCCTTCTTTACCCGTCCTCTCCAGTTCCATCAACACAAGACTTGAACCGAGGATATGACCTGCGATTCGGAAGCCGGCGCGAATTCCCGGCGCGACTTGAACCGGCACGCCGTCGTTGGCGACAGGCTCGAGCAACTTTAACGAATCATAAGCATCGTCTTCGGTGTAAAGCGGCAGTGCCGGTTTGTGTTTCGTCAGCTTATGACGGTTGCGATAGTCAGCATCTTCTTCCTGAAGTCGTCCTGAGTCAGGCAAGAGGATCTTTAAAAGGTCGGCCGTCCCGCGCGAACAGTAAACTGGCCCACGAAAACCTTGTTTCACCAGTCGCGGCAAGTAACCTGTGTGATCGATGTGCGCGTGAGTGATGAGAACAGCGTTTAATGAATGCGGATCAAACGGCGGTTCCTGCCAGTTGCGTTCACGCAGCTCCTTCAATCCCTGAAAGAGACCGCAGTCAACAAGAACACGGCCTTTGCTTGACTGGACCAGATACTTCGATCCGGTCACCGTCCCTACGCCACCCCAGAATTCAATGCTCGACACCTATGAACCTCCTTACGAACAAAGCAGAATCATTGGTCATTTATCAATTGTCATTTGTCATTTATCAATCGCGAATTCAATTTAGAAGTGCAACAGTTGTTGTTTGAAAAACACTTCATTTGGTGTCTTGAAACCGAGGCTCTTGCGCGGACGATTGTTTAGTCTCGCTGCGATGCGCCGCACCTCCGCCTCGGTGATGATAGTGAAGTCAGATTTCTTCGGAAAGTATTGTCTGACTAAACCGTTGGTGTTTTCGTTTAAGCCGCGTTCCCAACTGGCATAGGGATGAGTGAAGTAAATGCGAGCTTTGAGCAGGGCCGCAATGGCTTTGTGCTCACAGAACTCTTTGCCATTGTCGACCGTGATGGTAAATACCTTGTCCGCACAAGGTCCCAACAGCTCCACAAATTCACGCTTTACTTCCAAAGCTCCTTTAGTGTTCAGCTTGCGCAGCAGCGTGAGTTTGGATTTGCGTTCGGTGCAGCTGAGGATGGCGGCCTGATGGCGCGCGCCGATGATGGTATCAGCTTCCCAATCACCGATGCGGCCCTTGCGAGCTACGATCGCGGGCCGCTGATCGATGCTGGTACGGTTGGGAATTTGGGCGTGCCGGGCGCCACTGCCGTAACGTTTGCGCTGTTTCTTTTGACTCCGCAAGTGTCGATACAAGGTGCCACCGCGCAGCTTATTGACATAAACGTATTGATAGATCCACTCCGGACTGACGGTCGGCTGGTGCTCGAGCCGCAAACGACCGTGGATCTGTTCCGGACTCCACTGTTGTTGCAGCAGTAGTTCAATCCGTTCCCAGGTCTGGGGGCTGATGCGTGCACGGTGCCCTTCGCAGCGGCGACTGAGCGCGAGCTCAGTCGCTTGTTTCGGGCGATATCCTTTCGCGCCACGGTTACGACGCAACTCACGTGAAATCGTGCTCTTGTGACAACCAATGATCATGGCGATCTGAGTTTGGTTCTGGGCGGCTTTCAGTAACGCGTATATCTGGTATCTTTGATCGCGAGTAAGCTGTGTATAGCTCATTGTTGTGCTTCTTTGACTTGGCGGTTAAAAAGCACGCTAGGCTACCGCAGCTTGCTCTTAACCACTAGTTTTCAAAGTTGCACTTCAGACTTGAATCCACCATTTTTTTGAAGCCGTTAGGTCTTTAAATAGCAATTGACAAATGTCAAATGATAAATGACAAATGATTTCTGCTTGAATTAAGCCGCTAATCCCACCACTTTCTCCGCAGCGTCTTGCATTCCAGTTGCCACTGTGAAGTTCAATCCCGACTCGCGAATCACGCGTTGACCTTCTTCAACGTTCGTTCCTTCAAGACGCACCACGACCGGAACTTTCACGCCGAGATTTCTTGCTGCTTCAACAACTCCGCGCGCCACCATGTCGCAACGCACGATTCCACCGAAGATATTGATTAAAACAGCCTTAACATTTTCATCGGCTAAGAGAATGCGAAACGCCGCTTCAACGCGTTCCTGTGATGCTCCACCGCCCACGTCGAGAAAGTTGGCAGGTTCACCGCCGGCGAGTTTGATGATGTCCATCGTTGCCATCGCGAGTCCCGCGCCGTTAACCATGCAGGCGATGTTGCCGTCGAGCTTGATGTAGTTGAGATCAAACTTCGACGCCTCGATTTCCAATGGCTCTTCTTCATTCAAATCTCGCAGATCCAGAAAATCTTTGTGACGAAATAAGGCGTTATCGTCGAAGTTGACTTTTGCATCTAGCGCGATCAGCCGGTTGTCTTTTGTTAACAGAAACGGATTGATCTCGAGGAGTGATGCGTCCATCTGCTCGTAGGCTGAGTAGAGCGACTGCATAAACTTCACTGCCTGGCCCACCAGCGTAGCGGGCAAACCGAGACCGAACGCTAACTTTCGCGCCTGGAAAGACTGAAATCCAACTGCGGGATCGATCGTCTCCTTGAGAATTTTTTCGGGCGTGTGTGCGGCCACTTCTTCAATGTCCATGCCGCCGGCTGAAGATGCCATAAACACCTGCCGTCCTGAGGCGCGATCGAGCACGATGCCGAGATAGAACTCCTTGTCGATCGGCAAGCCTTCCTCGATCAACAACACGCGCACTTCTCTTCCTTCAGGGCCAGTCTGGTGCGTGACGAGATTCATGCCGAGCATCTTTTGCGCAAGCTCTCGAGCTTCGTCTGGACTCTTCGCCAACTTGACGCCGCCGCCCTTGCCTCGACCGCCCGCATGAATCTGCGCTTTCACAACGACGACTTCGCCGCCGAGCTCTTTAGCCGCGTTAAAAGCCTCCTCCGCTGAGCGAGCGACGATCCCGCGCGGCACGGGAACACCAAATTTTCTTAAAAGTTCTTTCCCCTGATACTCATGAATCTTCATGCGACAGCCTCAGACAATGCGAAATGTGTGGTGAAACCGGGCGAGTGTAGCCGCGCGCCGGAGTCAACCGCAAGCGATGAAACTATGTAGGGGCGGCACTCCGTGGCCGCCCGTTACTCGTATAAAATGACTCGAGCAGATTGCGTGACCACACGAGGGCGGCCACGGAGTGCCGCCCCTACAAAGTTTTCGGAGGTAATTAAAATGAGCGAGGTCGTTGTTACTTCTCAAACTAACCTGCGCAACGAAGTGCGATACGGCGATGGACATTCATTCATCACAGATGAACCGGTCGACGCGGGTGGTGATGATGCGGGTCCTGATCCTTACGCGTTGTTGCTCGCCGCGCTCGGCAGTTGCATCTCGATGACCGTCACTCTTTATGCGCGACGAAAGCAGTGGCCGCTCGAGAGTGTTAGTGTGCGACTCCGTCAGAACCGAATTCACGCTAAAGACTGTAAGGAGTGCGTGGGGGATCAGGAGGGTTACATCCACCGCATCGAGCGTTCAGTCACAGTTGAGGGACAACTCTCAGACGAACAACGCGCTCGCCTCCTCGAGATCGCACACAAGTGCCCGGTTCACAAAACGCTCAGTTCACCAATCATCATTACCGATATGGCCATATGAGGTTCCACGACTGCAATACAGCTAATAGAAGACCAATCACCAACGCTGCCAGCCCGATCCAATATAAACCGTGATGCATGAACTTTCGGCTGTTCGCGAACGCCTCCGACTCAAACTTCGAAAGATAGTTTTCTTGCCAGGGTTTGTTGATCTGGCGAGCCATAAATTGAGCTGCGTGCCATCCGGCAACGATGTAAATCGCGATAGCCAGTAGCAGGCCCACTACGAAGTATCCATACTTCTTGACCTCTAATGCATCAGCAATAACGGATAGCGCGGCTGGTGTACCGATGTATAGGCCAATATGGAATTTGATGTAATCGTAGACGAGTTTAAACTGGTCTCGGCGATCAGCATCGTTGACTGTGTCACCCCATTTCACTTTTGACATTTTCTGTCCTCCTGTAAGCGTCTGACCGGAAGACGGCATACAACAGCAGGCTTCCAGCCACACCAAGATTTAACGAGTCGCTTCCGCTCACCATCGGGATGCGCACGATTTGTTGGCAAAGTGATCGTTCGAATAAGCTTCTGCTAGTGAATGAGTAGTCTTTACGCCGAGGTGTCGACGGGCCACCTTTCTAACTTGGTTGGTGAGCGATCACTGCACATAACGACCAAATTAACGGCCACCACTTTACGAGACCAGTGACAGTTTCTCGATGTGAGTTCTGCTGATGCAGTCGGTTGTAATGATGTTAGGCGCTACCGTCATTAGCTTGTCTCTAAATTTCTGACCAACTCGTCTAAGGCGAACTCATAGTCGGCTGAGAAGTCTAGACGCTGTGCACGATGCACCCGCAAAGGTAGCTCACACGCCTCGAGGATAATAGGGACAACGATTTTATTATTATCTAACGCGAAGGCAACTTCATCGCAGACGCTGGAGGATTTAACTGATCGGGAAGTGGCAATCAGTAAGACATGTGTGCATTTTTTCAGCGCATTTTGGATTTCATTATCCCAAGTGGCTCCTGCGCGAATACTATTACTGTCTATCCAAACATCTAGATTCTTCTGATGTAGGTCATCAGCTAATCTAACGGCAAACGGTTCATCTTCGCGTGAATAACTGATGAAGCACGAGGTTTTGCGTTTCGGCTTAGGAAGAAACCTCGCGAGATGTTTTAAGAGCATTTCACGGCTATCTCGATCATATCCGGGCAACCATTGAAACATCGCTAATGGATGATTGAGTTCAATGGGCGAGTTCTCAACAAGAATTGGAATCAACTGCTTCTTTGAGTCGATGGCAGTCTGAACGCGCCAATTAAACCATTCGTCGTCCACCGCTTTTTGTGTAATTAGGACCAAAGTGGCATCTGCGGATTCTATGTCATGTTTTGCTATTGACTGCCAAGTATCGCTACCCACTTCAGATCCTATCGGCGCAAGCACAATCTCATAACCTGCCGTCTCTAGAAGTTGATACCACTCATCAGCAAAACCCCGCTGCTCGTGTTGGTAAATCACCAAGATGCTCATGCTTTCACCTCGTATTACGCGACGAATGCCGTCGACTCCAGGTCTTTTAGGCTATCTGATTACCTAGGAATCGAATACTTGCGTCACAATATAACGATTTTCGAGAGCGATACTAGGAGCACCTAAATAACGCGACAGCGCATCGACAAGCGTGCGAAGCTCTTCTTCCGAGCTTAATTCGGCGCCCTGGTATTCGTAAGCTTGAGGAGGGAGATCACGGAGGGAAAGTCCAGGCACAACACAGGGAATGAAAACCTTCCCAAGTGCATGCGCGGCACCCATCTCATAGAAAATCCAAGGCAGCTTCAGGCTGGCGGGTGTAATGAGGGCCAGGACTACCGATGCGGCCTTCATGTGCTCGATGATCCCTGTAGTCACCATGTGCCCGGGATCAATGTGATGCTCCGGCTGCGATGTACATATCACTTCGATTTGATCACTGAAGACTTGCTCAATCCAGCGTGCGAAAGAAACGGCAGCTTTCGCCGCTGAGTGAGGATGACTCAGAAACACTTTGTTCATGCTCGCTTATCCCTTTCCGTACGACTGGGCCGCCAACTCCTCGTGAGTCAGGCTGTGCTGAGTTGCCGCGATGACCGGCTGCACTGTCCGACCGGCAGAGCATACTGATTCTCTCAGGTTTTGGCACTCGTGTCCGGTTTAGCACTGCACCAACGGATTCAATCTTGAACATGCTCGGGCAGCTTTAAGCCGAGCGTCCTCTCCTCCCTTTCGAAGAACACAGCAACGTTGTCAAACTCGGCACGTCATAGTGTGTTAGTAACGCGCATCCAGTGCACGCCCAGTATTCAACCATGCGCTTCAACCGTCTGACCGGAAGACGGCATACAAAAGCAGGCTTCCAGCCACACCAAGATTTAACGAGTCGCTTCCGCTCACCATCGGGATGCGCACGATCTGTTTGCAAAGTGATCGTTCCTCGGCGGTCAGGCCTGAACGTTCGTTGCCCAACAATAAAACCGTTGGCCGGGCATATCGAACCTGATCGTACTCAACCACTCCATCGGGTGATGCTCCGATAACAGCTAGATGGTGTTGGTGTATCCAATTCCGAAAGCTCTCGACGTTTGTGCGCACGAGTGTTTGCTTGAAGAGTGCGCCCATCGTCGCCCGAACCAGAACGGGCTCATACGGATCTATGTGTTGGCCCAGCAGGATAAATCCAGACGCCCCGCTGGCTGCTGAGGTTCGTACGAGTGTCCCTAAATTACCAAGCGATCGAACCTGGCTCAAGACTGTCCAGCAGGAGAATCGATCGGGTTGAGTCTGTTCGAGTGTTTGGACTCGCTGGCGAAGAATGGCGCCGATGCCTGACGCCTTCTCAGCGCGGGAGATGGTTCGAAACTCTTCTGGCGAGGCGCGTGCGAATGGAACACCGGAGCGCTTCAACCGGCGCACAAATTTTCTCGCCAGTGGAGCAGTCAGGAGTTTTTCGCTGTAAAGCAACGACTCGAAGGGAAACCCGTGATCGACGGCTTCGACGAAGTTACGCACGCCTTCGATGAAGAAAAGCCGGTGCTTGTCGCGATAGCGGCGTTCGCTTTGAAGTTTCCGAATCCGGGTGAGAGTGGGAGCAACGTTTAGTTGCCGAAAATCGGCTCGATGTTCATCTTTCATCCTCCTTAAGTTGAGCCGATCGGCTAAAGTGAATCAGGTTTGAATTCATGATAGGTAGTTGTTTGGAATATCTGCCTCGTCGAGGTAACGAAGCACGAGGCTGTAATCATCGAAGTCTTTGATCACATGAGATGCTCCTGCCTCGCGCAGCTTTTTCTCGCGCTCGCCGCTGCCAATGCCTAAGAATGGAAAAGCGAGATCGCGAGCAGTGCGAACATCCCACACGCCATCACCGATGCTAACGATCCTCGTGAAATGTTCTTGTTTATAGACCACCTGGGCCTTCGAGATTGCTGCGCGCAAAATCTCCTGCCTCGAAAGACCGTCGTCCGCAAACGCCGCCGGGTAATCATCTACGGGTATGCCCGCCGCTTTCAACTTCAGAGTTGCAGCAACGCGCCAACTGCCTGAAGCAATCGCGACTCGCCACTCTGGCTCCTCATTTAACCGCCGCAACGTCAAGGCAGCGCCATGAATCTCTGCGAAAAGCGACGAGTCGGTGTTTTGATAGTTCTCTAACAGGCGCACGAAGTGAGTCTTAAACTTTAGCAACTCGGCTTCTTCGGGCGCGCGGTTCAGTTTAGTTTCGAAAATATGAAACGTGATTGCGGAATCGGTTGTGTGCGGGTAGCCCGCCCAGTCTGTGCTGATCTCCGTGATTCCGTGTGCATCAGTCAAAGCCTGCACAAAGCAGATCTCGTCGATATGGTCGGTCTCGGTTAGCGTTCCATCGATATCGAAGATAGCTAAGTTCACGTTCAATTCTCGTCGTGTTGGACCAGAACTTCAGGTGCCTTTGTTTTTGTCATCCCAGAGCATCGGCTCCCACAGCTCTACTTTGTTTCCGTCCGGATCCATGATCCATGCGAATTTTCCGTTTTCGTGGGATTCGGGACCTCCGACAACTTCGACTCCATCTGCGCGCAGTTGCGCGATCAACTCGTCAAGGTTGTCGACTCGATAGTTGATCATGAACGAAGAATCACTTGGGCTGAACCATTCGCTTTCTTTTTTCGCGACGTGCCACACGGTGAGTCCCCGATCTTCGGCCTTGTCATCCGGCCATCTCAGTACAGCACCGCCAAAGCTCTCTATTGGCATGCCCAGATGTTTCTGATACCAGGCTACAAGCGCAGCACTGTCGTTTCTGGTCTTGAAAAAGATTCCGCCGATTCCCGTAACTTTTGCCATTATTGTCCTCTAGTCACATGACTGTTGAGCGCCAAAGGGCGCGAAATATGATTGCCATGTCGCAGCGCCAAAGGGCGCGAAATATGATTGCCATGTCGCAGCGCCAAAGGCGCGAGATATGACAGCCAGGGGCAAGCGCTGAGCGAAGCGAAGCGCGTCGCCCCTGGTTAACAGAAGTAAATTTGAGAGAGCACTGAAAGTGCGAAATAACATTCGCCTTTGACCAATTTATTTCGCTCTTTCAGAGCTTGACGTTGATTCCTCTTCTTTCCAGGGGCGACGCGCTTCGCTTCGCTCAGCGCTTGCCCCTGGCTATCATATTTCGCGCCTTTGGCGCTTTGACCACCGCCGCCATGAGATTCGCTGTTTTGTTCGGACCTCGCATGGTACCAAATCTGATATGCACAATTTATGGAGAACTTTGATCGTCTCACTTTGGTTTATCGATTTTCGAAAGAGCCTTTGCGGCGAATTCGCGCACGTAAGGCCCACCCTCATAAAGATCTTCGTTTGCGCCAGTGTAATCTGATAGCAGCGCAGTAAGTGGGGCGATCGAATCTGGATGGTTGAGTTTCCCTAATGCCTGAGCGGCTGACGCACGCACAAACGGATGTTCATCACTCAAAAGCGAGATTAGCAGCGGCACATGCTCGAGCTGCACGGACTCATACAGCAAACGTTCGGCAGTCCAGCGTGTTCGTTCCTCCCGCGCATATTCTTGTTTTACACGCAGCGAGGGAATGACCGCCTCCACCGCGCGTGGGTCACCGCCCATGTCAAGCACCGAAACAATCGCCCATGGGTTGCCGGCTCGCACTGCTACGAGTAGTGCATCTTTGACCCGAGGACTCCGAGTAAGTCCAATCGAATACCCTGTGGCCCAGTCGCCGGGATCGCGCGACAGCAACTCAATCAGGGCGTCTACTGCCTGTTCGTTACGTATTAGACTTAGAGCAATCACGGCATTCTTTCGAAGCTGGTTTTGCCCGGCCGTGTTTTCATTCTTCTCTTGAATCAACTTAATCAGCAGGTCACAGGCGCGTTCGTCCGTCCGCGCCAGAGCGGAGGCTGGATCAGTATTCACGGAGAAAAAACCATAACCGGTTGGATCGTGATATTGGGTCTCATCCGCCAGCTTTGGCGCACAATAATTAAAAACCAGATAATCTCGTAACAGGAGGTGAATAAAACGGAAACTGTCCGACTTATCTCTCACCACCAAATGTAGTCGAATGCAATAGTCGATAAATTTATTCACTTCCTCGAGTTTATTCGTGCTGTAATCCCAACCCCAGGCACGACCAAAATCGTCCAGGATGAGAACGTTATCAGCGATCGATATTTGATCCTCGCTGACTGTCGAGCTGTATCGACGACGTGTACCTCCAGCGTTTTGCATCGCCACGAACCCGAGCACTCTCTTAATGTACTCAAGTGTGTAAGGTGGCTCCGACCCTGCTACCACGAAGCGCTGCGCCTCATGCTGGTAGCAGCGATCGATGTACTGCGAAAAGATCGCATCTCTGAGTTCAGCCTTGCTCAAATACGTGAGTCCGCGCACGGCCTCAGGTGCATCACGATAGGCAAACGCGAACAGACTGAGAAGAAGCGGAGTACGTGCGACAGCCAACAGGTCCGGTTGTGCCTGCAATGCTTGCCACAGTGTTGCTGTTGTTGAGTCTCCGCTCAGGTAGCCCTGGATCTGGTCGTCGGATAGTGGATGAAGCGTGACCGCTCCGTTCAGGTCTGCTTTCTGACCAATTTCTTCGTAATCGCGGATGCGACTGGTAAGTACGACCTGATTATTGGTGGGCAACTGTGCAATGAACCGGGCTCTTGGATCGTAAGTGTTTGAGACTTCCTTGCCGGATTCGCGATCCCAGACTTTATCGGTTTGAGTGTTGCCAAGTTCGTCCAGTCCGTCGAGCAACAAGATCGTACGTCCAGCGTCAATTTCTTGTCGGATAACATCCTGGCTCAAGGTGCTGTAGCTGGCCAACCAGACCGGCAACGGCGTCTGTTCTTTCGCGTTCCATGTAGCGATTCGCGCGATGAGTGGTAGTGGTTTAGTCGGGTCGTGCAACCGCTCCAGAACGACGTCGCGCGCTTTCGTCAGGAGCGTGACGGTTTTGCCGGCGCCAGGCATGCCGAGCAAAAGCAAACGTCCTGAAAATGTATTAAACCCTTCCTCAAAACTCTGGACCGCTACGCCAGGAGAAACCGGATTATTCCTCACGCTGAAGGCTCGCAACATCTGCACCGGGTCCTTGCGGCGAACCACCTGCACTTGATCGAGCGTATCGGCGCCTCGTAGTTGCAGCAGGTGGTCCATTGAAAGAACCTGAGACGCTAACCCACCTACGATCTCGGAGTACAACAGTTCCAGATAAGATTGAAATTGGTCAGGTTCCGAAGGCAGGTCGGCTCTGTTCTGAGCGGGATGATCTATCCAATCGCGCAGGTTCTCCAAACCTTTCGACTGCCCCTTAAGATGAAAGTCGATCCAGTTAATACGGACATACTGCATTGGCACGATGCAATCATCGAATTTGAGCAAGTAGAGGATTTTTCCGAGCTTGTGACGATAGACAAGGCACCAGTCCCATTCGTTCTTAACGTTCTCGGAAGCGATCGCTTCTTTCGTCATGACAGCAACCACGGCATCCGACCATTCCAATCCCTTCTGGATTTCGTCGGCCCAGGCAGCGCCGGGCGGGATGTTGTTAATATCCATCCACGTTTGGTGACCCCAGTTTGAAAGGGTGTCACGCAGCATGACGGCTGTAGCTTCGTTTGACCGAGCGTAACTGATGAATAGTTTTTTCATCATTTCGAAGGGCTAGACACCGCACTCAAGGACCGTAGTGATCGATCACTATCTCGATCCCAAGCGCTGCCGCCCGATCACGAATCGCGCGCGGCAACGATGGTGGCGTCTTCGTGGAACCGGACGAGAAGCAATAGAAGTCGGCTTCGACTCCATCGACCAGCAACGACCTGACAGCGTCGGCCTTCGGCTCAAGCTCTCGAAGCAGCCAATCGAGGTGGACCGCGAGACGCGGCGACTGAACCCACTTCCTGGACGACATGGACCACATGCCGCCATGGAACGGAGCGTACTCTGTTACTCGTCCTGTCTTCGTGCGCTGCAGGTGCGGCTCACCATCGCGATGCATGTGGTCTGCTGGTAGTTTGAGCGCAAGCGTGACAGTAAGCGGATCGAGCCTCTCGCCCATGAACCTTACTGATGCATACGCTCGATCGTAAACACGCTTTGGCAAATCAGTTGCTCCACCGGTATAACACTATGCTGGCATCGGGCGATTTAAGCATCGAACGCCTGATTCAGATTAGACAAACTTCGAAGTCACGAGGTCCATGAGGTCCTCCTAACCAAGACGGGATGAAACAGAACGGCTGCCAGAGTTTGGCAGCCGTTAGTGTTTATAGAAATGGTCGGGACGACTGGATTCGAACCAGCGACCTCACGCACCCCAATCACGCGGGCTGCTTAAATGTAACTAATTGATTTTGCATCGAGATGCAGCCACGAGCAAAATCAAGGGTTTCACATCAGTTGACATCTGCTGTCATTCAGCTACTACGAGTTTCTATTTATTCCTGCCACAATTCTGCCACAACGAAATGGGCCAAGTCTTTCCTATTGTCACCTAACGTCCGGCATCAGCGGGCGCTAGGCAGTCGGCTGTAGGTCGCCCCAGTGTTTAGTGTGTTCAATAGCCGAGACGCTTGCGCCACTTTTGTGGATCTTGTGAGCAGTGAAATACAGAGTAGATAGTAATGCTATCGACAGTCAACTCGTAGAAAATCTCAAATGGAAAGCGACGAATCGGCGCTCGCCGAAACTCATCGACGGCGGCCGCATACATCTCGGGATGGCGCTGAATGCCTCTGACGCAAGCCTCAACCGAGCGAAGAAAGTCTTCTCCCAAGCCAGGCTCTCGGCTCTCATACCAATCGTAAGACCCTGCTACATCATCGTCGGCCTCGGGTGTGAAAATAACGCGCTCGAATCATGCTGCGTCCGTGCACGCTGCTTCACCTGCTCCCACGTGCGACCTGATGACGGATGCTGTAAAAAACGTGCCTTGCGACGGCGTAATTCAGCGCGCTTCTCCTCCGAAACGGACAGTTCTGCGTCCTCTTGGACGATACTGTCCCAAAGGTCTTCAACGAGCTGAAGGCGCTCAGCGCGACTGAGCTTAAAAAGTGGCTCAAACTCGGTGTTCATAGCTCATCAGAATAAAGGTCTTAACTGCGTCGTTCAAGCCAGTGAGCACCGCTGGCTACTGCATGCAAAGATTTTCTCGTGCTGGTCAAAGCCCTCTAGTCTGTAAGTCCATCTTTCGGGCCAAGTTCGTGAGCAGTTATGCCGTAGTGATTTAGTGGATTTATCACGCTTCCAAATATTTGAGGTATTTTTCAATTAGATAAGCAGCAGATTTACGTGCTTTCTCAAGCTCCGCTATTTCTGCGTCTCTGAGTGCGCCTACTGCTTTGCCTCTGTGCCGGCCTTGTTTGAGCGGGAGGG
The DNA here is from genome assembly GCA_963728575.1 of uncultured Acidobacteriota bacterium. Lineage (GTDB taxonomy): Bacteria > Acidobacteriota > Blastocatellia > Pyrinomonadales > Pyrinomonadaceae > PSRF01. Next base: position 67,794 of record CAVSKT010000005.1, read on the forward strand.
CATTAGCCAATTTTCCAATTTCATCCCACTCATTACTTGTGAGGCCTAATTTCTTTATTGCGCTTTTCTTTGATCCAAACCTCTCGGAGAGGGAATCTCTAATTTCATATAAATGAACAAATTCATTATCAGGGTCTTTCACTGAGTTTTGGTAGCTTTCAAGCATTTGGTCAAGCGTGACATCGGAATTTCTATATTTATCTACAAGAGACGCAAAACGCTTCTGTTTATTTAAACGCTCTCTCTTCGTGTCTGAGACAACATTTCCATCTTTATCTTTTACTATTAGGTCAACTGCTCCGACGCTCATGGTCATGACACAAGATTCAACTTCCAGAAAATGATTCATTTTCCCATCTTCTCGAATATCCGTTCGGGATGGCTTACTCAATTCGAAGTCTTTATGCGTCATGATTTGGACAGCATGCAATCTACTTTGGATTTGTCGGGTCATCTCTTATAGAGCTATCCGTATGGTATAGGTCGGGATTAATTTTTGCGATCGCGACTCCATCCTTAATTTCGAGATGACCTCCTTCAAATGGAATTGAAATCGGCTCCTCTAGATAGGTTTCGGGAGAATATTTCCAATTAATTGAACAGTTACAACTTTGCTCATGACTTATTCCACTAGCGTTGACCTGCCGGGCGGCACGACTTGACACAACAACTCGTCGATACACACACGCCACAGACCGCGCTAAACGAGCGGCTGTTGAGGCCGTGCCTGTGCTGCGCAAAAATGTCTGCCATAAATCTGCCACAACGCAAAAACGGCTGCCAGAGTTTGGCAGCCGTAGTGTTGAATAAGAATGGTCGGGACGGCGAGATTCGAACTCGCGACCTCACGCACCCCAAGCGTGCGCGCTACCAGGCTGCGCCACGTCCCGTTGTCCCTCTTAGTATCGTGCAAAAGAACAAATGTCAAACTCGCAAACTTACTTCGTGCGGCCCTTCGCTTCCTGCTCGAGCAGCGCCAACAACTCACGCAACTCTGACGCGAGTTGCTTCAATCCCTGTTTCTCTTCGGCGGTGCGTGGAGCAACGGTGCGCGCGTAGTTCGTCGATGGTTGCAAAACCTCATCCGGTGCGTGTTCAGCGGAACCATTTTCACTTTGAACTTCCTCGCCAACCACTTTCAATTTTCCACCACCGCGCAGCTCATTCGTGAGTCGCTTCTTCGCGCCCGCGATCGTGTACTGGTCTTCGTAAAGCAACTCTTTGATCCTGAGCGCCATTTCCACGTCGCGTTTGCGATAAACGCGCTGGCCCGCGCGATTCTTTTGCGGCGCGAGCATCGGAAACTCCGATTCCCAGTAGCGCAGGACGTGCGCTTGCACACCCGCAAGCTCGCAAACTTCGCCGATCTTGAAGAACAACTTTTCGGGTATGGCTACAGCAGGACGACTCATTCGGCTTCGGCCTCGATTAAATTTTGGTGCTTATCCTCGTATCGGGCTTTGCGCTTATCGGGCGAAATTGGGAAAGTCTCTGCGCGCGTCTGCGCGTGGCGAGTTCGCCAACCTTTTGTGCGACGCCGAACATGTTACTCGCGCGCAAGTTTCGCGTGTCAACACTTACACTTAGCGCGCCTGACTTAAAACTTTTTCTTAAAAGTATATCTTGAGGGATTTAATCCACAGATTACACGAACGAGCCCGCGTAATCTGTGGATTTCTTTCAAGTTACTCCTTGCACTCCGCTGACTGATGCGCGAACTGCGTCGTCACCTGGCCATTGGCGTTCACTGTGATCTTGAAAATAATCTGCATGACCAGAATTGCCCCCGTGCCCTGGCTGACGACATTGTTGTGAGTCGTCATCGTGCTCGTGAAAGGAAGCTCTCCGTTTGTATTGAACGATGACTTACCACGAGTGATGAAACGGTACATGTCGCCTGTCGTCAGGCTTGTGCCCTCGACTCCCTGCCAGTTGGCATGTGACGTAACGTGAAAGCCTCCGTTTCCGTCGGACACTGTAGTGGAGTTCACATGAAGGGTGCCACTGAGTTGGATAATTTCGTTGGGATCATTCGAGCAAACGTTTCCAACTTTGGAATCAATTGGAAACTGCTCATTCGAGGTTTGCGCCCGCACGGCACCGGCTGGTTTTGGGAATGCGACAGTGGCCATCAAAAGACAAGTAACTGCAAATAGAGGAAACAGAGATTTGTAAATTTTCATATAGTTTCTCCTAACTGAGGTTGGAAGTTACAGGTTGAACGGATGTGCGGAATTTGGAGTCGGGATGATCAGAATACGGTAGCTGCGTTAGGTTTGTCGAAGGTTTTTTTCTATAATCCGCCGTTCCCCACAATGCCGGAAGGAAACGATTCCAAACAGTGACAACCTCGCCAACGGTTTTACGCCTGGCTTCGCGTTTCGACGATGTCGGCTTTTCCGATATCGTGAAACTGCGCAATCGCGTCATGGAACTGCGTGATCAGGGCGCAACGGTTTACCAGTTCGAAGGCGGCGAACCTTTCATCAACACGCCGGATTCGATCAAGCAAGCAGCGAAGCGAGCGCTCGACGAAAATCAGACGCGTTACGCGCCTTCATCGGGTATCCATGAACTGCGTGAAGCAATCGCCGGCAAACTGCGAACGCGAAATCGAATTCCCGCGCAGGCGCGCGACGTCATGGTCGTGAACGGCGGCATGCAGGGTCTGTTCGGCGCGTTTCAGTCGATCGTGAATCCGGGTGACGAGGTGCTTCTCTTCTCACCTTACTGGACACCAATTAAAGATCTGGTTGCCCACTGCCAGGGTCGCAGTGTCATGGTGCCGACACGCGAAGCTCGCGACTCCGGGTTTCAGCAAACACTTGCGCGCTATTCAACTGATCGAACAAAAGCGATCTACTACAACACGCCACAGAATCCGAGCGGCGTTGTCTTCACACCCGAAGAAGCAAAAGACGTCGCCGCTTTCGCGCAGGAACGAGATCTCATCGTGGTTGCCGACGAGGCGTATGAAGATCTGGTCTACGATGGCGAACATTTTTCAATCGCCTCGATCGATGGAATGTTCGAACGTACGATCAGCACATTCACTTTTTCTAAATCGTATGCGATGACTGGATGGCGGCTGGGTTACGCCGTCGCGCCTGAGCCGTGGATGACGGGCCTTCGCAAAGCGACTCTTTATTCCTCGAACGGAGTTTCAACACCAACGCAGTGGGCCGGACTCGCCGCGATGAGTATCGATACAGCAACTCTTCAAGAGATGAAGGAACAATACCGGTCGCGTCGTGACTTGTTACTGGCAGGATTGAACGACATCGGGCTTCCCTGCAAACCTCCGGCAGGTGCGTTCTACGCTTTTCCTGACGTGAGCAGGATCAGTAAAGACAGTCGCGAAGCTGCTGAAGCGTTGTTGAATCGCGCGAACGTCGCGACCGTTCCCGGAGTCGTTTTCGGCGCAGAAGGCGAAGGGCACGTGCGTTTTTCGTTTTCCACTTCAATCGAAACCATAGAAGCAGGTCTTGATTCGCTTCGTCGTAATCTTTAAGGATGAAAGACGAAAGCGAATTCATCGACGCACTCCGTCGACGGGCGAAAGGAGACGGGGAGACGGGGGGACGGGGAGACGGGGAAACCACTGCATCTCCCCGTCGCCCCGTCTCCCCCTCACCGTCTCTCATAGCGGGGATCGGCGACGACGCCGCAGTCTTTCGCAGCACCGCTGGTAAAGACACAGTCATCACTGCTGACTTGCTGGTTGAAGACATCGATTTTCGTCGCACAACCACACCCGCTTACCTCCTGGGCCACAAAGCACTCGCAGTTTCTCTTTCTGACATTGCAGCGATGGGATCGAGACCGGTGTGGTCACTCATTTCGATCGGCGTTCCGGAAGATGTTTGGGAAACTGATTTTGTCGAACGGCTCTACGACGGAGTGTTGGATCTCGCCAACCGGTATGGCGTGCAGTTGATCGGCGGCGATACTTCACGAACGCCGGAACGCATTGTCATTGACTCGATTGTTACTGGCGAATGCGCTACCGGAGCGGCGGTCATGCGAACCGGAGCAACTGCCGGCGATCACATCTTTGTAACTGGCTCACTCGGCGCTGCCGCTGCGGGTCTTCGACTTATCGAGCGCGGCGCTCATCTGGCCGAACAAAATCTCGACGACGACGACTCACAAAAACTCGATCACATCCTGCTGCGGCAGCTTCGTCCGGAACCGCGCGTCGGATGGGGCATCGTGCTTGGCGAGGAACATCTTGCGACGTCGATGATCGATCTCAGTGACGGCCTTTCTTCTGATCTCAATCGCTTGTGCGCGGCAAGTGGAGCCGGCGCGATGATCGACTCGTCTTTGTTGCCGATCGACGAACGAGTAATAGAACTATGCGGCCGCCGCGCACTTGATCCGCTTCAACTCGCGTTGCATGGCGGCGAGGACTTCGAGTTGCTCTTCACAGTGAAGCCGAGTGATGCGAGTCGACTACCCAGAAGAGTTGATGGTGTCGGGATCAAACGCATCGGGCAAATAACCGCGGCTTTCGAAGGAGTCAAGATCTCGGAAGGTCCGCGTACCTGGGAACTCGCGCCCGGCGGCTGGAAACACTTTTAAGAGATTTCTCCCGCAAACGCGCCAGGTCTTTGCGCCTTTGCGGGAGACTGCTTTTGTCATTTATGCTCAGCAGTCTGATGCTTAGATTTCGAAACACACTCACCGGCCGCATCGAAGAATTTCACCCGATGAAAGAGGGCGAGGCCGGGTTTTATTACTGCGGTCCAACAGTCTGGAACTACGGCCACATCGGCAACTTTCGCAGCGCGGTCGCTACTGACATCCTGCGTCGCTACCTGAAGTTTAAAGGATTCAAGGTCACTCACGTGATGAACATCACGGACGTGGACGATCGCATCATCTCCGAGTCGCAAAAGGCCGGGCTCAGCATCGACGATTACACAGCAACGTACATCGATGCGTTCTGGGAAGACTTCGATGCGCTCGGCTGCGAACGGCCTGAAGTGGTTCCGCGTGCGACGCGCCATATTCCCGAAATGGCTTCGCTGATCGAAGAGTTAATCTCGTCAGACCATGCTTATCGATCGGACGACTCGATCTACTATCGCATTGCTTCGTTTCCGTCGTACGGCAAGCTCTCGAAGATCAATTTCGCTGGAAACATCGCGGGCGCCAGTGAACGCGTCGACACGGATAAATACGAAAAAGAAGACGCGCGCGATTTCGCGCTTTGGAAAGGACCATCAACAGAAACCGAAACCGCATGGGATACTGGGATTGGTCGCGGACGTCCCGGCTGGCACATCGAGTGCTCGGCGATGTCGATGAAATATCTCGGTCAGACTTTCGACATTCACGCCGGCGGAATCGATCTCGTCTTTCCACATCACGAAAACGAGATCGCGCAGAGTGAAGGCGCGACCGGTAAACAGTTCGTGCGTTACTGGATTCACTTCGAACATCTGAAGGTCGACGGCGAAACGATGTCGAAGTCGAAGGGCAACTACTACACCTTTCGCGATATTACTGAGAAAGGTTTCTCGGCCGCCGCCATTCGTTATTTTCTGCTCAGCGTGCCTTACAACAAGCAACTGAACTTCACGTTTGACGCACTCGCCGGAGCCGAGCGAACGGTTGCAAGCCTGCGCGACTTTCGTGCTCGTTTGAGTGAGGCAAAAACGGAGCCCGGCAAAAACGAGCAGCTTTCTGAAACTGCCGCGCGGGCGTTGCAGGAATTCGAAGCAGCGATGGACGACGATCTGAACACGTCGATCGCGCTCGCGGTTGTTCACAATCTTTCACGCGAAGTGAACACAGCGCTCGCGCGTAAAAAGGTGCGCGCGGAGGATCAGACCGAACTGCTGGCTGCTATAGATCGCATCGATACGGTGTTGAATGTTTTTGGTGAGCAGACACGTGAGATGCTCGACAGCGAGATTCAGTCGTTGATTGACGAACGCCAGGAAGCTCGCCACCGCCGCGACTTTAGTCGTGCGGATCAGATCCGTGACGAGTTAGCGAATCGCGGGATTATCCTGGAAGACACGAAAGATGGAGTGCGGTGGAAGAGGAAGTGAAAAGCGGACGGGGTGACGGGGCGACAGGGCGATGGGGCGACAAAGATTACTCTCCCCATCTCCCCGTCTCCGTTTCTCCCAAGTCTCCCCGTCTCCGAACTGGCACTCCCTAACGCCGGTTTAATTTCCTACGGGCGTAGCCGCCCAACCCTACTAACGCAGAACCCAGCAGCAAGATCGTTGACGGCTCCGGAATCTCACCATTCGGTGTTCCCGGTATCCCCACGTCGCTGCCTTCGTTGTTACCTGCCGTACCAACTGCCTGGAATCGAACGAAGATCGCGTTACAGATCTCGTCCTCTGTGAAATTAGAGAACGCCGTCCCCGAAACCGTGAACGATGCGCTCTCACCTGGTGCTAAACCGAGGTCTACCTGACCGCCGTTGAAGTTGCCGGACGGACCTGTAGTAAATCCAAAGTCGAGCACTACGTTGTTGAAATTAACGGGCACGTTCCCCAAGTTTCCATCGGAAAAATCGAAGTCGGAGCCCAGGCTCGGTGCCTGCGAACCAGTGAAACCATTCAATCCCGAACCATTCACATTCCCCGTTGGCGGCAGGTCAAAGCCGATGCCCGTGATCGTCGAGGTGGATCCCGGAGTCGTGAGCGCTGAAGTGTTCGTGATGGTGAAAGTAAATGTATTAGTTTGTGAGTTGAATTCACAAACCACTGTTGCTGTCGAAAGCTGGCCGGAACCAACACCCGTGACTGTAATAGTATCGGCACGGGCGCTCGAGCTCGCGACTGCGATCACCACAAGTGCGGCAATCGAAAGTAACAATTGACCCAATCGGGGCATTGCACAAAATCCCTCCCTTAACTCTTGCTCGAAATACACTACCAACTCATCCGCATTGCATTGCAGACAGTTTTTAAGAGTGGGGGGAGATATTGCGGGGCAAATGCAATTCCACTGGCGTTTGTGTGCCCGGCATATTAGGACCACACCCGGCACACGTCAATAAAAGGGCCTTATGTGTAACAGAAACTCCACATAAGGCGTACGTTGCCGTACACAACGGGCATAGGGACCCGCGACAACCGGCTTAGGATGCGTTCACTGGGTCGGTAGGATGCTGAAGTTTCGAAATGAGGGAACGAAGTTTTTCGAGTTGTTCGTCGCCGAGATAAACGAATCGAAGACCAAAACCCATGGGCGGAGTCTCGTGAGCTACCTCACCGGTTAATGCCAACCACTCACCGCTGGGCATTTGTATTTTGAAACTCAAAATCTCGCCGACGTTAGCCTCGCCCAACGTGTCCACGTAGCAACCGCCTTCGGACAGGTCGGTGACTCGCGCTTCGTAGTTACCGCTTTTGCCGTCCCACGCCGCGTCAAGACAAACGTCCAATCTGTCTTCACTTCTGCGCTCGCTCATTATTGCTTCTCGTAATTAACGTTAAGCTCGTGAAGATCTGAGCTGAGGCATTAGTGCCAGGGGAGGTGCCTCGTCGAAATTCTAGCGCGGCGGAGGAAAAAACGAAACGGTTTTTAGGGGCCGTTGTGCTTTTTATCCCTTTTGTGGCTTACTGATGGACCCAAATGTCCACAAGTTCCCTTCAACCACAAACAGTCGCATCAGTTCCCGAAATCAGAAAACAGTTCCCGGCGCTTGAACGCATACACAACGGTTATCCAGTCGCATATTTCGACGGCCCCGGCGGAACCCAGGTGCCGCGTTACGTCGTCGAGCAGATGACCGACTACCTTTACCACCATAACGCAAACACTCACTGGGCATACCCGACGAGCGCGGAAACAGACGCCGCGATCGAACATGCTCGCGAGGTTTGTGCGGAGTTCCTGAACGCGTCGCCAACCGAAATCGCTTTCGGCGCCAACATGACGACTCTCACGCTACACCTGTCGCGTGCGCTTGGAATGACTTACCAGCCGGGTGATGAGATCGTTGTGACTGAGTTGGACCATCACGGGAACGTCGATCCGTGGCGACGTCTCGAGGTTGAGCGTGGCGTTACGGTTCGCAGCGTTAGAGTGGATACATCGACCGGTCTACTCAACTGGGAAGACCTCCAACGGTTTGTTGGTCCGAAAACAAAACTACTCGCGATTGGCGCTGCGTCAAACGCGTTGGGAACGATCAACGACGTCGAGCGCGCGATTGAGCTGGCTCGCAACGCGGGCGCGCTGGTGTTTGTCGATGCGGTTCACTATGCGCCGCACGTGCTGATGGATGTTCAGAAGCTTGACTGCGACTTTGTGGGAATGTCGGCCTACAAGTTTTATGGACCACACATCGGAGTGCTGTTTGCGAAGCGCGAACATTTCGAACGTATCGACTTTCCGAGACTCGTGCCCGCGCCCGATTACGCGCCGGAGAATGCTGAGACTGGCACTCAGAATCAGGAAGGGATGGTCGGCGCGGCCGCGGCCGTCGAGTTTTTGGCGTCGATCGGTGGACAGTCGAACCGGCGTGAGAGCCTGCGCAGTGCGTTCGCTGAAATGCATGCGCGAAACGCGGCATTGCTCGATCGTCTGTGGAAAGGGTTGAGCTCGATACCGGGTGTCACGTTGTATGGTCCACCACCGGACTCGCCACGCACGCCGACATTGTCGTTCACGATTGAAGGTTGTTCTTCGAGAGAGGCTGCGCGCCGGTTGGCAGAGAAGGGCCTTTTCTTGTCACACGGTGATTTTTACGCGTGGACTGTTGTGAAAAGGCTTGGTGTTGAAGGGTTGATAAGAGCAGGCTGCGCTTGTTACACAACAGAAGAAGAGATCGATCGCTTAATCTCGGGCGTTGATGAAATCAGCGAGCAGACCGTACGCGGTGCTTTGTAAATTCGGACGGTGCGAAACGATTGTTAAGCCGGGAATCGTGTCGAGTTCGAAGTGAATTGCGAGCGAGGTGCCGCGCACACCACCGAGTGGATCGGCGGCCGGGATTTGTTCGGGTCGGACTGAAGCTGTGACCGAGCCGTCAGCGTTTACGATCGCGCGAGAGAGTAGTTTGTAGGGTTTTCCTTCTGCGCGTGCGGCTTGCAATGTGGCGGAATCGAGTGCGCGTATGCCTTCCCGGCGGACGTCTTTTGGCAGCAAGGGTGCACGCAGGATCACTCGCGCAATCGCGCAGATTTTCATGATCGAGTCCCAACCGTCGACGTCATAACTCGGATCAGTTTCAGCGACGCCGAGATCCTGCGCCGTCTTCACGCCTTCGGCAAAACTCCTTCCCGCTTCCATCGTTTCAAGGATCACGTTTGTAGTGGAGTTGAAAACACCACTGAAGCCACGCACTCGAACGGCCGGCAGTGTTTCGCGAAAGAGAGAGAACACGGGCGCACTATCGAGCACTGTTGATTCGAACAGGAGTCGCTTGCCGTGTGCGAGTGCGATCTCGTTTAGCTCGTCATACGCGTGGACGATCGGACCTTTATTCGCTGTAATCGTGTGGGCGCCATGTTGTAAGCACGCTTTCAGATAATCAATCCCCGGCTGACCAGTTTCAGGATTGAGGGACGTCGTTTCGAAAACAACGTCGGGCTTCGCACGCGCGAGCCATTCATTGATCCCAATCTCCGAACCGGTCTCATCGTTACTCGCCAAAAGTTGCGCAACATCAATCGCATTCTCACTCGCACGCCAACCCATTCGACGCGTCGCCACGCCCGTGATCTCCCACTCAATCCCATAGTTCTCACGCAGCTCCGCCGACTTCGAAACAAGCAGCCGCGCGAGCGCGCGTCCCACATTCCCAAACCCAATAAAGCCAAGTCGATATTTTTTCATGTATGATTGTGCACCGGATTATATGAAACAATACCACGATCTGCTGAGATCGATTTTAGAGAATGGGACCGAGCACCGCGATCGGACCGGTGTCGGGACGATCTCACACTTCGGATTTCAGACCAGATTCGATCTTCGCAAAGGCTTTCCGATTGTGACGACGAAGCGCGTTCCGTTTCGTTGGGTTGCGGAAGAATTGTTCTGGTTCCTGTCAGGCGATACAAGCGAGACCAACCTGCGCGCAAGAGGCGTCGACATCTGGGCCGAATGGGCCGACGAAGCACACACGGAAAAGTTTGGACGCACGGCAGGCGATCTTGGACCAGTCTATGGTTATCTCTGGCGCTCCTTCGGCGGAGATTATCCAAACAGAAACGGTGTCGATCAAATTGCGAAACTAATGGACCAGATCCGCACGAATCCTGATTCTCGTCGACTGATCGTCACGGGTTGGGATCCGCGACAAGCGGATAACGTCGATCTCCCTCCGTGTCACACGCTGTTTCAGTTCAAAGTCGAGAATGGGCGCATTCTACATTGTCAGCTTTACCAGCGTTCTGCCGATGCGTTTCTCGGTGTCCCTTTCAATATCAGTTCCTACGCGCTACTGACTTATTTGATCGCGCACGTGTCTGATCTCGAGGTTGGAGATTTCGTTTACACGCTGGGTGACTATCACATTTACAAGAACCACCTCGAACAGGTGCAACAGCTACTCGCGCGCGAGCCGTACCCGTTGCCGGAGTTGAAGATCAACGACTCAGAGAACGCGTTGCGCAGGCTCGAAGGTTTACTATCCGTGAATTACGAACACTTGAACTTAATCGGCTACAAATCACACGGCAAGATCGCAGCGCCCGTGGCAGTTTAGAAGATGATTATCGGCATCGCAGCAGTCGATCGAAAGAACGCAATCGGGAAAGGTGGCAAGCTCCCGTGGCACTATTCGTCAGACATGAAGTTTTTTCGTGAGACCACGACGGGGCATGCCGTGGTGATGGGCCGGAAGACATGGCTCACGATTGGAAAGCCGCTGAAGAACCGGCTGAACATCGTGCTGAGTCGCGACTCGAGCATCGAGCCGCAAGAGTCGCTGCTCGTGTTGAGCGATATCGAGTCTGTGTTGTCGTTCAATAACTCTATAACGACTGATCTATTTGTAATTGGTGGCGGACAGGTTTACGAAGCGTTCCTGCCGCATATCGAGAAATGGATCATCACTGAGGTGCCGTTGACCGTGAGTGGCGCGGATGCGTTCATGCCGAAAGGGTACCTGGACGGGTTTAAAGTTGTGGACACGAAAAAACTCAAAGACGGACTCGTTGTGAAGTTTTATGAACGCGGATGAAGGCAGGACGGGCGCGGATTAGAAGAGTTCTTCCAGGGCTTCGTCCACCGATTTGACGCCGACGATGCGCACGCCGAGCAAGCGCTCGAGGCCGGGAACGTTCGAGGCGGGCATTACGATTTTCTTGAAACCGAGAGCCTGAGCTTCACGCGCGCGCACCGATGCTTGCATCGCCCCCCGCACTTCGCCCGTCAGGCCAACTTCACCAAAAACTGCCGTGTGTGGATCGACGGTCACGTTCTTAAAACTCGAAACAATCGCGGTCACCACACCGAGATCTGCAGCCGGCTCGTCAACTTCGAGCCCACCAGCAATATTTACAAACACATCGTCACCTGTAAATTGCAAACTCGCACGCTTCTCGAGCATCGCTATCAACAACGCAACGCGATTCTGGTCCAGGCCCTGTGTCATCCGCCGGCCGGTTCCGTATTTCGTCCCTGACACAAGCGCCTGAATCTCGACAAGCAGAGGTCGCGTGCCTTCCATGCAGGCAGTGACGATCGATCCGGCGACATTCAGTGGCCGCTCTTGCAAAAACATCTGCGACGGGTTCGCGACAGGTCTCAGTCCGGCTCCTGTCATTTCGAAAACGCCGACTTCATTCGCCGCGCCGAATCGATTCTTCACCGCACGCACGATGCGATGGTTGTGATGCCGCTCACCTTCGAAGTAGAGCACCGTATCGACGATGTGCTCGAGGATCTTTGGACCAGCGATCGCGCCTTCCTTCGTGATGTGTCCGATCAAGAAGATCGGAATGCCACGATTCTTCGCGAGCAAAAGAAACTGATGCGCTACTTCCCTCACCTGCGAAACTGATCCCGGCGCTGAGTCGAGCGCACCGGAAAAAACAGTTTGGATCGAATCGACGATGATCGCGCCAGGTTTCAGGCGTTCTATTTCGTTGATGATGTTTTCGAGATTTGTCTCAGGAAGAAGGTAGAGGTTTTTTGCTTCGACTGCGAGGCGTTCGCCACGCAACTTGATCTGCCGCTCCGACTCTTCGCCGGAAACGTAAAGCACGAGTGCGCCGGCGCCGCTCAGTTTATCCGCGACTTGAAGCAAGAGAGTGCTTTTACCGATGCCGGGATCGCCGCCGATCAATACGAGCGTGCCGGGTACGATTCCACCGCCGAGAACGCGATCGAATTCAGTGACGCCGGAAGGAATGCGAACGTCGTCCTGCGATTCGATTTCGGTGAAAGGGACCGCGGTGACATCGCGAAGTTGAAAGCCGGTTCGACCCGAGGTCTTGCGCGCAGGTCGTTCTTCAACCAGCGAATTCCACTCGCCACATTCAGGACACTTGCCTAACCACTTGCCGGACTTGTGCCCGCAGTTTTGACAGACGAAGAGTGTTTCTTTCTTCATTACTAAGTCAGTATTTAGCCGCAGATCTTCACGGATGAACAGGATCAGATCCTGTTCATCTGTGAAAATCTGCGGCTAAACCTAAATCAACTCTTTCACATTCTCAGTCGGGCGGCCCAGCACAGCCCGATCGCCTCGTTCGACAATCGGCCGTTGCAACAAATCAGGGTGCTCGACCATCAACCCGATCAATTCGCTGTCGCTGAACTTGTCCTCCGACAACCCAAGCTCCTTGTAAACGGGTTCACTCTTGCGCAAGAGATCGCGCGGCTTCAGATTCATCTTGCGAATCAGCTCTGTGAGTTTCTTCCGAGTCAACGGCGCGACGTAATAATTCACTTTTTCAAACGGAATGCCGCTCTCACGGAGCAGCTTGTCCATCTCACGACACTTAGTTCAAGTCGGTTTTTCGTAAACTGTGATCTTGTCAGCCATAGTTATTACGGGAATATCCCCCTCACGCTTGTCGCTTCAACAACTCGTCCCACCGCGAGTATATATGCTCCCGTCCTCAGATCCGTGTTGTAACGTTCGGCAGTTTCATACACCTGATCGAACGCAGTTCGAATTGTCTGTTCGAGTGTGTCGTTGATCTGGCGTTCAGACCAGAAGAACGAATACCGATCCTGTACCCACTCATAATAACTCACCGTCACACCACCAGCGTTCGCGAGAATATCAGGAATCAAACACACCTTCTCATCTTCAAGCACTCGATCCGCTCCCGGTGTAGTTGGACCATTCGCGAGCTCTGCGATGATCTTCGCTTTGACTTTGCCGACGTTGTTCAACGTGATCGCATTCTCAAGCGCTGAAGGTAAGAGAATGTCGCAATCAACACTCATGATGTCGTTGGGATCCATCTCTTTCGCACCTTTAACTCCCGCCAACGATTTCGTTTCTGCTTTGTGTCTCAATGCTTCGGCGACGTCGATGCCGCTTTCCGCATAGATGGCGGCTTTGGAGTCGCATGCTGCGACTACTTTCGCGCCGTCCTCGGCAACGAGACGCGCGATATTCGCGCCCGCATTTCCGAAGCCGTGAACAGCGACGCGCGCGCCCTTCAAACTCATCCCCTTCACCCGGCATGCTTCACGCAATGCATACAAACAACCGCGAGCGGTTGCTTCAGCGCGTCCCTGAGAGCCGCCGAGAGAGATCGGTTTTCCGGTAACGACGCCGAGTTCAGTATGTCCACGCACCATCGAGATCGTGTCCATGATCCAGGCCATCGTTTGTTCGTCAGTGTAGACGTCGGGCGCGGGGATATCGCGATCTGGTCCAATGATGGGCGCAATCTCAAACGCATACCGTCGCGTGAGACGCTCGAGTTCATTTTGCGAAAGACTCTTCGGGTCGCAAATGACTCCGCCTTTACCGCCACCATAAGGAATCCCGACCGTCGCGCACTTCCACGTCATCCACGAAGCGAGCGCTTTCACTTCGTCAAGCGAAACGTTCGGGTGATAGCGAATGCCGCCCTTAGCCGGTCCACGCGCGATGTTGTGTTGCACGCGATAACCCTCAAACACCTGCACATCGCCGCCATCCATCTTTACCGGAATCGAAACAATCAACTGTCGCTTGGCATTCTCCAGGACGCGCCGCATCGACGGCGCGAGCTCAAGATAATCTGCTGCCCTGTTGAACTGCTGCTTAGCGATTTCGAACGGATTGAGTTCTTCCTTAAACGCCTTTTGGGTCGCCATGCAATCGCTCCTTGACAAAGGTGGGAACTCGGAGAGCGGCGTAATCCTAAATTGTGCGGGAATATGTTTCAAGCTGGGGAAGGCGAATCATTGGTCATTTATCATTTGCCATTTATCATTTGTCCTTTTTTTCGGTAACCGGAGGTCTTCAAATGAAAAATGATAAATGGCAAATGATAAATGACCAATGATTTCTTCCTTCCTTTGGAACTACTCTTCCGCACTGGTGTCTAACCTCCTGAGTAGGCTCCCGCGACCCGAAGGCACCGGCAACCCAGCGGAGGAACTCGATGTTTAATAACCTGATTGAATCCAGCTCGCATGCGAAGGAATTCAAGCGACGCGGATCATTTCTGCTGTTCACCACAGCAACTTACCTGGTGCTCTTTGTGGTCACTGGCGTAGTCAGCATTTATGCCTACGACGCGCATCTTGAAAGCCAAAATACAGAACTGGAAATCACTTTCGTGCCGCTGCGTGAAGCGGAACAGCGCCGCCGCCGCCCAAAAACACAATACCCTCGTCTAACCCTGACAAGTCTCCGGGCCAGTCGGTCCGAACAGACTTCTTTTCCAGCGTTTCCGACCCAACCAAGGTGCCTCCCGATGTGAGTACTAAGGCTCAGAATATACCGCCGGCACGCAGCGATTCTATTCGAGGAGATATCAACGCAGATCCACCCACTCCACCGGGGCACGTTCGCGGAGTGATTGGCGGAACTGGATCGGTTGTGGTTCCAGATATTGAACCTCCACCGCCACCCGAGCCAGCGAAGCCGGCGGTGCCGAAAGTTCTTAACGTCTCAACGGGTGTCTTAAGGGGAAACGCTATCTCGTTGCCGCAACCTGTTTATCCTTCGATAGCAAAACAGATAAAACTTCAGGGCGCTGTCAGCGTACAGATACTGATCGATGAGTTCGGGAGAGTGGTTTCAGCGGAGGCTATAAACGGACACCCGATTCTTATACCCGAGGCTAAAAAAGCAGCTTTGCAGGCGCGGTTCACGCCGACGAAGCTTAGCGGTGTGGCGGTGAAGGTTTCAGGAGTGATCGTTTACAAATTTTCAGTCCAAAATTAATCCCCCGCCATGCAGGAGGTACGGATCAGTTCCGTACCTCTCCCGCCTTTTGTGGCTAAACTGATCTGGACCAGCGATCGATCTCGTTCATCGCGTCTTCGTAAATCTTTTCTTGAGGCGAACCGAATTTTTTCGGGGCTTTGAACGAGTGGTCACCGCCTTCGATCGGAAAGATCTCTGCGGCCGGTTTCAAATCTTTGATGTAAGGGTGGATCTCCTCCGGCGTGCCGAGAGCGTCGCGTGTGCCTTGAACAAACAACATCGGCTTACGGACATGTTCGAGGTGTTCGACTCGCAGCTTCGTCGATTGCCCGGGCGGATGAAGCGGGTATCCGAGAAATACCAAACCTGCAACCTCGTCGATCTCTTCACCCGCAACTACTTGCGAAGCGATGCGGCCGCCCATCGACTTTCCACCGACAACCAACCGATTGCTCTTCAACTTTTTGTGCTTTAGCGCGGTGTTGATTACAGCGCGAAAGCACGCCTCCAACTTCGGCTTTTGATCCGGAACTGAGCGGCCCTGCTCCATATAGACAAAGTTGAACGTCATCACATCGAGTCCACGCGCGGCGAGGCCTTTCGCAAACATGCGCATAAAGCCGCTTGTTTGGTTTGCACCTGCGCCGTGGCCCAGAATGACTGTTAGACCAGCACGGTTCTTTTTGTCCGCTGCATAAAGAAGCGCCGTCACTTCTTCTTTGTCGTTGACCTTGACGGTCAGCAGCTCGGCTTCGTCTGGCATTTGTAAGCGTTAGATTTCTTTTGCGAGCATCGCGAGCGCGTCCTGCAACTCGCTCTTAAATCTGTTGGCTACTCCTTTTTGAACACTCGCAGAATTGCCGGAAAAGTAGGCTAATTTGCCGTCGGGTTTCTTTCTTCCACGCTCTGCGTAGATTGCTCGAATCAGTTGTTCGTCATACTTCGGATCGGTGGGTGCACTCGTTACTTTCCCACACGCGCGATGAATGATCGGAGTGGCACCGCCGTGCTGCACGGCAGTCGACCAAATTACGTCCTGCAACGCGCGGCTCCTGCTGTTGATATCGAGATTATCGTCCTTGCGGATTTTGGAAACCAGCAAGTCGTAATGTGTTTTCTTGATGTACGCATGCTGCGCTTCCTGGAAAGCAGCGGTCTGAGCGGTGGCGATGCGTTTCCAGCACGCGGTGAACTGCGCCGTTCCCGCCACAAGGCCCTTGAAATCCTGAAGCCATGGAAATCCTGCCTGACACACAAAACGCGCAGGCACACCCATTTTTGAAGCCATCTGATAGGAGCCGTATGAGACTCCACCTTTATCGCCCGCGCCGGTAGAAACTGTGCCCGGTCCCCGGCCACCTGTTTCATATTTTGCGGAGAGAGCTCCCAACGCTTCAGCTATCGCCGTTCCCAACGCGCCCGCTGCGCTGGTCGTTGCGGCCGCTGCGCTGGTGGTTGGTACCGCCGTCGAGGGAAGGGGTTGCGTGTTGGCAGTTGTGGTCGAGTTATCGGGCAGATTGAGCACGGCGCCAACGCTGATCTTGTCAGGATTTTTATCTGGGGATTGGATTTCAGCAACTGCTGGAGTGTGACGCCGTTGCGCTTCGCGATTTTTCCGAGGGTATCGCCGGGTTTTACGGTGTAAGTCATTTTGAGGGATGTCTCCTTCTGAAATTAGAGCGCTTTAGAATACGCCGAAGGCGTTCGCGAATTCCAGCGCAGCCCGGCTCCATTTAGCCAACGCCTCCGGCGTAAACTCGTGGAACGCGGCCGCCGACGCCGCAGGTTACTTCGTACGAGAGTGTGCCCGAGATCCGGGCGAGATCTTCCGCGGTGATCTTTAGTCCCGCGTTCTGCTTGTTCTGTCCCAGTAACGTTACCTGGTCGTCGAGGCGCACATCGGGAACATTCGTGACGTCGATCAGCGTCAAATCCATCGACACACGCCCGACCACAGGGGCAAACTCGCCACGCACGATCACATGAGCGCGGTTTGAAAGCCCGCGCATGTAACCGTCGTGATACCCGATCGGGATCGTCGCGATCAAACTCCGGCGCGAAGCTTCAAAGGTGCATCCATAACCAATCGTCTCGCCCGGCGGGACCCACTTCAGCAAACTTATTCGCGAATGCAGAGACATCACCGGCAGCAGCGCAGCATCACTGGTCGAAAGCGGAAGTACATCGCGCCATAAACCGTACAAGACGCCACCGGGCCGGACCATGTTTCCCCACGCTTCTCGATGTCCGAAAATGCCGGCGGAGTTTGCAAGGTGCAGGTGAGTCGGGCGATATCCGTGATCGCGAAAGAGCACGACTGCCTCTTCAAACCGGCTGATCTGATCGCGAGTCAAAGGTTGGCACGAAGAATCGTCGGCGGCCGCAAGATGACTCATCAAACCATCGATGCGCACGCTGCGAAACGATTCGAGTGCGTTGACGAATTCCGGTAACTGATCGTGCCGTACACCGAGCCGGCCCATTCCAGTATCGACTTTCAAGTGAACATCGACCACAACACCCGCGTCTGAAGCCGCCTTATGCAGCGACTCAATCATGTCAACACGATAGACGACCGGCGTTAATCGATGCTGAATGCAGAGGGGAGCTTGTCCCGGCCAGTAACCCGCGAGACAGAGTATCGGTTGCGTGATTCCGGATTCACGCAGCTCAATTCCCTCCTCGGGCAGAGCGACACCGAACCATTCCGCACCTTCACTCGCAAGCCTGCGAGCACACGCAACTGCCCCATGCCCATATGCATTCGCTTTGACGATCGCCATCACGCGCGCAGCAGGTGTCACACGCTGTTTGATCTTATTGAAGTTTGCCGCAAGGCTGTCGAGATCGATTTCCGCCCACGTCGGACGGCGAGAAATATTTTTTCCGTCATTCTCAAAATGAGACATAATTCAGTTTACCATCCCGGGGCAACCTCCATCCTCTCAGAAAGGAGAGTTAACAACTTGAAAAAACTCGTGGTTGCATTACTGATCGTTTGCCTTTTCTCAATTAACTCCTTCGCCTATGGCCCACGCGGGCACCAGCTCGTCGGCGCGATCGC
This sequence comes from uncultured Acidobacteriota bacterium, assembly GCA_963728575.1. GTDB lineage: Bacteria > Acidobacteriota > Blastocatellia > Pyrinomonadales > Pyrinomonadaceae > PSRF01. The sequence goes on from CAVSKT010000005.1 coordinate 86,162, forward strand.
CGATCGTCGCATCGCAAAAAACAAGCCACTCGCCAACAAGATTAGAAAGTTGCTCGGTGGTCTTAGTTTGCAGCGCGTCTCGACGCTGCCCGATGAAATAAAGAGTTTTCAATGCGGAACCATGCCGCCAGACGGTGATCGCGTCATGCGCGAACTCCACGAATTTGTGACCGCGAACTGCAAGTCGCCTTCACATAATGATTTTCACTTCACCAACATCCCGGTCTTCGGCGACGAGGATTACGATGACGGTGAAGTAGGACGACGACCGTTTGATATCGTGCAAATGATTCCGTTCTGTATTCGCGTTCTCAGAGGGCAGGAACCGGAGACAAACGATCACAAGATCACGAAGACAGTAGCCGTGATTCTTCTCACGCACTATCTCGGCGATATTCATCAACCGCTCCACGTCGGCGCAGAGTTTTTCGACGCGGACGGAAACCCGTTTGGTCCCACACCAGATAATGTGGGTTTCGCAGATCAGGGCGGAAACAAACTGGTGCTTTTCACATTCATGAATGGCACGCGCCTCTCAGCGGGAAAACTTCACGGTTACTGGGACAGTCAAACAGTCAATAACGCATTCGGAAGCACCGCTGACGCGACGGTCGCTACACGACTGGCTTCTCGCGAGCCCGCGGAGTGGCAACTGACCGGTGAGGTAGAAACCTGGGCAGAACAAATGGCCAACGGCCTTATGCCAACGGCGCGCGAGGCACGTCAGCGACTTCGCTATAAGCTTATCGAGATTCAGGCGGGAAATCGCGACATCATGAGCGGTCGCGCCGAAGAGAAGAAAAAACTGCCGGGCGGAACCTTCTACGCGATCTGGGCAGGCGAGGTCGTAAAGAAAGAGATTCACAAAGGCGGCTGGCGGCTGGCTGCATTGCTGGAAAAAATTATTCAGTGACTTTGGCCACAAAAAGACACAAAATAATCCACGGGATTTATGAAAGTAATTGTCGCCTTACTTTTGTGTGTTCTGTGTTGTCTGCCGGGTAGCGGGTGGGCAAGCGCTCAAACCAGGGACACGTGGCGAAGTGTTCGAACGAACAATCTCTTCGTCATCAGCAACGCCGATCCGGAGAAACTTCGGCAGGTCGCCACCTGGCTTGAGTTCTTTCACGGCGCATTCGGCCGCTTGGTATCACGAAACGTCATCGATTCGTCCGTTCCGACGACCGTCATACTTTTTCGCGACGACGCTTCGTTCCTGCCGTTCAAACCTCTCTACCAGGGAAGGCCGGCGAACGTCGCCGGATACTTTCAACCCGGCGATGATGTTAACTACATCGCGATCTCGCTCGATCCGAGTGAAAGGGATCCATTCAGCACCGCGTTTCATGAATACGTTCACTCACACGTTAACGAAAATATTCCTGGAGCGCCGTTGTGGTTGAACGAAGGGCTCGCTGAATTCTACGGCTCAATACAGTTCGGCGGTGGCGAGGCAATCCTCGGCACGCCACTCGTTCACTACATACGTTACCTGCGACAGCGCGAGTTATTACCTCTCGATACTCTCTTTTCGATCGGTACCGGCTCGGACCACTACAACGAGTCAGACAAAACGGGAATCTTCTACGGACAATCATGGGCGCTGGTCCACTACCTGATGCTCAGCGATCGTGGCCGGCTGAATCAGTTCAAACGCTTTCTGCAATTAGTAACCCGCGGCGACTCCTCCGCAAAGGCGATTGAAGACGCGTTTGGTGTGACTATTCCCAAACTCGAGCAGGAGCTGCACGATTACATTCGCAGTGGAAATTTCACGACGCAGCGGATCACCAGCATGGACAACCCCGAGGCGTATGCGGCCTACACCGCCACGCAACGCACATCGCTCTCCGAAGGCGAAGCGAATTACTATCTCGGAGATCTGTTGCTGCACATTGGTCGGGCCACCGACGCAGAGCGTTACTTCAAACAAGCTATCGCACTCGATCCCGCGTTTACTCCGGCATATGCGGCGCTTGGTCAACTCTACGCGCAAACTCGACGTCACGCTGAGGCAAAAAAGTTTCTTGAGAAGGCTGTTACGTCATCACAGAACTACTTGATTCATTACCTCTACGCATATGTCCTGAGCCGTGAAGGAGTTTCTCCAAACGGGCGGATAAAGGAATACCCGGCGGCGACTGCCACGTTGATGCGCGAACACCTCAAGCGCGCGATCAAACTGTCGCCAAACTATGCTCCTGCTTACTACTACCTTGCGCTTGTCGATCTGGTAACGGGCGAACACCTTGACGAGGCGCTCGAGATGGCCCAACGTGCACGACAACTCGAGCCTGCTAACAACGCTCATGCGCTTTTGCTCGCGCAAATCCATCTTCGCCGTTTAGAAAACCCTGCGGCGCGGAGCCTTCTCGAGCGACTCACGCGCGACTCCAACAAATCCGTGCGAGACGAAGCGCAGGAACTGCTCGCATCGATGGACGACAGTTCGGGATCGAACCGAACCAGGCCCTCATCGTCAGTCAGCAGCGCGATGATCTCGGAGCCATCTCAAACCGGAACTTCCCGAATGCTCGGTGGCGAGTCAGGCGGAGTAGCAATCAACGACGGTCAAACGATCGAAAAATCCGGTTCGTTACCAACGATCGACGAGGTGTTGAGCAAGTATGTTGAAGCTGTAGGTGGCGCCGCTAAAGTGAATGCCGTCACCTCACGCGTGGTAAAAGGAACTGTCGACATTGCCGGTGTGAGTAGAGGTGGAGCGTTCGAAACCTATGCTCAAGCGCCAAACAAAGCACTCACGATCATGGACGCTCATCCCTTAGGAAAGGTCAAAGCTAAAGCTGAGTTTTTTGGACCACTCAGACTCAAGGAGCACTACAAGAAAGTGACCCTCGCAGGCACGAGCAAGATCGGTTATCGAGAGGTTTACGTCCTAGAGTGCCAGCCTGCGATGGGACCGGTTGACCGAGTTTATATTGACGCCACAACGTTCCTGCCGGCGCGCATCAATAGTGTTCAGACTCTTGGGAAGACTTCAGCTCCGGTGGAGATCTATCTGGACGAGTGGCGAGAGGTTGATGGGATCAAAATTCCGTTCAGTGTGAGTCAAAGATTCCCCAAACAAACGTTGAGCTTCACCGTTAAAGAGGTGAAGCACAATGTACCGATCGACGTAAAAATTTTCGAACCATGAATGGCCACAAAAAGGCACAAAATAGCCACGAAAACACATAAAATTTTTCTGTGCCTTTTGTGTACAAACTACTCTCGGTAAAGGTTGTCGAAGCGCATGCTCGACGGTGTGAAGCGCAGATCGACGGTGCCGGTTGGACCATTGCGCTGTTTGGCGATGATGAGTTCGGCGATGTTCTTTCGATCTTCGGGCAGCGCCTCGCGTTCCTCGGGTGATTTGTATTGCTCCTCGCGAAAGATGAACGCAACTACGTCGGCATCCTGCTCCAGGGCGCCCGATTCACGCAGGTCTGCAAGTTGCGGGCGGTGATCAGAACGTGACTCAGGCGCGCGTGAAAGTTGCGACAACGCGACGAGGGGTACATTCAACTCTTTCGCCAGTCCTTTCAACTCGCGCGAGATCTGCGACACTTCCTGCTGTCGCGACTCGACGCGTTTCGCCGATCCCGACATCAACTGCAAGTAGTCGACGATAATCAGATCCAGTTTTTTCTGTTCTGCGGCCAGGCGACGCGCTTTCGCTCGCATCTCTAAAACACTCAATCCCGGAGTGTCGTCGAGAAAGATCTTGGTATCGGCGAGTATGCCGAGCGACTTCGCAATCTGCGCCCACTCGAGTCGTGAAAGAAAGCCGTTGCGAAAACGCTGCGCGTCGATGTTGCCCTGCGAACAAAGCATGCGCATCACGAGCGACTCTTTCGACATTTCGAGCGAAAACATCCCGACCACCGCGCCTGCGTGAATTGCCGCATTCTCTGCAAGCATCAACGCGAAACTCGTTTTGCCCATTGATGGTCGTGCGGCGAGGATGATCAGATCCGAGTTCTGTAGACCGGACGTCATCTTGTCGAGATCGGGGAATCCGGTCGTGAGACCGGTCAACACCGCTGCTCGACCTTCCATCTCCTGAACTTTCTCGAGTAAATGCTCCGCGATCGGTTTCACGTGAACGAAGCCTTGACGGATGCGTTCGTCGGCAAGCTGGAAGATCGCGTGTTCGGCGTGGTCGAGAATGATCTCGGGTTCGTCTTCTTCAGCGAGCGCCTCTTGAACAATCTTGTTTGAGGCCTTGACGAGTTGTCGCAGCATTGATTTGCCGCGAACAACTTTTGCGTAGTGGACGATGTTTGTTGAGTGCGGCAAACCATAGGTGAGGTTGGTGATGAACCCGACGCCGCCGACAGAGTCGAGCGCGCTTTCTTTCTTGAGCTCTTCGCCGATCAGGATCGGGTTGATCTCGGCGCCACGCTCGAACAGCGCGATCATGGCGACAAAGATTCGCCGGTGTGACGGGACGTAGAAATCTTCGGGACGGAGGAGTTCGATCGCCTGGCTGATCAAACCGTTATCCAGCAGGACCGCGCCGAGAATCGCGCGCTCGGCTTCGGAACTGTTGGGGAGCGCTCGTTCGAAAGGTTGTTCGCGAATTAAATCAGGGGTCGCCATATGGTGTTACAAAGAAGACGCCGCATGCAATAACATGCGACGTCTATTGTGGCAATAAAATTTTCAGTTTTAAATCGATAAATAATCCGCGTTAATCTGCGGCTGATTCTTCTTCGGCGGCTTGCGTCTTAGCGAGCTCGGCTTCCTGATCCGGTGTCATGTGACCGACGATCACTTCGCCTTCCGGCGCCACCCTGATCTTCAGATCAATCGTGACTTCGCGATGAAGTCTGACGGGAACAGTGTAGTCGCCAACGCGCTTCAACGGTTCGCGCAGGTGAATGCGATGCCTGTCGATCTCGTAGCCGCGGTCTTTTAATGCTTCAGCGAGGTCCATCGAGGTGACAGAACCGTACAAGTGGCCCTGCTCTCCGGCTTTCCTCCTGAACTCGAGCTCCAGCGAACCCATCTGTTGCGATTGCGCTTCGGCAGTCGCACGCTCTTTCGCTTCCTTCTTGAGCAGCGCGGCGCGCTCCGATTCGATTCCCTTGACGTTGCCGGCAGTCGCTTCAACCGCGAGGTTGCGCGGCAGCAAATAGTTGCGAGCGTAGCCGGCCCTAACTCTGACGATCTCGCCACGTGCGCCGAGGTCATCCACATCTTCGCGCAAAAGTACTTTCGTGTGTGCCATCTTCGTTCTCCTAATCCCTTAGTCCGTGGTGTACGGAAGCAGCGCGATGTTGCGGGCGCGCTTGATTGCTTCGGCCAGCATCCGCTGGTGCGTCGCACAGTTACCGGAGATTCGTCTCGGCAGGATCTTGCCGCGCTCGGGCAGGTAGTTCTGCAACAACCTGACGTCTTTGAAGTCAATCAGGTCTACCTTGTCGATGCAGAAGCGACAAACGCGACGCCGGTGCATGCGTCGTCCACCTCCGCGGCCGCCGCCCATTGGGCGCCGGTCCTGATCGTCGTCACTGTCGTAGCCGCCACCACCACCACCGCGCACGCGGTCTTCGTAATTCGTTGCCATAATTATCCTCTTAAAATCGTTTCGATCTTATTCGCCAGCCGCTTCCACAAAATCCATTGCCGGGCGTCGATGTCGTGAGCCCTGCTCGGGACGTTTCGCGGCCTTACGCGCGCGTCGCTCTTTTAACTTCTCCGCGCGACGTCGATCCTCGTCGACGCGCACCGTGATGTAACGCAGCACACGATCGTTGACGCGCATGCGACGTTCGAGTTCGGCAATCTCACGGCCCGAGCCTTCGATTTCCAGAAGCACAAACGTGCCGTCCTTGTGGTGCAGGATTTCATAGGCGAGCTGGCGCTTGCCCATGGTCTCAGCCTTCGTCACCGTTCCGCCCTGATCGGTCACGATCTGCGTGAAGCTGTCAGTGAGTTTCGACACTTCATCGTCGGCCGTCGGGTCTACAATGAAGACCACTTCGTACTGTCTCTTATTATCCAAATCAAACCTCCGTCAGTTTGCAACTAATTAAACTGCGCCATCGCTTTCAAGGCGCCATCTCTGATGATTGTTCTTATCGCTTCTGCGCTCTGGTCTATGGTTTCGATCACTGTTGCTCGCTCGCTTTTTGAAAACCTGTCGAGCACAAACCGCTTTGAATCCGAGATCGGATGCTCAGGCTGAATTCCGATTCGCAACCGCACAAATTCGTTTGTACCGACCGCGGCGATGATCGACTTGAGCCCGTTGTGCCCGCCTGCTGATCCGCGTTCGCGAATGCGAATCTTTCCGAGTGGCAGTGCGAGATCGTCTGAAATCACGATCAACTGACTTAACGGCGACTCGCTGTTGACCTTTGCGAGCAAACAGGAAACCGCCTGACCGCTCAGGTTCATGAACGTTTGCGGTTTGGCGAGTTTTGTTTTCAAACCTTCAATCTCGCCACGTCCGACGAGCGAAGAACACTCGCGACGACTCACCACGATGCCCGCATCACTCGCTAACTTGTCAATCAGCATGAACCCGAGGTTGTGTCGCGACCACTCGTAGTCTTCGCCAGGGTTTCCTAGACCAACAATCAACATTGGCCACAAAAAGGCACAAAATGGACAAATAATTTTTGTGTCCTTTGTGTCCTACTCTCCTTCGCCCTCGCCCTCTTCATCCTTCTTGCCCTTGCCAATCACTTCAGGTTCAGCAGGCTCTTCACCCTCAAGCACCGGCGCTGCCTCGACCTCTTCCTTCACAATACCGACCGTCGCAATAACTTGTTCAGGATCAGTCAAAATCTCAACAGCCTCACTCACCGGAATATCCGAGACGTGCAAAAGGTCGTGTACGTCGAGATTGGAAACATCCACTTCAAGCACATCAGGAATTTCACGCGGTTGACAGCGGATCTCGATCTCGCGAATGATCTGTTCGAGCACGCCCTGCTTCTCTTTCACACCGATGGGTTCGCCAACGAGGTGCAGCGGAACCGTCACTTCAATCTTCTGACCTTTAACGAGTCTTGTAAGATCGGCGTGAATCAAACGACCTCGAACCGGATCGATCTGTCGATCGTGAAACATGACCTCACTGTCGCCAAGGCCTTCGACCTCGACAGTGAATATCGTGTTTCGCCCTGATTCCGAGCGAAGGATCGCAGCCAGATCGCTGAGTGGCGCAACGGCGGCAACTGTTTCCCCGCCGCCTCCATATACCGTGATCGGGACCATTCCCGCACGCCGCACACGCCGCGCGTCATTCTTGCCGCGGCCCACGCGCGGTTTCGCAACCACCCTGTATTCTTTTTTCTCGGCCATGATTTCTCCTTACAAACGTTCAGCGACCCGGGCTAATGCCCAGGGTCGCTGATGGTCTTCGTTTAAGCCATCAGTGTTTGCCCTTCGCTATACGAAGAGCGAAGAGACCGAAGTCTCCTCATGGATCGACTTGATCGCTTTCGCCAGAAGCGGCGCGATACTTAGTACTTTTATCTTATCAAGTGCTACGGCGTCGTCGCGTAGCGGAACCGTATTCGTAACAATTATCTTTTCAATATCCGAATTACGAAGCAGTTCACAAGCTTTACCAGAAAAAACCGGATGCGTAAAGCATGCGTGAATACGCTCGGCGCCTGCTTGCTTTAACGCCTTTGCAACCTTCGTCAACGAACCACCGGTGTCGCACATATCGTCGACAATCAAACAACTGCGTCCTTCAACATCACCAACGACATTCATCACTTCGGCGACGTTTGCCTTCTCACGACGTTTGTCACACAGCGCGAGTTCTGCGTCGAGTCGTTTGGCGTAAGCGCGAGCACGTTCGGCCCCGCCGGTGTCCGGAGCAACCACCGTCAAGTTGGGTAACGTATGCTCCTGGTAGTAACCGATAAAAACAGGAGCAGCGTAAAGGTGGTCCACCGGAATATCAAAGAACCCCTGGATCTGAGCGGCGTGCAGGTCGATCGTCAACACTCGATGAGCACCTGCGACGGTGATCAAATTGGCTACCAGCTTCGCAGATATCGGAACGCGCGGACGGTCTTTCTTGTCAGACCTGCCGTATCCGTAATAAGGAACAACAGCAGTGATGCGTTCGGCTGACGATCGACGAAACGCGTCGATCATCACCAACAGTTCCATCAAGTGCGCGTCGGTCGGAGGGCAGGTCGGCTGCACGATGAAGACATCGCCGCCGCGAACGTTTTCGTCGATCTGAAAGTTAAACTCACCATCAGAAAAACGTTCCGCGAACGCCTTGCCCATGTCACAACTCAGTTGGCGACAAATCTCTTCTGCCAACTTCTGATTCGCATTTCCGGAGAAGACCTTGATGCCGCCGGTTGTGCTCATAAAGATTTGGCTGGGGCGGGTGGATTCGAACCAACGAATGCCGGTTCCAAAGACCGGTGCCTTACCACTTGGCTACGCCCCAGTATCTGTTTTATCGGTTGCAGTTTTAGAGAGCGTAAAAAGCGGGTAGCCAGCTGGATTCATTGCACTCATATACTCTTCGCGCGAAAGTGTGTGGCAGGAAAATACTTTCCATCCCGCTTCACTTTTGAGATTTCCGAGGGCGCGATTTCTCGCCGCCTCATCATCAAAGACACCAAACACGCTCGAACCGCTTCCAGCCAACAAAGCGCCCTGCGCACCCGCCTCGAGCAACGCCATTTTAGCGCGCCCGATCTCAGGCTCTATCTCAAAGATCACCCTTTCGAAATCATTGTCCAGCGGGTGCCATTGGTTGCTATCGCCGGTAAAGAGCCGTTCGAAAGAACTTGAAAGAATAGGCATCGCATCAATTGTTGTCAAGGAACCAGCATTCAGCGATCGATAAGCCTCCGGTGTTGCGACGCGCGCAACGGGAGAAATGATTATGAGAAACTGCTGTGGGCCTTCCTGAAGGGCGAGCAGGCTCGTACCGATGCCGGTCGCAACGCACCTTCCTCCCACCGTAAAGAATGGGACATCGGCGCCCAGGTCCATAGACATCTGCTCCAAATCGCCGGGTTTGAGTGTTCCCTGCCACAATCCGTTGAGCGCGATTAGCGTAACCGCCGCGTTGGACGACGCACCACCCAAACCACCCTGGACCGGAATTTTCTTTACGAGTTTGATATCGGCTCCGAGAGGGCTGTGAAGGCTCTCCTGAAGTGCGAGGCCGGCCTTGATAATCAGGTTCGTACTATCTGTGGGTACGTGGGGGTCGTCGCAAAGGAGCGTTAGCTTTCCGTCCTCGCGAAGATCGAAAGTAAGCTCATCGCATAGTGAGACCGTTTGTAAAACAGTCAGAATCTCGTGATAGCCATCTGGTCTCTTTCCCAGAATACGTAACAGACGATTGATTTTTGCGAAGGAAGGAAGGTTGAGAGAGGTCTTGGTCAACGCTTTATGAACGTTTGCGTCAGATAAACTGCACCATCAGGGGCGACATAACTTCCGATCGCCATTGCACGAAATTCCGACGAGAGGATGTTAGCGCGGTGTTTGGGAGATAACATCCATCTCTCAACCGCAAGCATTCCCGGATCGTCGTAGCCCTGATTGTACGCGAGGTTCTCACCAAGGACCGAATAGTGCCGGATGCCGGCCGCGCGCGCTCTGTCAGGCAGGCGCTTCCCGTCAGGAGTGACGTGAGCGAAAAACCCGAGGCGCGACATGGTCTCTGAATAGGTCCGCGAGAGTCGTCCCAGATCCGCGTCCCAGGTAAAAGGCGGCAGACCATTCTTGATGCGTTCCGCATTCGTCTGCTCGAACGCACGTTTCTCGATGTCATTCGCCACTGAGGTGTCCTGAGCGAATGCAGCCTGGCACATGATGCCAAGAACGAGTGCGCAGAGTAGTAGTCGGGTCGCAGACATATCGAAGTCCCACAACCAGATTAGCAATCTGGAAAAACTGGATCAACAAGTTTGTGATTCCAGAAAAGTCTGTATGATCCCTCGCAAAGGTCGCAAAGACGCAAAGGAAATCCTGAGAGACGCGGCAGCGCTTGGCATCTTTGCGCCTTTGCGAGGAAAGGTTATGTTAGCTTTCAGGTTCAGCCGCGGGTTGAGTGAAGCGCTGGAGGGTCAAATTCCATGAGTTTTTTACCGGGTAACCGTAAAGGAGAAGGATGACCGCGATCGCGCTGGCCCAGTACGTGTACCAATCGTTACCGGTAACGAGGGTTGAAATAAATCCGATTGCGGTGATCGTCACGGCGAAAAGCGCGACTTGAATCGTCGTTTTTTCCAGTGTTTGCAGCAACCCGGAGGCACCCGCCAAACCGGCGACGTCCTGGAGCCGCATGGGCGCAAACTTTGTGCGACGCCACACGATCGCTCCCAAACCGATGATCAGGATCGTTATTCTGACGGCGATATCGAGCGGCGGATTTGGCTTTTGAATAAAGTATGGCCGGGCGAGGAACGCGACGACCGAGAGAAGGATGGACGCCACCAACAGACCAAGCACAGTGGTCGCTGCGGACTTATGTCTTCGTGCTAATTCCGTCTGAACTTCTTCAGAGGTTGAATCCAACCCGTTCAGTCTCCCAACGGCGGGGCCAAGCCTCGCCTCACATCACGCGGCGAAGCCGTAGTCTCAAGGTTTATCCGGCGCCGGGGCAGTCCCGTTTGTTGCGTTTTTAGCTTTCGGATCTGTCGCAGGCGTCGGCGTGGCCTTCGGCGAACGATTTGTCGGCGCATCGGGAATTGTTGACGCTGGTAGCGATCCGTTGTAACGCAAGGCCTCGTCGATCAGGTCACTGCCTTCTTTTCCCTCTTTACTGATCAGGATGCCGTTCTTGTTGACCGTAATGTCGGCCTTGCCGGAAACCTGCTGCATCAAGTTACCCATAAAGCTTTGCGGCTGACGCTTTGCACACGGGTTTGGCGTGCTCTTCTCGGGAATCGGCGCGCCGATGATGTTCAGTTGCTCGCGAGCCTTTTCCACGTACTCGCTGTCAGGAAACTCCTGGACAAGCTTCTGGTAATACCGGGCAGCTTCGTCTGGCTCTTCTTCCGCCTGGTAAGTAGTGGCCAGGCGGTAGAAAACTTCGTCGTTATACGAGAAGCACGGATACTTATCAGCGATTTCCTTAAAACGAGATTGGGCGCCTTTCAGTCCACCTTTTCCAGTGCTCCACTTAACATCGTGGTAGAAACGACCAACCTGCAAATTGTGCATTGCCAGGTTTTCCTGCACTTCCGCCAGGCGCGCCTCGACTGTCGCACGGAGCGGGCTCTTCGGATATTGCTGCAAGAGAACCTTTAATCGCTGTTCGGCTTTGCGCGCGTGCGAGATGTCGCGATCTGACAGACCCATCTGTCGCATCTCTGCCTCAGCGACTTTCAAACTCGCATCGTCGGCAAGTGGATCGGTCGGGAAGAATGTCAGCCAGTCTTGATAAGCCTGCGCCGCCTGGATCAATGCGCTCGTGGTTCCTTCAAGGAAAAACGAATCTGCGATGGCAAGCTTAGCGAGCGGAAGAAACGGCGAATCGGGATAAGTGTTGATGATCGTTGCGAAGAGTAGCCGGCCTGTATCGTGATGTCCTTTGCGAACCTCTTTGGCAGCTTCTTCGAAAAGCACGCGGTCGCGGCCTGCGACTGCGGCTCCGGTCAAATCAGCGTATTTGTCGTCACCGCCGCCGAACAGACCCAGAAACTTCCCTTTCTTCTTTTTCTTTTTATCACTCGAACCTGAATTTGCCGCGCTCGTTCGGATACTTGCAGTTTCCTGCAGAGCGGTTTCCACGCGCGTGTTCATTTCTTTGACTGAAGTCTCGAGACGATCGAGTGACGTGGTATCCCATTTTTCACCGCGATCGTTCTTCGCACGGATATCATTCAATTCGGAAGTCAGCGACGAGACCTCTTTCTCGAGTCCCTTTAACCGCACCACCGGATCGTCAGCGTTGGGCTTTTTCTCCTTACTCTCTCCGATCGCCTTGATTGCGGCGTTCAGAGAACGGCGCATCAGGTCGAGTTTTGAGTCCATGACGTCAAGTCGCTGGTGGGTCGACAGCTCCGTCTGGGCCTGCTTCTGCTGCGTCAATCCCGTCTCTGGAAACCCAAAAACCAGGGCACAGAAAGCCGCCAGGATAAAAAAGCGAGACTTCATAAAATCAACCTCCAGTAAAACTTTGTTTGTGTGCGAGTTAAAGACTTAACGCTATCGGATTCATTTTTCGCTGATCCGGTTCGCTTTCGCCGCAAAGAAACACAAAATCAGACCCACTGAACTGTCGCTTCGCGCAGCTCTTTTACCGCGGCTTCCGCGTCAGAAGTGCCAAAAATCGCTGAACCGGCCACAATTATCTCCGCGCCCGCAGCCACGACCGATTCGATGTTCTTGCGGTCAACGCCGCCGTCGATCTCGATCCGTACGTTCAGTTGGCGCTCGTCAATCAACCGCCGCAGCCGCTTCACTTTGTCGATGGACTGCGGGATAAACTTCTGCCCGCCAAAACCGGGATTGACAGACATTACCAGAACATAGTCCGCAAACTGTAATGCCTCCTCGACGGCCATCACAGGCGTCGCCGGATTCAACACCACCCCGGCCTGCGCACCGGCATCTCTGATCGACATCAACGTCCGGTGCAGATGCGCATCCGCTTCAACGTGCACTGAGACCATTTGCGCGCCGGCGCTGACAAACTGTTTCGCGTACGTCCCCGGCTCAGTAATCATCAGGTGAGCGTCGATGGGTAACTTTGTGAAGCCCGAAAGCGACTTCACGACAGGTAAACCGACCGTGATGTTCGGTACGAAGTGACCATCCATCACATCAACGTGCAACACACCCGCGCCACCGCGCTCAACCGCCTTAATCTGATCTCCTAGACACGAAAAATCAGCAGAAAGTATCGAGGGGGCGATGTCGATCATTCGATTCATGAACTTTTATTTAGCCGCAGATTAGCGCGAATTAACGCAGTCTGCGTTTTTATCCGCGTCCATCCGCGTTACTGGTTCGGCGTAGGCTTCGGGGCGACGGGACGTTTATTCGCATTCACGTTAGCTCGCGGCGTCGTATTCACGTTAGCTCGCGGCGGCGCATTCACATTACCAGCAGCCGCGTTCACATTCGGCCGGTTCGCATTGAGTGGCCGGTTTGCATTGACTGGTCTATTCGTGTTTGCGTTCGCTTTGTCGGCGTTTGCGTTCGCGTTTTCGTTCTTGTTTTTTGGTCGCCTCGGTTTGTTATCGTTGCGGTTTGCCGCTGCGCTTGTATTCCGATTCTCGCTTGGCTCGTCGGGTTTTACGCTCTCGGGTGTCTCGCCTTCTTTAGTCGCACGGCTGATGTCCATCGCCACGGTTTGACCCGTCTTTACGACCTCACCCGGGCGTGGCAACTGGAACAAGACTATGTCAGGTTTTGATTGATTGCTGGGCCTGTGCGCGCGGACACGAAACTTCAGATCGGCTTCGGCAAGAATTTGTTCCGCCTCGAATCGATTCTTGCCAATCACATCCGGAACTTTTACTTCCGGACTACGCAAAGAGAGATAGACTGTGGTGGCAACTCCGAAGAGAAAAACGACCGCAATCGCAATCACGATTGCGATACTTCGGAACACCGACAAAATTCTGGCAACTACACTCTCCAAGGCTCGAAGTCTAGCATCGGGTATTATGCGCCGCAAGACTCAACAGAACCGAGCGCGGTAGCGCCGGGTAAATCTCAGACAGCGTGATGTTGGAGATTACCCGGCGCTACCGAGCTCGGTCCTGTAACACAGCAATAAAAAACCCATCGCTTCCGTCGCGATGAGGCCATGTCCTTTTTAGTGTTACTAATTCGAATCGACTGTCCCTCGCGAGAAACTCCTCAACAATTTCCTCGTTCTCGTCGCGTTCAACTGAGCACGTCGAATACACCAAACGCCCGCCGGTCTTCACAACCTCAGCAGCGTTCGCGAGGAACCGTTTTTGACTCTCGGCAAACGCGCCGATGTCAGTCTCCGACAGACGCCAGCGAATCTCGGGATTGCGACGCAACGTGCCCGTTCCCGAACACGGCGCGTCGAGCAACACCTTATCGAACGCATTCGACTCGAACGGTAACTTCTCACCAGCATCAAGAAGCAGTGGTTGAATCGACTTCAGTCCGTGGAGATTAGTTGTGCCAACGACGGTCGCCATCCGCGCCGCCGAACGATCGGCAGCGATGATGTACGCTTCATCACCGGCGTGATCGGCGATCTGCGTCGTTTTTCCTCCAGGCGCCGCACACAGATCGAGTGCCCGCTCGCCCGGCTTCGCGTCCAGCATTTCAGCGACCAGTTGTGATGCTTCATCCTGCAAATAGATCTCACCCGCCGCACTCAGCTCGCGCACCAATGATGTCGCGCCCGAAACACGCCAGGCGCCTTTCGCAACCTGAGATTTTTCGATCGAGGCGCCGCCGCCATTCAGCTTCAACAACACAGCAGCTTCATCGCGACGAACTTTCACAACGCGAAAAGCAGTCGGAGGCACGAGGTTGTTCGCGTGGGCAAAAGCCTCCGCCTCTTCAACACCAAACGACCTGGTCCAACGTTCGATTAACCAGCGCGGGTGCGAGGTTTTAATTGCGAGTTTCTCTAGTGGGTCCGAAGCGTCCGGATCGTAATCCGGTTCTCGTATCGCACGTCGCAGCACTGCATTAACAAACCCGGTGGCCGAGCTTAAACGCGCAAGACGGACTAGACTCACAGATTCATTCACAGCAGCCGACGCAGGAACGCGCGTTAAATACCTTAGCTGGTACAGACCAAGTCGCAGTGCAATACGAACCGCCGGGTCCAAGCTCTCGATCCGTCGCTTCGAATAATGCTCGACGATTCGGTCCAGCAGTAACTGCCATCGCAGCACACCGAGGACAAGCTCGTGAGTCAACGCTCTATCTGCAGGTTGGAGTCGCGGTTCCTCTGCCGCGAGAAGTACGGAAGAAAACGCGCCGCTTTCGACCTGTTGCAGCACATTAAAGGCCGCGAGGCGCGCTGGTGAGATCTCCTTGCGATTAGCCAAAACGATCGCCAACTTTCACGTGCATGCCGTTGATGAAATCGCGCGCGGCAATTCTCTTTCGAGCCTCGGGTTGGACCTCCAAGACGCGCAACACCGTTCCAGCGCCGCACTGCACAACGAGCTCATCTCCCTGGGCAACGATCAGCTCTCCCTCCGCAATGTTTGACGTCACCGCGAGCGACGGTTGCGCTTCCCAGATAATCAGTCCTTTGGAGTTATACGTGGTATACGCGTTGGGCCACGGCTGCAAGCCTCGGACGCGGCGTTCAATCACAAACGCGCTTTGCGACCAGTCGATCAAGCCGTTTTCCTTTTCAAGAATCGGAGCATACGTCGCATCGCGATCGTGCTGGGGACGCGGTGTGATCTCGTCGAGTCGAGCGAGAGTTTCACTGAGAAGAGGCGCGCCGATTTCGGCGAGACGGTGCATCAACTCGGGCGCGGTTTCAGTTTCACCGATTGCCGTCTTGCGCTGGAGCAGAATTGGACCAGTATCGAGCGCCGGCTCGATGAACATTGTCGTGACACCTGTTTCTTTTTCACCGTTGATGATGGCCCAGTTCGCAGGCGCTGCTCCGCGGTATAACGGCAGCAGCGAGAAATGGACGTTGATACATCCTCGACGCGGCGCTCGCAAAAACTCCTCCGGCAGAATCTTGCCGTAAGCGACGACGACAGCGACATCCGCTTCGTGTGACGCGAACAATTGCTTTGCTTCGTCGTTCTTAATCCGCGCGGGTTGATGGACCGTGAGGCTTTGAGAAAGCGCAAACTCCTTGACTGGACTGAAGGTGATCTTATTGCCGCGGCCCGATGGTCTATCAGGTTGCGTCCAGACTGCGACGACTTCATGACCATCGTCGAGACACTGCCGCAAACTTGGGACCGCAGAGTGAGGAGTGCCCATGAAGACTATTCGCATTGCCTTATTTAGCCACAGATAACACAGATAGAAATCCGGATTTTTTCCGTTTAATCCGTGGCCCCGGCCTCGGCTCGCTTAGTCGTGGCGCCCACACGCTCGGCTGACACCTTCGCTTGCAGGAACAGCAGTAAATAATCGCGGCCGCCGGCTTTCGAATCTGTGCCTGACATGTTGAAGCCGCCAAACGGATGCACGCCAACGAGCGCTCCGGTGCATTTCCGGTTCAGATACAAATTCCCGACGTGAAACTCGCGACGCGCGCGCTGGAGTTTTGCCTCGTCTGAACTATAAACCGCTCCCGTGAGTCCAAACTCCGTGTCGTTCGCAATGTTGAGCGCGTCGTCGTAGTTTTCGGCTTTGATAACGGCGAGCACTGGTCCAAATATCTCTTCCTGCTCGATCGTCGCGCCTGGTTTGACGTCAGCGATCACTGTCGGCTCGATGAAGTAACCCTGCTCACCATCGGAGCCGCCGCCAATCAACACGCGACCACCTTCACTCTTCCCTTTTTCAATGTAAGAGTTGATCGTCTTGAATGCTTTCTCGTTTATAACTGCGCTCAGGTTGGTCCCTGGATCGGTCGGGTCAGCAAGCTTGAGCTTTGAAGTGCGGTCGACGATCTTGTCGAGCATCGTGTCGTAAACTTTCGCGTCGATGATCGCACGCGAACAAGCCGAACACTTCTGGCCCTGGAATCCGAATGCGGCCTGGACCACGCCTGTCGCCGCTTCATCAAGATTCGCGTCCTCAGCAACGATGATTGCGTCTTTGCCACCCATCTCGGCGACTACTCGCTTGATCCAGATCTGGCCTTCGTTAACTTTCGCTGCGCGTTCGTTAATTCTGAGTCCGATTTCTTTCGATCCGGTAAACGCCACGTAGCGCGTCTTCGGATGGTCCACGATTATGTCGCCGACTTCCGCGCCTGAGCCAGTCATGAAATTAACAACCCCGGGAGGCAGTCCTGCTTCTTCGAGCATCTCGAAGAACTTGAACGCGATTGTTGGCGCATCGGAAGAAGGCTTCAACACGACCGTGTTGCCAGTGACGACCGAAGCGAGCGTCATGCCTGCCATGATGGCGAGTGGAAAGTTCCACGGTGGAATGACAGCGCCGACACCGAGGGGAACATAATCGAGCGCGTTATCTTCACCGGGAATATTCACCAGCGGTTGTCCGCCGGCGTAACGCAGCATCTCGCGTCCGTAAAACTCGCAGAAGTCGATTGCTTCAGCCGTATCGCCGTCAGCTTCGGCCCATGTTTTCGCAACTTCGTGGACCATCCATGCCGACATCTCATGTTTGCGCTCGCGGATCATGTCGCCAACACGAAACAGCAATGCCGCGCGATCGGCGGCTGGAGTGTTTCGCCATGTCTTGAATGCTTCTGCGGCTTTTTCAACGGCCTGGTTAGCGAGCTCTTTTGTTGCCTTGTTGAATCGTCCGATGACTTCGGTTCGGTTCGCAGGATTGATGCTCTCGAGCATCGCGCCGGTGTTGATACGTTCACCACCAATCACGAGCGGGTACTCACGCCCGAGCTGCTCTTTGACTTTCTGAATCGCCTCGCGCATCGCCTGCGCGTTCTCTTCTTTGCTGAAATCTGTTAACGGTTCATTCTTAAATTCTGGACGCATAGTTAGACTCCTGTACACAGATCACACAGATCAATCCGCGTAATCTTCTTAATCCCACTTACCCGCTTTTTGTAGTTTCTTGATCTTGCGTTTGACGATCTCGCGCTTGATGGTGCTCATCTTGTCGAGAAAAACGATGCCGTCGCAGTGATCGGTTTCGTGAAGCATGCAGCGCGCGGTGAGCTCCATGCCGTCGAGCTCAAACCATTCGCCCTTCACATCTTGCGCGCGCACGATCGCTCGCAGGCTCCGCTCAACCGGCGTGAAGATTCCGGGAAACGATAAGCAGCCCTCTTCGCCGTTCTGGTTTCCCTCAACGCGCAGCACTTCCGGATTGATGAGTACGACACGCTGCTGCGGATCCTTGCCACCCGAGCAGTCCATCACAAAAAGTCTCTTCGGAACACCGACCTGCACGGCAGCCAGACCAACACCCGGCGCCGCATACATCGTCTCAAACATGTTGCGGACGAGCTTTGCGAGATCTTCGTCAAATTCCGTGACCGGATCAGCCGGTGTATCGAGCACCGGAGCCGGCCACTTAACTATTTCGAGTAATGCCATAACACTTTTGATTCTACGTCATCCGCCACAAAAGGCACAAAAGTCACATAACAAAAGGAAATGGGTGTTCTTTTCATTTGTGACTTTTGTGCCTTTTGTGGCTAATAACCTCTTAGCTGTTCTCGATACCCTTCGAAGTTTCGCTTCATCTCACCGAGACTATCGCCTCCAAACTTTTCGCGCATCGCGCCCGCGAGCACGAGAGCGACCATCGACTCACCGATGACGCCCGCTGCCGGCACTGCCGTCACGTCAGAACGTTCAAAGGCGGCAGCCTCTTCCTCTTTCGTGTCGATGTCGACTGAACGAAGCGCGCGTCGCAGGGTCGAGAGCGGCTTTAGATGGCCGCGCACGCGGATCTGTTCGCCGTTGGTGATGCCGCCTTCGAGACCTCCCGCGCGGTTTGTATCGCGAATGAATTCACGCGTCTCCGAGTTGTACGCGATCTCATCGTGAACTTCAGAACCCGCCAGACTGCTGGCTTCAGCGCCTGCTCCGATTGAAACAGCTTTTACAGCCGGTATCGACATCACTGCTTGCGCGAGCAGCCCGTCAAGCTTCAGGTCCCATGACGTGTGTGAGCCGAGGCCGGGTACGACGCCGCGAGCTACGACCTCAAAGACGCCGCCGAGTGTGTCGCCCTTTTTTCGTACTTCATCAATGAGGTCGATCATTCTTTGCTGCGCTTCGTTGTCGGCGCAGTGCAAAGGTGCGTCGTCGTCGATCGCCTTGATTTGATCCCAGCTCAACTCGAGCGGCGCGGCGGGAATACCGCCGAGCTGGATGACGTGACTGCGAACTTCGACGCCAAACATCGCCAACAATTGCTTCGCGAGTGCGCCACAAGCGACGCGCGCGGTCGTTTCGCGCGCCGAGGCACGTTCGAGGATGTTGCGAAGATCGCGAACGTCGTATTTCAGACCACCGGGAAGATCGGCGTGACCGGGACGTGGTCGTTTGAGGCGACGTGATTTTTCCGGCGCGATATCGCGCGGTTCTGACGCCATCACGTCAGTCCAGTTGGCCCAATCCTGGTTTTCGATCAGGAGGGTGAGTGGCGATCCGAGTGTGAGGCCGTGGCGGACGCCGTTCAGTATCTCCGCGTGGTCTTTCTCGATCTTCATGCGACCGCCGCGGCCGTAACCGAGTTGCCGACGGCGCAATTCGTTATCGATCAAGCTCTGGTCGACTGGCAGACCAGCGGGCAGACCCTCGACGATCGCGACGAGCGCTCGCCCGTGTGATTCTCCGGCTGTTGTGAAGCGAAGCATGGGGTTTAGCCACAAAAAGGCACAAAAGGATAAAAAGTCATAATAGATCTTCGGAGAAAATATTTCCTCGGCCCAGGATTCCGTTGGGATCGAACGCGCGTTTCAATGCTGCCATTTCGCGCAGGTGATCGTCATTGTAAAAGATCCGCAGGTACTCTCGCTTGAGTTTGCCGACGCCGTGCTCTGCTGACAGTGTGCCTCCCACGGAAGCAGCATATTTCAAAAATTGAACGTACAGCTCGCGTGCGCGGGCGGCTTCGGAGTCGTCGCGCGGGAGAATGTTCACGTGAACGTGATTGTCGCCGATGTGTCCGAAGATCGTGTAGCGAAGGCGACTGTCGCGCAGCGTGTCTTTGTACAACCGAAACAACCCGGAAAATGCATCATCGGGCACGGCCATGTCGGTCGAGACTTTACGCTGGTTGTAGCGCGCGAACCATTCGTTCATCAGGACGGGTAGTTGATGGCGAAACTCGCGCAATCTTGCCTGGTCCTGTTCGTTGGTCGCAAACCACGAGCCGGCGAATGCGTGATGCTGGTCCAACATGGCCATCCATTCGTTTAGCACAGACTCTTCGGTTTCTGCACGCGTTTCCTGCTCGAAAAATATAGCGCCAACTGCATTAGCCGGAACTTCAGGATACTTCTCGCGCAGGAAGTTCAACGATTCCTGATCGAAAAACTCGAGCGCACGCGCATCGACGCGCGTTCTGGCCTCCGCAACCAAAGCCAGCACGTCTGCTTCGTTATCAAAGAAGACTACACCGCTCAGCAGTCCTTCGGGTTTCGGTAACAAACGCGTTTCGACTTCACAGATCACTCCGAGGGTCCCTTCGCTGCCGATGAAAAGATCGAGCTCGTCCATCTCGGGCGCGACAAAATAACCTGATGCATTCTTTCGTGTTGCAGACATCCGGTAACTCGGCAACTTGACGTCGAGAGTGCGACCTTCACCGCGGCCAAGATCGAGAATTTCTCCTGAAGCAAGTACAACCTTCAATCTCTGAACGTAATTTCGCGTTGGGCCATACTTGTACGTGCGAGCACCGGAGGCGTTCGTCGCGACAGTGCCGCCGAGAAAACAACCGCGCTCCGTAGGATCAGGCGGATACAAAAGGCCCTGCTGGTCCACGGCACGTTGAAAATCCGATAAGATCACTCCGGCTTCCGCGACTCCATAACCGCCCTGGTTTTCACGAACGATCGTTTTAATCCGATTAAGTTTATCTGTGGCAAGAACAATCCCGCCGAACGCCACGCGACCACCGACGGTTCCCGTCCCTGCGCCGGAAATTGTTACCGGCACTCGGTCGCGATTCGCGGTTTTTAGAACTTCTGACACGTCATCGATGCTCTCCGGAAAGACGACACTATCGGCGTAGCCTTCACGGATGAAGCTCGCGTCTGACAGGTACGATTCGATCTCGTCGTGATTGGAAGTAATCTTCACCGGATGAACAGGATAAATAGGATGAAAAAGATTTACATGACTTGGAGCTCACGTTCCCGTAAGACCTTTATTCGATCCCGTAACTCCGCCGCCCTCTCAAACTCATAACGTTTCGCCGCCCCGCGCATCTCCAGTTCTAACCGCTTGATCGTCGCTTCGATATTCGCGGGTGAATAGTCTTCGATCTCATCCAGTTCTGTCGGCATTTTGAAATAGTCTGCCTCCGACGCCGTGATCAGCGTCGCCTCAATCGGCTTCACAATCGTTTGCGGCGTGATTCCGTTTTCGCGATTGTAAATTTCCTGGATCTCGCGACGTCTTTGCGTCTCGTCGAGCGCGCGCTTCATCGAATCCGTCAGACGATCCGCGTAAAGTATCGCCTTCCCACGCGAGTTGCGCGCCGCACGCCCGATCGTCTGTATCAACGACTGCTCAGAACGCAAAAAACCTTCCTTATCAGCATCGAGAATCGCTACGAGTGAAACTTCCGGCAAATCCAGTCCTTCACGCAGCAGGTTGATGCCGACGAGCACATCAAATTCACCACGTCGCAAATCGCGCAGGATCTTGATGCGCTCGAGAGTCTCGATATCCGAGTGCAGGTAACGAACGCGCACCCCGACCTCGGTGAAATACTCGGTCAGGTCTTCAGCCATTCGTTTCGTCAACGTCGTTACCAGCACGCGCTCATGTCGTTCCGCACGCACACGACACTCTTCGAGCAGGTGATCGATCTGACCCTTCACCGGCTGCACCTCAACTTCCGGATCCATCAATCCCGTCGGCCGGATGATCTGCTCGACTACTTCTCCGCTCGCTTTCGTCAATTCGTATGGACCAGGCGTCGCCGACACATAGATCGTCTGTCCGATCCGCGATTCAAACTCGTGAAAGTTAAGCGGCCGGTTGTCCAACGCTGAAGGCAAACGAAATCCATATTCCACCAGCGTCCGCTTGCGCGACTGATCGCCCTCAAACATTCCACGGACCTGGGGAATAGACTGATGCGACTCATCGATGATCATCAATGTGTCGCGCGGCAGGTAATCGATCAGTGTAGGTGGCGGCTCGCCCGGGTTCTTTCCAGTCAGGTGTCTGGAATAGTTTTCGATGCCACGACAGAAGCCCATCTCTTTGATCATTTCGAGATCAAACATCGTGCGCTGATGCAGACGTTGCGCCTCAACGAGTTTTCCTTCCGCGATCAACTTGGGCTCCCACCACTCGAGCTCTTCGCGAATCGTCTTAATTGCACGTTTGATCGTTGGCCGCGACATCACGTAGTGCGTCTTCGGATAGATCGGAACGCGCGACGTGTGTTTTTCCATCACCTCGCCAAGCAGCGGATCGATCGTCGAGATCGAATCGATCTCGTCGCCCCACAGCTCGATGCGATACGCGAGATCCTGGTAACTCGGATAAATTTCGACCACGTCACCACGCACGCGGAATGTGCCGCGCTGAAAGTTGATGTCTGAGCGCTCGTATTGCAGTTCAACCAATCGCTGCAACAGAACGTCGCGAGACATTCGCGCGCCCGGCTCGACGAAGAAAAGCAGTCCGTAGTAGGCGTCGGGATCCCCAAGACCATAAATGCAGGAGACACTCGCAACCACGATCACGTCGCGGCGTTCGAACAGCGCCCGCGTTGCCGACATGCGCAAGCGATCGATCTCTTCGTTAACAATCGCTTCTTTCTCGATGTAGACGTCGGCGGCAGGAACGTACGCTTCCGGTTGATAGTAGTCGTAGTAAGAGACGAAGTACTCGACCTTGTTCTCAGGGAAGAGAGTTCGAAATTCCTGGAAGAGCTGAGCGGCAAGTGTTTTGTTATGCGCGAGCACGAGCGTTGAGCGTTGCGTGCGTTCAATGACGCTCGCAATCGTGAACGTCTTGCCGCTGCCTGTGATTCCGAGAAGCACCTGATCCTTTGCGCCGTCGTTCAGACCTCTGACGAGCGCGTCGATCGCGGCCGGCTGGTCACCCTTGGGTTGGTATTCTGATACTAGTTTGAAACGCATGGTGTTGAAACGAGTATTTTCAACGCAAAGGCGCAAAGACGCAAAGACGCGAGGAAGGCCAGGATTTCCTTTGCGCCCGTCGCGCCTTTGCGAGGGAAATTATTGTGTGAGCTGGATGACGGCTTCAGAAGCGGCGGATCGCAATTCGGGAGCAATTGATGGATTAACGGCGACGCGTTGCAGTGCGGTGGCGACACCCGGTTCGCCGCTCGAAGCGAGTAGTCGAATAACAGCAAGACTCAAATCCAGACTCGGATGTTTCTCGATCACGCTGCTCAGCGGCTCAACCACTCCCGCCTTCGCAACCAGAAACAACAACGAAAACGCACCATAACAACTCTCATGATTCTCGGCCATCAAGTCGTCAATCGCTTCGTACAACAAACCCGAGTCAGCAAGCGCGCTACCAATCCGGCGACGTTCCTCGGGCGAACCATCGCGCAGCGCGTTGTTGACGAGTGTCGCTGCCTGATCGGGATCCATTTGATAAAGATCGCGGACAGCTTTCTCTCTGACGTCCGCTGCCGGATCGTCCAGTAACTCTGCTACCTGTTCAAAGGGGTTGCGAGGAATCCGGACCAGACCTAACTTCGCTTTACTGCCTCGGCGTTTGACTAGCTCTTCCGCCGCTCGCCGTAAGGTGGCGATGTCATTGTTCCAACGTACGTCTTCCGCGCGTCGGGTCGGGGGTTTTTTAAGACGTTTCATCCTCAGAACGGTTCAGCCCGGTCGACGGACGCATTCGCCGCGAGCACCAGGGGCGCACTCGGCGCGTCGTACATAGGCTCAATATCGCTGCTAACAACCTCCGCCTCCTTCGGCGCCGCAGCATGCAACAATTGAAACTTCGTCAACACCAACCGACTAACTGAGAAACCGATACTGTTATCAAGCACGCAGAGTTGTTCAGCAACAACTCGTTGCGAAACTCTCTCGAGCGCTGCATGGAGCTCGCGTCCGGCAGTCGCCGCATCGTCGGCAATGATCATTTCGAAATCCTGACCACCGCTCACACGGCGCCGCGAATGATTCTGAAGCAGGACGCCGGCTTCTTTGTGAATTCGTCCAGTCGCCACGATGACAAGATGCGAAGCTTCAGTGTCAATTTCCAGGTCGATACCCCAACGAGCAAACGCGGGCGTGAGATCTCCATCACGTGTCACGATCAAAAACGACTCGCCACAGATGTTTGCCATCAATTGACCGTAACCCGTTCCCTCGTTCGGTCCGACCGCAATCTCTCTTTCCGGCACGCCCATCTCGCGCAGCAAAAAATGAAGCCGGCTAACAAGCCACGATCCGTCTTCGAGCAACGACGACGCTAGCTGCGTCGGCGCGATCACCTCTTCGACATTCTCATCTGCTACAGGCGCGCCACACTCGCTGCACGTTGCGTCACTTACGGTCACAACTGCGAGCGCATGTGGATTGGGCAGGCGAAATAACGCGTGGCCAGTCTTGCGGCAACTGATCTGCACTTCTCTTTCGACGAGACCTGCATCCTCGAGTCGTTGAATCGGCACGTGCTGAGATTCCGTGTGACCGGTCAGTAATTTGGCGGCGTAACCTTCTTCATGTGCGTTTCGCGCGGTCCTTAAAAACACGCGCGCGCTTTCGTCTTCAAGTTTCGACGCCGCCAGAATCCGCTTGCTCATCGTTTCCTTGCGAAGACTTGTGTAAAGCGAATCGGCGTCCTGGCGCTCGATAAACGATCTGAATCCCTGCGGCATGGCGGGCACGCTTGTCTCCCATTGCGGGAAAGAATCGCGGATCGCGCGAAAGCATGAGGCTGCCGATCTCCTGGCAAAACGCGTCGAGCTTTCTGAACGGTTCGGGCGTGTGTGCTTCGTAAACGATTCCGGCGCGCGTGTAAGAACCGGCATCGTCATCCTCAAACACGAGGAACAAAATGTGATCCTCAAAGCAAAACAGATCTCCGATGACAAACGGCTCGCCGATCGTCGACTCAGTTGAGGCAGCAAGCGACTTCTCCATCTCTTCGACGCGGTCCATACCAAGTAAAACATCTTCGAAGCAGCGAAGCCGGTGGGAACGGATCAGTGGGACCATGCCACGCTCTTGCAGTTCCTGGAGCAACCGGGTTCTGCCGTCGCGGTCAACTGCATGATTCAGAGCTTTGCTTTCGAGAAATAGCATCATTTGCACCTCGGATTATTGGTTTTCTCTGTGCAACCTCTGCGTTCTCTGTGTCTCTGTGGTTAATGATTCTTTTGATAAGAAACACCACAGAGACACAGAGAACGCAGAGGTTGCACAGAGATAATTCCTACTCGGGGCGGTTTACAGTGACCGTCACGGTCTCTCCACCAGTCAACGTCTTCGGATAACGACGTTGCCTTGCGATTCGCAGGGCCAGCGCTTCGTAACTGTCCATTCCCGGCTTGTGATTAGCGATTGACGCTTTCAACACACGCCCATTCTCGATCTGCATGACAACTTTGATTGCCTGAGCCGGCGTTTGTTCGGCTTCCTTCGTCACCGCCGGAGCCTCCTGCTCGGCTACTGGGTCCGAGTTGCGCTTCCTTGATCCTGCTTATTGCGCCTCTCTTCTCTGCGTTCCGTTGCTGATCGATTGGGTTTGACTACGGCTGCGACCGCGCCTTTGGAGACTTCAGCCGGCACGGCGACAGGTAAAGGCTGGGCTTGACTCTGCTGAGAGGACGATGCGGCTACCTGGTTACCTTTCAGGGCGCCAGTCACCGCAATCGCGGTGGAGAGTCCGATCACGATCACTACTGCGGCGGCTATGAGAAATACGGAACGTCGCTGGACCAGGATGGTTGGGCCAGGCGGGAGCGCTAAAAGTTCAAATCGCCTGCCCGAGAGAGTTCTGGACGCAATTCCGGCAGACGCAGTCGTTGAGCCTTCAAGCGAAGGCGACGCTGGTGTGGTTTCGATTTGCAGGGCGCTTTCATCCCAGCATCCGAAAAGCTCCGACACAGCGCGTTGCAGGGAAGGATCGATAGTGCGGCGTGGGCCTTGTATCAGCGGGTTGAAATTGAACGATGCTTCGGGTTGGGCCAACGCAACACAAATCGCCTGTAGCCCGACCAGATCGTTCATGCGTGCATCGATCAATTCACCATTTTGAAAGAAGAAGGTGGCGGGACCTTTTGGATACTCAATCATCAGCCGTCCCGACTTGCGCTGGTGACGAAGAATCCCGACCAGATCCGACAGGGGATAATTGCTCAGGTGTCCGGTCAAAACTACAAAACGATTATTCTGCATTACTACTCCTGGCTTCTAGGGGCAGCCTTGCGCCATTCGGCACGTAAAGTTGAACTGTGGAAAGGTCAAGATGAGCCTCTTTGCGAGGCTCTGGTCGAGCGTCTCGAGGAGCCTGTATTCCTTCATCATCGCGTCGTTCATTCCGAGTTCCTGGTAAGCGAGAGCGAGACCGTAGTGGGCCTTTGCCATTTTCGCGTCTAAGGTCGTGGCCTTCTTGAACGCGTCTGCTGCTTCTCGGAAACGCGTTAGACGGAAACTGACAAATCCGAGTCCGTAATGAGCTTCCGCAACACCTGGGTTGAGTTTGGCTGACTCCTTAAACGCCTTCACGGCCTCGCGATCCTTCTGCATTTTCAGATAAGCGTGACCGAGGCTTAATTGGACTTCGGCAGAGCCGGGCGCCAGGTTGAGTGATTGCAGGTACGACGCGACCGCGCCCGTGGAATCGCCGCTTTCAAAACGACTTCGTCCCGCGAGGTAGAGATCGTATGCCTGCTTCAAATTAATCGCGGCGAGGTTTTCAGCAGTTGGCGCGTTGGCCGTTGGGGTTTTTGCCTCGATTTTTGGTTCGACTCTGGGTTCGACCTTTGGTTCCGGCCTGGTGGGCTCCGGCTCTCGCTTTTCAACGACGCTCTCCGTCCGTGTTTCGTTCTGTTTACGCGCCGAAAACGCTGAGTCGACAGTTTTGGATTTCGGTCGCTCCACCAAAGGCGGCGGATCTCCGGCGAGTGCTGTCGAGTTATCTTCAACGGAAGACAATGACGACTTGATCTGAAGCACCCTCTGCTCGCGAACTTCAAAGCTCACCGGTTCAGGCACGGCCGGCGCGGTGGTTACCGACCGACGATTCGCAGTTGCGCCGGGTTCATCGACGATTTTGGCAATGTTGTCGTCGAAGTAGTAGGTAAGGGTGCGGTAAGTAACCTCGATTGGCTCGCGTTTCAACTGGCCGTTTTCGAAGACGACGAGACTCGTGACCATCTTCGTCCAGTTACCAAACTTATCGAAATCGTAGCTGTAGGACTCGCGGTTGAGGATCGCTCCACGATCGTCGCGCAAGGTCATCTCGGTGATGTTTCCGCGCTCGTCGTACTTGTATTCTTCTTTGCCCACAAGCCCGCCTGCTGTCGGATAGGAGGTGTTTTCAATTCGATTTCCCTTGATTCCGTAGGTCGTTAGCTCGACCAATTGGGTTGGACCCTCGACAGGGCGACCATCTTTGAGCTCAATCCTGGCGGTTTCAGTTTTGACGCGACGCACAGAGCCGACTAGTCCGTCCTGCTCTTTAGTGCTGTCGAGTACTGTTATTGCGGGTCTTGGAGAGACGCTCATATTGTCCTGCCCGTGAGCAGGGCCGACGAGGATAAAAACGGCCGCAAATAACAGAAAAGCCGGCAGAATCCGCCTGCAAATGCAATTCATCTCGACTCCTCCAGTTTCAAATAGCGTCGGGGGAAGGGACTTCAGGCCGAGACCACGAGCCCATATGTTGTACAAACTGTGTCGAAGAATACAATAACTGTGCTTAAAAAGCTACAGAATTACATTAGCTTAACCGGATTACGTGGTTGATAGGATTGAGGTAGAAAGGATTATACGGATTAAGACCGGATTAACAGGATAAGTTCTAATCCTGCTGATCCGGTCTTGATCCGTGCAATCTGTCTATTGTTCGTCGCTGAACTTGTAGCCAATTCCCCACACCGTCAGAACCATCTGCGGGTTCTCGGGGTTCTCCTCGATCTTGGCTCGCAAGCGATTGATATGTGAGTCGATCGTGCGGTCGTACCCTTCGTAAGAGTAGTCCCAAATCTTTTCAAGTAAATACTTACGCGGAAAAACCCGGCCCGGATTCGACGCGAAAAGTCGCAGCAGATCAAACTCCTTCGGCGTGAGCTCAACCTGGCGATCGCCGATCGTGACTTCGCGTTTTGCCGAGTCGATCCTCAACCGGCCACGAGTAATCGGAGCCTCATCTCGCATACCGTCCGTGCTTGGTCCATTCCGTGTACGCCGGAGTACAGACTTGATGCGAGCCTCGAGTTCGCGAAGACTAAATGGTTTTGTGATGTAGTCATCGGCGCCCATTTCCAGCCCCAGCACTTTGTCGACCACGTCGTCTTTAGCTGTGAGCATGAGAATGGGCAGGTAGCCGACCTTCTCCCGAAGCTCTTTGCAGACCGCGAGGCCGTCCATCTTGGGCAGCATCAGGTCAAGCACGACTGCATCAGGAGGATCATCTAACGCTGCTTTCACACCGTTTAGACCATCTTCAACAGTTTTGACGTTATAACCCGCGCGCGAGAAATACTCGCTGATTGCAGTCGAGATATTCTCGTCGTCTTCCACTACGAGCAGCGAGATTTTGCGTTCGCCGGAGTCGGGCATAGCGAAATTTTCTTTAGCGGTTTTCTGTCTGTCAGTAGCTGTAGCCATCGGAGTTCGTTAATCGACCTGAAAAACTGACAGGAGGCTCAGAAGGGCAAAGCACCACGGGGTAACTGGCGCGTCTCGGATTCGAGGGGATAGTACAGGAGAATTGGTCCGGTATTCAAGCCCAAAGTGTCACGACGCCTTCGTACCTGCTATGCTGTGCGCGAAATCACCCCATTCAAAGGAGCAGTAAATGACACCTGAAGAACGACGAGATCTCATCGCTCAGTATGCCGCCGGATACGACGAAGTTATGAGTGCGCTGAGCGGTTTCCCCGCAGACAGTTTGGGCTCGCATCCGATCCCGGGTAAGTGGACCGCGCGCGAGATTGTTCATCATCTTGGCGACAGTGAGACAACCTCAGCCGGGCGACTGCGAAAGCTTCTTGCTGAAGACAACCCGACGATTCAGGGCTACGACCAGGACGCGTACGCCACGAAGCTTCGTTACAACGAGCGCGACATGGCGCCGGCACTGGAGGCGTTTCGCTTCGCGCGCGAATCAACAATGCAACTGGTCGATCTCATGACTGAAGATGACTGGAAGCGCGCCGGCACGCATACCGAAAGCGGTGCCTATACGACAGAAGACTGGCTCCGGATCTACGCCATGCATGCGCACAATCACGCCGCGCAAATCCGCCGTTTGCGCGAAGCGCTGTCAGTGTAAATCTGTCGCTAAACATAAATCAGATCCCTATCTTGACAAACTTTTTTAGCACGAGCAATATCGCGATCCACATGGGTACAGCCACTGTTCTTCAAACATCACTCTCTGATCTCAAACTGCATCGACGCGGCAAAGTGCGCGACGTCTACGACGTAGACGACGACAGTTTGCTCATCGTCGCAACCGATCGCATCTCTGCTTTCGACTGCATTCTCCCGACGCCGATCGAACGCAAAGGTGAAGTGTTGACGGCGCTTTCCGAGTTCTGGTTTGAGAAGCTGCAACACGTCGTCTCTAATCACTTGATCGAGAGCGACGTCAAAGCGATGCCGCCTTCAGTGCAACGTCACGCGCAGACGTTAGCTGGTCGCGCGATGCTCGTGCGTCGTGCGCAAGTGTTTCCGGTTGAGTGTGTCGTGCGTGGTTATCTGGTTGGCTCGGGATGGAAAGATTATAAGCGCACCGGATCGGTGTGTGGTCACAAACTTCCCGAAGGCTTAGTGGAGTCAGCGAAGTTGCCGGAACCGCTCTTCACACCATCGACAAAAGCTGAAGAGGGACACGATGAAAACATCACCGAGGATCAAGTCAGAGAGTTGATCGGCGAAGAGAAAACCGCGCTGCTTCGAGATACGTCGTTGCGACTGTTCTCAGAAGCGCACGACTACGCGCGACAGCGTGGCATCATCATCGCGGATACGAAGTTTGAATTTGGAATGGATAAGAATGGGGAGTTGCTTCTGGTGGATGAAGTGTTGACTCCTGATTCATCACGCTTCTGGCCGGCTGATGAGTACCAGGCGGGGCGATCGCAACCTTCATTCGACAAACAGTTCGTGCGCGACTATCTCGAAACACTCGAGTGGGACAAGAAACCACCGGCACCTGTGATCCCACCGAGATCGCCGAGGCAACAACTGCTCGTTATCTCGAAGCGTATCGACTACTGACCGGAAAAGAACTTTGATTCACACCCGACTCGAAAGTCTGATCGACGAAATGCTCGAGGGCCACATCCTTCTCGACGAGGCCCTCTCCGAATTCGAAAAGCTCTACATCAAAAAAGCCCTCGCACGCCACAAGCAACACCTCTCCAACACCGCCGTCGTCCTCGGCATCCATCGCAACACCCTCGCCAAACG
Organism: uncultured Acidobacteriota bacterium; assembly: GCA_963728575.1. Lineage (GTDB taxonomy): Bacteria > Acidobacteriota > Blastocatellia > Pyrinomonadales > Pyrinomonadaceae > PSRF01. The sequence goes on from CAVSKT010000005.1 coordinate 116,529, forward strand.
TGTCGCTAGTTACAAGAAGCAGGATTCGCCACAAAAAGGCACAAAAAGCACAAATCATAAGCAACTGAAGCACTACTCAAAAGGTGCCTAAACCTAAGCGCTGAAGTTCCTAGTTGACACCCGCGTCCCTCCCGCACTATCCTTAGCACTCTAACTCAGAGAGTGCTAGAACAACGCAATTTTCATAAACTCAAAAATCCCAGTTTTTAGAGAACTGAAAGGAGATTCAAGGTCATGGCAACGAATATCAGGCCTCTTCATGATCGCGTTATCGTGAAGCGTATCGAAGAGGGTGAGCAGGTGCGGGGTGGGATCATTATCCCTGACACTGCCAAGGAAAAACCGCAGGAAGGTGAAGTCGTAGCGGTCGGAGAAGGTAAATACAAAGAAGACGGCACCCGCCAGCCCCTCGATGTGAAACAGGGCGATCGTGTTCTTTTCGGCAAGTACAGCGGCTCGGAGATCAAGATTGACGGCGAAGAGCTTCTCATCATGCGCGAGGACGAGATTCTCGGAATTCTCGAACGCGCCGGCGCTGCCACCGGCAGCGGAAAGAAAGGTGGTAAGTAAAGATGGCAAAGCAAGTGATTCATGGTGAAGACTCGCGTGCGGCGATCCTGCGCGGTATCAATCAGCTCGCCGACGCAGTGAAGATCACCCTTGGTCCAAAGGGCCGCAACGTCGTGATAGACAAGAAGTTTGGCTCGCCCACTATCACCAAAGACGGCGTCACCGTCGCGAAAGAGATCGAGTTGAAAGACTCGCTCGAGAATATGGGCGCACAGATGGTCCGCGAAGTCGCTTCAAAAACTTCAGACGTTGCCGGCGACGGCACCACGACCGCTACCGTTCTGGCCCAGGCGATCTTCCGTGAAGGCGTGAAGACAGTCGCAGCCGGCGCGAATCCTATGGCGCTCAAGCGCGGTATCGACAAAGCTGTCGAGCGCGCGACTCAAGAGATTCAGCGTCTCTCGAAGCCCGTGAAGGGCGATGCGATCGCGCAGGTCGGAACTGTGTCTGCTAACGGCGACCAGACGATCGGCAACATCATCGCGGAAGCCATGAACAAGGTCGGCAAAGACGGCGTGATCACGGTCGAAGAGTCGAAGACGATGGAGACTTCGCTCGAAGTCGTCGAGGGAATGCAGTTCGATCGCGGTTACCTCAGCCCATACTTCGTAACTGATCCCGAGCGGATGGAAGCAGTGCTCGAGAATCCACTGATCCTGATCAACGAGAAAAAGATCAGCTCGATGAAGGATCTGCTGCCGTTGCTCGAGCAGGTTGCGAAGCTTGGCAAGCCAATGCTGATCATCGCAGAAGACGTTGAAGGCGAAGCCCTCGCGACACTCGTTGTTAACAAACTGCGCGGCACGTTGAACATCGGTGCCGTGAAAGCACCAGGCTTTGGCGATCGTCGCAAGGCGATGCTCGAAGACATCGCGATTCTCACCGGTGGCAAGGTGATCAGTGAGGATCTCGGTATCAAACTCGAGAACGTCAAGCTTGAAGATCTCGGTCGCGCGAAGAAGATCACGATCGACAAAGACAACACCACGATCGTCGAAGGCGCGGGCAAGCAGTCAGACATTGAAGGACGCGTCAAGACATTGCGCGCGCAGATCGAAGACACGACTTCTGACTACGACCGCGAGAAACTTCAGGAGCGTCTCGCGAAGCTGGTCGGTGGTGTGGCAGTGATCAAAGTCGGTGCTGCGACAGAGACCGAAATGAAAGAGAAGAAGGCCCGCGTTGAAGATGCGATGCATGCGACACGCGCGGCTGTTGAAGAAGGAATCGTTCCGGGTGGCGGCGTCGCTCTGGTGAGAGCGGCCAGGATACTCGAGAAGTTCGATATCAGCGATGGCGATCCCGACGAGCAGATCGGCGTGAACATCGTGCGTCGTGCGTTGGAAGAGCCTCTGCGCCAGATTGTTCAGAATGCTGGTAAAGAGGGTGCGGTTGTAGTCGAGCGTATTCGTTCTGAGAAGAATGAGAACATCGGCTTCAATGCCCAGACTGAAACTTTCGAAGACCTGGTGAAGGCCGGCGTCATCGATCCTGCGAAGGTCACTCGCACAGCTCTTCAGAACGCAGCTTCAATCGCCGGCTTGATGCTGACGACCGAAGCGATGGTTTCGGAGATTCCCGAAGAAGACAAGAGCCCAGCACCAGGCGGCATGGGCGGTATGAGCGGAATGGGTATGTAGGCCACCGATTTACACAGATGAACGCGGATTACATAAGCACTTCTTTGTAATCCGCGTCATCCGTGGCAAGGTTTTCTTCCGGCAACACGTCCTCTAGAAGTTCTTCCAGCAACTTCGCTGACATCTCCAACGCAGAAAGTATCGGATGCGCGGATTCATTCTGCTTGACGTAGCCTTTCGCCACATCCTGTGCAAACGCCAGCGCGACGTATGCGCGAGCGAGCCGGCGACTGTCGATATTTCCCCAATACATTGTCATTAAAGATGAAGAAACGCTCTCACACAAACCGCTAAAGCGATTGCTCCACCACCGAGCGTCAGCATCCACTCAACCAACGGGCTCGGTCGTCCAAACATACTGCGAACGATCACCATCCCGCCCTTCCATCCATCAAGCTGATACAGCGGGATCAAATTTCCAATCGCGAGCGCGAGATTGAGTGCGCTGAAAAGCGATCCCCACGTAACAGCGCAAAGCACAAGGTTCACTCCGATTCCCGCTCCCAACACAAACAACTGCTGTAACAGCGGTCGACTTTGAAGCGCAACTAAATCCATTTGTACGTATGCGCCTACCGGAAGCAGACGAAGCTGGCAATCAACTTTGCTAACGCGGACGCCGAAGAGCTTCGGTCCCCAGCCAAATCCTGCCTGCTTGATCGGAACAGCACACATGCGTGCTGCGAAATAATGCCCCATCTCATGAAGGATGAGAGCAGCAACAAAACTCACGATGACGTTGATGAGAACGAGATTCATCTTTGAACCTTCCAGCTCTGTAGCAAGGAAAGTTGCTTCTCTAAGTTCTGCAGGAGTCGGAGTTCGTTTTTGAAGACTCGAAGATCAATTCTGGTGTCGAGAATTAAAAAGAGAATAGTGCCGGCGATAACTACAGCTTCGAGGATTCCCAACCCTCGATGCGCGATCACGACAAACAAGAAGAAAAATGTGAGTGCGCTAACGTAGAGTCTGATTGCCAGCATCCGTGTCTCCGATTCATCAGTAAAAAAAGGGTCGTAATGTTCGACACCGCGCAGACGTATGCCTCGGTCGCCAGCATAGTGTCTCCCTCATTTTCCAGCAGATGAAATAAACATGTAATGATGGGCGCGTTCCAGTCACTATAGATGTAAGGAGTCATCACATCTTTCCCGCGCCCCTCGTCTTTGAGTCGCTCTTCGCTGGCGGAGCAGGTGTCTCACCTGAACTTGCGTCATCTGGCGGAAGCGGGTTCCGTGGCAGCGCAGTTCCCGGGTGCGACCCCGAGTCCAGCGAAGAGCGATCAAGAGACACGCGAGTTGTTTATGTTGCTTTGAACTTGAGTCCCGATTCTAGAATCGATGTCCAGATGCTGGACGTTGAGGTGGTCGGGAAACAACTCTTAGCGGGATTTGTGGCACGAATTGTGAAGAAACAAACTAACAATCCATCATGGCCCTTTACTTGCGAGGACTGGGCGGATTCACATGTCTAGTGTATAGCTGAAGGACTGGGCGAGTTGGCATTTCCAGCTTTACCCAAAACCGTTGAGGTCTCGTCAGTCCACCTTTCTAATAAACGAAGAACAAACGCCCGTCCCCTTGGCACTCGTGTAGGCCAATGAGATAGGACAAGCAGGGTTAGTTGTTTGATACGCCGGCCCCCAACGTATTCGGAACTTCCCGGAGTTTAGGAGTTTTGTTAGTGAAGTTCTGATAGGAGTGCTCCCAGTTTTTTGGAGACTCATTGACAAGCCGCAAACTGTACAGAGATTCAACTTAGGAGTTTAGTTAACCGAATGCCCCTAACAACTCCCACAGCAATCGATAGCTGGACCATCAACAACCGATCCAGCGTGATGGCTGTTGACCAGCAACAAAATCTACGAACAAGCGGGTCTAAAACTCCCACTCTTATCGGTCAATCGCCCCTGATGAGGAAACTCTTCTCGGTCATTGAACGTGTTGCACCAACCGAGGCTTCAGTATTAATCACTGGCGCCACCGGCACCGGCAAAGAGTTAGCCGCCCGCGCGATCCACGACCTTAGTCCCAGGCGAGACGCCGCGTTCGTCGACATCAATTGTTCCGCAATCCCTGAAACACTTATCGAAGCCGAGCTCTTCGGTCACCAGCGTGGCACCTTCACCGGCGCGCATGAAAACCGCAGCGGTCTATTCGAAAAAGCTTCGGGCGGCACACTGTTTCTTGACGAAGTGGACGCGTTGAACCTTTCAGCGCAAGCGAAGCTGCTGCGTGTTTTGCAGGAACGCACAGTACGACGCATCGGCGCGAGAGCAAATATCGCGATCGACGTCCGCATCATCTCGGCGACAAATTGCGATCTAGCCCAGGCAGTCGCTGAGGGACGTTTTCGTCCTGACCTTTACTACCGGTTGCGGGTTCTGCCTTTACAGTTGCCGGAACTCTGCACACGCACCGGCGACGTCGACTTGCTCGTCGAACACTTTCTCCAGCTCAAGTCGCAAAGAATGGGTCAGGCACTGCGCAATTTCACTCCCGAGGCGATGCGCGCGTTAAGAGACTATCCATGGCCAGGCAATGTGCGCGAGCTCGAGAACGCAATCGAGTATGCTCTGGCGATTGGTCTGGACGACACTCTTGGTCTCGACGATTTGCCGGTCGAGATCGCGAACTGCATGCCTGCTGACGTACATGATTTCCGTTCGGTGCTCGAGGCTTACATGAACGACGCCGTTCCGCTCGCAGAGATCGAAAAGCGATACATTCTTTCTGTGTTACAGCAGTTTGGCGGCAATCAGGTCAGAGCGGCCGCCGCACTGGGAATCGATCGCAGCAAGCTATACCGCCGGCTCAGACAGTACGGAGTGAAAGCCGTTAAGTTCCTTCAGGAAGAGGAGCACGAGGGTTTGCAGTTCCGAGGTGGTATGAACAGTCACTTAGTATAAGGCCCAACTAAACTGTCGATCGTGCGGGACAAATTGCGGAGACCCTGATGAGTCAAAATACGACCCTGATAATTTGCGTAGTAGTAATCGTGGTTGCGCTCGGTTATTTGATTATGAAGCGACGCAAACGATCGTAGTAATTCGCCTGGGGCGAATAGTTGCACAAATAAGCACAAAAATCACAAAATGAGCGTCCTGCTACTTTGTGGTTCTTGTGCTTTTTTTGTGGCCGGACCAATCAACAGGCAGTCTCCTTCGTCCTGAGACGTGAAGAATAAATCCAACGTAGATCACAATTCCCTTTCCAGCGCATCCTTCTGGTTATCCCTGGGGTGTGCCGCCGGATTAAACGCCCTCTTGCTTTGGTTCTTTCATAACCGGTTCTGGTATCCGACCGATGAGGGCAATTATGCTCACGTCGCGGAGAGGATCCTGCAGGGCGACGTTTTGAACCGCAACGTTCAAGACATCCATGCCGGTTATATCAACTTCGTCAATGCTGCTGCCTTGCGCGTGTTTGGACTCGATCTCGTAAGCCTTCGGTATCCATTAATCGCTATGGCTTTTGTCCAGGCGATTTTAATCTTCCTTCTGTTTTATAGGAGCGGACGAAGAAAGCTTGCCATCGCGGCCGCAGTGGCAATTAATGCACTCGGACTCGTTCAATTCCTGAATCCTACTTCCAACTGGTACAGCTTATTCCTCGTAGTTTTAATCATCTGTTGTCTCGCATGGATTCCAACGACGGTCAGATCCCGCCTGCTGATCGTCGGCTTTTTGATTGGAACATTGTTTCTCTTTCGGCAACTGTCGGGCGTATTTGTCTGCATGTCGGTCCTTGCATATCTGTTTATTGAAGATCACACGAACACGAGAGCCGGTAGACCGATCGTCGCAAGAGTTGTGATCGCGATTATGGTGATGGGACTCAGCGTGTACTTAATGCGCATCACCGACGTTGTTGGGTTTGCGCTGTTCGGCTTATGCCCGTTGCTTGTCCTGCTTTGGTTGTTTATTAAAACGAATACTGACAACCGTCAGACGTTAACAATGCTGGGCTCCCTCGCAATAGGAGGAGTCGTCGCGTCCTTGCCTCTGCTGTCCTATCACCTGATTCATGGATCATTGCAGTCGTGGCTCAACGATACAGTCTTGAGTGCAGTGAACTTGACCAGGCTCAATTTCATGGGCCAGCAACTCTATTTGCAATTCATTTACGTTGGGTTTCGACAACTCGGTCGAGTACCCACTATCAGTGAATTGCTCAACTCTCTTTACTGGATAACAGCGCACTTACTCGCCTTTGCGAATGGTATTCTTGTCCTGGCGTCGTTGAGCCACACCTGGAAATCGAAAGCTGGTGACGTCGTCATGACTAACCCGCTTCCGGTCGTGGCTGCTTTTTACGGTATCGTTTCGCTTCATTTTCAGATACCGATCTATCTGCACTATTCCGCATGCCTCTCAATTATCGGAATAATGTGGCAAATGGCTTCGAAAAGACGTGGTGGATACGCAGCACTTTCACTTTCGGTATTGCTATCGGCAATTGCGGTGTTCTATCACGCGGGCCAACCGTTAGTGGGCACATTCGGTGCTTTTTTTTCGGGCCGTCGCAATGTAATGTCGTTGAACCAACCCGTCAGCTCTTTGCCGCGGGTTAGTCTGAAGATTGAGACAGCAGATGACACGAGTTATTCTGAGATTCTTAAAGTGATTGAATCCCATACCCGGCCCGACGATACAATATTCGCGCTGCCCACTAGTGCCGAGCTGTATTTTATTTCGGGTCGCCGAAATCCGTTTCGGTTCTACAATAGTGCGCTGGGTATCAGAACTGATTCCGATTTCCGGCAAGTCAAAGAAACGATAAATACACAGCCCCCAAAACTTGTGTTCTACCGGAAGGATGACAAATACAACACCGACTATGCTCGAGAACTAATGCGCATGGTAGAGGAACGTTATGAGTTCCTTGGTGAGACTTCAGGGTTCGCGGTTTATCGCGTTCGGCAGAATCCACCCGAGTAAACAAACGATGTCGAATTCGAGAGTGCAACAACCTACGTATCGAACGCGTCAAGCTGTCGAGGTTGAAATGCTTCCGCAGTCACCCTTAATTTCAGTCGTGGCGCCGGCACATAATGAAGAAGCGTCGCTGCCTAGCTTTGTGCGCAACACGTCAGCCGCTTTAGGTCCTGTAGATCATGAGATATTGATCATCGACGACGGTAGTACTGACAGAACATGGGCCACAATTTGCGAATTAAGCAAACAGTATCCGAACGTGCGCGCCCTGAGATTCACACGGAACTTCGGACATCAATCAGCCATTCTTGCGGGACTGTCCGCGGCGCGCGGCAGCGCAGTGATCATGATGGACTCGGATGGCCAACACCCGGAATCACTTATTCCGGCATTGATAGAGCCATGGGAAGAGGGTTACGACGTTGTTCAGGCAGTTCGCACAACAACCGCTGACGAACGATTTCTGAAAAAACTCACTTCCAAAATCTTTTACAGAATTCTGGTGAAGCTTTCAGGCGTAGATGTTCCGTATGGTTCGGCCGATTTTCGATTGCTGAGCCGGAGTGTCGTCGATGCGGTGTTGAATAGCTCAGGGTCACAGCTATTCCTGCGGGGCTTGATTCCATGGATGGGCTTCCCCACCAGGTATGTTTCGTTTGAAGCTGGGCCGCGTGTCGCCGGTACGTCCAGCTACACATGGAAACGGATGATGCGCCTGTCGGTAGATGGGCTGATGACCTTCTCGATTATTCCGTTACGCATCGCGATCGCACTTGGGATTTCGATCTCCGCGCTTTCGTTTCTTTACCTCGTTTACATCGTCGTCGTTTGGGCCACCAACGTGCGAGTGGTTCAAGGCTGGGCTTCGATGACGGGTTTGCTGTCGCTGCTCGGGGGCATTCAGTTGTTAACTGTCGGAGTGGTTGGCGAGTACCTGGGCCGCTTGTTTATCTCCAACCTGAATCGTCCGCACTTCGTCATCAGGGAGCAGCTTTAAGGAATGGACCAGGAAGCTTCAAAGTCCGTTGAGGATAAGTCGCGCTTTTACGACACAATCGCTTCAGACTTTGACACGATCATGAATCACTACGACCTGAATCGCAGGTTGGAGGTAGTGTTTGATCAATTGCTTGGCGGACGAGATTTGACTGGATTAAAGGTGCTGGATGCGGGGTGCGGCACTGGTTATTTCAGCGCGAGAGCAATAGCGGCGGGCGGCGATGTTGTGAGCCTCGACATCGGAGTCAAATTGCTTCAAGAAGCACGCAAGAAAGGCAGTAAGAAGCCGGTCGCGAGTGATGTAACGAAGTTGGCGTTCGCCGATAACACATTCGATGTTGTCGTCTCTTCAGAATGCATAGAACACACACCTTCGCCGGAGACTGCCGTAGCGGAACTGATTCGCGTTCTGCGGCCCGGCGGCACATTAGTTCTTACCTGTCCGAACCGTTTCTGGCATTGGTCGTGCCGGTTGGCCAACGCACTTGGCATTCGGCCTTATTGCGGCCTTGAGAATTGGCCCAGTTGGGAAGCGCTGCAGCGTTGGGCCAAGGCTAACGGGGTTGAGATTCGAGAACACCTGGGACTTCATCTCTTCCCATTCGTCCTCAAACCAACGCACGGAGTCTTGCGCCTGCTCGATCGTGCCGGACACAAACTTGGTCCACTTTATGTGAACCAGTGTTTGATCGGTATCAAACGTCAGAACTCTTAATTCGCAATGCCGAAGTTCTGGCGCACCGGCTTCTGACGTATCTTCCAGATCACCGCATCCACAACATAATGGTGGAAGTTGACGGCTTGAAAGACCATCGCGAACAACGGCTGCGAGGTTGACGTTGCGATCACAAGCCAGCCCAGAGAAAACTGTAGAACTGAATACATTACCGTCGAAATCGTGAGGCACACAGCAAAGTAAGTGAATATGCGTTTGCGTTGACTGATCGTGGAGAGAAATCGGTGCTCCTCGTGAACCTGGTTCTTGAATCGATTGTTATTGAACATCCAGACAGTCAGGATGTATTGGCTGTTATGCCAGACCGTCAGGACAAGCCAGCCATGATTGATGTTATCGATGGCGAGGTAACTGATACCAAAGAGCACGAGATGTGAGCAAAGGTAAAGTGTGTGAGCAACTGAAACAGTGCCGAGGATCCAGTCTTTGATCGTCTGGGCCAACCAGCAACCCACGACGATAATCGCGAACGCGCCGGCACACATAACTAACCATGACGGGACTGGAACGGCTCTGATTTCAGTAAAGAGAAACTGCTCCGGTGCCTGCGAGGAGCGATGAAGTATGCCCCACACCGGAACGGCATAAATCACGAGCTTGTGCAGCGCGTCATTCGCCAGGCCCGCCTTTCGCTGATAAATCCTCGAGACGCCGTAGGATTGTCGCGTGTAGTGCCACCATTGCCAGTACAAATAAACTGTCGTCAGGATCCATGCTCCGAGCGCGATGCAGGCAAGAGTAACCGCCGCAAGGATAAGAACCGGAACCCACGTTACAAGGAATTTATGTTGTTTCAGGCTGGCTTTATCGAATGTCAATCTCGTGAACGTCGAGATCACGTGGTGGTAACCAAGCAACCAGGCGTTCAAAAGGAAAAACGTCAGGAAGAGCGAAGGGGTGGAGACGACAATCCAGCCGCAGGCAACGGCGAGCGAGGCGGTGCCGAGAATGAAACAAGAATCAAATGCGACGCCACGCAGCCATCCCGCTTGATGTCTGTTTACGACGAGGACTGACGACACGATCTCTCCTGAAAACAATTCGGATCCTGCCAAGCCCGCAACGGTTATACCGCGCAACGGTGATACCGAGAAATCGGAGCAAATTGGGCGTTTATCATTAAATGGGGTGCGCGCTGGCGAACACTTGCGGCGAAATGCACAAGTGGGCATGCTTGTTGCGAAATGTCCTGAATATTGAGCAGGCAAACTGTGACGGGTCAAAACACAAAAATCAGGCTTCTTTGGTTCGCGCTGGGATTAACGCTCGGCATGCTCGTGACGCTGGGCATCTTCAAGGTGATTAACGCCCGGCGGCCACTCAAACCCGAACCGCTCGTGTCGGCGCAGATCTTTTTAGATACAGACGTTAGCAGACTGATCTCGATCCGCAACCCCAACGAGGCCGCTGCGAAACGAGCCGAACTCGTGAGCTTTATCTGGGGTCCAGGCGGACTACCGAAGGAACTACCCGCCAAAGTCGACAATGCGATCCAGGACGATCGCTACAATGATCTGACTAATCTCAAGCAGATCGACAAACTAACTGTAAGAATGGAATGGGGTCTGGAATCCATCGTCTATCATTTCATTCCTTCCCAGAACAACGGCAAGCTCCTCATATACCAGGGCGGCCATGACGGCGATTTCATCGTGGCTAAGGAGTTAATTGGATACTTTCTGAAGAACGGCTTTGCGGTGGTAGCTTTGAGCATGCCGCTCGAGCCTCCGAACAACCGGCCTGTCGTCGAATTGGATCGCATCGGTAAGATTCAAATCGCCTTTCACGAGCAACTGAAAATCTTGAAGATGAAAGCGGGTCATCCCGTTCAGCTCTTTTTCACTCCGATCAGCTGTATCTCTCAACTACGCTCAGTCGCTCGGGCACAGCTCTATTTACCTGGCCGGACTCTCGGGCGGCGGTTGGACCACAACCATGTACGCAGCGGTCGATCCGCGAATCATTCGTAGTTATCCCGTCGCTGGTACCCTGCCCTTGCATTTGAGGGAAGATCGAAACCGCTTTAACTCATCACAGCGCGCCACTGATTGGGGCGATTACGAGCAAACAATTCCGGAGTTGTACTCGATCGTCAACTATCTCGACCTCTACATTCTCAGTTCACTTGGCGAGCGTCGAAAGCAACTCCAGATACTGAACAAGCACGATCCTTTGTGTTTTGCGGGAGAATCGTTTCGAACCTATGAGGGCGTGGTAAACGATCGTGTGAAAGAATTAGGAGGCGGGACCTTCGCCGTCTTTCTCGATACTGAAAACACCAACCACTCAATCTCAGCCACCGCCCTCGACGTCATTCTCACCGACATCAACAGCAACTAAGAGAAGCGCCGAAGGCGCGACATATAGTAGCCAGGGGGCAAGCGCTGAGCGTGAGCGAAGCGCGTCGCCCCTGGAACGAAAAGAAGAGTGATCGTGAAGCTCTGAAAGAGCGGAATAACGCGCATGATATTTCGCACTTTCAGTGCTCTCTCTCAAATTTGCGCGGCTACCAGGGGCGACGCGCTTCGCTCCGCTCAGCGCTTGCCCCTGGCTATCATATTTCGCGCCTTCGGCGCTTCGCGAAAGCCTTATCTTGCGGTGTGTTCGTCGTATGGACTGCGCCCGATCGATCGGTTGCGTTCCAGCCAGGCGGCGGCGCTTTTCGTGTCCGTGACTTCGCCTCGCAGAACACTCAACAACAAATCGTGCGTCAGGACGGTATTGAAGGGCGACTCGTAAGAAATGCCCGGCTCTTTGGTACCGGCCATCTTCAGAATGAACGGGACACGCCGGTCGAGTGTATCCTCCAACGTCGCCTCATCCACGGCCGTCCATGTGGAGTGGTCTTTCCAGTAAGTGGTCCTCCACCAATGGTCTGATGTGACCAATACCGTCGTGCTGTCCCAGAGACCTTTTGCCTCCAAGGCCTGTCTAATCCCGCCTAACGTTCGATCCACCAATTCGAGATTATCTAAATAGCTTTGACCGCGTTCCACGGAGATTCTGTTATTTACACGGTCATAGATGTTAGGGGGATGAGGAATAGGCCAATGGACCATGACCAGGCCCATGTCCGTGTCGGTAGCAGCCTCGAGTGTTTGCCGGTTGATCGTGTTATAGATTGAGAGTTGCCTTTGACGTACCCAGTTGGTCTCAACACGGCTTTTGAAGATCTCATTCCAGAACGGGATCGCTCGTGCAGCCGACAGAGCCGATCGATACATACGGAGCGAGATAGAGCTTAAAGACGACGGCGGGACACCCGTATTTTCGGTTTCCCAGAACTCCACTCTGCCTTCCCACGAACATCTGCTCAAATGGCTACCCAAAACTCGGCAGTATGGGTGATACCAGCCAAAAAGGGCTGTGTTGAACCCAGCTTCGCGCGCTCGGGAAAAAACGCTTGGTTGCGACCTCCAGGATACAGCCTCAATATCCTCACCAAACTTGACCAACAATTCGTCAGGGCCACGCCGCTCCGCGTGCGAGACGAGACGACCCGTGATAAGAGCGGGTAGCGTGAGGAAAGTCTCTCCAGCCGGGGGATAGGCATTCACACCCACCAGGGATTCCGAAGCCAAACGGTCCAGTTCAGGTAGTTCGACCGTATCACCGCGCTTGAGGAATGCCATTCGAAAATCGAGCTCGTCAAAGATCAGCCAAAGTACGCGTGGTTTGGGCCCGCTCTGCGCCAGAACTGGCGCCGGACTCGGTTCGGTACCGGCGTCTCGATATTTCGTTGCGGAAATGATGGCTTGCGAAAAGGTCAGCGGTACTAACGGACTAAGTATCAAGATTAGCGTGACTGCGATTTTGGTCGTTCGTTGAAGCCTCAACATCATTACCGCTAAGAGAGCAATACAACCTGTAAGCAGTATCGTTGAGAGGAGTCGCTTCGCGACGGCGTCGCTCACAAAGTGGAGCATCACCTGTCTGACGGCTGGCCTTTCCAGTTCCATTAGGATGCCGTAAATGGGCACGATAAGGATCAGAACAAACAACAACTTGCCAGACTTTTTTATCCATTCGTTCTTCGACCGCCGAGCAAAGACGATCCCAGCGAAGAAGATCGTTGCGAGCAAAAGCACATCGAAAACGAGGGCCAAATACTCAATAAAAGGAGGAGGCGTTTTCTGGTGGTAATAGTAGAAAAATGATGAAGGAAAAAGTAATGAACGCCATGCAGCGATGAAACACAAATTAGAGAGCGAGAGCGCTAGAACGAAATCCTTCAACATCGTCTAGCGTCTCCTTCGGAGAAGGTAAAGCCAACGCCCTGTTTCTCCCAACTGCATCGCGCGCGTCGTTTCGAAAAAGGGTTGGCATTCAGCCTCAAACACTTCCCTGGTCAGGTCCGCGTGCAGGTGATCACGTCCTCGTGCAATCTCACGAAACTTTGAATCGTCAGGAGGCACGTATTCGATCACGAGAAAAGCTGACGTTAGTTCCGCTGCCAAACTCATGATGGAGCGCAGCGGAATACGTTCACTGACGAGCATGTGATGAATGACAGCCAGCATCAATACCAGATCGAATGTGCCGCGCGAGCGTTCCAGAAATGAGGAGCATTCCGCGTTGAGCCACCCTGTGCTCGGAGTTGGTCGTGCAAGGTTAACCACCAAAGGCAAAATGTCGAGCGATTCGGCTCTGGCCTTTTGCCAGAGACGACCCACAACAACGGGATCTGAGTCGATCCCCACTACGCTTGCGCCCGCTCCCGCGCACAATTCACTGAAGAATCCTGTATTGCAACCGACATCTAAAACCCGAACCGGACGGCACTCCGCCAACGCCGACTGAACAAACGACTGCTTGAGGGGAAAGTAGTCCTCGGTATAACGGTTCTTTGACATGTAGTCAGACCATGCGGACTTATTTCGTTGTTGCGGCGATACCGAACGGAGTTTGCGCTTAAGACCGTTGACGAGGTGGTTCAGGATGAATTGCGCTTTAGCCGGATTGTTCACGCGTCTCGGTGCGTATGTTTCGTTCGCATTTACTTTTTGTTTTCCGAGCCAGGATGGAAGCGAAACCAGAGAAAGAAATGGCGGGAACATTCGGCGAACCGGGCCAGTCAACTGGTAAACCTGTTCGGGTTCAAGACCGTCGCGGTTTGCAAGCAGCATCTGGTCCAAAGGCAGATGGAGATACTTGTTAACCAGCAACGGCAGCATGAACGTGCGAACAAACTGCGCGTAAGCATTCCACGCCGGGTCGCAAGGATCGCGTTTCTCAAACGAGAGCCAATCGATGAAAACCGGCTGTGGCCCACGGAAGAGAATATTGTAGGGCGTCGCGTCCTTTAGTCCGAAACCATCTTTCAATAGACTTTCGGCCAGATCGAGCGTGAGTTCACCGGCAGCGTGCAACATTTCAGGCGGCCATTCATAAGGAAAGCTCTGGAACGCCACGCGCTCGTGCTCGAGGACGAGTGCGGCCCTCGACTGTGTTCGTTCCGAGAGCTCTGACTCAGAGAGTTCGGCCTCAGGAAGCACCCGTGTTTGTACGAGGGATCCGGATCCAGTCCAATGAAGCGCGGCCGGGGAGTTTAGAAAAGCCTGGAGATCGGATTGACCACTCTGGTTAACGAACCGGAGGACACGCCCGTTGACTTGTAAAACATGGCCGGAGGGGTCGCGGAACGAAGTCGCCATCGCGGTCAAACCCTGAAGGATTAATCGAGGTTCCGGTTGCGCTGTTTTCTCGCCACTAACTCGCGAACCTTGGTGAAGTAGTGACGGAAATAGAACGCAGCGCCTAAACCAGCGGCAACCAGCAACTGCCAAATCATTGCCCCGCTTCCGGGGTCGGTATATAGCATTAACACGTCGTTCTCCTTCAAATTTCGGATTGAGGTTGAGGTGCCCGTATTTGAAAGACTTTGGCAAGAAGCGTGCCGATCCACTTCTGTCGTTTAGCTTAGATTTTTATGGTTTTGAGGGTAGATTTGGTGCTCGCGGGCGCGCACTTGTGCCGAAACATCCCAATTTGCAGGCTCAACTGTTTGCAATGAGCTGGCGCCGCCTGTAAACCACACTCATTGTCGTCCTGGTAAATCTTTTCCCAATCGGCAGATTCGTCGAGTTGCCGCGCGAGATATGTTTTTGGCTCTATCAACACAATCTGCACTCCTCGCTGATTGAAGATACCGCGCCAATCGACGCGACCTGTGATGATGTCGACGAACTCTTTTACAAACGTATCCGGATAAGCATCGCGGCCATCAATGTAGACACGATTGTTGGGCGCTGCCCAGATCAAATAACCGCCCCAAACGTTAGGCGCCGTAAACGTATTGCCTGCGATCCCGTTCTGGTTTAAGTACTCGACTGCCTTAACAGGAACGCGAAGCGAGAACTGCGTCGGCGTGGAATAAACGGTGGATTTCAGTTTGAAGACAAAAGGCACGAGCAGTAATAGGAAAGCGATGCTGAACATAACCGCCATGCGCTGGTTTGAAGAACTCCGTCGGGCAGTAGCAAAATTCTTCCCAAAGCGGGACGAGTCGAACCAGAACTGGAAGTAATCAGCGAACATTGGCGCAGCTACCAGGACAAACACAACGGCATTACGTTGAATCTTGAGAGTTGAATACAGCGTGGCGAGAAACAGGAGCAGTTCGCTGGGTTTTGGTCTCTTCGGTGACAATCCGAACACGGCTATGGTCGCGAGAATCAAAAACATCAGCGGTCTGGTTTGCGGCAGATGAAAGTTGGGAGACAGCCAATCCACGATCAAATCCTGCCAGAGTGAAGAACCCAGCAGCGTTAATGGCGCCGTGTAAGGCCTGATGCCGTAAGGGTTCAACAACCCAGCAAGCACGCATCCCACAAAAACTATTGCGAGCACTCGCAGACGCGATCGCAGAGTCTCAGGCTGTTCTAAAACCCCAGCCCGGTAATCCAACAGCATGCCGATTGCAGTTAATCCAATCAACATCAGGCCGATGAAGAAACCACCGTGTAAGTTGACCCAGAGTGGTATCAGCGGTATCAGCACCCAGATCCAACGGTCTTTGATTCCTTTGGCAAACCGCCCCAGCACGGCGAGAAAAATGCTGGTAAACAAAATCGTAAATACCCGTGGGCGCACACCGACGTTCGGCATCGTTGCCCAGACGGCGGCCAGCGTGGCGGCACCCGCGATGATTGGATGGCTGTTAGCGCGTTTGAATGCAATCCAGAAAGCGATAGCGACGAGCAGCGCGAAGACGAAAATCAAAAACTTTGGGCCAACAGAAGTGAAGATCGGGTAAAAAAGCACGCCCGAAAGCCAACCGTGAGCGATGTAGGGATTTCCCGGAAAAGTAAACGACCAGAGTTCTGTGCTTGGGATGGAGCCGGTCTTGAGTATGTATTCGCCGGTTTTCAGGTAAAACCAGAAATCCGCATCGCTCATCGGTCTTGACGCGAAGAGAAAAGCGTAGACAAAGATGTAGATTTGAAAAACCTTAAGTAGCGACTTGTTCATTAGGCAGGCGGACAGATGGAAGCTTCAATCTCGCAGAGAGCCACAATGGAGGTTACCGCGACTAGATTTTGATTGGCAATACTCAGAAGCCGAACAAGTCAGCGATAAATGACCCACACTGCTCCATGAATCTGGAGACCGTTCGTCCGGGAAGAATCACTGCGGACGCAAGTACAACTATTAATACGCCGCACATAGTTGCCAGGAACTTATCTTTCATAGAACCCATTCCTGCTTAAGACTTCGTCACCAAGCACAAACTTCGAATGTTTAGCGATCCTGGAGTTCCGGTGTTTTCGGCGCTGCTTTTCGCGCGGTAATTGCTTTGACTCTCGAACTTTCAACGAAGGAAACCAGGCCGCTGCGCCGGTACCAGATTCCCTGTTTATCTTCCCAGGCAGCGTCAACGTCGAGTGTGCTGCCGTCATTCATCTCGATGACAGTTTGAAGGCCGGCTTCAGTTTCGTTGGGCTTGGTTTTTTCACCAGTTGAGATCGGACCGCGGTTGAACTCTGCGGCGGCGGCCTTGTTGTCTTCGGTAACCTGGGGAGACGCCTCGGCTTCTGCTTCTTCTTCGGCTTCTGGAGAAGGACTCTCTTCCGGTTCCGCTGTCGGCGCCGGGTTAGCCGCCGTCGCGCGTAAACTGGGAGCACTTTCGCGAACTGCAGTCGATTCGCGCACTGCTTGTGACTCGTTATCCTTCGAGCCAGTGGAGAGTATGATCGCGGCAAATATGCCGCCTCCAATTCCAATACCGATGAGCAGTCCCAATGCAGCCGCCGGCAACCACGCCGATCCCGCGGCCGGCGGTGGCGGCGCGAACACCACTTGCGATTGCGGAACGACAGTCGGGTCGGCTAACAGCTCCTGGCCGTCAGCTTCGCAGAACTTTTCTTCCTCATTGTAAACTTTGTAACACTGAGGACAACGCTTCATCGTGTGTACTCTTTCACTAAAATCGCCGGTTGCGGCCCGCTCGCGCACGACTGCTTTGCCGTGGTGTATAACGGCTGGGGCGGCCCACTTTTGATGGCGTGATATACCCCATCGACTTCAATTGATCTGCATAGTGATAGATAGGCTGATCCGCGAGTTCCTCGTTGGCCGGGGCGGACCTGTTCTGCGCGGAAGGACCATAAGGCGCTTGAATCATCGCCTGCAGCACCGCATCGGAGACACCGCGTCGCTTCATGTCCTTCAAGACCGGCGGAAACGTGTCAAACGTACAGGGTGACGACTGAATCGCCCGAATGATCGCCTCCTCCGGAACGTTCTTCTGGACCATACTTAAAACGTCCTTATTGCTGAGGGGGGTTACATCCAATTCGCCTGGTAGCGCGGCGACGAATGAAGGGGTCAAGAGAAGAAGCCCGATTGCCAGCGGCCAGAATGCTTTTTTCACAGCAAATTCCTTTCAGAGCTCGCGGCGCCAAGCCTCTCTGAATCCAGCCGGCACCTTTATATTGACAGAAGTAGGTCAATCAAGGGAAGCAATGAACATGCCAGCCCGGCGCGCTTCCCAAAATGCGAATAAACTGTAATTTCCACAGAAGTCGGGAGATTCGAGTTTTCTCCCTCCTGTGATGTTTTGTCGCACCTGCTCACTGGCGAGCACTTGTCTCGCCCCACAGACATGGCGATTTACTTCATTAAGTCGAGAATATTCGAGAAGTCATCAGTCCAAACCACTTTCCCCTTCAGCGTCCGCCATCGCGAATCCTCGAGAATGCCTCTCAGAGTCGATTCTTTCCGAGCCATCACCACCCAGGTCGAAGCGAATTTCGCAGTGGCGTTGTCGTAATGCGGATCCCTGCGCATGCGAGCAACAATTCCTTTTTCCTGCACCAAACCGGAAAGCAGCCGTTCGAGGTTTAGATATCGATTGCTCACATTCATCGCCA
This sequence comes from uncultured Acidobacteriota bacterium, assembly GCA_963728575.1. Lineage (GTDB taxonomy): Bacteria > Acidobacteriota > Blastocatellia > Pyrinomonadales > Pyrinomonadaceae > PSRF01. Next base: position 134,781 of record CAVSKT010000005.1, read on the forward strand.
ACAGGCCATCGGGTGCGAGTTTCGACAGGTATAGATCCATAGCCTGAACAGTGACAAGGTGCGTCGGTATTGAATCTGAACTGAACGCGTCCAGCACTATCAAATCGTAATGCGCCTCTGGCGCTTCCTTCATCTTGAGGCGAGCATCGCCCAGAATCATTTTGGTAGTCGCCTTTGCGCAATGGCTCAAATAAGTGAAGTAGCGGGGGTCCTGCGCGATCCCGATTATTGCCGGATCGATCTCGTAGTAGTCCCATTGCTCGTCCGAATTTGAATAGCTCGAGAGCGTGCCTGCTCCCAAGCCGATAACAGCCACAGATTTCGAACTCGGAGCGGCGTTTAATGCCTGGAAGACTTGCCCGACTGGTCCTTCGTTGTGGAAGTAGGTTGTCGGCGCGCAACGCTTCTCGGGAGCGGTGAACTGCCAGCCGTGAGTAGTGCTGCCGTGTTTCAACCGGTGAAACTCGTTCTTGTCATCCGCACTAACACGCCAAACTCCGAAGAAGTTTCGCTGAGTGGTCAACGCTGACTCTTGCGTATCCAGGTGGGAATAACTTCCTACAATGACTGCGAGCAGCGACAGCGCAAACGCAATGCGCTGGCGCGACGCTACCACGTAAACCACAAGCAAAGGCAAACCAACCATGAGAGTCGTGCCGAGCGGCGATTGAACTTGCACGGAAGACGTCAGTTTGGCGAGACCAAGCGTCAAAACTCCGATGAGCACCGGAAAAGCAAACTTCAACCACGCTCTGGACCAGACAACTCCACCGGGTAAGACCGCGCAGGCGGCGATCATTATCAGCGGGTACTCGAGGGGCGTTGAAAACACTACCGGAGCCACTAAAGCGTTGAAAATTCCGCCCAAAACGCCACCAATGGAGATGAAAAGAAAGTATTCCGGGAGTTTGCTTACCGCGGGCCGCGCCAGGGCTATGCGACGGTGACACGCAAGGGCGATCAGACAGAACACGGCCAGATGGAGACCAATCACGGTCCACACTGAAATCGACGGCTTGAGAATCAGGATAAATCCAAGGCCAATTACTGCCGCCGGGATCAGCGGAGTGACAAGCTTCAAACTGACAACCTGTTTGTTTGCAAAAGCGAGAATGAAAGTAAGGAGATATATGGCTAAAGGAATTATCCATACGAGCGGCATCGAAGCTACATCAGTCGCAATGTGTGTAGTAACTCCGAGCATCAAGCTGGACGGGACGAATGCCAGCAATACCCATTGAATCCGCGAAGAAAAGGGTATGTGTTCAGAAGCTTTGGCCGAAGTAGCCTCACTTTTTAGGTTTTGTTTTCCTCCGATAAGCACCGCGCAAGACCCGATGAGCAGCGCGAGTATCAGGTATCCAATTGCCCAGTAACGGCTTTGTGTTCCGAGATTCCATCTGGGCTCGAGAAAAAACGGAAACGCCAGTAACGAGAGCATGCTTCCCGCATTACTGATCGCATAAAGAAAATAGGGGTCGTTGGACGACGAATGATCCGAATGCGAAAACCATCGTTGCAGAAGCGGGGCTGTCGCAGAGAGAACAAAGAATGGAAAGCCCACCGTTATCAGCAGGACCTTTAAGAGCCAGAGTGTCGGATTAGATTCATTGGGAAGCTGACTAATGAGGCTATCGCTCACGCCGAACGGAAGTACAGCGCCCGCGAATATCAGCAACGCAAGATGGAACAAAATCTGAGTCTTCAGTCTGAACCGGTTGAGAACCAGGACGTAGGCATAGCCTGCCAGGAGCAGCGCCTGAAAGAACACCATGCAGGCATTCCACACCGAAGGCGCGCCGCCCAACACCGGCAGCAACATCTTCGCGATCAGTGGTTGGACCCAAAACAGAAGGCAGGCGCTCGTGAAAAGCGCACCCGCAAAAAAGGCGACGGTTAGTTTGAGTGTCACCGAAGGACTGTAGCTTGCAGTAAACCGAGCATCCATGTTCTGAGATCCAGGCGCGCGATCCTTCGCTAATGGTTATTTGACGACAATGACTTCGGCCATGCCGAGCAATCACCATACCTCTTCAATTTGCGAGGGGGTTCGCTTTGGACCGTAGATCTCGGGCGCAGTGGTGCTCAGTTTTGTCGCAGGTGCTCGCCAGCGCCCACTTGGACCATCTCCAAAACCAGTTCTGCGCAATGAATCCTGTGGTTTTGCCGTGCGAATCGACGGGAATCCGCCGCTCCGTCTGACGGCATGCCCTTTGCCAAAGGCTCCCTCACACGCTTGGAGAGTGCTGCCGTGATCGGCAGGAGCGGTCAGCTCAGGGTTCCTGGGATGACGCCTGCACTGTCCAGCGTGCCGAAGTTTGGCCTCGTTGGGGATTCGAGATCGACAAAACCCGGCGCAGACCATAAACCCAAAACAATTCATAAGGAGCAAACCAAATGTTTAAGAACTTTTTGATGGATGAGTCCGGTGCCGAGTTAGTCGAGTGGGCCGCAGCGGCTGCTTTGTTGGTCGCTGTCGCGCTGGTGGTTTACCAGGTTATTGGCCAGGGCATTGCTGACGCCAACTCACAAACCGGTAAGGACATCCAGGACGCTTCAATCACGATTAACACCTAACCGCTATAAACCGTGCGGCAAAAAATACGGGGAGGCCGCTAAGTCCCACACTCGGCGGCTTCCCTAACTAAATAACGGAGAAATCGTCAATGAAGCACATCACACGCTTTATCAAAGACCAGAATGGCGCTGAACTCGTTGAGTGGGCGGCTGCCGCAGCTCTGCTCGTCGCGATCGGCATGGTCGTTTACAGCGTTATTGGACAAGCAATAGCCGATCAAAATTCCGGTACTGGCGCCAAGGTCCGAAACGTCGACAGGACATTCCCATTCAACTAATGAGAATTCCACTCGATTAGAGATTTACTCAAAGGGAAATCACCCAGCGGTAGTTAAAACTCTTTGCTTCAAACAATCAGATAGAGAAGGGTTGCAGCAATGAACTTTATCAGGAATTTTTTCGACGACGAGGGCGGAGCTGAATTGGCAGAGTACGCGGTCGCGTGCGCGATTCTCGTGGCAATCGCAATCATCGTATTACAAATTCTTGGACAGGCGATCGTCAACCGTATGAACGACGTCGCCGACGAAATCGATCCTCCAGCGCCACCGCCAGGTCCATAAAGGTGAGTGAAGTTTTTTAGAGGTTAGGTCGGATTGAATTTGATCAGAGTGTTTTTAGTCGAACAAGGGAATGAAAAGGATATTCAGAATTTCAAAAAACGTGCGGAGTTATGAGTGAAATGTCCATCACCCCCGAAGCAGCAGTCAAGTTAGCAGTCCTGGTTCCACTCGCCGCCAGCGTCATCTACAACGACGTGCGGTTCCGGCGCATTCCCAACGTGCTGGTGTTAACCGCTCTCGTTGCAGGTCTTTCGATCAATGCGGTTTTTGATGGATGGCATGGTTTAGGAAATAGCGCACTGGGGTTTGGCGTAGCTTTTATCCCAATGCTGCTGTTGCACATCTTTGGCGGAATGGGAGCCGGCGACGTGAAGCTCATGGGCGCAATCGGCTCGATTCTCGGTGTTGGTGTTATGCCGATCACGCTGGTCCTTATCGTGTTGCTTGGCGGAGTTCTCGCGATTTACACGATGGTCCGCTCCGGCATAGTTTTTTCGACCTTGCATGGAGTTTTAAGAATCTTCGTAGGCTTGCTGCCAGGTTGGGAGATGCCACGCTTTGGTATCACGCCCGACCGGCGTCACACGATTCCATATGGCGTCGCCATCATGGTCGGAAGTTTGATCTCTGCCGCTTTGTTCCGGGCCTAGGCGCACGCGCTGAACGGTGGCAAACAACCGCTCGTCATACCGCTCGCGGGACTCGGAAAAGAAGCGGTCTTAGTTTTGAAATGGAGATAAAAAATCATGCGGAATAAACGCTTGATCATCGCGGTTCTGGCAGCAGTCGCCTTTGGGCTCATCGCAGCTTTCTCTGTCAGTCGCTATTTGGCTAATGCGCAGGAATACACCAAGAGCCTGAGCAACGTCGTCATTGCGAGGACCGATATTGACGTTGGTTCACGGATCATCGCGGAGCAATTAATGGTCGCGCAGTTTCCGCGCAACGTCGCTCCTGACGGCACGTTCAGGGTGATTGACAACAAGCTCGTGGGCCGTATCGCGGTGACGAAAATTGCAGCGCGCGAACCGCTCACCGAGAGCCGGCTGGCGCCCGAAGGATCGGCCGCCGGCCTGTCGGCGATCATTCCCGAAGGTTATCGCGCGATGAACGTCAGGGTTGACGACGTCGTCGGAATTTCGGGCTTCATCATGCCGGGCACGCTCGTAGATATCGTTGTTGTGATTGAACCTCCGGATAACGTGCAAAACAGAGAGCGAATCTCCAAGATCGTGCTCCAAAACATCAAGGTGCTTGCCAACGGAGCAAATCTCGATAAGCCCAAGAACGAGAAAGAAGCCGAACGCGTCAGGACTGTGACCCTTCAGGTTACGCCGGACCAGGCAGAGAAACTCGCACTCGCTACAAGTGAAGGTCGCTTGCAGCTCGTCATGAGGAATTCGATCGATCAGGGCGACGAAGTAACGCCGGGCGCCAACAAGAGATCGTTGCTCTCAGGTGAACGCGCGATGCCGCTTCCGGATCCTGGGGTAGCTCGAAAAGAAACCACGACGACTCCGCGCACTACCACAGTGCGACGAGTTCGTCCGCGTCCGGAGCCTGTGGCGACCAATCCCAAGCCCGCACCACCTCCGGCGGCACGTCCCTCGATCGAAGTTATCGAAGGCGCAAAGAAACGAAACGTGGACTTTCCATAGTCCGCTGCAATGAATGAGCGAGCGCCACGCACGCTGTGCGGCGCCCAATTGAACTGCGACAGTCGTAGTAAGGAGACAAACATGGCATATCAGTATTCGATCAAACACTCCATCATTCACCTCCTGATGGGGATGTTGTTAACGCCGGCTCTGGGCTGGGCGCTAGTTGCGAACGCGCAGGAGAGTACTTATGAGGCCTCATTCAGCAGTGCGACAAAGGAAGGGATTCCTATCAACGTGCTGGTGGGCCAATCGCGGGTTATCAATTTCGATCGTCCAATCGGTCGCTTTTCGATATCCAATCCAGACATTGCGGAAGCCGTGATGGTCTCTCCCAATCAGGTGCTGGTAAACGGAAAAGCATTTGGCCAGGTCAACTTCATCGCGTGGGAAAAAGCGGATCAGAGATTCATCATCTTCGATGTTTTCGTCCGAGCAAATCTTTCGTTGATCGATTCGCAGATCCGCGCACTCTTCCCGAAAGATGACATTCGTCTGAGCCAGGCAAACGGTTCGGTTGTACTGTCAGGCACTGTTAGCCAGCCGCAAGCAGCCGCGCAAGCGGACGCCGTGGTCCAGGCCGCAGGCTTCAAAACGGTAAACCTGCTGCAATCACCAGTCACTGACGCATCGCAGGTTCAATTGTCGGTGCGCGTCGCTGAAGTTAACAGGCAGAAGTTGAAGGAATGGGGTTCATCCTACGCCTCAGCCAACAGCACATCCGTGTTTGCGCAGGGCGGTGGACCAGGAACGTTAGGCAATACTACGAACGGCAACATTGTTACTGATTTCGCGGGTTCGGCCGTGAACCTTTTCCTTTTCAACTCGGGTCTGAACACCGCCGCATTCATCCGCGGGATGAAGACCAACGGCGCGCTCCGCGCTCTCGCTGAACCAAACCTGATCGCAATGAACGGACAACAGGCAAGCTTCCTCGCAGGAGGCGAATTCCCGGTTCCTGTCGTGCAGGGTGGTTCAGGCACGAACTCCGTCAGCGTGGTGTTCAAGGAATACGGTGTACGGCTGAACTTCAAACCAACCATAATCGACGAAGACCACATACGCCTCGAGCTCGAGCCCGAAGTATCAACCATTGACTTTGCAAACGGCGTTCGATTCGGTGGCTTCATCATTCCGGCCTTGAGAACGCGTCGTGCACGCACCGGCGTCGAACTTCGTGACGGTCAGAGTTTCGCCCTCGCCGGACTGCTCGACAACAACGAAACTCGTTCGATTTCGAAGATTCCAGGACTCGGCGATATCCCGATCCTCGGCAACCTCTTCAAATCCTCGTCGTTCCAGAAACAAGAGACCGAGCTGATGTTCATCATCACGGCGGATTTGGTGAAGCCGATCAACTCTGACGAGTTACCGCAGATGAAAGGTATCGATGGATTGAGAAACGGATCGCCACTCGGTGTCGAACCGGCAGGCGATGGTATTAATGGCCGCAGTGGTTTCTCAACCGGTAGCGGAACGGATGCCGCAGGAACGCTTCCTCCGGTTAATTCATCAGCACCGGCAGCGACTGTACCGGCAGCAACTGTACCGGCTACTGGAACTCCGGCGAATGGAGTTCCCGCTACGGATCCCAAAGCTAAACCTGCAGCCCCGCAACCAGTGGCAACGCCTGCAACACCGACTAAAGGCGCCACTCCATAACCCGACGGTCTGGTCTTAATCGACCGGATTGAACCAAGAAGAGTGGTAGTCAACCCGATCGCGGCTACCACTCTTTTACTCCTTTAGCTGACATTTTGAGACGAACTCAGGAGGAAGGCAGATGAACAAACCCGACTTAAGTCACAGGAAAAACGAACGCGGCAGTGTTCTGGCTTATACCGTTATTTCAGTTCTCTTCCTCTTTCTGGCCGTTGGACTCGGTGCGGATCTGAGTCACCTGTATCTGGTTAAAAATGAATTGCAAAATGCGGCCGACGCCGCCGCACTTGCCGGCGCGTCAGCGCTTCTGCTTCCGACCGAGCAAAGAATTCCCACTGCTGTGCAGCGCGCGGTCGATACGATGAACGAGAACAAATTCAACTTTAACAACCAAACATTCGAAAGTGTGATGACGAAAGCAGACCAGGCTGCGCTGGTCACGTTTGCCGTAAATCTGGATGGTCCATACATGAGTGCGGCCGCTGCTGCGGCAACTGCGAACATTCGCTTTGTTAAGGTCGATACTCCCGATGTGGGTGTCAACATCTTTTTCTCGATTCCCATTCTCGGACTTCAGCGCGGGATGATGGCGACCGCAACGTCGGGCCTTTCGGTACCGACTAATGTTTTGTGCAACTACATTCCTATCGCGGTAGTTGAAGGTGCGTTTGGCGAAGGCGCAGGCTGGATGGATTGGAATGGTGATGGTGTTAAGGATTGGGCCACCGATTGTTCGCCGCCAAAGAATGACGACGGCACGGTAACCGCGTGCGACCCTACCACAAAATTCTGTCCTGGCTGTAGATACAAGATGGTGGCCGGACCAGGCGACTGGCACGACACATCGCCCGGCAATTATCAGGCGCTTGACGCAGGCGATGGAGCGTCAGACCTGAAAATGGCGGTCGCCGGCGGCGCCAGCACATGTTTGAGAATTAACGACGATGCGGAATTCATCTCTGAGACGGAACCGGGAAGAATGACTGGTCCAATTCTGAAAGGGCTCAACACACGGTTCGATGACTACAAAGCATTCGGCGGCGGTGGGTCAGTAACTGTCGGAGGCGTCACGAAGCCAATTGAGGAGGCGTTCCCACCAGACCCAAATATCTATGATAACGCGCCGAAGAATAAGCATGATCCATATCCCGGCATTTCCCTCAACACGTACAAGGCCGCGGAGAAGGGACCGCCGGCCAAGGACTGGGTCTCACCCGATCACGACCCCGATGCGGGTAGACGTGAGCTCCTGATGCCGATCATTAATCAGAACGAGTTTCAACCGGGTAAAGACATCGTCAGGTTTACGAGGTTCGGCAAGTTCTTTATGAATCGCAAGGTGGGCGGTATTCCTTCGAACCCCGAGATCTTCGTGGAGTTTATGGATGTTGCGATTGGAGCTGGAGGATTCGATCCGGCCGGTGGACCAACAGCGCCCGTGATAGTTCCAGTTCTTTACAAGTGAACGGAGGCCGCAACATGAAACGATTCAGCTTTATACGAGGACGGCGGTTTTCCAAGGACGAACGCGGTGGCGCGCTTGCGGAATTGGCGATCCTGGTTCCGTTTTTAATCATCCTGATGGCGGCAGTCACCGAGCTCGGCCGGCTTTTTCAAGCCTACACCGCGCTTTCAAAATCAACCCGCGCTGCCGCGCGTTATCTGTCGAACAATTCATATGAAGCACTGTACATCAACCGAGCTAAGCAGATAGCGCTTTGCGGCAAGATTGCCTGCTCCGGAGGTGATGAGGTAGTTAGCGGGTTGACGGTGGACAACATTGAAGTCAAGGCTAACCCGGAGGCAGGCGCCGGCAATCCGACCACGGTGACCCTCAGCATTAAAGACTACACCTTTCAACCTCTGTTCAATCTACCCGCATTGATGAACATGGAGCGATCCTTCAGTTTCTCGGTGGCTCCGAGCACGACCATGTACTACATGTGGATTGATCCAGCAGGAGCCGAGGAATAACGGAGCGTGACTATGTTGAATTTCAACAAAGACGAAAGAGGAACCACGGTCGCCGAATTTGCCGTCGTGGCCCTGGTCTTCTTCATAATCATCTTCGGCATCATCGAATTCGGGCGACTGGTCTACACGCACAACGCTCTTACCGATGCGAGCCGAAGAGGCGCGCGTTTCGCGGCGCTGCATAGAGAAGCTGACGAAGACAAAGTTCGGATAGAAGTCGTCTACGGTTCCCGCGTCGACGAGGACGGCGTTCCAAACGGCCCCCCATTAATTAACGGGCTCACCGAAGACATGGTTGAGGTGGAGTATCTTGGAAAACCTCTCAACGAAGATGGAACGCTTAGAACAAACTACGGAACAAATCTGGGGACAACGACCGTCACAATCGTCGATTACAAGTTCAACCTACTGATTCCAGTGGTTGGCAGAGAACTGACTCTCCCCACTTATTCGACAACTCTCACCGCCGAGAGTGCGGGTGAACCAGTTGGCGAGATTGCTACGCCTTAAGATAGGAATTCATTCGTAGGAAGAACCCACAAGGGGAAAGCAAATAGTAATGAAGCGAAACCTGACATTTATAGTGCTTGGCAAAAACGCACCGGACCTGAAAGAGATGGGCCGCGCGTTGAATAACCATCCTGGTACGAGTGTGCTGGTGATGAGCGACGATCCGGAGCAGGTGTATACCGAAACCGCTCGTCTGCGTCCTTCCTGTGTCATCGTTAATCTGGACCATCTCGGTGAGCCCGGAGTCAAGCTGGTCCAACGACTGGTCGCGGACTTTTCCAACACGGCCGTGATTTGCTCTTCGCGCGAATCTTCTCCGGACCTGATTCTGCGATGCATGCGTGCCGGAGCGCGAGATTTTATTCGCTTACCAATCAACGACGACGAACTGTCAACCGTCATTGAAAGAACGAACCAGTTTGCGGTCGATCATGTTACCGCAGATACCGCAAAGCGAGGCCGCGCAATTGCAGTCTTCTCGAGCAAAGGCGGTTGCGGCGTTTCATTGATCGCGACAAACCTCGCAATGTTGCAAATCTCGCCAACTGTACTGTTGGATTTGAATCTCCAATCGGGCGACCTCGAACTCATGCTTGGCGTGCGTCCGAAGTTCTCTCTTGCCGACGTCGTCGAGAACCGCGAACGTCTCGATGATGCGCTACTTGCCAATTATCTTACGCCTCGCTCAAAGAACGTGTCGCTGTTGGCTGCTCCGATAAAAGCGGAGAGCGCAGAAGATATCGAACCGCGCCACATCTATGAAGTGATGGAACTGCTGCGGCAACGCTTCGATACGATCATTATCGATACCCCACACAGCTTCGATGCCGTTACGATCTCCGCACTCGACCACGCCGATCAGATCCTGATGGTGCTGACACTCGAGATTCACGCCATCCGCAGCACGCGCCGCGCGCTCGAAATTTTCGATCGCCTCGGCTACCCGCGCAAAAAGATCCGCATCGTGGTGAACCGGTTCAGCAAAAACATCGAGCTCGATCAGAAGCAGATAGAAGACTTCCTCGGCGAGCGTGTCGTCGGATTCGTGCAGAGCGATTATCGCGCCGCGGTAAACTCGATCAACCTCGGTCAACCACTAACCGAGTCGGCGCCTACGTCAAAAGTCACCGCGGATCTGCGCAACCTCGCCGCAAAGCTTTTCGACGGCAAAGTAGAACCTGTAACTGCGCCCCTCAATGACAGCAAACGCTCTTTCAATTCGATTTTTCGCCGGCAGCAACAAGTAAGCGTTGAGGATTTTGGTTTAACCGCGGCCTTGGACCGCGCAAATTCTTAGTCACCGTTAATTCATAGGAATAACCAATATGGCATTGCGAGAAAGATTAGTAAGAGAAAGCGGGACGACAGCCCCGCTGTCTGAAGACGTGATAAGCAACCAGCAGGGCTTTCAGGACATGAAAGCACGGCTCCACCGGACCATGATCAACCGGATGGACCTGAGCAAACTGGGAATGCTCGAACCCGAACAACTTCACGAAGAAGTTGCGCGGCTCGCCAGTGCGTTGCTGGCGCAGGAAGACACACCGCTCTCTCAGATCGAACGCGAACGTCTGATCCATGAAGTGCGGCACGAGCTCTTCGGACTTGGACCACTCGAGCAACTGCTCGCCGACAACACGATTTCCGACATCCTGGTCAACTCGCCGTACAACATCTACATCGAGCGCCGTGGAAAACTCGAGCGGACGAATATTGAATTCAAGGATAACGAGCACCTCATGCGCGTTATTGAACGCATCGTCTCGTCTGTTGGCCGCCGCATCGACGAATCGTCGCCGATGGTCGACGCGCGTTTGAAGGACGGCTCGCGCGTGAACGCGATCATTCCGCCTCTTTCGCTCGATGGGCCAGTGCTTTCGATTCGCCGTTTTGGCGCCGAGCCTCTCCGCATGAACCGGCTCATCGAGAATCAGGCACTCACACCCGATATGGCTGCGATGTTTGAAATGTGCGTCAACGCTCGTCTGAATATTCTGATCTCGGGCGGTACCGGCGCTGGTAAAACTACATTGCTCAATGCGCTCTCCGCTTACATTTCTCACGACGAGCGTATCGTGACGATTGAAGACTCGGCTGAATTACAGTTGCAGCAACCGCACACGGTAAGGCTCGAAACACGACCGCCGAATATCGAAGGCAAGGGAGAAGTAGGCCAGCGCGATCTGGTTAGAAACGCGTTGCGTATGCGACCCGATCGTATTGTGATCGGCGAGGTTCGCGGCGGTGAAGCGATCGACATGCTTCAGGCTATGAACACGGGTCACGACGGTTCGCTTACCACGATTCACGCAAACACCTCGCGCGACGCACTTGCCCGCCTCGAGACGATGATTCAGATGACGGGCATGCGTCTCTCAGATCGCGCGATGCGCCAGCAGATCGCTTCCGCAATCAACATGGTGATACAGGTTGCGCGCCTGAGCGACGGCACACGCCGCATCGTGTCGATCTCCGAAATCACCGGTATGGAAGGCGACGTCATCACGATGCAGGACGTGTTTATTTACGAACGCAAGGGCGTGGACCAGAACGGCCGGGTCCTTGGCCGGTTCCGTCCGACAGGTGTTCGTCCGCGCTTTGCCGAACGACTCAAGGTTTACGGAATGCAACTACCGCGTTCGTTCTTCGAGGAGGTTGCTTAATGTTTGTTATTTACTTTTTTGTCTTTCTTGCTTGTCTCTTCGGCGTCTATGCCCTCTACCTGATCACCTCGCGCAAGTCTGACAAGAAGCGCGCCTTGCTGAATGAGCGACTCGCGGAAGCCATTCGCTCATCCGCGCAATCCAGCGACCTGGACGTGCAACTCGCGCGGCAGGAACTGCTGAGTGAGATCCCCTGGGTCAATCGCTCTCTGCTCAAACTGGAGGTGACTACCCGCCTCAAGCGAATCATCGATCAGGCCGACTTGCAGATAACGGTAATGCGGCTGGTTCTTTTCTCGTTAACCGCGGCGGCCCTCGGGTTTCTTGCAGCCGGAATGCTCACGGTGTCGATTCCCCTCATGATCCTGTTTGCATTTATTGCTGGTGCGCTCCCGTTTCTGCACGTCCTCGCCAAACGCAAGAAACGGCTCAAAAAATTTCTTCAGTTGTTGCCCGATGCTCTCGACTTGATGAGCCGAGGACTTTCAGCGGGTCACGCGTTCACTGAATCACTGCAAATGGTCTCGACCGAAATGCCGGAACCGATCGCGACCGAATTTCGCAAAACCTACGACGAACAGAACCTCGGTCTCTCGCTCAAACTCGCGCTCGACAATCTCGTGCACAGGGTGCCGTTGCTGGATTTGCGTATGTGCGTAACCGCCATCATGATTCAGCGCGAGACGGGCGGCAACCTTTCGGAGTTGCTGGAGAAGGTCGCCTACACGATCCGCGAACGGTTCCGCATTCTGGAAGACCTCAAGACATTGACCTTGAGTTCACGCTGGTCCGCCTGGCTATTATGCGCTCTCCCGATCCTTCTCGCGGTCTACATGTCGATCGTGAATCCATCTTATATGGAAGTGATGTGGAGCGATCCACGCGGACACAGGCTGCTGTTCATTGCATCCGTGATGCAAATCCTCGGCATGGTGATGGTCCGGAAGATCATGAGGATCAAGATCTGAATTACCGATAGGGGACTTATGCTGATAATTTCCGTTTCAACATTCATCTGCATAGCCGGCGCTGTGATGGCTATCTACTGGCTACTGTTTCGTCCAGCCAGCGCGACCGCCGTCCGTCTGCAGGAGTTAGGCGATCAGGATGGATCGGGTGTGGCAATCCTTGAGGACAGCTCGGTCCGGAAGTTGGCTGAACGCATTGCGGAGCCAATCAATCGATTCGTTCCGGTTTCGGCGGTTGACGCCAAGAAGTTGCAAAAGCAACTGATGATGGCAGGCTTCCGTTCACCGCATGCACCCGCAATCTACCGCTCGCTCCAGCTCCTGTCGGTGTTGCTGTTGCCGGCAATCGTACTGGTCATCTGGACGTTCCTGACGCGTCCGCTGAGCACCGCTTTACTGGCTGTGCTTTTTGCCTTTGTAGCTGGCGTTATCCTGCCGCGCTTCATTCTCGTTCGCCTGATCGCCGCTCGCAAACTGCGTATCACGTGGGGTCTTGCCGACGCATTGGACCTGATGGTGGTCACGATGGAGGCCGGACTCGGTTTGAACGCCGCGATGCTCAAGGTTTGTGAGGAGTTGAAGGACGTTCATCCTGAAATCAGCAAGGAATTTGAACTCGCGAACCTCGAAATTCGCGTTGGACGTGAACGCAGCGAAGCACTGCGCAATCTTGCTGAACGAACCGGGGTCGAAGATCTCAACAGCCTCGTGGGCATGTTGATTCAGGCCGATCGCTTTGGTACGTCGATCGCCAGGGCCGTCAGAGTTTATTCGGACAGCCTTCGGACCAGACGTCGCCAGCGCGCGGAACAAGCTGCTCAGAAAGCGGCCTTCAAGCTCTTGCTGCCGTTGGCTGCACTGCTCTTTCCTACGATGTTCATCATCATTCTTGGTCCAGCAATGCTGAACATTTTCGACATGTTGGAAGGTGGCGCCGCCAGCCACATAACAATTAACAAATAAGGAGGGGTTTCATGTTCAAACGATTAGCCGTTGCGCTTGCAGTAATGTTGGCCCTTATGGTGGCTCTCGATTCACAACATCGCACTGCGCTCAGCAGCGTGATGAGTGACTCGGAGATCCTGGTCCTTAGTGAAACCACTGATGCTGCCGAAACTCAGGAGCTCGAAACGAAGAAAAATGGCGGCAACGGTTTTGTAAAGGTCGTCACCTACCCCTTCAGAGCAGTCGGACGTCTCTTCGGCGCCGGAAAGAAGAAGGACGAAAACAAGCTCGAGCGTCTCACAAAGAAAGACGTCGAGAAGTTTGAGAGCGCTGGAGTAACTAAAGTGGTTGACGCGCGGACCGCTCCAGCCACTGAGCCCGCGACCTCGACGCCCGATCAAATTAACACCGACTCGTCCGACGCGATCGAGAACAAAAAGGCACAAGCTCGCGAACATCTCAAGCACGGTCGCGAACTCTTCAACGCGAAGGACATCAACGGCGCGGTCAACTCGCTGTCGATGGCCACGTCGTTGGACCGTGAACTGTGGGAAGCTCATAACCTGCTGGGCATCGCATACGAGGTAAAAGGATACCGTGGGAAAGCGTTAAATTCGCTCCAGACTGCACTTAAAGGCGACAACGATCAGCCCGAGCACTTGAACGACTTTGGCTACGTCCTGATGAAAAACGGTGAATATTCTCGCGCCGTGAAGTACTTGAAGCGTGCAGTCAAGGCCCGGCCCGACGATCAACGCTTCCTCAACAACCTCGGCATGGCCCTGGTCCAGACTGGAAAGTTTGACGACGCGTACCAGTACTTCGAGAAGGCGATGGGTGAGTTTGATGGCCGGATGAACATGGCCACTCGGCTGGTCCGTCTCGGTCACGACAAAGAGGCGATCAAACATCTCGAGAGGTGCCGCGTAATTCAGCCAGGCAACCAGGACGTTCTCTATCCGCTGTCAGTGCTTTATGCCCGCCACGGAAGAATGGAAGAGGCTGACGAAACGAGCAAGACATTGACTTCACTCAGAACGTCAGCGGCCGCAAAAACTCGATAGGTGGGCGCCAGGATAAAAACGAAGGAGCAAACCTCATGGGACATCTGAGTATACTCAGCCGGGCAGAAATCGAGAGCATGGGTCCCCCAACTCCTGAAGAGTTGACAGAGACCGGCGTACACGAGGCTTTCCTTTGCGATCTCGCTCTGAAGCACGTGGCCATGCTTCCCGAGCCAACCACAGTCTCTGTGGCTGATCGGTTACACCTGCCTCGCGCACTCACTGAAGAGCTGCTCTACCAGTTGTATCGTGAGAAGCTGATTGAAATGCGGCTTCAGAGTGCCGTGGGAGCCACTCGCTATGCGATGTTGGACCACGGCTGGGAACGCGTTCAACGTCTTAACAGCCAGAGCGGCTACTTAGGTCCTGCCCCAGTCTCCCTGGACGATTATGCGCACATGATGCGACTCCAGGCGGTGCCTTCGCGCTCCGCCACGATGGAGAGTGTGCGCAACGCTTTCAAAGATCTCGTACTGCCTGACTCTTTGTTGACGACGTTAGGCTGCGTGATCAACTCCCGATCTTCATTGTTTCTGACCGGGCTCGCCGGCACAGGCAAAACTGCCGTCTCAGAAAGAATGAATGGTGCACTCTCCGGCTCGATCTGGATTCCTTATGCAATTGAGATTGATAACCAGGTCATTCGCGTCTACGACGCACACAATCATCGAGCGGTCAAACAACAGGATTCCCTGATCGAGTTTGACCGCAGATGGATCGAAATTGAACGTCCCCTGATCATCGTCGGCGGCGAGTTGACGTTGGACAACACCGATCTCACGTGGTCTGAGTCAGCTAAGTTTTACGAAGCGCCGTTCCAGGTGAAATCGAATGGCGGCACACTCGTCATCGACGACTTTGGACGCCAGCGAGTTTCTCCAACGGATCTTCTGAACCGCTGGATCCTGCCGCTCGAGCGCAGAGTTGATTTTCTGACACTGCACAGCGGCAAGAAGATCGAACTACCGTTCGAACAGCTCGTGGTCTTCTCCACGAACCTGAATGAAAACGATCTGGTCGACGAAGCATTTCTCCGGCGAATGGGTTATCGCGCGCGTGTGGAACCCCCCACTGCGGGCGCGTTCGTCGAGATTTTCAAAAGAACCGCAACCAATCGCGGGATTGCCGTCAACCAGGAATGTCTTGACCACATAATCAGGAAGTATGCGGCCGAGAACCGCATCATGAAGGGTTGCGAGCCCCGAGATCTCCTCAATAAAGTAAATGACATCTGCCTCTTCGAAGGACGTAACCTCCAGTTGAGCAATGAGCTCATTGATATGGCGTGGGGTAATTACTTCGGAACGGCACATGGTTTCGCCCCCGACAAGCAATTTGAGTTGGCGAGGACGGCGTAAGGCTTGTTCAGAGTTCAAGCTTTAGCTTGCACGTGTGGAACCAAGGACAGGCAAGCAAAAGCTTGAACTCTGAACGTGTTGAAAAGCGACTGAAACACGAAAAATGACGAGTGCGGCTCGCATCATCACGGCTTTGTTTATTTGCCTGCTGGGTTGGCAATCCGCTGGACTTGTCTCTGCCCAAACACCTCCCACTCAAACCGCCGAGCCGAATCGATACCGCATAACCCTGACTGACAACTACTCGTTTGAAGTAGACGAGATCTGGCACCAGGGCGCTGAGGTCTGGTTTCGCAAGGGGTCCATCTCCAAGGGACTCGACTCCGCAACTGTGAAGAAGATCACACCTCTCACAAAAGCGGCGCCGGAAGTAAAACCCGCACCCGCAGTCGCAACAGAAAAAAAACCTGCCGAAACGCCGTTACCGATCTGGATTTATTTGAACGGCGGCGCTCGCGTCAGAGTCGACGAAGTCACGGAAAGTACTGATGGAGCATGGTATAGACGCGGTAACGTATCGATGTTTCTCGACCGCGAGCGCATTGCCCGTATCGAACGCGAACAGCCCGCGACGGCCGATACGAAGTGGACAGAGGGTGGCTGGTCCTCGGGAAATGGTCATATTGATCATTTAATAAAGATTAACGCGGCCCGGTTTGGGATCGACCCCTACCTGGTGTTCTGCGTGATCGAGCAGGAGTCGCAGTTCAAGCAGTTCGCCCGCAGCCCGAAAGGGGCACAGGGGTTAATGCAGTTGATGCCGGGAACGGCCCGGCGCCTGGGCGTACGGCGACCCTACGATCCGGCGGAAAACATCATGGGTGGAACGCGTTATTTAAAGGAGCTGATGACGATGTTTGGCGGCCGGGTCGATCTGGTCCTGGCGAGTTATAATGCAGGCGAGGGGGCGGTGATGAAATACGGACGACAGGTTCCCCCTTACCGTGAAACTCGCGAATACGTGAAGAAGATCGGCAAGCGTTACGGCATCGACGGGCGTAAACCAAAAGAGGACAGCGAAGTGCCGGGCCCGCAGAGATAACTTGCTCCATCAGGAAAGTAAGGGTGACAGTATGAAATCATTCGCAGCACGCATTATCCTTTCAGTCTCCCTCGTTTTGATCCTTTCGCCGGTTATGCTGGCTCAAACTCGCCAGACAGACGTGTCGCTCACGAATGCGGCGGTCGTCAAACTAACCAAAGCAGGTTTCAAAGAGAAAACCATCATCTCGATTATCAATTCACGTATTCCAAACTTCGACCTCTCGCCCGATCGCATGATCGAATTGAAGCGAAATGGCGTTACGGAAAAAATCATCCTCGCGATGCTCTCCCGGCAGGAAGGCCTGGATATCATGCTGGACGACGCGAGCTGGGGTGACGAAGAATTCGTTACAAAGGGTATCGATCCCAAGGGCGGCAGCAGTCCGGGCGCCGGCAATGGCGACAGCGGCACAGGCATATTCGGATCGAGCGGCGGAGCACGGGGACGTAATCGTTCGAGCGGTGGCAATGGCTCTCTCGATAACGAGATGGTTACAACTGGAAGCGCTACCGTTAAGATCATTAGACCGCCAACTGAGCCTGGCGAGGCCGGCCCGGCAAAACTTGAAAAGACAAAGAGCCTGACAAACGAATCGATCGTCGAACTGGTCGATGCGGGCTTCTCGGAAGGCACGATTATTCGCCGCATTGAACAGTCGCCGGTTGAATTTGATCTGGCGGCGAACAAGCTGGATGAACTTCGTAAACGTCGCGTCACGGAGAAAGTGCTTGCCGCGATGAAAGCCGCAATGGGCGAAGGCAAGTGAAGCAGAGAGTATATGAGAGTACTACTTGGTCTAGCGTTACTTCTGTCGTTGCTGCAAGTCGATTTTTTCCTCGCGAGTGCGCAACGCCGCACGCCGCAAAAGCCGAAGCCCACCACGGCTAAACCCAGCGCCACGCCTGTTCCAAAAACAGAGCTGGAAAAAATGGGAGCACCGCCCCCGATCCCATCGCTGAAAAAACCACCGGAACAGGAAGTCACGCCCGGCGACGTCATTTCAGTCGACACGGTCGAAATCATGTTTCCGGTGACGGTGCGCGACACCAGCGGGCGTCTCGTAAATGATCTGACGAGAAACGACTTTCGCATCTACGAAGACAACCGGTTGCAACCCTTGAGCGATCTCGCGCTGCGGCAAGTACCTGTCGACGTCGTGTTGATGGTCGATGCGTCGTCTTCAGTCGCGAACAACATTGACGACTTTCGTCGCGCTGCGCAGGGATTCGTCGGACGCCTCGAAGCAGACGATCGAATCAGTCTGATCAAGTTCGACGATCGCGTCCAACTTTTACAAGACTGGACCAAGAGCCGCTTTCAATTCCAACGCGCCCTGAGTCGAATCGATTCGGGGATGTACACGCGGTTCAACGATGCGTTGCTGCTCGCTGCGCAGGAGCAGTTTGCCTCAGCGACTAAATCGCGCCGCGCCGCGATCGTTTTGTCTGACGGCATTGATAACGGCCGCGGCACTTCGACGCTCGAGCAGGCATTGCAGGCCCTGATTCAAGCGCAGGTGGTGGTTTACATCGTCAGCAACACTGAGATCTCTCGTGCTGCAAAGAACGCGGAGCTCGATACGCTGCTGGGTGGAACTGAAGCGAATGTAAAGTTTAATCAAGTTCGAATCGACACGCTGCGACTCGGATTACAGGCGCTGGACCAGAGTGAAAGGAACCTGGCTCAGCTCGCACAGGCCACCGGTGGCCGGCTCTACAAGCCGCAATCGTTTACCGCGCTTGAATCGACATACGCCGAGGTGGCTGATGAGCTGAGACACCAGTACGCGCTCTACTACACGCCGCTCAACAAAGCGAGGGATGGAAGTTTCCGGCGCGTGCGCGTAGAGACTGCGAACCCTGCTTTTCGCCCGCACACGCGCGTCGGGTATTTTGCGCCGAAGATTTAAAAGTTTTTTAGTTCAGAGTTCAAGCTTTAGCTTGCAACCTTGAAAACTGCGAACGCAAGCTAAAGCTTGAACTCTGAACGCAGGCTGAGATCGATGCCCCTTAGACCTCTCTTGTACAGCTTCATTCTGCTGATCTGCGCTACGTGTGTCTGCGCGCAGGATTCCAAAACAACCACAACGCCGCCCGCGGAAGAAAAGCTTTCGGTCACGATGGTCCTCGCCGGCGGCAGCGAGATGCGGGTTGACGAAGTGAACGAAAGCTCCGACGGCTACTGGTACAAGCGCGGCAACGTCACAACCTTTATCGATCACGCTCGCGTCGTTCGCATCGAATATCCGAAGCCGAAGAGTGAAACTGAAAGTTCCGAACCCGTCGAGCGTACGGTCCGGTGGACCCTTGCCGAAGCAACGAAAGTGAAAGAGTTTTTCCAGTCAAAGTTCAATCGACCGTTGCCATTGTCGAACTTCGGACAATCCGACCTGCACACTCGTTGGAGGTTGGACCATCGCAACAGCATGGACGTCAATCTGCATCCCGACAGCGTTGAAGGTCGCGCCCTCGTAGCGTTTTTGAAGGCTGAATCAATTCCGTATCTGGCTTTTCGCGGGCCTATTCCGGGTGTTTCAACCGGACCTCATATCCACGTCGGCAACAGATCACCGAGAACCGGCCGCTAGCCGGTTCTATCTTATTTTGAGGTAGCACAAAATGAAGTTTATCGAGATCGCCCACCCAGAGGGCGGCAGATACATGGTTCACGTCGATCACATCACGAGCGCCCACTACCGGCGGGCCGAAGGCGACGTCAAAACGCGTTTGAGTATGGACGTCGACGTGCGTCAGAACGACATCGTGCTCTTCGGAGACGAAGCCGAACGAACGTGGCAGGCGTTGCAAAAGTTTAAGGGTGAAAGCTTGTAATCCGTGAATCAGGACTCGACAAAGAAACCAGCCACGACTCGCGATCCACTGTCAGAACAGTGGATCGATCTTCGACTGATCGCAGGCATGCGCGTCGTGCTTGGTACGTCAGCGCTGCTGGTTCTCCTCATGGAACCCCTCACTTCGCTTCGTTGGGCCATACCAACCTACATCGCGCTGGCTCTTTACTCACTTTACGGATTACTGGTCTATCACCTCTCGGTCCGGCGCAACCCGGTTGCCGCCAACAAAATTATCCCCTGGCTCGACCTCTTGTGGTACCTGCCGATAATCTTTTTTACTACTCGCACAAACAGCACCTTTTATTACTTGTTCTTCTTCGCGATCATCGTCGCTTCGTTTAGTTGGGGATTGATCGACGGATTGCGTCTAACACTCGCGTCCGCGGGCGTCTATACGATCATCGGCGTGATAAACACGCCACGCAGTCAACGGATAAACTTCAACGAGTTGCTGCTCGCTCCGATCGGTTTGCTGATTTTCGGCTACATCATTTCACGGTGGGGCGGCTACCACACAGAACTAAAAAATCGTCTGAAGCTGCTGAAAGACGTGACCGTTTTCTCCAATCCGCGTTTCGGTATCGATAGGACCATCAAGGCGATCCTCGAGAGTGTTCGCGCTTTCTACGACGCCGAAGCATGCGTGCTCGTAATTCCCGGTAAAACCGGTACTGAAGACTGCTATCAGATGTACCGTGTGGCAAGAGGAATTTATGCCAGCCGATCGGCCCCTCCTGAAATCGGTCACGAATTCGCGGCACAGTTTCTCTCGCCGTCGCTCGACTACGCAGTCATCTACCGAAAGAATTCATCGCACACACGTCTATTCGATGTGAAGACGAGGCAGTTTTCTGAAACAAGCTCGAGCACGGGCGACAAACTCGCAGGGATGCTCGACGCACAAAGGTATCTATCGATACCGGTTTACTATCGTCACCAGGCAGTCGGACGGTTGTTCATCGTCAATGGTCCAAACAGGTTCGACAGTCCTGACATGGATTTTATGTTGCAGTTGATGGACCACGTAACGCCGGTGATGGAAAACATCAGGCTCATCGATAACCTGGCGTCTGATGCCGCCGAACAGGAACGTCGCCGGATCGCGCACGACATTCACGACAGCGTCATTCAACCTTATCTCGGGTTACAGTTTGGGCTTGCCGCATTGGACCAGAAGCTCGAGGCGGGACAAACAGGCGTTCGCGCAAACGTGCAGGAGCTGCTTGATCTCACGAACCACGAACTCGCGGAGCTGCGACGATTCGTTTGGGGGCTTCGAGCGACCGAAGAGCGCGCCGACGTTTTACTGCCCGCGATCGAACGATACGCCGAGCGGTTCTCGCGAGTGACGGGCATCAACGTCGACGTCGAGGCGTACGGCAAAGTAAAAGTTAACGATCGCTTGGCTGCCGAGCTGTTTCAGATTGTTGCTGAAGGTTTGAGTAACGTCAGGCGTCATGCTTTCTGCCGCGACGCGCGCGTTGAGATTTCATGTAAAGAGACTTCGCTTCATTTACAGATCAAAAATAGCAGGCCGCGCACCGGCGGAAACGCGGATGGGGAGCGTGTCGACGGCAATGAACCCATTCGATCTTTCAGACCGCATTCAATCGCAGAACGCGCGGCGTCTCTCGGAGGAGACACGCAAGTATTTGTTGATGAGAAGGACTACACGGTGGTCAGTGTAGGAATACCACTGTAAGACCTATGGCTCAGAAACCAATCAGAATCATGATAGTTGACGATCACGTTGTGATCCGAAGCGGGCTGCGTATGTTGATTGAACACGACCAGCGCATGCAGGTTGTCGCACAGGCCGGGAACAGAGCTGAGGCACTCGAACGCGCAACCAGCGAACGTCCGGACGTGATCATCCTGGATCTCGTGCTTGGAGATGAAGACGGATTGTCGTTTCTTCCCGAACTGTGCCAGGCAAGTCCTGAATCTCGAGTGCTGGTACTGACTGGAGTGCAAAACCCCGACGCGCATCGTGGCGCGATTCGTCGCGGCGCTATGGGCATCGTGTTGAAGGAGCACGCTGCCGACCAACTTCTGAAAGCGATTATGAAAGTGTATGACGGAGAAGTTTGGATCGAGCGGTCGATGATGGGCAGCATGATTCAGGAGTTCAACAAACCTCAGTTAGTAGATCCCGAAGTCACGAAGATTGAATCACTGACCGATCGGGAACGCGAAGTGATCGCTCTTGTCGGCGAAGGTCTCAAGAACAAGCAGGTCGGCGAACGGCTATTCATTAGTGAAACGACAGTTACCCACCACCTCAGCTCAGTCTTCTCGAAGCTGGAAGTGTCGGATCGTCTCGAGCTCATCATCTACGCTTTCCGGCACGGCCTCGCGAAAATGCCTGAATAAGCGTAAACCCTCGAATACAGCCGAATCTTGCCAAAAACTTTGGCAGAATCCTGCCAGAAAAATAGGCAGGTACCCCCATTGTCCGCCTTTTGCAACATGTTCATAATCAAAAAGTCGAAAACCTCCCGGTCCTACCGAATTGAATGGAGCCAGCGCCCAAGAAAATTCGCATAGTGATAGTTGATGATCAACTCGTGGTGCGGGAAGGTCTGCGTATGCTGCTCGACCATCATCCTGGGATCAAAGTCGTGGCTATGGCGAGTAGCCGGCAAGAGGCGCTAGAGATCATCGCTCGCGAACCCGCCGATCTGATCATTCTGGACCTTGAACTGGGCGGCGTGAGTTCGCTTTCCTTCATTCCCCAGTTACGAGAGGCTGCACGCACCGCGCGGCTGCTCGTTTTGACGGCTTCACGCGACACGAATACCCATCAAAAGGCTGCTCAACTCGGCGCAATGGGCGTTGTTTTGAAGGATAATGCTGCTGATCTTTTGCTCAAAGCGATTGAAAAGGTTTATCAGGGTGAAGCATGGCTCGATCGTTTGACCCTTGGAAACTTGATCTGGCAATTGTCGAGTCAGGATAAAGAGGCAGTCGACCCACATCGAAAAAAGATCTCGTCTCTCACGGATCGAGAACGTCAAGTAATCGCTTTGATTGCGGAAGGACTTAAGAACAAACAGATCGCGGAACGACTCTTCATTAGCCCGACGACGGTCACTCACCATCTCAGCTCGATCTACTCAAAGCTTGGCGTTACCGATCGCCTCGAACTCGTCGTCTACGCTTTCGCCAATAAGCTGGCGAAGATGCCTGAGTAGGCGACCCAACCACAAACTAGCTGCCCCTAAATGCGGTGGCAGCATTGTGCCCTCAACCGCGCGAAAAAATTGTACAAAACTGCCCTAAAAATGGGCACTAACCCCGGTTGTAAGAAGTTTGCAATTAAAATATTATCTGCGGCCTTACTACAGTTGAGACTTAGCAGCTTGTGATCCGCCTCTGACGCCTCCCAACCCGCAAAGCGTCGCTGGCTAACAGACCTACATAAGGAGTCATTCCCACATGAAAGCCCAGAGATTTCCGCGACGACGTCGTACTTTCTTTTTAACCTCCCTTCCTTCAACCTGCCGCTTGGCGCTTCTCGCGCCGTTTGTTTTCGGCGTCGCGTTGATAGCCGGCTACACCGCGACTGCAAAAGCACCGGCATTGATCGGAATGCTCCCGCAGTTGAGCGGACCTACGGCCCCCGTGCAGTTAGCAGAACGCACTCGCTACATCCAACCGTCAATACATCGAGTGGAACGTTTGTTAACTGTTCCGAACGCGCTCGATCCCATAGTGTTCACTGACCGGGCAAATTACTTTCCAGGCGAAACCGCGTACATAAATGGCCTCGGTTTCTGGCCCAACGAAATCGTGACGCTTCACGTAGTACATACTGACGGCACGTCGAACGACGGTGGCGGCCACTTACCGTGGAATGTCGCGGCGGATGCTTTAGGAAGTTTTGATTCGTCGTGGTTCGTTGACCCTGACGACTCAGCAGGCAGCGCGTTCCTGTTAACTGCAACTGGAAACAGTTCCGGACTCGTGGCGCAAGCCACTTTCACTGACGGCTCCGCAAACCTGGATACTTGTGAAAATGGACCAGCTAGCGCGCCAACCACTTGTACTGGTGAAGCCTGGACAAATGGCAATGTCAACGCCTCAAAAGGTCATTATACCGAAGGGGACTCAGTTCCCTACCGAAGCGTTTTGGAGAACCTGACTGCTGGCAACACCTACACACTAACTATTGAATACGACACGACTCAGGGCGGGAAGCACGCGTTTGATTACCTCACCAGCTTCGACAGGACTGAACCGACTCCAGGAAACAATCCATGTACTCGGAAAGAGGGCGGTTCGATTGTCAACCTCTGCAATCCATTGTCGTTTGTGACCACGCCAATCCCGATCGATCCAAATGTCACGGCGGGTCAGAATGGTAATCCGGGAGATGGAGACGACATCACTCAGATTGCCGGTGTCTTTACGCTCTTCAACGGAAACGCATTGTCGATCATAAATCCGGGAAGTCCGTACACGTTGGATGGAACCTATGCAGGAAACAGTTCTACGTCAATCACGGTGCAGTTCACTGCGACTTCGTCGATCGCCGTGCTCGCATGGGGCGGACACATCTCGACGAGATTGAATTGGGGGATAGCGAACTCAGCGATTGCGATCAATGGTTCTCCGTATCACATGCGGCTAACCGATATAACCTGTTCCGGCGCGGGCGAAACCTGTAACGTCGGAAACCAGGATCATCAGCTTTCAGCGGCTGCAGTCTTCTTCCCGATCCAGCTCACTATAATTAAGGAGACGAATCCGGATAACGCACAAAGCAAACAATTCAATTACACAACCACGGGCAGTAATCTTGGTCCATTCTCACTGACGCCCCCGAATGGTCTGACACCGGCTCAAACGCAGTTCAATCTTCTGGATGAAACCGCGCGAAGTGTGACTGAATCGGATCCCAGTGCCGCGGCTCCTCAGTTCAACTTAACCGGACTCTCTTGCACACAGACCGACGGCGGTTTGGGAGTCGGAACTTTCTCAACGAGTTTGGGAACCAGAACGGTGACCTTCACGCCGAAGGAAGGACAGTTCCTTTCCTGCACCTTTGTAAACGAGCAGGTGCTCGGCAAGATCATCGTGGACAAAGTTACAGTGCCGGGCGGAGATCCGACGAGCTTCGATTTCACGACGACTTACGGCAGCCCGTTTAGTCTGACGGACGGCGCTACACCGAACGATAGTGGTTTCATCGTGCCGGGTACGTATCAAGTGACTGAAACAGCCAACTCCGATTACGTCACGACTTCTACATGTACCTCGAGCCTGGGCCATGCAGCGGATAATCCCAACTCGATCAATCTCGATCCGGGAGAGACCGTTACATGTACTTTCACCAACACGAAGAAACCAAAACTCACGGTCACCAAGATCGTCGTCAATGATAACGGAGGGACGAAACAGGTCAGCGACTTCCCGCTCTTTGTCGATGGCAACTCAGTGACTTCAGGAGTTAAGAACACTTCGACAATCGGCTCACACACCGTCAGCGAGACTACCGATCCCGGTTATACAGCCACGATCGGTGGCGACTGTGCCGCCGACGGCAGCATCACGTTGGCAGCAGGTGACGACAAGTCGTGCACGATCACTAACAACGATAAGCCAGCCAAGCTAATCGTCATCAAACATGTCATCAACGACAATGGCGGCACCGCAACCGCAGCTAACTTCACGCTTGATTCAGGCGGCTCAAACGATTCGCCTGATAACTTCGCGGGAGCCGAATCACCCGGCACCGAAGTAACGCTCGACGCGGGCGCTTACAACGTGACTGAGACAGGTCCAGCGGGCTACACAGCCAGCTTCTCGGCTGATTGCTCCGGCTCGATCGCCAACGGCCAGGAGAAGACCTGCACGGTCACTAACGACGATCAGGCAGCCAAGCTGATCGTTATCAAACACGTCATCAACGACAACGGCGGCACCGCAACCGCAGCTAACTTCACACTCGATTCAGGTGGCTCAAACGATTCGCCTGATAACTTCGCGGGAGCCGAATCACCCGGCACCGAAGTAACACTCGATGCTGGCGCTTACAACGTGACTGAGACAGGTCCATCCGGCTACACAGCGAGTTTCTCGGCTAACTGCTCGGGCACGATCGCAAACGGCCAGGAGAAGACCTGCACGGTCACTAACGACGACCAGCCAGGCAAGCTAATCGTCATCAAACATGTCATCAACGACAATGGCGGCACCGCAACCGCAGCTAACTTCACGCTCGATTCAGGCGGCTCAAACGATTCGCCTGATAACTTCGCGGGAGCCGAATCACCCGGCACCGAAGTAACGCTCGACGCGGGCGCTTACAACGTGACTGAGACAGGTCCAGCGGGCTACACAGCCAGCTTCTCGGCTGATTGCTCCGGCTCAATCGCCAACGGCCAGGAGAAGACCTGCACGGTCACTAACGATGATCAGGCAGCCAAGCTGATCGTTATCAAACACGTCATCAACGACAACGGCGGCACCGCAACCGCAGCTAACTTCACACTCGATTCAGGTGGCTTAAACGATTCGCCTGATAACTTCCCGGGAGCTGAATCACCCGGCACCGAAGTAACACTCGATGCTGGCGCTTACAATGTTACTGAGACAGGTCCATCCGGCTACACAGCGAGTTTCTCGGCTAACTGCTCGGGCACGATCGCTAATGGCCAGGAGAAGACCTGCACGGTCACTAACGACGATAAGCCAGGCAAGCTGATCGTCATCAAACACGTCATCAACGATAACGGCGGCACCGCAACCGCAGCTCAATTCACACTTGATTCAGGTGGCTCAAACGATTCGCCTGATAACTTCGCGGGAGCTGAAGCGCCAGGCACTCAAGTAACACTCGATGCAGGCGCCTACAACGTGACCGAAACAGGTCCAGCGGGCTACGCAGCCAGCTTCTCGGCTGACTGCTCCGGAACGATTGCAAACGGTCAGTACAAGACCTGCACGGTTACTAACAACGACATTTCGCCGACACTGCGAGTGATAAAGGATCTCGTACCTGATACGGATAGTGGTTTGTTCAATCTACGCATTGACGGAGCCACAGCAGGAACCGGCGCAAATGTTGGCGACGGCGGAACGACCGGGTTTGTCCCTGTCAACGCCGGCAATCACGTAGTTAGTGAAACGGCTGGAACCGCCACCTCGCTTTCGGATTACGTCACCGTCATCGGCGGTGATTGCGCAGCCAACGGCACGGTTACACTGGCGTTGGCGCAAAACAAGACTTGCACGATAACAAACACCAGGAAGGGCAGCGCGCAAGTCGTGAAGACAGTGAGCGGACTTCCGCCCGCGGGAGGTCAGAGTTTCACGTTCGAACTAAGACAAGGAGCTTCTACTGTCGCGGATGGCACCGTGCTCGAGTCGAAGAGTACTGACGCAAGCGGCAACATAAGCTTCACCACTAAACTCGTACCTGGCGACACGTATCAGATATGCGAATGGGTGTTCCCAGGCTGGAATACGAATCTCGCCGGCGATGGACCACTGTTTGTTCCGAGCAGCATCATCCCACCGTCACTTCCGAATCCAAACGTGAACAACTTGACCGTCTGCGCGAATTTCACGGTGCAACCGGGTCAGACACGAACGTTTACGGTTAACAACACACCGCCGCCAGGCGGACGTGCCTTAACCATCGGGTTCTGGAAGAACTGGGCGTCGTGCTCGAACTCGAACGGCAAGGGTCAGAAGCCGATGCTCGATCTCGCGCTTGGAATCGCAAGTGCGAATACGACTAACCCGCCGGGTGGGCTCGTTGCATCCGCGCAGAACCCCGGCACACTATGGCCTAACTATGCGGCCAACTGGTACCTGGTGCTGAAAGGCAATCCGGCCAGCAACGCGAACAATATCTTGCCTGCCGCGGATTGTACCCAGGCAGTTAACCTGCTGAACAAGTCGACGGCTGACGGCAAGAAGAAGATGGCGAGCGATCCGCTATTCAATCTGACGGCACAACTAATTGCCGCGCAGTTGAACCGGTTCATGGGGGCGGGAATTAACGGCACGACCATCATGAACATCGATCGGGCCGTGCTCTTGAACGGTAAGTACAAGTTCAACGGGTTAACGTACTCGCCGAAACTGACCACCGCAGACTCAAACACAGCAAATTGTCTCGCGACTCAACTCGATAACTTCAACAATGGTAATCCAGTGAGCCTCTGTCCATAGTTTGTGTCGGTTGTGTTCTCCCGTGTGGTGTCTTATGGCAGTAACCTGCCATAAGACCCCACACAAAAATCCCAAATTACTGCCAGTCAAATGGGCAAAGACCTCCGTTGCCATACTTTTGCAACATCCTCATAATCCAACACGTTCAATCCCGAACTTTCGCCCAGACAGAAAATCAGGATCGTGAACACACGTTTATTTAGTCAGATGTGCGCCATGGAGAAAGAGAGCTAACGACAAACGGCACTGGCCAGCGGACTGCTCCGCCCGCTGAGCCTTGCCATTGGGGGAGGCTGATTGTTATGTCAGGCAGATTTGCCCCCCGACTGACAATCAAAGCTATGCAGCCTCCCTTCCCCAAATCGCTCACATTCTGATCGGAAAACTCAAAAACGACTCGATGCTAAACCTCAAGACTGTCTCCGGCCGCCTCCGAGAACTGTTTCGTGGCCGGCGACAAACAGCAGCCAGGAATAATCTTGAACCGCGCTCGCAGAATTTGTTGGTGGTAGACGACGAAGAGTCTATCTGCTTTTCCATGAGTGAGTACTTTTCGCACCACGGTTTCAAAGTAGACACAGCGCGTGAGATGGAAGAGGCAGAAGGCCTTATCCACGGAACTGATTACAAGGTGATTATTCAGGACCTGCGATTGGGACTCGCGCTGCAACCTGACGGAATTGAGATCATCAAGCTGGTTCATAAAAGAAATCCCGACACGCGGATCGTCGTGCTCACGTCGTATGGTTCGCCCGAGGCGGAAGCGGAAGCCCGTCGCGCCGGAGCTGACGCTTTCCTGCGGAAGCCGAAGCCTCTATCGCACGTAGCTCAAGTGATCCAGGGCTTGATCGAGTCGCCACGCGTCAGTGCCGGACAACCCGCGCACCGCGGAGCGACTTAAATTTTTTCGAGCGGCATAACTGCAAAACATCATTTGCATGCGCAGGGCCCGAGGTAGGCCCAGATCCGGGGTCCTGCGTTTTGGAAGGCTACGAAGGATATACCGGGAACTGGTTAATGAGAGGGCGGTTCTCGGTAGTCTACCCGACCGGTCCTTCCTGAGAGGGCTCGGCTCCGTCTGAGCCCTCTTTTTTGTTCTTCATTCCGCGCGGGTGCGCCTCACCTGCTCGCCAGCGAGCACCTCGCCTTCCCTAAATGAACATTGATCAACGGATTTTTCTGCATGTAACTGCACGTATTGTTCGAGTTGTAGGTGGAGAGCTAAGTCTGCAACATGGTTGCAATCTTCGGCCTACCGATTGCTGAATGCGGGTGTCACATGAAACTGCGCTCGCCGAGTTGTAAATCCTCTCGCGCGAAAGGATCGGGTCCCCGTGCGGAAACGATTCCCTTCCTTTCCTGAGCTAAACAAAAGCAGTTGAAATAGTCGTGCCCAGAAGCGTTGGTCGGCGGATGTGTCTTCACACAGAAACACCCGTCAGCCAAGGCAGTGTTCTCTATTAACAAGCAGGAGCCCTAATGACATGATTGCCCCGAATCGACCCTCTCGCCTTCGTTCCTTTTCAAACAATAAATTTCGTTTAGCATTTCTCGTTGGCGTGGTTGTCATAACCGCCACGATGTTTTCTTCTATGAATTCGGTCGCGAGTTCGTTGAGTCAACGACTCTTCGCAAGTGCGACAGCCGTTATCAACGGTGGTCAAGTCACGACTGCCGCGAACCACGCGCTCGAGTTTGCGGCAGCACCGCAAGGCCAAAGCTCGACGATGTCGTCAGCGCGACGTGGTCACACAGCCACGCGCCTGTCGGACGGTCGCGTGCTGATTGCGGGTGGTGAGAACGGCAGCGGCGTTCTGAATGAAAGTGAGATTTACGATCCTGCTTCGTCGACATTTTCGTCAGCGGCGAACATGACCGTTGCGCGTGTCGATCACACGGCGACGTTGCTCGGCGATGGGCGCGTTTTGATCGCAGGCGGACGTGACGGAGCAGGCGCAGTTGCTACAACTGAAATCTTCGATCCAGCGACGGGCGCTTTCAGTAGTGGTCCATCGCTGAGTGTTGCGCGTGCAGGACACAGCGCGACGCTTTTTGCTAATGGAACCCTGCTCGTTGCAGGCGGTACCGCAAGTGGAAGTGCGGAACTCTTAAACGTAGGAGCGGGAACATCCTCAGCTGCAGGGACGATGAGTGTTGCGCGTTCGATGCACTCGGCAGCGTTGCTGCAGGATGGTCGAGTGTTGATTGTCGGCGGACGTGACGCGAGCGGTAATGAGCTGTTGTCGGGAGAAATTTATGACCCGGCGGGTTCATTCACTGCTGTGAACAACACAATGAAAGTGTCGCGCGTGCGTGCGCACACGCACGTATTGTTTGACGGCAAAGTACAGATCATTGGCGGCACGAACGATGGTTCGATGGAGATCTACGATCCTGCGTTTCCAGGATTTGGCGCCTACGCTCACGTGCTTCCTGAAAGTGATCCTTGCGTGGGACTCGAAGGCCAGATTCGCTCTTCGCGAGTACGCGCGGCGCTATTTCGAACCGGTCACTCCGATTCGCTACTCGATCGTGCAGGACATACGATTACGGAGTTGAACGGACAAGCGCTTGTTCTTGGCGGTGCGAACGGCGCGGGCAATGTGCTCAGCTCGAGTTCAGTTGTCGGGAGCTCGTCCGCTTCGATAACGACGGACAAGATGGACTATTCGCCTGGTGAGACGGCGTACATCAGTGGCCGAGGTTTCCAGGCCGGCGAGACGGTAAGAATCAAGATTCACGAGGACCCACACACGCCGCAGGAACGAGGTTTCGATGTTGTGGCAGGGGCTGATGGAAACTTCACCGGCGAATATCTCGTGGCGAATAACGACGAGAACATGAAGTTTATCGTCGGCGCAAGAGGGTTGGCTTCGGGTGTGACTGCGCAGACCACTTTCACCGATTCCAATAACTTCAACGTTACACCACTTACTCAAACAGTTACTGGAGGTTCCACAAACACGTTCGTGTGGACTTTCACTGCGCAGAATGCTGGGAACCAGCAAACAACGACGTTCACCATTCCCGCGGGTTGGACCGCGCCACAAGTAGGGCCAGGTGCAGGTCAAGTTAGCGTGGCCGGCAGCGGCGGCAGTCCGTGTAATGTGTCATTACAAAGCGTGGTCGGGATGGTTGTCACGATCCGGCAGTCTCCGCCTTCGCCGGCGACTGGTACATGTGCGAACAATACGTCGTTTACGCTTACGTACAGCAATGCGACTGCACCGAATCCAGCGGTTACTACGACATACACTTTTGATAACCAGCATGGGCAAGATCCGCAGGTGACTGTTACTGCGGCAGTAGTTGCGACGAGTCTGACGCTCGCGGTTCCGTCGCCGGCTTCAGTGGCTTTTGGCTCTACTGGTCCAGTGACTTTTAGCGCGACGCTTACGCGAACGTCTGGTGGAGCGCCTGTGTCAGGGGCAACGATCAGCTTCACGGTTGATGGATCGCCTATATCACCTGGAACAGCCGTGACAAATGCGAGCGGCGTTGCGACGCTGACGTATGACCCAGCCGCACTGAGCGTAGGCCCGCATACAGTTCAGGCATCTTTCGCAGGGCAGACGATCAGCGGCACGACTTACAGCGGCAGCACAAGCGGAACTCAGACGCTTACAGTCAACAAACGCGACACGTTAACGAATGTTTCTTCGAGTCTCAACCCATCGACGTTCGGTGAGAATGTAACTTTCACCGCGACGGTGGTTGGCACAGGTGCAGGCGCAGGTAATCCGAGTGGCGGCTCCGTGCAGTTCAAGATTGACGGCGCCAACTTCGGTGCGCCAGTAGCGTTGGTGGCAGGTTCAGCGAGCACTTCCACAAGTTCTCTCACCGCCGGCAATCACACGGTCGAAGCGTTGTTCACTTCCGCCGATACAAACTTCAACGACAGCAGCGACTCGCTCGACGGTGGTCAGACGGTCAATAAGCGCGACACACTTACCACAGTTTCATCGAGCCTGAATCCATCAACCTTCGGTGAGAATGTAACGTTCACCGCAACGGTCGTTGGCACAGGTGCAGGCGCAGGCAATCCGGCGGGCGGCTCCGTGCAATTCAAGATTGACGGAGCTAACTTCGGTGCTCCAGTGGCGTTGGTGGCAGGTTCAGCGACCACTTCCACAAGCTCTCTCACCGCCGGCAATCACACGGTCGAAGCGTTGTTCACTTCCGCCGATACAAACTTCAACGACAGCAGCGACTCGCTCGACGGTGGTCAGACGGTCAATAAGCGCGACACACTTACCACAGTTTCATCGAGCCTGAATCCATCAACCTTCGGTGAGAATGTAACGTTCACCGCAACGGTCGTTGGCACAGGTGCAGGCGCAGGCAATCCGGCGGGCGGCTCCGTGCAATTCAAGATTGACGGAGCTAACTTCGGTGCTCCAGTGGCGTTGGTGGCAGGTTCAGCGACCACTTCCACAAGCTCTCTCACCGCCGGCAATCACACGGTCGAAGCGTTCTTCACTTCCACCGATGCAAACTTCAACGACAGCAGCGACTCGCTCGACGGTGGTCAGACGGTCAATAAGCGCGACACCTTAACCACGGTATCATCGAGCCTGAATCCATCAACGTTCGGTGAGAATGTAACTTTCACCGCGACGGTCGTTGGCACAGGTGCAGGCGCTGGCAACCCGAGT
This sequence comes from uncultured Acidobacteriota bacterium, assembly GCA_963728575.1. Lineage (GTDB taxonomy): Bacteria > Acidobacteriota > Blastocatellia > Pyrinomonadales > Pyrinomonadaceae > PSRF01. Next base: position 167,461 of record CAVSKT010000005.1, read on the forward strand.
GGCGGCTCTGTTCAGTTCAAGATCGACGGCGCTAACTTCGGTGCTCCAGTTGCGTTCTCCGGAGGTTCAGCCAGTAGCACCGCAATCAGTTCACTCACCGCCGGCAATCACACGGTCGAAGCGTTGTTCACTTCCGCCGATACAAACTTCAACGACAGCAGCGACTCGCTCGACGGTGGTCAGACGGTCAATAAGCGCGACACACTTACCACAGTTTCATCGAGCCTGAATCCATCAACCTTCGGTGAGAATGTAACTTTCACCGCAACGGTGGTTGGCACAGGTGCAGGCGCCGGCAACCCGAGTGGTGGCTCTGTTCAGTTCAAGATTGACGGCGCCAACTTCGGTGCGCCAGTAGCGTTGGTGGCAGGTTCAGCGAGCACTTCCACAAGTTCTCTCACCGCCGGCAATCACACGGTCGAAGCGTTCTTCACTTCTGCTGATGCAAACTTCAACGACAGCAGCGACTCGCTCGACGGTGGTCAGACGGTCAATAAGCGCGACACACTTACCACAGTTTCATCGAGCCTGAATCCATCAACCTTCGGTGAGAATGTAACGTTCACCGCAACAGTCGTTGGCACCGGTGCAGGCGCAGGCAACCCGAGTGGCGGCTCCGTGCAATTCAAGATTGACGGAGCTAACTTCGGTGCTCCAGTGGCGTTGGTGGCAGGTTCAGCGACCACTTCCACAAGTTCTCTCACCGCCGGCAATCACACGGTTGAAGCGTTGTTCACTTCCACCGATACAAACTTCAACGACAGCAACGACTCGCTCGACGGTGGGCAGACGGTCAATAAGCGCGACACCCTGACCACGGTTTCATCGAGCCTGAATCCATCGACGTTCGGTGAGAATGTAACTTTCACCGCGACGGTCGTTGGCACAGGTGCAGGCGCTGGCAACCCGAGTGGTGGCTCTGTTCAGTTCAAGATCGACGGCGCTAACTTCGGTGCTCCAGTTGCCCTCTCCGGAGGTTCAGCCAGTAGCACCGCAATCAGTTCACTCACCGCCGGCAATCACACGGTTGAAGCGTTGTTCACTTCCACCGATACAAACTTCAACGACAGCAACGACTCGCTTGACGGTGGTCAGACAGTTAACAAGCGCGACACGTTAACGACCATATCTTCGAGTCTTAACCCATCAACCTTCGGTGAGAGCGTTACCTTCACCGCAACGGTCGTTGGCACAGGTGCAGGCGCAGGCAATCCGAGTGGTGGCTCCGTGCAATTCAAGATCGACGGCGCTAACTTCGGTGCTCCAGTTGCCCTCTCCGGAGGTTCAGCCAGTAGCACCGCAATCAGTTCACTCACCGCCGGCAATCACACGGTTGAAGCTGTCTTCACTTCCGCGGATACTAACTTCAACGACAGCAGCGATCTCCTCGACGGCGGTCAAACCGTCAACAAACGCGACACACTTACCACAGTTTCGTCGAGCCTGAACCCCTCGATCTACGGTCAGACTGTAACGTTCACCGCGACCGTCGCAGGAACAGGCCCCGGCGCCGGTAATCCTTCCGGCGGTTCAGTGCAATTCAAGATCGATGGCGCGAATGTCGGCGCACCCATAGCGTTGTCAGGAGGTTCAGCCAGTAGCGGCGGAATCAACTCACTCGGCGCGGGCACCCACACCGTTGAAACTGTGTTCACTTCAGCCGACACCAACTTCAACAACAGCAGCGACCTGTTAGACGGTGGCCAGGTCGTAAACAAGGCCCCGCTGACGATCACCGCATCGAGCCACACGGTTACGTTCAATGATCCTGTCCCAACGATCACGGCGAGTTACTCCGGATTTGTTCTCGGCGATGACGCGACAGATCTGACAACGCAACCGGCCTGCTCAACCACTTACACGGTCGGCTCGCTTGTCGGAACGTATCCCACGAAGTGTGAGAATGCGGCCTCTTCGAATTACTCGTTCACCTATATCAACGGGACGGTAACAGTGTTGACGGCGTGCAGCGTGTTCAACGGTTTCCTCTCACCGATCGGTGGAGCAATTGAAAAAGGAACCGGCGGCAGCTTCACGGATCCGGTGCGAGCATTTAAGCTGGGCAGTACCGTTCCGGTGAAGTTCAATGCGATCTGTTTCGGAGTTCCGCTGACGACCGGCATACACACAATGCAGGTAACCAAGTTCAGCAACTCGACTGATTCAGATCCACCAATCGATGCCACGCCGACAGATGCAGCTACAACTGGAAACCAGTTCAGGTTGACAGGAACCGAATGGCATTACAACCTGAACACCAAGGCACTGGGTAATGGCGCGAGCTCGAGCTCCATCTCGAGCTGAGCGCCGAGCGACTGATGGCGGAAGGACTTTCGCCCGAGCAGGCCCGTGCCGAAGCCGAGCGGCGATTGATTGCGAGTGGCGATGCCGAAGCGCTCCTGCGCGGCGCCGCACGGAAGCGCGAACAACGAATTCGAGTCCGCCATCTCATGGACGTCGCGACGCACGAAGTTCGCTATGCGCTCCGGAGCCTTCGAAAGCAGCCCGGCATCACCGCGCTGGTCGTCATAACGCTGGCACTCGGCATCAGCACAAACGCATCGATCTTCCCACTGGTCGACCGGTTGCTGTTCCGCACCCCACCGGGAATCGAATCGCCGGGCGAGGTGCATCGCCTGTATCTGACCAAGACGCGCGTTCCGGGCGACTCGAGGGTCTGGGAGGTGTTCAGCTACCCGGAAGTCCGCGATTTGCGTGAAGCGTTCGGTGATCGCGCACAAATCGCCGCCTTCATGTCCGGCACAATATCCGTCGCCGGCGACGCGACCACTGCACGGCGCGTCGGCCTGGCGTACGTCACCGAAAACTTCCTGCCGCTTCTCGGTGTGCGAATTGCGTTGGGACGTCACATTGGCGTAGATGACAATCGCCTCGATCGGCCGGAGCTCGTCGCGATCATCAGCTACGACGTCTGGCAATCGCGCTTCGGTGGCGACTCCGCACTGATCGGCCAGCGGAAGCGATTCGGAAACCGGGAATTCACGATCATCGGCGTGACGGCGCGCGGTTTTGCCGGCATCGACGTGGTGCGGCAGGCGTGTGGATACCGATCGCAACCCAGCGCTCGGTTTTCAGTTCTCGCGGCCCTTGGTGGGAAGCGCGAAGCGTGCTTGCGTGGCAAACCATCGCACGCGTGCAGAGTGACGCTCCCCGGACGGCGCTCGAGGCGGACGCGCTGGCGCGTCTGATCGAGATCTCTCGCGCGGCGGGCGTTCACTTCGATCAGCCGAAGCTCGAGCTGGCATCATTGATCTCGGCACGCGGCCCCCGGGAGCAAACACCGGAGGAGAAGATCGCGGCGCGGCTCGCCGGCGTAACGATCGTGTTACTTCTCGTCGCCATTGCGAACGTGACGAACGTGCTCATTACGCGCGCGTTGCGACGAGAGCGCGAGCTCGCCGTGCGGCGGGCGCTCGGCGTGAGTCGTGCGCGCCTCGGCAGCGGATTCGTCGTCGAAGCGGCGGCGTTCGCGCTCCTCGCGGCCGGTGCGGCAACGGGCATCAGTGCGGCGCTTTCCACGACCGTCCGTAAACTTCTGCTGACGAACACGGGATGGACACCGCCGATTCTCGATCTCCGCGCCGTCGTGTTCACGGGAACGCTCGCGTTCGTGGTGCTGTGCGCAGGTCTCTTCCCGGCCCTTCATGCCATGCGCACGGACGCGGCGTACATGCTGCGGACCGGTGGTCGCGACGGGAGCGGTCGTTCCGGTTGGGTTCGAAAAGGGCTTTCTCGTCGTGCAAGCCGCGATGTCTGCGGTGCTTCTTGTTGGCGCTGGACTGTTCGTGGTAAGCCTTGATCGCATCAAGAGTGCAGACGTGGGGTTCGATCTGGCCAACGTCGCCGTCGTCAACCCGGGAGGTACCGCCGGAGTCTTCGACGCCCGTGCTCGAGGCGGTCGAGGCGGAGAAGTGAAGGCGCTGCCGGGTGTGGAGGCCACGGCGCTCGCGTATCTCGCACCGCTTCGCAGCACGGGGAGCTACGACATGTTCCGCCGGAGCAGCAAGTCGATCCCGGGGACACAGGCACTGACGTCAACGGGGTAACGGCTTCCTTCTTCTGGCCACGATGGGTCTCCGGGTTCTGCGCGGTCGCGGAGTTTTCCGACGGAGATCATGGCGGCGCCGAACGCGTCATTGTCGTCAACGAGACGGCTGCGCAGCAATTGTGGCCCGGTCAGGAAGCGATCGGTCAGTGCCTTCGCCTGAGGGATCGCGAGTGGTCCCTGCTATACGGTGATCGGCGTCGCCGAGAATTCGCGGCGGTTTCGTATCGTCGAGGAGCCGCTGGGACAGGCCTTCGTTCCACTCGCGCAACTTCCGGACCAGCGCGTGCCGAAATCGGTTGCCGTCGGGAGTCGAGCGAATCTTGCCGGCTGCGACGAAAGCCGCAGCGGACGAAATGCTTCACCTGATGGGACCGCGCGCCGCGCCGGCGACGTTCATGTACTCGACGTGGCTGGAGCCGCAGCTCCGCTCGTGGAAGCTGGGTGCAACGCTGTTCGGGTCCGTTGCCTCTGCTCGCGCTCATCCTCGCTGTAATCGGCCTGTACAGCGTGCTCGCCTATTCGGTGACGAACAGGTCGCACGAGATCGGCGTTCGACTTGCGCTTGGCGCCACGCCGGGCACCATCGCGTCGCAGGTCGTCCGTGAGGGAGTGCTCAGCAGCAGGCGGCCGGTGTCATTGATCGGACTCGCGATCGCGGCGGTCGCGGGGCGGTTTGGTGCTCGGCGCTCTATACTCCACCTCTCCGCGATCCCGGCGTGTTCGCGATCGCGGGGGGCTGCCCTGCTCGGTTGCGGCGACACTTGCCGCGTTGATCCCGGCGATGCGCGCGGCGCGGAGTTCGATCCCTTGCAGGCGTTGCGGGCGGACTAGATGATGGGGGGGGGGGGGGGGGGGGGGGGGGGGGGGTGGCTCATCCGTTCGACGTTTTTCCGCCGCCTCCCCGCAGTGCTCCTCGAACGCCGCGATGAGATCAGCCGCTGATCGCATTCGCATCGCGTCCCTCGATCTGATACCGCTCCATCATGTACACGACCTCGCCGTCCTTGAGCAGCGCGATCGAGGGTGACGACGGGGCGTAGCCCGGGGAGATAGGAGCGCGCCTGACGCGTCGCGTCGGGATCCTGCCCCGCGAATACGGTCGTGAGCTTATCGGGGCGCACGGCGGCTTGTAGCGCCGGGCAACCCCGGGACGCGCGTTGCGCGCCGCACAGCCGCACATCGAGTTGACGACGAGGAGATTCGTGCCGGTCGCCGCCGACGGCGGCGTCAACCTCGGCCGCCGTCTTGAGCTCGGTAAAGCCGATCGACGGTGAGCTCCGCCCGCATGGGCGCGATCATCGGTTCTGGATACATCGGCATTGCTATTTCTCCATCGAGCTAGTCCTCGCTCGCGGGCAACGCCGTCGCGCACGAGCGCGAGAATGGCATGCTGCGGAACCACGAGGTACTGCTCGTTTTCAAAAGTGATTTCGACCGCGGCTTTCCTGAAGAAGAGCGCATAGTCGCCGATCTTCGCCTGCATGGGCACGAAGCGCGTTTCGCGCTGGCGATGGCGCCAGGGTTCATCGGACGCATCGCTCAGGTCCGGCATTGGGTGCCCCGGGACCAGTGGCGACGATGTCGCCGCCCTGCACCTGCTGCGTGTCGACGGCGGTCGGAGGAAGGTCGAGGCCCGCACGACTCCGCTGATCGCCATCCTCGGCACGTACGAGGACGCGATCACCGACAACGATGAGTCGTTTCGGGGGCATGATGCAAATATACAAGGGAGCGAGGAGCGAGTAGCGAGGACCGAGGAGCGAGGAAGGACCGAAAGGATCGAGGTGACTGAGACCAAAGGCGAAAGGCAACGCCTCCTTTCGCCTTTGGCCTCATTCCTCCTCGATCCTATTGGTTTTCTCGTTCCTCGGTCCTCGCTACTCGCTCCCTCACATCTCTTCCTCACATCTCTTTGTCCGAAGCCCGACCACGACGACGGCGAGCGCCGCGGCAAACAGCGACACAATGAGCGCTCCGGTAACGACGGCATTCAGCACCGTCCCCGGCAAATCGGCCATCGTCGCGAGAGACGCCCACGCGCTCCTGATTCACGAGCGTGAGCACCAGGCTCGCGATGCCTTCTCCGGCGCCGATCAGCGCGCCGAGCGCCGGCGCACGCCACCGCCACGAATCGCAGCGTGAAGTTCGCGAGATGTCCTGCCGCCAGCGCACACATCAGCGCGACGCCGATGGCGATGGCGACGAGAATGGCGCCCCAGCCTTCGGGCGTCACGAGACGCCAGTACACCCCACCGGTAGAGCCGCATGACCACGCCGCAGCCAAGTCCGTACAGTGGGAGCGACAGCGACGCGCGCCGAAGCGTGGTCTTGTGCTCGAGCGGCCAGGCGATGCTGTGGCGCGGGGAAGACGGGCATTACGAGGGGCCTAGGGCTAGGTATAGGGTGCCAGGGATGACGATCGGTTAACGAGTGCTACCCCAGCCCCCCAGCACTACCCGACACCCCGATCCCTCACCGAATCCACGTCCCTCTGCTCTCGTCCCCCACCGTATGTCCGTGATGAACGTGCGCCGCGCGATCCGAGTCCGGCG
>CAVSKT010000006.1:0-113977 GCA_963728575.1 uncultured Acidobacteriota bacterium
ACGGTGAGGACTATCGAAAACAATCAGCCTTTGATCTTCGTCGAAGATAAGAATGCCTAAACGCACCGACATTCGAAAGATACTAATCATCGGCTCCGGACCGATCGTCATCGGCCAGGCGTGTGAATTCGATTACTCCGGAACCCAGGCCTGCAAAGCACTGCGACAGGAAGGTTACGAAATCGTACTGGTCAACTCGAATCCAGCGACGATCATGACCGACCCTGAAACCGCGGACATCACGTACATCGAGCCACTCACCGTCGCTTCAGTCACCGAAATAATTCGTCGCGAACGTCCCGACGCGCTCTTGCCGACCGTCGGCGGACAAACAGCTCTTAACCTTGCGATCGCGCTCGAGGATGCGGGCGTGCTTCAGGAGTATGAAGTTGAAATGATCGGCGCCAATCGCGACGCGATCAAAGTCGCTGAGAATCGTTTGTTGTTCAAACAGGCGATGGACGAAGCCGGACTCGAAATGCCGCGCGGTGGTTTTGCAAAGTCGTTTGATGAAGCTGAGGAGATCGTTAAGGAGACTGGTTATCCGGCGATCATCCGTCCGTCGTTTACGCTTGGTGGAACCGGTGGCGGCACTGCTTACAATCCGGAAGAGTTTGAAGACATCGTTCGTGGCGGACTTGCCGCGTCACCGATCCAGGAAGTGTTGATTGAAGAGTCGATACTCGGTTGGAAAGAGTTTGAGCTCGAGGTGATGCGTGACCTCGCTGACAACGTCGTGATCATCTGTTCGATCGAAAACTTCGATCCGATGGGCGTACACACGGGCGACTCGATCACAGTGGCGCCGGCGCAGACGCTGACCGATCGCGAGTATCAGACGATGCGCGACATGGCGATTCGCATCATTCGTAAGGTTGGAGTTGAAACAGGCGGTTCGAATATTCAGTTTGGCGTGAATCCGGAGAACGGTGACATCCGCATCATCGAGATGAATCCACGTGTGTCGCGCTCATCAGCCCTGGCTTCAAAAGCGACTGGTTTTCCGATTGCCAAGATCGCTGCGAAACTGGCGGTTGGTTATACACTCGACGAGATTCCGAACGACATCACACGCAAGACGCCGGCATCATTCGAGCCCACAATCGATTACGTCGTCGCGAAGATTCCAAAGTGGGACTTCGAGAAGTTTCGTGAAGCGGAAGATGTTTTGGGCACACAGATGAAGTCCGTCGGTGAAGTGATGGCCATCGGCCGCACCTTCAAGGAAGCGCTCTTCAAAGGCCTTCGCTCTCTGGAGGCAGTCAAACCGCTGAGACTCGAAGACATTTCCGACGATGAGTTGCAACGCAAACTCGCGCGCCCGAATTCGCAACGTTTTTCCTACATCACTTACGCGCTACAACACGATTGGCCCATCTCAGAAATCTATCGCCTCTCGCGCATCGATCCGTGGTTTCTCGATCAACTCAAACAGGTAATGGAGATTCAGCTCGATGTCGAAGGTTCGAAGCTTGAAGACATTTCGCCGGATGAGTTGCGCGCGTTCAAGGAAGTGGCTTTGTCTGATCGACGTCTTGCCTACCTGACGGAACGCTCTGAAGACGAAGTGCGTGAATATCGGAAGCAACTGGGCATCGTCCCTGTTTACAAGCGAGTGGACACATGCGGCGCCGAGTTTGAATCGCACACGCCGTATCTTTACTCGACTTACGAAGCAGAAGACGAAGCGCAACCGACTGATCGACGCAAAATAATGATCCTCGGTTCAGGCCCAAATCGCATCGGGCAGGGAATTGAGTTCGACTACTGCTGTTGTCACGCATCGTTCGCCCTTCATGAAGCAGGCTTCGAGACCATCATGGTCAACTGCAATCCCGAAACGGTCTCGACTGACTACGACACTTCAGATCGTCTCTACTTCGAGCCGCTCACATTCGAAGACGTGATGAACATCATCGACGTTGAGAATCCGGAAGGCGTGATAGTTCAGTTTGGCGGGCAGACGCCGTTGAATCTCGCAATGCGGTTGCAGAAAGCCGGAGTAAGAGTGATTGGGACTTCGCCCGACTCGATCGACCTCGCCGAAGATCGAAAACGGTTCGGAGCATTGCTTAAAGAACTCGGCATCCCGCAGCCTGACAATGGCATGGCGGCGTCGTTCGAGGAGGCGCGCGAAGTTGCAGCGCGTATTGGTTATCCGGTTTTGGTTCGACCAAGTTACGTCCTCGGTGGACGCGCGATGGCGATTGTTTACGATCAGGACGCACTCGAGACTTACGTTCGCAATGCTGTCGGCTTCACGCCTGATCGTCCGGTCTTGATCGATAAGTTTCTCGAACAAGCGGCCGAATTCGATGTCGATGCACTGGCCGATGAGACAGCAGTCGTAATCGCGGGCATCCAGGAGCACATTGAAGAGGCAGGCATACACTCGGGCGACTCGTCATGTGTGTTGCCGCCGGTTCGCATCGATCCCGAGCATCTCGAGACGATGCGACATTACACACGCAAGCTCGCGAAAGCGTTGTCAGTCAAAGGACTGATGAACATTCAATTCGCGATCAAAGATCATCGAGTCTATGTGCTCGAAGTAAATCCGCGCGCTTCGCGAACTGTGCCGTTTGTTTCGAAGGCGACTGGCGTCCCGATTGCGCGTATCGCAGCGCTCGTGATGGCCGGACAAAAACTTTCAGATTTCGGGTTGCCGGATGAGCTGACCGTGAAGCGCTTCTTCATTAAGTCGCCGGTGTTTCCGTTTGCGAAGTTTCCCGGTGTCGATCCGATTCTGAGTCCGGAGATGCACTCGACGGGCGAGGTGATGGGAATTGGAAATACCTTCGGCGAGGCTTACGCGAAAGCGATGATGGGCGCTGGTTTGAGTTTGCCATCTTCAGGCAAGGCGTTCCTTAGTGTGAACGATGCTGACAAAGGCGCGGCAGTTTTGCTGGCGCGGAAGTTGAATCGGCTGGGGTTTAGCATTGTCGCCACATTTGGAACGTCGTCACGGCTCCTCGAAGTGGGAATGAATGTCGAGACTGTTTTCAAGGTCAACGAAGGCAGACCAAACATTGTGGACCACATAAAGAAAGGTGAAATCTCCCTCATCATCAACACGCCCCTTGGTCGTGCTTCGCACTACGACGAACAGGCAATCCGTCGCGCGGCGCTGCAATACGGCGTTCCCTGCGTGACCACGATGACGGGCGCGCAGGCGCTCGTCGAAGCCATCGCCGCTACCGAGGCACAGAGCACTCCCGACGTGCATTCACTACAGGATCTACATGCAGTACACGTGACTGCCGAGCGGTAATGTCAATAAATTCTTCTGAAACAATTCGTCGCATACTCGAGGAGTGTCGCACGATCGCGGTTGTGGGACTCTCGTCGGATTCATGGCGTCCTTCAAACAGCGTTTCGGCTTACATGAGACGTGTCGGTTACAGAGTGATCCCCGTGAACCCGAATGAAACCGAGGTCTTTGGTGAAAAGGCTTATCCGGATTTGTTTGCGGTGCCTGGGAAGATCGATCTCGTCGATGTTTTTCGTCGTCCGTCGGAAGCAGGGAAGGCTGTTGATGAAGCAATCGCGATTGGCGCGAAAGCGGTGTGGCTGCAGGAAGGTGTTATCGATCAAGCCGCAGCTCAACGTGCGCTCGATGCTGGGCTGTTAGTTGTGGTTGATCGCTGCTGGCTCAAAGAGCACATAAGAAACAAATGATTCGGGCAGCAGTCATCACAGTCAGTGACGCATGTTCGCGAGGTGAACGGGACGACACATCCGGCGCTGCGCTGGTGCAACTGCTGACTGATCTCGGCGCGACGATGGTCGAGCGCAAGATCCTCAACGACGACCTCGATCCCTTGGCCCAAACCCTCAGTGAGCTGGCTGACCGCAGTGACATCAATTTGATCGTCACCACCGGGGGAACAGGCCTCGGACCGCGTGACAACACACCCGAAGCAACTCAACGCGTTATCGAACGTGAAGCACCGGGCGTGGCCGAAGCGATTCGCGCTGAGTCACTCAAAGCCACTCCAATGGCAATGCTTTCGAGAGGTATGTGCGGCGTCCGCTCAGGAACGTTGATTATCAATCTCCCCGGCTCGCCAAAAGCCGTAAAGGAAACTTTTACAGTTATCGCTCCTGTGCTGTCGCACGCGCTCGATCTGCTGGCGGGGAAAACAACACACACAAAATAATCTCGCGCAAAGGCGCAAAGACACAAAGCAGACTCAAACGCTTTGCGCCTTCGCGCCTTCGCGGGAAACAACCGCCGCCACCCGTTGCCAACTCAACTTGAGCCTGCACTGAAACGCTCGTTCAAAAAGTTTCAGCCTGCGGCCAGCCTCAGTCAACTCGTTTTCACATTCCAAAATGCTCGTTGCCAGAATATGAAACACGTTTCGAGTGCGCCTGCAGGACAGGTCTTTTACTCGACTGTCGTGTCTCCGATCCAACGCGTCGGCCACGCGCAGGATTCCGGCGAGCCGCGCAACCGTCAAGCGATCTGTTGGGTTCAATGCCGCAAAGTGAGGATGCCGTTCCTTTGGCAGCGACCCTTTGTGATAGCGCGCGACATTCGCGATAACGGCCCGTTCACTTTCGGAAAAACCTGTTAACTCAGAATTCTCGATCAAGTAGAACGAATGCTTGTGATGCGACTCGTGTGCGATGTGATAACCAACGTCGTGAAGCAACGCCGCCGCAGAAAGCAAAAGCCTCTGATGGCGCGTAAGATTCACGTTGGAAGAGAGCCCGTCAAAGATTCGTTCCGCAAGTCGGGTGACCTGGTGGGAGTGCGCCTCTTCATATCCGAAGCGTCTTCCAACGGCGTGAACTCCACGAAGCTTTTGATCTGCAATGTCAGGCATCGGTGGACGCGACTGCGCTTCCCAGTCGCGCAAGCGATCGATAATCACTCCTTCGCGCAATCCCCACTCACAAGTCGATAACGACTTGATCTCGAGCGCGCGCATCGCCTCTTCCAAAACGAGTCCGCCCGCGACGATTATCTCGGCTCGCGGAAGTGTGAGGCGCGCGGCGATCTTGCGTTCCTGAATCGTCATCGACGAGATGGTTGAATTAAACTCCGCCAGCTCTTTCAACCTGATTCGAATCTCGATTGGTTGGACCGTTTGTTCACCTGCTGATCGCAGACGCAACGCATTTCCGATTGCCAGGATCGTGCCGGAAGTGCCAGTCACGTTTTCCCAACGATAATCTCGCAACTCGCGCGCAGGACGCTCGAGCGCCGCGCGCACTTCCGTTCGCAGAGCTTCCACTGCCTTAGCGCGCGGTGGATCGGAAGTTAAAAAACGCTCGGTTAGTCCGACTGCACCGAGCTTCATCGATAACAAAGTGGTTGGTAGACCGTCACGAAAGATCGATATCTCGGTAGAACCGCCACCGATGTCGATGTTCAGCGCCGGCACTCCTTTCGCGCCACAACCATGCGACGCGGCCAAACCGATCAGACGCGCTTCTTCAATACCGGAAAGTATCTCCACCTTGATCCCGGTCTTCTGTTCGACGGCATTGATGAAATTCGCGGAATTGTTTGCTTCGCGAACGGCGGCAGTTGCTGTGGCGACTATCGTTTGCGCGCCACGTGCTTCGGCGATCGATCGAAGTCGACGAATGCATTCAGTTGCTCGCAATATGGCGCCGCGATCGATATGGCCCTTCAAAAGTGTTTCATGGCCCAGGCGCACGACCTCTCTTTCGCGCGCGAGCACCGCAAACGAATCGCTTGCGGCAGCCTCTACCACAACGAGTTTGATTGAATTCGAGCCGATATCGATTGCAGCAAACTTCAAGAGAGGGCCTCTTTATTGAGGTCTATTACGTTTACCGCTGGTTTTGCAGGGCCTTGCTTGTCTCTTAACGCCGGTAACAAGCTTAGTTTTTCTTCGGAAGATGGACGTGGTTGATCGATGACGTTTGCAATGGCCCGGCGCAGGTCATTGCCTACGCTGCGAACCGATCGTGAAGCATTCATCACGTGAAATCCGTACTCGGTACTCATTCGATCGAAGACTTTCAGCATCCTGGTCTGATATGCGACAAAGCTATCGTGAAAATCTTCGCCGAGGTGAAGGTCCATTCCTGATTCCCAGTAGTCAAACCCACGGCCCGAACTGACCACGCGCTTCACAAGTTGTTGAGGTGATGAAATACGAAGATAAAAAACCGCATCAGGGACAAACGCCATGCTGTAGATCGATCGGATCCATGTGGAGTCGATGCCTCGTACTTCGGCGCGTGCAATTGCAGAGTAGATATATCGATCGGTGAGGACCACGAAGCCTGCGCGCAGGGCCGGAAGCATTTCGTTTTCGAGCCGGTCGATGAAGTCAGTGGCGTAGAAGAGTTGCATCGTGAGACGGCCCAACGTATGGCCCTGCTTCGCTTCTTTAATCCCACGACCTGCAAGCACAGAGCGCGTCATGCCCGTGTCGAGCACAGCGTGACCGCGCGCCTCGAGCCAGGTGCGCAGCAAACCGATGTGCGTGGATCGGCCCACGCCGTCAGTTCCTTCAATCACGATCAGCTTGCCGCTGTACTCTGTTTGTTCGACGCCGGGGAGTGGCGTTCCATACGACTGTTTCTGATTAATGAGTCCTACCTCGCATCCTGTTGTCATTGAGGTGTTGGCTGATCAGCAGCCGCACCTCCCGTTGTTGTCGTTCAATCGAGCGGCTCGCGTCAATCACAGTTAAGCCAAACTCTGAAACCATTCGATCGTACTCGTCCAGGATCTTTCCCTGAAAGATTGTGAAACTCTCTTCGGCGTCGTCGGACCACCCGACATCCATTCCCGCTTCGTAATACTTTAAATGTGGTCTACCGGAAACGATTCGATCGATCGCGATGTCGAGTGGCGCTCTGAAAAAGAAAGCAGCAGTGGGTTTCACCGCGAAGGAGTAAACGTTTCGAACCCACCCACGGTCGCAGCCACGAGCGACGTCACGCGCGAAAGCCGTGTAGATATATCGATCGGCAAGCACGATCGCGCCGGCTTTAAGTGGCGGAATAATGTCGCGCTCCGTGCGGTCGGCAAAATCGGTGGCGTGAAGCAACGAGAACGTTGCGGGCGTGAGCAGATGCCGCTTCTTGGCCCGTTTTGTCGTATCCTTGACCAGCGGCGACGAGTTCCACTCGGAATAGAAGACGGGATACCCCTCGGCTTTCAACCACTGGTAAAGTAACGAGAGTTGTGTCGATTTCCCGCTGCCGTCGGTGCCTTCTACGACAAAGAGTTTGCCGGGAAACTGGTGTTGTCCGTAAGAAATCATCGGCCCACGAGCCTAGGGTATTTCTGTTACAGTTATGTGAAACCTGACTGCTTTTATAACCACTTATGCGAACCTTGTACCTCTTACGACATGCCAAATCAAGTTGGAAAGATGTGACTTTGCCCGATTTCGACCGCCCGCTCAAGGACCGTGGGCGGAAGGCGGCGAAGCGAATCGGCAAGTATTTGACGAGAGAAAAGTTGAGCGATCCGCTCGTGCTTTGCTCGCCCGCGATGCGTACACGCGACACGGCTGAGATCGTGTTGAAGCATGCGCACCTGCGCGTTGAAGTACGCTACGAAGAGCGCATTTACGAAGCGTCACTTCGCGATCTGCTGCGAGTTGTTTCAGAGATTCCTGACGACAAACAGGTCGTGATCATGATCGGGCACAATCCTGGTTTTGAAGAACTGCTTGCTTATCTAACGGGCGAAGGACGTCGCATGCCGACAGCTGCGCTCGTGAAGATCAAATTCGACGTCGAGAGTTGGACGGATATAAAAGAGGACCAGGGGACGTTGGTGTGGTTTGTCACACCAAAAGAGTTGGAAGATGACGCGTAAACCGAACCAGATGTCGGGCTATCGATCGCTTACGAACTCTCCGTACGCGACTCGTTTTTGAGCTTGCAGATGATTGCTCAGAATTTGATAGAAACAGTTCAAGCAAACACCTGCCGCGTCGTCTTCCTTATCCTCGCGAATCTTGGCCCCGCACCAAATACACTGGATCAGAAACGCCAGTTCGTTTTCTTCATTCATCATTCCTGAAACTTACACACATGGACGTTACGACCTGATAGCGCTGAGGTTAACTCCCGATTAAAAAATCTCATTTTCACACCGGGGGCTTTCAGCCCGGTTCAGGTTGTGCCCAGATGTAGTTCATCTTCACGCAAAAATAAAACTTTTCCATACCCTCACAGTTAACATTTTGGTAACATCGGCCCCAACGACGCCGCCCCTAACGACGTCAATGAAAGCCTGAACCGACGCACGCCACAAACGACTACGCCGGTGATTGTCTGGGAGGAAAGATTTAAATGCACCCCAGAACCTACAGGAACTATTTTTCTCTCAAAAGCCTGAACGTGTGCGTGGTCCTGGTTGCGTGCGTCGTGCCGATTTACGCTTCAACCAGTGACAACGTCGTAGTTCGCCAGAACGTTTCGGAATCAGATCGCGAAGAGTTAGCTCAACGGCTTAGGACCATCACTGGTTGGCGCGATTTGATTTTCAATACCGATGGCGCAATGCAGACGGGCGATACCACAGCGGGCGGTTCTCAAGTCGCGCGCAATCTCCTGAACAAAACCATCTCCGGTAAGCGTGTGATCCTTTTCGAAGACGCGAGCTCGCGAAAGGACGTGGTTTTCTGTCGCGTCGTTTTAGGAAAACTCGACCGCCGGCCCACAACAGAAGTTTACGTAGTCTTGATCGACTTTGCTGATTTCCGCCAGGTAACCGGTGACAAACAGGCACTCGCCGCTTTTGACGTTGGGTGGGCCGTGCTTCACGAAATCGATCACGTTGTTGAGGACTCACAAGATCCCACGGGCAATGTTCCCGGAGATTGCGAAGCGCACATCAATCGTATGCGACGCGAACTGGGCCTTCCAGTCAGAAACAGCTACTTCTACAGTTTCCTTCCTGTTAATACCGCCGGCAGTATGGTCAGCAGATACGTTCGCCTGGGCTTCGATCAGGACGGGAATTCGAGGTCGAAAAAGAAGCGCTACTGGTTGCTCTGGGATGCGGCTCTCGTCGGAGGCGTGGGCTTAGACTCGGAATCGGCGCGAGCGTCGCGAGACATCTTTTGAAGAGTTGAGTGGACACGCAGGAGGATTTCCTTCAATCGATGGAGCTCCTGCGGGCTTTCCTTTTTAGCGAGAATCGCTGCCGCTATCTCACTGCTGAGTTCGTTTGAAATTGCCATGATGTTTTTGAAGGTGGCCCATCCTAAGTACTCGGTGTTACGTTCATGTTAAATCCAAGTTAACTGGCCTCATAAAACGTTTTTCCTCGCCCCGTCGATTAACAAACATTTAAGGCGATATTCACTGGTCTTTAACCTGGGATCAGTAGCGTGGCCATTCCGTACCGGGAAAACCAACCAATGCTCAGTTATCTACAGGAGAGAACCAGTATGAACGTGTATGCCAAATTGCGCTGCCGTCGCATTTTTTCAACTCTGCTTACGATCTTAACCTTTTGCATTTTCCAGTCAGCCATCGTGGCGCAATCAGGAACTGTTGGAACCCTAACCGGCGTGTTGAGGGATCCGAACGGCGCTAACCTCCCGGGCGTAAGCGTCGTCGTTAAGAACCTGGGTACCGGCGCGACGCGATCCACAACCAGCGGAGAGGATGGGCATTGGTCCATACCCGGGCTACCCGTCGGAACTTACGAGGTAACCTACGAAAGCACCGGATTCAAGAAACTCGTTCGCGATCGCGTTGAAGTCGAAGCGAGTGTGCCGCGCACTCTCGAAGACAAACTCGAGGTCGGAGAAATCGGCGCTGTAATCAACATCACTGAAGGCGCCGCGCTAATTACCCCTGAGACGTCTGCGGTCGCCCGCCAGCTTTCATCAGAACAACTGGTCCAGGTCCCAACATCCACGAGGAGCTTTACACAGTTGCTGTCAGCAGAGGCAGGAGTCAGTTCAGATCTATCTCCGGTACTGACGAACGGCAACGGAAATCAGTCGCCCTCGGTGAATGGGACGCGCACTACCAGCACGAGCCTCTTCTTCAACGGTGTCGACGCAACGAACATCACTTCAAATGAAGGATCGCTGAACGGCAACATCGCGCCGGCGCCTGAAACTCTCGCCGAAGTGAAACTGCAAACCAGTCTTTACGATGCTTCGACCGGTCGCTCAGGTGGCGGCAACTTTCAGCTAGTAACCAAGAGTGGGACGAACCAGTTCAACGGTTCAGCTTATTTCTATATTCAGAATGAGAAGTTCAACGCGAACGACTTCTTCTTCAACAAGGATGGAATTGACCGTCCCAAAGCCCGGCGCAACGAGGGTGGCTTCACGATCGGTGGTCCAATCATCAAAGATCGCTTCTTCTTCTTTGGAGGTTACCAGCACACCCAGGCAAATACGGGTTTCGTAAGCACCGCAAGCAGCATCACGGTACTTCCAGCAGCACTTCGTTTGATCAGTGGCGCACGAACAAAGGAGAATCTTTTCGCCGCCTTCAGCCAGTTGAATCCGGCAATTCTTGCTTCGATTCCCAAAGCGCAATGCAATGGTCCTAACGATCGCGCGTGCATTTCAGATGTTGCTGTCGCGCTGTTGAACCTCAGAAATCCAGCCACGGGCGACTTCTTTATTCCCGCCCCACGCGCGGGCAGCATTCTCGGGGTTGACACGAATGTCGCGGGAAACAACGGGGGCAATCCATACATTCGCCAGCGCAATGTGTTTCCAGCGGAGTTTGAACAGGATCAGTTCACAATCAAGCTTGACGGCCGGTTGAGCAACAAGAACACGTTAAATGGCACACTCTTCTGGGCCAACTTCCCGGGATTCGATCCTTTCCCAGACCCGTCGAGCCTCGCTTCGCCAGTTACAGTAAAACGATCTGACCGCAATCGCACGCTCGCGATTTCCGACCAGCACGTGTTTGGTCCAAGGTTCATCAATGAAGTTCGCTTTGGATACTTTTCGCTTAACAACACTCGCGTGCTCGATGATCCGTTCCTCGGAATCACGAATGAATCCGTCGGTATCCCGAACCCCGCAGTCTTCTTCGACCAGGGACCAGGCACGCTGCGTCTGGGTCACTACGTCGGTCGTCCCGGTACGATTCTGGAGAGGTTTTCTTTCGGTGGTCCAAACGACACCTTTAATCGCCGCGAGCAAAAAACCTTTTCGCTCGCGAACCACATGACTTACCTCACCGGTGATCACAACGTCAGGATCGGTATCGAAGGAAAGCGACACAACTTCAACACCGCTCTGCCGGAAGAGCAGGCAACTGAGTTTGAAAAGTACGATAACTTCACCCAGTTTCTTCGCGGTGTAGCAACTGAGGCTGATACTCAGTTTGGCGTCACAGAGAAACGATTTCGTTTTCGTGATGTCGGCGCTTATGTTGCCGACGACTGGAAGGTCAGCCGCAAGCTGACGCTAAACGCGGGTATGCGCTGGGAGTGGTTTGGTTGGCCTGAAGAAGAAAACGGCCTGATCGGAAACTTCGATCCCTCCCTCGTAACAGATTTCGACAACCCTGTCTCTGGTTTTATTGTTCCTTCAAATGCGGGCTTGACTGGATTCAATGCCGTTGACACATCGATTCAGGCTACGGCCAGGGCTGCGACGAAGAGCACGATACACAGCCAGGATTTCAATAACATCGCACCACGCTTTGGATTTGCTTACACGCCCTTTGACAACAATCGCCTGGTGATACGCGGAGGATATGGAGTCTTCTTCGATCGTCCCTCTGCTGCCTTCATCAATACGGTCTTCAGTAACTATCCGCATTTGCGCGAAGAGGAAGTGACATTTCCAGGAAGCAACGTGCCGCTAAACCTCGCGTGGTCGCAACAGGATCCAAACTTTCCATTCAACCAATACTTTCCGAATCGCGTTGTGCGGACTGGCGGAGCAAACGGAACTTACCAGATTCGCGACAACACGAACGTAATTCGCGGCGCTGACGGAACGCTCAATCCCACAGATCCAGCTACCGGGTTGCCGTTCCGAGGAAACATCGCCGAGACGTTTGAGTTTCGCGCCGTCGATCGCAACCTGCGTACTCCTTACGTTCAGCAATGGAACCTTGGGGCGCAGTATGAAGTCACCGGAAACTTCCTGGTTGAGGTTCGTTATGTTGGATCAAAGGGCACCAAGCTGCTGCAGGCAACGTCATTCACCCAGGGATTTGATCTGAACGATCCGAACACTCCGGATTTCATATTCGAGAGATTCAACCGCGCTTATGTTGCCGCTGGTGCTCCCCTTGGACCACTCAATGCAGGCGCCACCGCACGCGCGCGAGGTCTCGGCAAGGCTTTCGGTTTTGCAAACGCGACGCTGGGCGGAATGATCGACCTGAACCTTGCGAATCCTTCAGGAGCTGTAATCACGTTTGAAGGAAGATCTCCGTTCCTCGGGTTTGACGTTCCCGAAGCAATCATGCTTGGCAACTCGGCCTATTCAACCTACCACTCGGCTCAGCTCAGTCTTACGAAACGTCTTTCGAAGGGCTTGCAGTTCAACGCTGCGTACACCTTCTCAAAATCGATCGACAACGCTTCTGCCGATCCGGGCAGCACCGCTGGTGGTGGTAAGCCCGATCTTCCAAATGTTGGCTTCACCGCGCAGGGGAATGCGTTCGACACAAACGCGAATCGCGCAGTTTCAGATTTTGATCGCCCACATCGCTTCAGTTTGAGCTTCGTTTACGACATTCCGAGTTTCGGTTCGCAGTCGAAGTTTCTGACTGGCTGGAGAGTTTCGGGCTTCGGGCAAACGCAGTCAGGCTTGCCTTACTCGATCTTTGCTACCGAGGTGACGGTCGCAAACCCTGCAAACTACTCCAATCTCCGGCTCGGTTCAGGCGGTCTCTATCGACTCGCGTTTGGAAGGCCCACGCTCTGCGGCACGCTCGATCAGCTCAGGGAAACGGGTTCCGATGTAACAGAGCGCGCGTTTAATCCTGCTGCTCTGTGTTCGCCAATGTCATTAGCCGGTGGGTATCCGAATAATCGAGGCTTTGGAAATCTTGGTCGAAACATCTTGCGTGGATTCAATCAAAAGCGGATCGACCTTGGTCTATCGAAGAATACGAGAATTACGGAGCGCGTCGGATTGGAATTCCGTTGGGACGTTTTCAATGTTCTGAACAACGTTAACTTCGCAACGCCGAACAACGTCATCGGCGAAGCCGGCACGGACTTTGGAAAGATCACCGACACGATTGGTGGTCCAAGAGTGATGCAGTTCGGGATGAAGGTGAAGTTTTAGGATGGGGAGTTCCGTTCAGAGTTCAAGCTTTAGCTTGCCTTTGAAGAGCAGCCTAAAGGCTGAACTCTGAACGAGTCGCTAAGCAGTGCTTAAGGAGGTGAAAATTTATGTCATTAGAAGAAATGTCGATCACGCAACTCAGAACAGAGACCCAACTACCCGACGACATCTACGACGACGGTTTTCTTCGCGTCGAGCACCGAAACTACTACGTCGCCTGCGGTGGTGTCGCGTTGAAACTACCGCGCACGGAGTTTCTGATCTTCTCGCGCCTCGTGCGAACACCAAACCGCATAGTCACTGCCGACGACCTTTGGACCTCAGTTTGGGGCACGAATAAGCCGCTCAATTCCGAGAGCCTTCACGTCTATATCTATCGCCTCCGTGCAAAGCTCGCCGAGTTTGGACTGCAAATCGAAACGATGGTTAACGTCGGCTACCGGTTGATTACCGCGAAAAAAGCCTAGAAAAAGCGGGGCTTACCGCAGTCTGTTAACTCAGAGTTCAGGGGA
Organism: uncultured Acidobacteriota bacterium; assembly: GCA_963728575.1. Classification (GTDB taxonomy): domain Bacteria; phylum Acidobacteriota; class Blastocatellia; order Pyrinomonadales; family Pyrinomonadaceae; genus PSRF01. The sequence goes on from CAVSKT010000006.1 coordinate 13,754, forward strand.
AGTTCAGTTGGATGTAACACCGGCTGGTTAGATTCATCATTCGCTCTGAAATATCACCCTCCTAACAGTATTGGAGATCGTAAATGTCTGTCTCGATGAGAAGTTTTAAGTTTGTGGCATGTGTCAGCGCATTCGTCATTTTAGTGAGTTCGCTTGCCTGCAATTCCAGCGGAACAGTGACCTTGCAGGGCGCCGGCGCCAGTTTCCCTGCTCCGCTCTATCAAAAATGGGTGAGTGAATACGGGAAGCTCCACTCGAATGTGCGCATCGATTACCAGTCGATCGGATCGGGCGGCGGTATCAAGCAGCTCAAGGAGCAGACGGTCGGTTTCGGGGCTTCGGATTCGCCGATGAAAGATGAAGATATGAAATCAGCGCCGGGAGAGGTACTTCACATCCCCACGGTGCTGGGCGCCGTCGTTATCACCTACAACCTCGAAGGCGTGTCTCAAGCATTGCGCTTCACTCCCGAAATCATCGCCGACGTCTACCTCGGAAAAATCAAGATATGGAACGATCCGAAAATCGCAGCCGAGAATCCAGGTGTGAAACTGCCGGCGAACAACATCATCGTGGTCTATCGCTCAGACGGAAGCGGAACTTCAGCGGTGTTCACCGATTACCTTGCGAAGGTCAGCGCTGAGTGGAAAGACAAAGTCGGAACCGGCACCTCGCCGAATTGGCCCATCGGACTTGGCGCCAAAGGTAACGAAGGATTAACAGGGCAGGTTAAACAGACTCCAAACACGATCGGATATACCGAACTGGCGTATGCCGTTCAGAACAAACTCGCGGTGGGCCAGGTCAAGAATGCCGCGGGCACTTACGTTACACCTACGATCGACGCAGTAACGGCGGCGGCCGCAGCTTCAGCCGCTAACACGCCTGACGATTTGCGCGTGTCAATCACGAACGCAGTTGGACCAGATGCGTATCCGATCGCGAGCTACACATACATTCTCGTCTACAAGGATCAGAAAGACGCTCAAAAAGGAAAAGCCCTCGTGGATTTCCTTTGGTGGGGAATTCACGATGGACAGGCTTTTGGAAAAGAGTTGCAGTACGCACCCCTGCCCGCCGACATCGTGAAGCGAGCCGAAGGCAAGATCAATTCAATCACTTCAGGAGGAACGGCTCTTAGGTGATTCTCTGTGCCTCTGTGCCTCTGTGTACTCTGTGTTGAGAGTAGATTTTTAACACAGAGAACACAGAGACACAGAGATGTTGAGAAAGAGAAGGCGATGAGCGCAGCGACGGGCGAAGTTAATTTCAGAGCGCGAACAAACTGGCGGCGTGTACTTTCGCCAACAGGAAACACGGGTGACGCCGTGTTTCGCGTTTTGATGTTGCTTGTCGCGCTATTGATGGTTGCGATTGTAGTTTCGATGGTCGTCGCGCTCGCTGTGGAATCGATGCCTTCGATCCGTCAGTTTGGATTTCATTTTTTGAACGGCACGACATGGGACCCGATCAAGGGTCACTTTGGAGCGCTGCCATTCATCTACGGAACCGTTGCGTCGTCGCTGATCGCGCTTTTGATTAGTGTTCCATTCTCATTGGGCATTGCGATCTTTCTGGTTGAACAAGCGCCCCAGTATCTGGCTCGGCCCATCGGGTTTCTGGTTGAGCTGCTCGCAGCGATTCCGTCTGTTGTGTATGGCTTGTGGGGCATCTTCGTGCTCGCGCCGTTCCTGCGAGAGTACGTGCAGCCACCACTTTCCAGCGCTTTGGGATGGACACCTTTTTTCAGTGGTTCAATAACCGGATTCGGATTGCTCACGGGGGGAATCATCCTGGCGATCATGGTGACACCGATCATCTCCGCGGTGGTTCGCGATGTGCTCTCCGCTGTACCTGGTTCACAAAGAGAAGCCGCGCTCGCGCTTGGCGCAACGAAGTGGGAAATGATTCGCGTTGTGCTTGTGAATGGCGCGCCCGGAATCGCGGGTGCAGTGATCCTCGGGCTCGGCCGCGCGCTGGGTGAGACGATGGCCGTAACGATGGTGATCGGCAATCGACCGGAGATCAGTTTGTCGCTCTTCGATCCGTCGTACTCGATTGCCTCGGCAATCGCGAATGAATTCACGGAAGCAACGGGGGATCTTTACATCAGTTCGCTCGTTGAGCTCGGACTCATTCTGTTTCTAGTGACATTCATAGTAAACGGAATCGCCCGTGTTCTGGTTTGGAATGTAACTCGGAAAACCGGTGGAGTCGGCAGGGCTGCGTGATGGCGAGTCAAAGCACATCGGATCGAATGCGGCGTGCAACCAGCGCGTTGATGACGACTTTAACCGCGTTCTGCACGCTGCTCGCAGTCGCTGCACTGCTGATCATTCTTGTTTATATCGCCTGGCAGGGAATCGACTCCATCAGTTTTCAATTCTTGACCGACACTCCTCGGCCGGTTGGTGAAGGTGGTGGAATCGGAAATGCGATTGTCGGTTCGCTCCTGTTGCTGGCGATTTCGTCGGCAATCGGTTTACCCATGGGCATTTGCGTTGGGATCTACTTGTCGGAGATTGGCACTGGCCGGTTTGCGGGAGTAGTGCGTTTCATCGTCGACACTCTTACAGGCATCCCTTCGATCGTCACAGGCGTTTTTGTTTACGCGATCCTGGTTGTGCCGATGAAGCATTTTTCTGCAATGGCGGGCGGTGTGGCGTTGGCGCTAATCATGATTCCCATTGTCGCGCGTACGACTGAAGAAATGCTGAAGCTCGTGCCGCATAGCATGCGTGAAGGCGCGCTTGCGCTTGGGGCGCCGCAGTGGCGCGTGACGTTGGGGGTAGTAGTTCCGGCAGCCGCTTCTGGAATCGCGACTGGAGCAATGCTGGCGATAGCTCGCGTCTCTGGAGAAACCGCGCCTTTGTTGTTTACAGCGTTTGGAAGTCGCTTCTTTCCGGAGTCGTTGAATCAGCCGATCGCATCGCTGACAGTACAGATTTATAACTATGCGATTTCGCCGTACGACGAGTGGCACGCACAAGCGTGGGCGGCAACGTTGGTACTGATGACGTTGGTCCTCGGCATCAACATCATCGTGCGAGTCTTGACCAGACGAAAGTTTTAGACAGGATTAAAAGGATTACCAGATAAGAAGATGCCTGTTCAAATGGTAGCTCCGAAAATCGAGGTTAGATCGTCGCCGCAGCCGCCGCCAGTGACCGGTAAAGCGAAAGTGTCGGTCCGCAATCTGGACTTTTTCTATGGACGTGTTCAGGCGCTGCACGATATCTCACTCGAAATCCCCGAGCGCATTGTGATGGCGTTCATTGGACCATCCGGTTGTGGCAAGTCGACTCTGCTGCGAACGCTGAACCGCATGAACGACGTCATTCCCGCTACTCGTGTTAGTGGCCAGGTTCTGATCGATGATCATGACATTTACGCGCCCGGAACGGATGTGGTGGAGTTGAGACGCAAAGTCGGAATGGTGTTTCAAAAATCGAATCCGTTTCCAAAGTCGATCTTCGACAACGTTGCGTACGGTTTGAGAATCAACCGGGTAACTTCGAGCTATTCTGAATTAGAAGGACGCGTTGAGGAGGCTTTGAAGGATGCGGCGTTGTGGAACGAAGTTAAAGATCGATTGAAGACGTCGGCGTTGAGTTTGTCAGGAGGACAGCAGCAGCGTTTGTGTATCGCGCGGGCGCTCGCGATTCGTCCTGAGGTACTATTGATGGACGAGCCTGCGTCCGCACTCGACCCGATCGCAACGTCGAAGATCGAAGAGTTGATTTTCGATTTGAAAGCGCAGTACACGATCGTGATCGTCACGCATAACATGCAGCAGGCGGCGCGCGTGTCGGACACGACGGCATTCTTCCTGCTCGGGAAGTTGATCGAGGTAAACTCGACTGAGAGGATGTTCACCGCCCCCAATGAAAAATTAACTGAAGATTACATTACGGGAAGGTTCGGATAATCAGCAATACTATGGACATGCACCGCCATCTTGACGACGAATTGAGTTCGCTGCGCGACCGCGTACTTTTGCTTGGAGGTGAGGCGGAGCAGGCACTCGAGCGCGCGATGTATGCACTGAGCGAGCGCGACACCGTCGTGGCCAAGCAAGTGCTTCAACACGACGACGACATCGACCATCTCGAAGTGGAGATCGATCGTCAGTGCATCGACATCATCGCACTGCGCCAGCCCGCTGCTCGCGATCTGCGTTTTGTCATTTCGGTCGCAAAGATGGCGCCGGTGTTGGAGCGCATCGCGGACCATGCGTGCAATATCGCTCGTGCAGCAATCGATTTGAACAACGAACCCGAGTTGAAGTCAGTGCTCGATTTAAGCCGCATGGCGGAGCACGCTTTGAGGATGTTGCGCAATTCGCTCGACGCATTTACTTCGAGCGACGCGATCCTGGCGCGAGAGATCATCAAGAGTGATAGCGAGATCAACGATCTCTACAATCATACTTTCCATCGACTGATCGAACTGATGGTGACTGAGCCCGCGACTGCAACCCGCGATGCGCGACTCCTGTTTGTCGCAAAGCACCTGGAGCGGATCGGCGACTACGTCACTGACATCTGCGAATTAACCGTTTATATGGCTGAGGCCGCATTCATCAAGCACACATAAGTTATTTATGACTCGTCCAATCCTGATCATCGAGGATGACGCCGACATCTCTGAGAGTTTGAAGTACAACTTCGAGCGTGAGGGATTGGCCGCCGTAATCGCTCCCACCGGAGAAGCCGGACTTACAGCGGCTCTGAACGAACGCGACCCACCGCGATTGATCATCCTCGATCTCATGTTGCCGGGAATGAGTGGAATTGAATTGTGCAGGCGACTGCGTCGTGAGCCTGCAACCCGGCGCACGCCGATCATCATGCTCACGGCGAAAGCATCAGAGTCGGATCGTGTATCGGGCCTGGACCTCGGGGCCGACGATTACATCACGAAGCCATTTTCAGTACGAGAACTCCTGGCGCGCGTGCGGGCCGTGATGCGACGTGCAGATGAAACAATGGGCAAGACCTATGAAGACGATCATCTGCTCATCGATTTTGACGACATCCGCGTGGCATGCGACGGCGTGAAGATCAAGCTAACCAACAAAGAGTTCACGCTGCTATCGGTGCTTGCAAGGAGCGCCGACCGCGTGGTTACGCGACAGCAGTTGCTGGATAGTGTTTGGGGTTATAGTTACTATGGCGATGCGCGCACGCTCGACGTCCACATTCGTCGCCTGCGGCAGAAGCTCGACAAATGCGGCGATTGTATCGAAACGGTGGTTGGCGTTGGATATCGTTTTGTGGGTTGCGCAACCCAGGCGGCAGCGAGCAGTAACAGTAGTTGAGGTTTAATTACTCGTGCCCAAGCGACAGGCTCTCCTGATAGCTGCATGCATTGTTCTCACCGCACTCGCACTGATTGTTCCTTCCTTCAGGGCACGTTTGATCTTAGGCAGCTTGATGCTGCTGGTGGCGATCGTCTGGATTGTCACTACACTCAAGTCTCGCCAATCTTCCAATAGCTCCATGGTCGCGGGATTCGACAAGACTCAATCAGCGGAAGCGCCGGCGGCCAGTTCGCTGTTGGAAGCGACTATGAGCGGCATGCGCGAAGGTTTGTTGGTCGTCAACAAAGACATGCGCGTGGTTGCGTCAAATCCGGCGGCTCACAAGTTGTTCAATCCTTCGGTACCGGCGTTGAAATCACAACGGCTGACGGAGTTGACTCGCAATCCCGCGATCTATGGTGCGTTCCTCGACGGGCTGAAAGGGATCGAGCGAAGCGGCGTGAAAGTTGAAACGCATGGACCAGAGCGACAGGTGTTCGATCTTCGGGTCGTCCCGATCGGGAGTGCGAACGGACACGGAGCTGAAGGAGCGCTGGGAGTTTTCTTTGACATCACTCGAACAGAACGGCTCGAGGTGATAAGGCAGGAGTTTCTTTCCAACGTTTCACATGAGCTGCGTACACCGCTGACCTCAATCATCGCGTTTGTGGAGACTCTGGAAAACGGTGCGATGGAAGATCCTGAAAGCGCGCAACGTTTCCTTTCGATCATTCGCAAGAATGCTTCGCGAATGCATGGTTTGATCGATGACATTCTCGAGCTTACTGCGATCGAAGGCGGCAACGTCACGCTGCGAGCCGCACCGGTTGACTTGCACCAATTAGTCGAGGAGGTCTGCGCGTCGCTCGCGGCGAAGGCTTCGACTCACAATGTTGCGCTGAAGAATAATGTCGTGCCTGAGTCGATGGTCCATGCGGATGCGCGGCGGCTCGAACAGATGCTGACGAACCTGATCGACAATGGAATCAAGTTCAGCCGGGAGCATGGGACGGTTTCGATATCGCATGAAGGCGGGGCACGTGACAGAATTCTGGTGCAGGACAATGGAGACGGGATTCCCGGCGCAACATCTCGAGCGACTGTTTGAACGTTTCTACCGGGTCGACCGTGCTCGGTCGCGCGATATGGGTGGGACCGGTTTGGGGCTTGCGATCGTCAAGCACCTGGCTCTGCTTCACGGCGGAGAAGTGACCGTTAACTCCGAACTCGGGAAAGGCACCACCTTCATCATCCACCTGCCAAAACGTTAACCTAAACCGAGGAAGATCTCTCGCGCAAAGTCGCAAAGGTGCAAAGCGCTACGCGTTTCCAAGGGGTTTTCTTTGCTCCTTTGCGCCTTTGCGCGAGAAATATTTCTTTCCCCACCTCGGCGTCCAAACTTGCAAAACACTGTTGCAACCTCGAGTAAGCTTTGGGATAATGCCGCCTGAGGTTCCCTGCCCCGATCTCGGTCCCCGACAGCCCCAAGCCAGTCCTCAAAAAACGCCGGAGCGGCGTCTGGGGGATAAATTATGCGTAGAATTCGACGATATTTGCGAAGCTTTGCGACTTTTCTAGGCAATTTGGTTGGCGCGCTTTTGAAAACGGTAATAACCAGCATGCTCGTTGGTATGTTTGTCATCTCGATCATGCATTACATGGGCGTACCCATTCCGAGCGCTATCGACCTGCTTCGGGGAGTCTCGAGATTGGCGCACGTACTGTCATAGAGGAAAAACTTGAGCCCAGACTTGAGTAAGGCCTACGAACTGCTGGGGGTAAAACCCGGCGTTCCCATTAGAGAACTAAAAGCAGCTCATCGAGACCTTGCGAAGGTTTGGCACCCGGACAGGTTTCTGCACGATCCGCGCCTACAGGACAAAGCGCAGGAGAAGCTGAAAGAGATCAACGAGGCGTACGAGCTAATCAGCTCCGGCAAGATTCCGCGACCGGCTCCGCCGCCCAGAGCGACTCCGCAGAGCGTCCATTACGAGGTAAAGAGCGAACCGCGCCGGGGAATAAATTGGCAGTGGCCGGCGGTGGCACTTCTTGTGTTTGCCGCAGTGTTTGCCATAACGCTGCGAGCGATCCTGCAGCAGCGCACGTTGCCTTTACCGGAAGAGACTGTACAGGCAGAGGAATCGTCTGACATCGATCAGGCAGAACCAACGCGACGTGATTCGACCACGCGTGCAGAAGTCAGAAGCGCATCTCAACAATCGAACTTAGAAACCGCAACAACTGAAACCGCGCCACCTGCCACAAATACCGAACCTGCACCCGCCGTCGCGACCGTCACCGTAACGATCGATCCCGAAACCGGCTTACTCGCGAAGCCGGAGTGTAAGTTGAAAAGCCGAATGAGTTATCCGAGTGGAAGCCAGCCGACCAGTTACTGCACTCTTTCTCACGCGCCTCCACCAAAAGAATCCCGCATTAAGTCGATCGCCAAAACTGTGCGCAGTCTGAACTAACGCGGTTTAGAAGCTAAACACCAACTGCTGCTGAAGTCGATACTGCGTCGGCGCGAAGTCGCCCACCGGTACGAAGAAGTTTGGAAACTGCCCGCTCCGTCTCAACGAATTCTGGATGAAGAACAAGCTCTGGAAAGTCACCTTTCGACTAATCCCATACTCGAACCGAAAATGATGCGTCCTGATGTTGACGCCTGATCCAGTGCCAAGGTCGTCATCGGTGAGTTGCGAGATCAGCGCATTCGCGCCCTTGATCGAAAAGACATAGAGAAACGCTGTGTCGGCGCGTTTCGTGATGCGACCTATTTGCAATGCCGTCAGCATTGCATCACGTTCATTCAAACCGGTCGCAACGTTGCGCGCGAGTTGAAGGTTGAACGTAACCGGGAACGCGTGATCTCCACGAGTGAAGCCTGCGTAGTTAAGCCGGTATGTGAGTCTGACAATCTGAAATCCTGGTGCCGTGTAAGCGGCGCCGCCTGGAGTTGTGGTTGCGTTTCCGGTTCCTGCGAGCGGGCCTGAGAGCGCGATGCCAAGTCCAGGATTGACGAGCAACACGAGTCCGTCATTCGTCGATGCAAGTTGAATATGATTTGGATGGCGATAGACCTGAATATCAGCGCCCGCCTGGCTGGTCCAACGTTTGTTAAAGGTTTGGTTCGCCAACAATCCCTGGTGGAAGAGAGTTGCTGACCTCGCAGTCGTCCCTACGATATCGCCGGCGCGTGCAAGCGGGCTATTCGGCGCAATTACAGCAACGTTCGGATTCGAAAAAATGTATTGGCCGGCGCGAAACTCCAGGCTCGAGACATAGGTATCATTTGGTTTGAAGTTGGCCGTGTACCGTTCGTTGAAGCCGTGGAAACGAATGTCATCGTCAAACAAGAATCTGGAATTATCAGCGAAGACGTTCTGCACGCGCCCACCTTGAAGCTGAATTGATTTTGACGGCCGGTATTCAACCCAAACTTCGCTCAGTGAAAATGGAGGGCGTGCTGTTATCGACGTGAAGTCCTGGTTTGTTGAAATCGGGTTGTTTGGTGGACCAGTTGCGAGTTGGGCATGGAAGCTGAGGTTCGGATGAATGTCTGTGTCGAAGTTGAGGCGGAACCGGTATCGACCTCGTGAATTCTGTACGTGATCGAGTGGTGGATCTGGTGGTTCGGTTGCGCTTCGAAAGATGCCGTCCCACCGAAGACGGAAGTCTCCGCTTACTCGCACTGGCCCGATTTTCAGTGCCTGAGCTTCGACTTTGTCGAGTCGTTGTTCGACTGTTGGTTTCTGAGGTTCAGCCGGCGCAGACGCTGTCGCTTCGGGCGTGGCTTCCGTTTCTTTGACAACGGCTGTCGCAGTTGGTTGCGCGGAGAGTTTTTCGAGTAGAGCTTTGATTGTTAGTTGCTGCTCTTCGAGCGTTTTTTGCAGCTGATCCAACTTGCTGTTTTGCCGTTCCAACTCGCTTTCGAGGAGGCGCACGCGTTCCGCGACGTTGACCTCCGGTTTGACGAGTTCTTGCGCCTCGACAGGTATAAGACTCAGACAGAGAATTGCGAACCATAGGAGTAGGCGATTCATAGGTTTATTCCTCGCAAGTTGGAGCTTTGGTAGAGACATCGAAGGATATGTCCATGACCTTAAATCGAGCTTGCTGTGAAGTTACATCGATGTGAACACAGAAACAAAAGCACAAAAGCAGGGATCGTTGACAATGATCTCGGCCGCCGCTTACTATGCGGATCGATGCTTCTCCAAGCAGTTACCACGACAACAGAAACTGTTGGCAGTCCTATAACAGCTTACTGGCCGGTGATGATCTTCTTCGCCGTTGCCGTCATCTTTCCTGTCCTGCCGATCGTCCTGGGTCGATTCGTGAGGCCAATTAAGTATGAGAAAGGGAAGATGCGGCCGTACGAGTGCGGCATCGATCCGACCACGGAAGCACACGAGCGTTTTACGGTGCGCTATTACATCGTCGCGATGTTGTTTCTGATTTTCGACGTCGAAACGATCTTTCTGCTCCCGTGGGCAATCATCTTCATGGGCGACGATTTTTCATTTACGAAGTTTGCGCTGCTCGAGATGTTTGTGTTCATTGGCATCCTGGTCGTCGGTTACTATTACGCTTGGCGCAAGGGTGCGCTCGAGTGGGCGTGAAGACTTATGGCTGAACACGAAGAGGGATTTGTTTTAACCACCGTCGATTCGATCACGAATTCGCTTCGGCGGACCGTGGGCGCGAAAACGGTTGACGTCTTAGGTAAATGGGTCAACTGGGGCCGCAAGTCGGCACTCTGGCCCATGACGTTTGGTCTCGCGTGTTGCGCAATCGAGATGATTGCTACAGGCGCAGGCCGGTTCGACATCGACAGGTTCGGCGCCGGTGTGTTTCGTCCCAGCCCAAGGCAAAGCGACCTGATCATCATTGCCGGAACCGTCACGTTAAAAATGGGTCCGGTTGTTCGCCGCGTCTACGATCAAATGCCCGAACCCAAGTGGGCGATCGCGATGGGCGCCTGTGCTTCCACCGGTGGTCCATTCGATTCCTATTCCACGATGCAGGGTGTGGACCGGTGCATTCCTGTTGATGTGTACATTCCCGGTTGTCCTCCGCGGCCGGAAGCGCTTCTCTACGGCCTGATGCGCCTGCAGGACATCATCATGCGCGAGTCTCCGTCAGCTTACATCTTCGATTCAGACGGGACTGTTCATCGCAGGCGGCATTTCGAAGGTGAAGATGTGCCCGCTGATGTTGTTGGTACTGCCGCGATGACCGGGGTCGCGAATAAGCGCAGTTGAACCGGTCTTTTTGCCCTCCTCTCGACGATTGCCCCTGATTCCGTTTTATAATCTCTAGCGGGGTTTCCCAGTGGCCTGGGAGGTCCGATGATTGTTCTTGGAGGATTGAAATGACATATCTACTTCGCAACAGCGTGCGGACCGTTCTGGTGTTAACTGTGATCCTGGGACTGACGTCGATTGGGTTTGCTCAGACCAGGACCGCTCCGAGGCGGCGAACGACGACAACGAGAAGAGTAGTACCCCTGGTGCCGGTTGGCACCGATCTTAAAGTCAGAATCAACGATACGTTGTCGAGTAAAGACTCGCGCATCGGCGATCGATTCACAGCGACTGTCATTGACCCGAGTCGATTTGACGAAGCAAGAGTCTACGGACACGTCAGCTCGATTAAAAAGTCAGGCAAAATTAAAGGCCGGACAAGCATGAATCTCGCGTTTGATTCAATCGAGTTACGCGACGGACGTAAAGGCGTGCTTCACGGTTACGTAACGAGAGTTTATGGCGAGGGTTCAGGCAAAGCGGATGATGAAGGCGGCGTGGAATCAGGGAGCAGGACCAATCAAACGATCAAACGCTCGGGTATTGGCGCGGGAATTGGCGCGATCGTGGGCGGTATCGCGGGTGGTGGTAAAGGTGCCGCGATCGGATTGATTATCGGCGGCGCGGGCGGCGCCGGATCCCTGGCCGTACAGGGCAGCAAAGAACTGAAAATTGAATCAGGCACCGAAATGCTGGTGCATGTGACACGGTAGCTTAAAAGTCGAACCTCTTTTAGCCACAGATTACACAGATAAACACGGATCTAGCCGTGTAATCAGTGTAATCTGTGGTTTCTTTTTGGAAGCATTCCTCGATCGACTCCGTCTAACCAACAATGGCGATGGCTGAGCAGCTGATTGATAGAGGAGTTATAGAAGCTTGCCAACAGGGCGACCGGGCTGCTTTTCAACTCCTCTTCGAAACTTACAAAGACAAGGTTTTCTCAATCGCTGTCTATTCTTCGGGCGGCGATCGAGCCGTCGCTGACGACGTCACGCAACAGATATTTCTAAAGTTATTTACCGCGATTCAACAGTTTCGAGGTGAATCAGAGTTTACGACCTGGCTCTACCGGCTCGTCGTCAACGCCTGTCACGACGAGCGGCGGCGTACCAGACGATTGCTGCCCTGGGGAGAGACTGTGGCAATGAGTAATCCAGCCGAAAAGAAACCTCAGGAGAAACAGTTCGCACGGCTCGAAGTTACAGAAGCAGTGCAAGCTGCGATCGGTGAGCTGAAACCAAAATTTCGTTTGCCGATTCTTTTGAAGTACATCGAAGGTTTGTCGTATGAGGAGATTGCGACGGTGATGGGTTGTTCGAAGGGAACAGTGGCTTCGCGTCTTAATCGTGGTCACAGCCAGTTAGCGAAGCGGCTTGCACACTTGAACAATCCCGTAGCTTGGGGTGAATAGGTTTTTATGTTTTCTCGACACGTAACAAAAGATATTTCAGCTTATTGTCATGGAGAACTCTCGAACATAGATTCGAAGCGTTTTGCCGAACACATTATTTCGTGCGTCAAGTGTCGAACTAAATATGAAGAGGTCAAGCTTGGTATCAAACTCGCCGAACAACTCCCGAAGCTTTCAGCTCCGGATCGTCTTTGGCGTGACGTTGAGGATTTACTCGATAGGAGTGAACCTGATGCGGTGACAGTTCACCGCGCTCGGAGGCGTTTGTTACCTGCATACGCAGCGGCGGCTGCAGCTGTCGTGATTGTAGCGGGTGCATTCGGCTGGTTTTACAGCAATCTTTCGTCACCAACGCTACCTCCTGCACCTCCATATACTCTTATCGCAAAGACCTCATGGCGCGTGAATAATCTAGGCGGCCGGCCGAAAGTCGGAGCTCGGGAAATCGTTGATGACGATCAAATCGCGGTCGGCCAAGTGTTGGAAACAGACTGGCGCTCCCGCGCGCGCATCGAAGTTGGGTCAATCGGAAATGTTGATATAGATGAGAACAGTCGGGTCAAGTTGCTGGTAACTCAACCTACTGAACACCGTCTCGAGCTAACACGTGGGAGGATGAGCGCGCGCATCTGGGCGCCACCGCGACTCTTTTTCGTCGACACACCTTCAGGAGTCGCCGCTGACATGGGTTGTGCATACACGTTAGAGGTTGACGATTACGGCAACAGTCTTCTGCTCGTTACTTCAGGATGGGTGGAATTAGGAGTGAAAGGTCGCGCATCGATGGTGCCCGCCGGTGCTGCGTGCGAAACACGAAAGGGAATTGGTCCAGGCACGCCTTACTTCGTCGATGCGACACAGGACTTTCGTGACGCTCTGCAAACTTTGGATTTCAATGACTATCCGGCTACCCGAAGCAAGGCTTTATCCACGGTGTTGGATCATGCGCGTCAACGCGACACGCTCACGCTCTGGCACCTGTTGACCCGTGTAACTCCTGAAGAGCGCATCCACGTTTTTGGACGAATGGCCAATCTGGCTCCACCGCCAACTGGTGTGACTAACGAAGGCATCTTAGCGCTCGATGAAAAAATGCTGGAGACATGGAGACAGGCACTTGAACCAGGTTGGACCGGCAGTGAAAAAGGTTCGTCGAAAAATGCTTATGGTGCGTATGGGAAACAAGGACTCAGTCCAAAGATGAAACAGATGGTGCCTAAATAGTTCGGCAAAGGGGAGGATGAAAATGAGCAAACTGAATGTGATCGATCGAAGAGCCTTTCTGCGTCACGCCTCATCAACTGCGTTGACTTTGCCGCTCATCGGACTCGGCGTCGTGGAGCTAACAAGCTGTGCGAGCGCCGCCCTTACGAATTCCGACAAAACACCTGGTCCAGGCTCCTGGCGGACGACAATCTGCTCGGAAAAAGAACCGGGAGAGCCGTTAATCGTTTCCGGAACGATTTACGCGCCCGACGGACGCACGGCGTTGGAAGGAATTAATTTGTATGTTTATCAAACCGATGCCACCGGTGTTTATTCAACAAAAAGTGGTGAGGACCAGCGCAACACGCGGATACACGGCGCGATGCGTTCAAACGGCGAGGGCAAATACGAGTTTCGGACGATCAAGCCGGGTTCGTATCCAGGAAGCAGTAATCCGGCGCACATTCACGCGTACGTGTCCGGGCCGGGTTACCCGGAATATTGGATCGACGAGTTTCATTTCGAAGACGATCGCTTCATCAGCGATGAAGATAAGCGCAAAGCCGCGGAGAAGGGCTCGTTCTCGCCGATTCTGAAAGTGACGCGTGGCAGCGACGGGATCCTGCGGGCCGTGCGCGACATCAAAGTCGAGCGCTGTTCACGCAACTGCACTGGTAGATAAACCGCGCAAGCGAAGTAGGTCACAAAAAGGCACAAAAAACACAAACCACTAATGTTTGGCTTGTGTTTTTTGTGCCCTTTGTGGCTCAAACGTTTGACAGGTGGCTCGTGTCGTTGATGTTCAAGACACGAACGAATCCATCGTCGCGCAACTCAAATCTCGTAATCCCGCAATTAGCGCTCGAGATCCAGACGGGCTTGAGCTCGGGAGCGTCGAGGGCGCCCATGAGGTGAAGGGCGAGTATGCAGATGGTCCCTGTGTGACTGAAGACCGCGATCTTGCCGCCGCGATGATCGGCGATGATCTGATCGAGTTTTTGCCAGGCGCGGTCCAACATCTGACGATAACTCTCGCCGCCCGTCAATACATGTTCAAAGTCACGTTGCAGTAATGCTGCGTACTGCTCCGGATGTTGTTGTGCGGCATCTTCGAAGGTCAAGCCTTCCATCACACCCACGCTGCGTTCGCGAAACGCAGTACTCGCCTGGACCGGCAACCCCGTCATTTTTGATAGTGGTCTCGCGGTTTCGAGCGCGCGAGCGAGATCGCTCGAGTAGATCGCGGTTAATGATTCGGATTTGAGTGTGCGAGCAGTTGCTTCGGCCTGTCGATGACCGCGCGCCGAGAGGGGAGTGGGAGTGTGACCGCCAAACCGGCGTTCGGCGTTTCCCTTTGATTGACCATGACGAATGAGGAGGACGTTCGTAGCAAGGGCCATTCTAAAACTTTAGGCCGCGACTGCTTCGGCCTTCAACTTCTCCGCTTGGTAGTGTGCGACAAGCGCGTCGATGAACGGGTCGAGGCTTCCTTCCATCACGAGATCCAGTTGGTGAATCGTCAAACCGATGCGGTGATCGCTTACGCGATTCTCCTTGAAGTTATACGTGCGAATCTTCTCTGAGCGATCGCCTGATCCAACCATCGAGCGTCGTTCGCTCGCCTGAGCTTCGTGTTGCTTTTGTTCTTCGAGCTCTTGTAATCGGGCCCGCAGGACACGCATCGCCTTTTCGCGATTCTTAATCTGCGACTTCTCGTCCTGCATCGACACGACCACTCCAGTTGGAAGGTGTGTCAATCGCACGGCCGAATAAGTCGTGTTCACTGACTGGCCACCTGGACCAGACGAGCAGAACGTATCGATGCGCAGATCCTTCGCGTCGATCTTGACGTCAACTTCTTCTGCTTCCGGCAACACTGCCACAGTAATCGCAGAAGTATGAATTCTTCCACTCGCTTCAGTCTGCGGGACGCGCTGTACGCGATGAACGCCCGATTCGTGTTTCAACTTCGAATAGACTTTGTCGCCTTCAATCAACACGATCGCTTCCTTCAGTCCGCCAATGCCTGACTCTGAAGCTTCGAGAACTTCGAATCGCCAGCGCTGTTTTTCCGCGTAGCGCGAATACATCCGCACCATCTCAGCCGCAAACAGCGTCGCCTCATCGCCACCGGTTCCGGCACGAATCTCAAGAATCACGTTCTTCTCGTCGTTTGGATCGCTTGGAACGAGAAGCAGTTTGAGTTGCTTGTCGGCGTCGTTGAGTTTGGTTTGGAGTGTTTCGAGCTCGATACGCGCCATCTCGCGCATCTCTTCGTCGTCAGACGTGTCGAACAACTCGCGCGCGCCGGTCAACTCATTCTTCAATCCCTTCCATTCCTGATATTTCTGCACGACTTCACCGAGCGAGCGATGTTGTTTCGCCGCTTTCGCGTAGGCGGAAGGGTTCGAGAGCAACTCAGGAGACGAAAGTTCCTGCGTCAAGTCCTCATACCGGGTAACAATCTGTTCCAGTTTGTCTAACATGCAAACCTCAAGACCCCATGTCGTAAAAGGTCATGAAAGCGGTGCCGGTAATGGTTCGCCGGTCATTGGCTCCAGCTTCAAGGATTCCTTCAACGCTTCGATCGCAACCTCGAGTTGCTTATCGTCCGGTTCCTGCGTGGTGATGTTTTGCAGCCACACACCCGGTCGCGTCATCAGTTTGAAAAACCAACTGCTTTCTTTCTTAGCCGACAGGCGAATGATCTCGTAAGAAAGACCCGCCACAAGGGGCATCAGCGCGAGGCGAATCAAAAAGTTCAGCAACAACGAATCAAACTTGATCACTGAAAACAGCACGATCGCAACCAGCATCACGACCATCAAAAAACTCGTGCCACAGCGCGGGTGCTGTCGCGGTTGCGGACGCGCGTTATCCACTGTCAACGGCAATCCAGCTTCCCACGTAAAGACCGTTTTGTGTTCGGCGCCGTGATACTGAAACACCCGGCGAATGTCCTTCAAGAGCGAGAACGTCACGATCATGATCAAGAAGAACGTCATGCGAATCATTCCGTCGATCAAGTTGAACGCGACCGAGGGACGCACCGGATGCAGGTAAGTTTGCACGGCGGCCCACGCGCTCTGATACCACTCCGCGTTCGTTACGGTTTCCGCAGCAGGCGCTGTTGCCCAACCGGCCGCGATAAAAAGAGCATTTGTCAGTAACAACGGAGCAGCGACGAAGATCAGTATGTTGAAGATCAACGCGAAGACGATGGAACCGGCCGCGGCAGCCGTGGTTCCTTTCTTGAGTTCGTCTTTGGAACGTTTTTGAGTTGGAACCGGGATCAGTCCCGGAACCGCTCCTGTCAACCCTGCAAAGTCTCCCTCGCCTTCGATCACTGCGGGGGTAAGAGCCACCTTCACTTGTTTTGTCTCTGCTTCTTCTGCTTCAGCAAAAGCCTCGTTCGCGGAATAGTTCAACGCCTTGATGCCCAAACCCATCGACTGGATGAGCACTGCACCGCCGCGCAGCACCGGCAACTTCAGTATCGGATACTTGTCGCTCCACTTGGGCAGACGCGCTGCAGTGTTCACGATCGTGCCGTCGGCTTTGCGCACGGCAATCGCGTAGGCGTTCGGAGTGCGCATCATCACGCCTTCGATAACCGCCTGTCCTCCAACGATCAGATCTCTTTCTGGTGTGCTCATCGTTTTAGGTAGTTTCAGTGAAAACACTAACGCCGGCGATGCTTGGCGGTCGCAGTGCGACGCAACGAATCAGCCGGCGTTCGAGATTTGGTTTGGCTAATGTGTCGAGGCCGTGGTCTCGGCGGGTTTCTTGCCGTAACGCTTGTTGAAGCGATCGACGCGTCCAGCGGTATCGACGAGCTTTTGTTTACCCGTGAAGAACGGGTGACATGCCGAGCAGATTTCGACGTGGAGATCACCTTTCTTGGTGGAGCGAGTCTTGAATGTTTCGCCGCACGCGCAGGTGACGGTTATTTCGACGTATTCGGGGTGAATTCCTGGTTTCATACCGCAGATATGATAGGGTTCGAGGTGCAGATCGTCAAGTTTGCTCGCAAAGGCGCAAAGACGCAAAGAAAAACCTCTTAGCTTTGTGCCTTTGCGCCTTTGCGAGCCAAATTCTTGCTATTTCTTTCCCAGAAGACACCGTCGGAATAGCCCTGGATCGTTTGATTGACAGAGGCGAGATCCAGGCGCTTGAGGGCGAGGCAGCAATAGGTCTCGTCGATTTCGACGCCTAAATAGTGACGACCGAGCTTTTTAGCTGCGACGGTTGTGGTGCCGGAGCCGTTGAAAGGATCAAAGACGAGATCGCCCTCACGAGAGCTGGCGAGGATGATTTTTGCCAGCAATTTCTCGGGTTTTTGAGTCGGATGGTCAGTGTTTTCAGGCATCGACCAGTATGGAACAGTCAGATCAGTCCAGATATTCGACGGATGCGTCAGCCGGAAACGGCCGTTCTGAGTGTCTGTCCAGTCCTTCGGCGCTCCATTTGAATCGGTGTACGGAGCAATCACCTGCCGTTTGAGCATCACTGCATCAACATTGAAGTAGTAATCATCACTAACGGTAAAGAACCAGATGTCTTCCGAACAGTTTTTCCAGTTAGACTTCGCACCGCGGCCTTTTTCTCGTTCCCACGTGATCCGGTTCTGCGGAGTGAAATATTTCTCACCGATCCGGTGAATCGCCGCCGAACAACGCCAATCACCGCAGATATAAACCGAGGCCGCCGGTTTAAGTATTCGCACCGTTTCCGCGAGCCACGAGTCGAGCCACTCCGAGTATTCGTCAAGCGATGTTTTTCTGAATTGTCGATCGTTAAAACTCTTCGTGAGGTTGTACGGCGGATCAGCGAACATCAGATCGACGGAAGCGTCCGGTAGATTCGGGATTACACGGAAAACGTCGTCGCAAATGATCTTGTCTTGAACGTCGTTTGTGGTGACGCGCGATTCGAGTGTTGAAAGTTGAGGCTTATATCGACTGATCTCTTCATCGGAGAGGGTCATCGTGCGGTTGGCCGGCGCACGAATCGAATCGGTGTTCGCCATTGCGACACTTTACATCATCTGTGTAATCTGTGGCTTGATTCACAAGCGTTTGCTATACTCCGGTTTCGCTTTCTTCTCTTACTAGCTGAACAGCTGATGTCAGAAGACACCAAGCAACCAGGTTCGGAAGAACCCAAATTGCCGGGCGTCTCAGATTCTGAGGCGTCCGGCACACCACCACCCTCAGCGATCCCACCTGCAGGCACGCTCGCCGGAGCCGACGAAGAAAAGGCGGCGATGGTTGAGCAGGCAAAATCGCGTGTCGCTGCGGTTAAAGAGTCTCTCGCGGAGCAGCCCCCGGCAGGAGCGCCCAAACCTCCAGTCAAGAAAAAAGAAGAAGGTCCGAAACCAACGGACGCGAGTGGTCATCCGCTGGTCAAACGACTGAAATCAAAGTTTGGAGACGCGATTGGCGAGGCGGTCGAGTTTATCGGACAACTTTCAGTCACAGTCGAGGGCGGGCGCATTGTCGAGATTTGCGACTTTCTGAAACGCGATAACGACACGCCTTTCGATTACCTGTCGGATCTGACGTGCGTGCATTTTCCGGATCGTTGGGAAGAGCCGTTTGAGATCGTCTACAACTTGTTTTCGATCAAGGCCAACGAGCGCGTCCGGTTAAAAGTCAGAACTGTTGCCGAGGTGGAATCGGTAACGAGCGTTTGGCCGGCCGCGAACTGGCTCGAACGCGAAGTGTTCGATCTGTTCGGAGTTGGCTTCAGTAATCATCCGGATCTGCGACGATTGCTCTTGCCGCCAGACTGGGTAGGTCATCCGTTACGCAAGGATTACCCCCTTGAGTTTGTGGAAAACGCGTGGACCGAACAACACTTGCCAGAGATGTCTGATGTGGAGCTCGAGCAGTTGCACCAGCGTCGCGCTTACGGCCTCGAGATACTTTCGGTGCCTCAGGAAAGATTGATGCGCGAGATATTTCGCGGCGGCAAGGAAGTTATGCCGAAGGATAAATGACGCCAAAAGAGACCGCTGCTCATTACGATGCGAAAGTGTTCGACACGGCCGACGCGGCCAAGGTGGCGGGGTTTGTTTTGACTGAAAGCGCGGCGCCACGAAATGTGTGGAACAAAGCGAGCGCGGCGAGTGCGATTGTGTTGGCGTTGGTTCAGAAAAGGACCAGCGGCGAAGTGGAAGAGATTGGTTTGGTGATCGAACCGTTCCGCGTGACGGGTTGTTTTAAACCGAAACCGGCACACGTTCCCGCAGCTTAGGAGAAACAAATCATTTGTCATATATCATTTGACATTTATCATTTGGTTATTTGAAGACCTTCGGCTTCCGAAACAATAACCAATTGATAAATGTCAAATGATATATGACAAATGATTCCGATCTTAGTTTAGAGGATCCTTCAACCGTTGAACTGAAATGCACCAGGTAGAGATCGCGACAACTCAAGAGACACTGCTCGACAGCCCGGAGATGGTGCTGAACATGGGGCCGCAGCACCCATCGACGCACGGCGTGCTGCGTGTCGTTCTCAAGCTCGACGGCGAGACCGTCATCGATCTGGATTGCGACATCGGTTATCTCCATCGTGGAATGGAGAAGATCGCCGAGAACCGCATGTACACGATGATCGCGCCTTACTGGGATCGACTCGATTACATCGCAGCGGTTTCGAATGGTCTTGTTTGGGTTGAGACGGTCGAGCAGATGATGGGCCTCGTTGTTCCACCGCGCGCACATTACTTGCGGACAATTCTCACCGAGTTCAATCGCATCGCTTCGCACCTGCTTTGGCTGGCTACTCACGCGCTCGATATCGGCGCTGTAACCGTTTTGCTTTGGGCACTGCGCGAACGTGAAGAGATCCTGAAGATCTTCGAACGGCAGTTTGGCGCGCGGCTCACGTGTCATGCATGGCGCGTCGGCGGCATGCCAAACGATGCTTACGACGACTTCAGCAAAGACGTGCGCCAGTTTGTCAATAATTTTCCGAAGCGTCTCGACGAATACGAAACCGTGCTTTCCGAGAATCGCATCTGGTTGAGTCGAACCGTGGGCATCGGTGTGATTTCCGCCGAGGATGCGATTGCGATCGGTTTGTCGGGACCAGCGCTGCGAGGTTCCGGAGTGCCGTGGGACGTGCGCAAGTCGCGACCGTATGCCGCTTACGCCGATATGGACTTCGATATCCCTCTCGGAGAAAACGGCGATACCTATGATCGTTACCTCGTGCGGCTGGAAGAGATGCGACAGTCGCGCCGCATAATCGATCAGGCGCTCGAGAAACTTCCCGATGGTCCAGTTAACGCGAAGTTGCCGAAGATCGTGAAGCCGCCTGTTGGTGATTACTATCATTCAATCGAAGCACCGAAAGGCGAGATTGGTTGCTATCTGGTTTCAGATGGCAGTGCGCAACCGTGGCGCGTGCGCGTGCGTCCGCCTTCGTTCGTCAACTTACAGGCGTTGCGACAGATGTGCGTCGGACATCTGGTCGCCGATGTAGTCGCGATTATCGGAACGCTTGATATCGTTTTAGGAGAAATCGACCGTTAGCTGTTAGCCACGAAAGGCACAAAGAGCACAAAATGAATCGTGCTTGAAAACTGATAATGAATGGTGCTCAAAAACTGATTATGTGCCTTTTGTGCCTTTTCGTGGCCACCCTTTCTTGATGATGCTGCTTCTCGGACCAATCAATGTGCTCAACGACCTTCTGCTGAGGGTTTTCAGTGGGGAAACGATTAATTTCTTCGTCTGGCCTTTGCTCCAGATCGGTCTGGTCGTGACGCTGATCGCAGGCTGGGTCGCTTACGCGACTTACCTCGAACGAAAGATCTCAGCGTTTATGCAGGCGAGGCTTGGTCCGATGCGAGTTGGACCATGGGGGCTGCTTCAGCCCATCGCCGACGGAATCAAGCTGCTCACAAAAGAAGATTTCATTCCGGAGAACGCAGACCGCTGGATCTTCTTCTTCGCGCCGTACATCGCAGTTGCTTCGGCGTTCATCGTTTTCTCAGTTATTCCGTTTGGTCCTGACTGGGCAGTCATCGCGGACGTAAACATCGGTTTACTGCTGGTGCTCGCAGTGTCGAGTATCGGAGTGCTGGCGCTGATACTCGCCGGCTGGTCGTCAAACTCGAAATACGCACTACTCGGTGGACTGCGATCGAGCGCGCAGATGGTCTCGTACGAAGTGGCGATGGGATTGTCGCTCATCGGCGCGTTGATGTTTGCGCGAACGCTCTCGATGTCGGGCATTGTAGGCGCTCAGGGGTCCGACTCGATCTGGTATATCGTCTATCAACCGGCGGGCTTTTTACTATTTCTGATCAGCGGCATCGCGGAAAACAATCGCGCTCCGTTCGATCTGCCTGAAGCCGAATCAGAACTCGTCGCGGGATTTCATACTGAGTACTCAGGCATGCGCTGGTCGTTGTTCTTCATGGCTGAGTATGCGGCCATGGTCGTCGTGACGGCAGTTGCAACAACGGTTTATCTCGGCGGCTGGTATTTCCCGTTTGTTTATCGACTCGAGGAGGCGGGGCATCACAACCTGTACGTCATCGTCAGCACCCTCGTGTTCCTGGTTAAGGCCTCCATCCTTCTCTACGTTTATTTCTGGCTGCGCTGGACGCTGCCGCGTTTTCGTTACGATCAACTGATGGACATCGGCTGGAAGTGGTTGATTCCGTCGGCGCTGATCAACATCGCGCTCACAGCTCTGGCGGTGTTCGCGGTGCAGGCCTTGAATGGTTGGAGAGAAATGAAGACGATCGAGCATCTCGACAAAGGACTCAACCTGACGGCCACAGGAAAGGGCATCATGGTTGGCTTTGGCGTTGCTGGTTTGTTCCTGACCGCGGCGCTGCTCGCGCGGATCAACTGGCGCTCGCGCGATTTCAACCTGACGACGCAGCGCAGAAATATCAAGCTGGTGAATCTGCCTAAAGGTAAGCCGGCGGTGCAGCCAGGGAGTTAATATGGCATTAGTTCAAGTTCCACAACGCACGTTCGCACAGAAGCTCAAGCGCTTTTTCATGATCGACCTGATCAAGGGCATGGCGCTGACGATGAAATACAATCTCGGCGCGCTCTTTGATAAAGACTCAGTCGCGGGCAAGGGAATTTATACCGAACAATATCCGAAGGTGCGTCCCGACGTCGCGCCGCGTTTCCATGGGGCCCCGCGCTTGAACATGGATCCTGAGACGCACGACACGCTTTGTATTGCCTGCAACCTCTGCGCGATTGCGTGTCCTGAAGATTGTATCGACGTGATTGCGATGGACGTCGAGATCATAGTTGCGGGCAAACCGCGCAGGAAGAAAGTGCTCGACGAGTTCATCTTCGACACGTCGCGGTGCATGTTCTGCGCGCTGTGCCAGGAAGCTTGTCCGACGTCGTGCCTCGAGCTCACGCAGGATTTCGAATTAGCCACGTATTCGCGTGCAGGTTTTGTTTGGAATCGCGAAATGCTCGAGCAGGGACGGGAAACGGTTAAATACACGAAATAGAATTCTAAGCCTCTTAGTCACAGATTATACAGATTGAAATCGGATTTTTTATCCGTGTCATCTGTGGCACAAATGCTGTTGAAACAATGACTCTCTCAGGCTACGAAGCTCTCTTCTTCTGGATCTTTGCGCTCGCGGCGATATTTGCGGCGCTGCTGACCGTGATGGCGCGCAATGCCGTTCATAGCGCGCTGTTTCTTATCTCATCACTCGTGTCAGTTGCCGCTCTCTTCGTTCTCGCGCGTGCGGAATTTATTGCCGGCGTGCAGATTCTCGTCTACGTGGGCGGCGTGATGGTCCTGTTTCTGTTTGTGATCATGCTCGTCAACGTCGGCGCCGAGGAACGAGGAACCGAGCAGATCTTCAATCGCCCAAGACAAGTCACCACCAGTTTGATTTTCTGTCTGTTGTTGGCGGGCGCACTCCTTTTTGCGGTCAACAGAGGATACGGCGGTTTACAACGGCTCCGTCCGACGACACCGGAAGCGATGGCTGAACAGCAAGCAGCGCGAGATGCTCAGCATGCTGTATCCGCCACAGGAAGCAGCCGCATTACAACCGATTCACAAGGATTCGGCGCGGTTCTCTATCGCTATGCATCGCTGCCGTTCGAGATCGCAAGCGTGTTGCTGCTCGTTGCGATTATCGGCTCGGTAATGCTCGCTCGCACGTTGCGACAGGAAGCTTCCGCCGACGATGTTGATCCCGACGTCTTGAAATCAGAAGCAGTGAACGATCCTGAGCTCGCAACACTGGAGCCTCAATCAGATTAGTTATGCTCAACTTCTTCAGTCCCGCATTGCTCTTGCTGTTTCAGGCCGCCGACACTACGAGGCTCGGTCAGATGAAGCAGGCCGCCTTCAATCCCGATTTGTCGAAGTTTCTTGTGATCGGAGCACTGCTTTTCATCATCGGGGTAGCCGGCGTGTTGACGCGGCGAAACATCATCGTGATCTTCATGTCGATCGAGTTGATTCTCAACGCGGCGAATCTCAACTTCATCGCTTTCTCTCGTTACTTGACGGAAACCGGCAGCGCGAACGCGCTCGCCGGACAGATTTTTACAGTGTTCGTGATCGTGGTTGCGGCGGCTGAAGCGGCTATCGGTTTGGGAATCGTTATCGCGCTTTACAGGAACAAGGAAACGATCTGGGTAGACGAGATTGATCTGTTGAAATGGTAATAGGTCCGACAGGCCCTATTCGCAACGTTTCTAAATGCAAAAATACATCTGGCTAGTTCCCCTGCTACCTTTGATCGGCGCGGCGATTAACGGCCTTTTAGGCCGGAAGTTTCGTTTCTCCGAAAAGCTGATTGGCGGGATTGCGGTTGGCTCGGTGGCGCTTTCTTTCCTCATCAGCCTCGGCGCCGTTTACCAGTATGGATTTGGTGGTCATCCGCAGTGGCCCAAGCCCTATCTCACCAGCGACGACGGTTTTAGTTTCGATTGGATTCCGGGTGGCGCTGTCGCTGTGAATCAGGGCGCGCATGATGCTGCGTCTGAAGCGCCCAGGTTCGCGCTACTGAACATCACGTGGAGCTATCAACTCGATCCGCTGTCGTCGATCTTCATGCTGATCGTGACTGGCGTCGGATTGTGTATCTTCGTTTTCGCGACCGGTTACATGCACGGCGAAACCGGGTTCTACCGGTTCTTCGCGTACATGGGCCTCTTTATGTTTTCGATGCTCGTGCTCGTGATGGGCTCAAACTTCCTGATGATGTTTGTCGGTTGGGAAGGTGTGGGCCTTTGTTCGTATCTGCTGATCGGCTACTACTTCGATCGACAGGAAGCTGCAAACGCTTCGCGCAAAGCTTTTATCACTAATCGGATCGGCGACTTCGGATTTGCGCTCGCGATCTTCGGAATCATTGCGACCTTCGGCACCGCGCAGTACACAGAAGTTTTCGAGCAGGCGAAAATTTATCCAATCGAACTACTGGGTCACTGGGGCATTCTCTCCTGGATTGCACTCGGACTCTTTATCGGCGCTTGCGGAAAGTCTGCACAGCTTCCCCTGCACGTGTGGCTGCCCGACGCGATGGCTGGTCCAACTCCTGTTTCAGCGTTGATCCATGCGGCCACGATGGTGACCGCAGGACTCTACATGGTGACGCGAACCAACGTCATCTTCCAGCACTCGCAAACGATGCTGCTCGTCGTCGCCCTCGTCGGCACGTTGACCGCGATCTTCGCCGCTACGATCGGCATCACGCAAAACGACATCAAGAAAGTTCTGGCTTACTCAACCGTTTCGCAGCTCGGATTTATGTTCATGGCCTGCGGCGTTGGCGCGTTTGTCATCGCTATTTTCCACGTGATGACACACGCGTTCTTCAAGGCGTTGATGTTCCTCGGTGCAGGCAGCGTGATTCATGGCATGCACCACGAGCAGGACATGCGCCGCATGGGCGGGCTGAAGAAGTACATGCCTTACACGTACTGGACTTTCTTCTGCGGCTGGCTCGCGATCTGCGGAATCATTCCGTTCAGTGGTTTCTGGTCCAAGGACGAGATCCTCTGGCAGGCGGCTTCGACAAGCATGATTCCGCTCGGCTGGCTGGTTTGGTTAGTCGGAACCATCGCGGCGCTCGGCACGGCGTTCTACATGACGCGCCTGATGGGAATGACGTTCTGGGGCAAAGAGAAATTTCTCGAACAGCCCGCAGGCGGCGAAGCCGACGAAGCACATGCTTCGGCTTACGACAAAGGTCTTGCACCGCATGATGCGACGCGTTCTGCAGCAGGAGATCGGCCGCGACACGATGCGGGCGAACATGTTGGACCAGTGCATGAAGACGTCGCTCATCACGTTGCGACTCATGGGCACGACCACAGGCACGGTGCGCATATACCGCACGAGTCGCCGCCGTCGATGTGGATACCGCTCGTTGTGCTGGCAGTGTTCGCGACTATCGGCGGACTTGTCGGAATCGGACCAGCATTTGAGCCGCTCACAGGAACCAAACATCCCGGCGGTAATCTGAACATCGTCAACTGGCTGAATCCAATCATTTGGGATCCTGTTACCCGTGAGTTCAAAACACCCGAGGGCGGTGACCATGGAACTGCTCCGGCGACGGAGGGTGCGCACGCAGCACCAGCCCCCGTCGCGGAAGAAGGTCATGGAAGTTCGGCTGCGGCTCCCTATGGGAACACCGGCTTCAACCTTGCGCATTCAGTAGAGGAAACGACTCATAGTCACCTCACAACCGAATGGCTCTTTATCATCATCTCGCTCGTAGTTGCTGGACTCGGCATCTTACTCGGGTTTCTGTTCTACGTTTGGCGGCCTGGTCTACCCGACATATGGGCGTCAAGACTTCGACCGGCGTACCTCGCCAGTTACAACAAATACTGGGTTGACGAGTTGTATGGTTTGGCCATCACACGGCGAACGATGGATGCGGCGCGCGCTGTTTATGCCTTCGACGCGAAACTCGTTGACGGTGTCGTCAACGGGCTTGCATGGTTAAGCCGGCGGTTCAGTGTCGTGGTTGGCGCCTTCGACAAGTATTTTGTGGACGGACTCGTCAACACAATCGCGGCCTTCATCATTCGTTTGATGTCGCCATTGTTCCGCGCCGCGCAAACCGGATTCACGCAGAATTACGCACTCGTGATGGTCCTGGGACTGATGGTCGCAGTCGCGGTGTTCTTCGCAAAAGATATCGCTGCGGTTTTTAGATAAAGTTTTCTCTGTGCGTCCTCTGTGTTCTCTGTGGTGACCTTCCTTCAGGTCACTCTAACCACAGAGACACAGAGAACACAGAGGACGCACAGAGAAATCCTGAGACTCAAATATGACTAACTCTTTCATTCTCTCTTTGATCATCTGGCTGCCGGCAGTGGGCGCGGTCCTCATCCTCGCGTTCATGAAAAAGGACCAGTCGAACTTAATTAAGAAATTTGCGACCGTCTGGTTTGTGTTTGACTTCATCGCCTCACTCTGGCTGTTGAAATACAACCGCGCGGTCGGCGGCATGCAGTTTCTCGAAGACCATGAATGGATACCCGTTATCGGCGCGCGCTACCAGTTGGGAGTTGACGGCGTGGCCGTGCTGCTCATCGTTTTGACCACACTGCTCGGCGCGATCGCGGCATTGTCTTCGTGGGAATACATTAAAAAAAGAGAGAAAGAATATTACGCACTGTTGCTGTTCCTGCAGACTGCCGTTATCGGCGTCTTTGCTTCGATGGACCTGTTTCTGTTTTACCTGTTCTTCGAAGTCTCTCTCGTCCCGATGTACTTCCTGATCGGAATCTGGGGCGGTGAGAATCGTCTTTACGCCGCGATCAAGTTTTTCCTGTACACCCTCGTCGGATCGGTCGTGATGCTGCTCGGCGTTTTGAAGATGTACTTCCTGACGCAGGACACGGCTATCACCAGCCAGATCACGCCCGCGATGTTGAATACGCTCGCCGGCGATCAGGCTGGTCAAATGATCTGGAACAGTTGGCAAGCAGCAATTGCCAATGGGACGGGCACGTTCAGTATCCAGTTCATGCACGCGGTGGGAACGTTCCTGCCGCCCGGCACAATGCAGATACTGCTCTTCGCCGCCTTTGCGCTGGGTTTTGCGATCAAGGTCCCGATGTTTCCCTTCCACACGTGGCTACCGGATGCTCACGTCGAAGCGCCAACAGCCGGCTCCGTGATTCTTGCCGGCATACTGCTGAAACTCGGAACTTACGGCTTCTATCGATTCAACCTGCCGATGTTTCCGTGGGCTTCGAAAGATCAGAGCGCTTTCGGGACTTTTGGCGTGCGCAGCGTCATGGTCTTTCTTGCGATCGTCAGCATCATTTATGGCGCACTCGCCGCGATGTATTTCGTCGTTAAGAAAGACGGCGACGTAAAGAAGCTCGTCGCTTACTCATCAGTGTCGTCGATGGGCATGGTGATGCTCGGACTGTTTGCGTTGAATCCAAACGGGGTCAATGGCGGCGTGTTGCAGATGATCAATCACGGCATCTACTCGGGCGCGCTGTTCCTGCTGGTCGGAATCATTTACGAACGACGACACACGCGCAACGTCGCGGAGTTTGGCGGACTCTCGCACGTGATGCCGGGCTACGCAGCGATCTTTCTCGGCATGGTAATGACCGCGATTGGTCTGCCGTTGCTGGCAGTATTTATCTCTGAGTTTTTGGCGCTGCGAGGATCGTTCGAAGCGAATCCCTACTGGGCCGCATGGGCTGCGCTGGGCATTATTCTTAACGCCGGCTACTTCCTGTGGCTCTACCAGCGAATGTTCTTCGGCACCATTGAAAATCCCAAGAACGAGCGCCTGCCCGATCTCAACGTTCGCGAATGGGCTTACATGCTGCCCCTCATGATTCTCTCGTTGTGGATCGGCGTGTACCCAAAACCGTTTCTCTACTACATCCAGCAGCCGGTGAATGTGCTTGTGAAACAGGTGCGACCGGATTATCAGATTCCAGGAACTGTGACGCCGGCGCCAGCGCAAGCCAGTACACAAAAAGCACAAGACGGACACGTAGCTGAATAGAGCGATGCTTCTTTTCCAAGTCAACTCCACCTCAATTCTCAGCTCCAGCGATCTGCAACTGATCGCGCCGGAGTTGATCATCACTGCGTGCGCGTGCATGGCGCTCGTGATGGAAGTGATCCTGCCCTATCGCAAGAGCAAGATGACGGCGTATTTCTCGCTTGTCGGCATCGCTCTCGCTTTTGCCTCACTCGCAGTGCAGTGGTGGTATTTGGGAAGCGCGTTGCCGTTCGATGGTTTCTACGGCATGGTGCGAGTTGACGGCTTCGCCCTCCTTTTCAAAGCAATCTTTCTGATCGCCGCGGCACTCGCGATAGGGATTTCTACTCGCTTTCTCGACATTGAAGGCGAACAACACGGCGAATACTATGCGCTCATTCTCTTTGCCACGCTCGGCATGATGTTCATAGCGTGCAGCTACGATCTCATCTCGCTTTACATCAGTCTCGAGTTGATGGCGCTGACGTTTTACATCCTCGTTGCTTTCACCAAACGCGAGAAGAAATCAAACGAAGCGGCGATGAAGTATTTTCTGCTCGGCGCCTTTTCATCGGGCGTGCTGCTTTACGGCATGTCGTTGATTTATGGCGTGGCCGGGTCGACAAATCTCGGTGACATCGCCAATAGTCTTTCGCAGAACTGGCCGAACATTCAACAAGCGGCGAAGGCTGTGAGCGAAGGCGCGGCAACGCCCGATCAGGACGCACTGGCCGGCCTGCGACCCTTCCTGCTTTTGAGCGTGATCGCACTCGCCGCCGGATTGTTCTTCAAAGTCGCTGCGGTGCCGTTTCACATGTGGGCGCCCGATGTTTACGAAGGCGCGCCTACGTCAGTCACAGCATTTCTCTCGACCGGCTCGAAGGCCGCGAGTTTCGCTTTGTACTTGCGTATCTTCAACGATGGGTTGGGAGCAATGCACAGCGATTGGGCGCCGCTGTTGGGATTGGTTGCGGCCATAACGATCATGGTCGGCAACTGGGCCGCCGTCACACAGGAAAATTCAAAACGCCTGCTCGCGTATTCGTCAATTTCAAACGCCGGTTACCTGTTGCTCGGACTGATCGCCGCAAACCTTTACGGTTACATCGGCCTCGTCGTTTATCTGTTCGTCTACACCCTCATGAACATGGGCGCATTCGGCGTCGTCATCAGTTTGCGACGGCGTGGAATCATCGGCGACAACGTTGACGACTTAACGGGGCTGAACGAAAAAGCCCCGCTGATGGCGGCGATGATGACGATCTTCATGTTGTCTCTCGGCGGCTTGCCAATGACGGGCGGGTTCATCGGTAAATGGTTTTTGTTTGGCGGCTTGCTCCAGCGTGGGACGGCGGACGGAAAGACCTGGTATTACTGGCTGGCTGGCTGGGCCGTTCTCAACACAGTTGTTTCGTTCTACATCTACTTCAGGATTATCCGAGTGATGTATCTTGGCGACCGTGTCGCCGATAATAAACCGCTGGCGCTATCGCCTGCTTTGCAAACAGCGCTCGTCGTTTCAGTGATCGGCGTGATCGTGAGCGGCCTCTATCCGCAGCCTTTCATAGCTATAACGCGCTTCCTGATCGGACCTTTCGTATCGTAAGGCGATCGACGCTTCGGTGTATCTCTACTACTTCCTCGCAGCAATTGCCTGCTGGCTTGGTATTCAGTCGTTACTTGGTGGCTTTCGTTTCGCGTCATATGTGCGGCGCGAACGGAGCCGTCCGCTTCCCAACTTTCAACCTTTTGCTTCGGTGATCGTTCCGGGCAGAGGACTCGAGTCGGGTCTCGCTGAAAACCTTCGCACTCTTCTCGCGCAGGATTACGAGCGTTACGAAGTTCTCTTTGTTTTTGATCGCGGCGATGATCCTGCACTCGAGATTGTCGAACAATTGACTAAGAGCGTTAGCGTCCCTGACGAAGATCGTCATTGCTGGTCCAGCGACAGACAGTGGGCAGAAGGTTCATAACCTGCGCGTCGCTGTTAGCGAAATCGATCCGAAGTCTGAAGTGCTGGTGTTTGTTGATACGGATGCGCGACCCGGAAGCCAGTGGCTCAAACAACTCGTGGCGCCGCTTGTGGATGAAAAACTCGGCGCTTCCAGCGGTTACCGCTGGTTTGTGCCGGTTCGCGGCGGCTTATCGTCGCGACTGCGTGGTGTCTGGAACGCTTCAATCGCATCCGCACTCGGAGCCAATACGTCAAAAAACTTCTGCTGGGGCGGCTCAACTGCAATTCGTCGCACCACATTCGAACGTCTCGACGTGAGCGAGCGTTGGCGCGGCACGGTTTCCGACGACTTCACTCTCACTCGCATTCTTCGCGAAGCGAACTTGCCCATTCACTTCACACCCAACTGCCTTGTCCCCTCATTCGGCGATTGTGACTTCAACGAGCTTCTCGAATTCACAACGCGCCAGATCAAAATTACTCGCGTCTACGCTTCCCACTTGTGGCTCCCGCTCCTGATTGGCTCCGCTGTCTTTACACTCGCCTTTTTTGGCGGTCTCATTCTTATCAGTGTTCGTCCGCGTTCATCTGTGATTTATGTTTTTCTGTTGATAATGTTCATGCTCGGTGCCCTCAAATCCATCATCCGATGGCGAGCGGTCGGTATCCCTGCGCGCCGCGATCTAATCGCGCACATCTTCCTCTGGCCCTTTGCCTCCTTGCTCTATCTTTGCAACGCCATCATCGCCGGCTTCTCACGCAAGATCACCTGGCGCGGAATTACCTACGAATTGAAATCACCTAACGAAGCTGTCATTATCTCTCGCGACTTGTAATGACCAACAAAGCCTTACAGTTCGTACAGCTATTGCGATCGACGAAGCGCGACAAGTGTCTCGGCACGGTGATTCTTTTTGTCACTTCGCGTTGCAACGCGTTCTGCCAAACATGCTTCTATCATGCCGAACTGAACCAACCCGGCGATCTCACGTTCGCGCAGATCGAAAAAGTCTCGCGCACAATGCCCGCGATCACGGATCTCTGGCTCTCAGGCGGCGAACCAACTCTGCGACGCGATCTATCAGACATCATCGATCTGTTCGTCACAAACAACGGCGTCAATCGCATC
Organism: uncultured Acidobacteriota bacterium; assembly: GCA_963728575.1. GTDB lineage: Bacteria > Acidobacteriota > Blastocatellia > Pyrinomonadales > Pyrinomonadaceae > PSRF01. The sequence goes on from CAVSKT010000006.1 coordinate 45,071, forward strand.
ATCATTCCTACCAACGGTCTAATCAAATCGCGGATTTATGACGTCGTGGACCGTGCGCTCGGAAACAACCCCGGCGTCGACCTCTACCTGAACATCGCACTCGATGGATATGGTAAAACTCACGATCGCATCCGCGGGGTTCCTGGCAATTGGGAAAAGGCGCTCGACTGCATCGAGTCGCTCTATCCGTTGAAGAAGAAATACACAGATCGTTTTCGTCTAAACGTAAACACCGTCGTCTGCGCCGAAAACTACACCGAGATCGAAATGCTCTCGGAGTTTATGTGGAAGAATTATCGACTCGACGGCCAGTACTTCAACATCATTCGCGGCGAAACACTCGTTGGCGACACGATCAAGCAAGTTCCGCCGGAAGTTTTACCCGCGATGTACGCGCACGTCTCTAAGTTGACGAAGCGCTACGGCGACCGAATGTTCGCTGACGACGATAGAAGCAAGCGCTTCGTAAAGAACGCGGTTTATGCGGGTACGATCATCACTCACTACCGCACGCAACACGCGAATTTCCAGCAACCAACTCCATGGCCATTTCCCTGCACGGCAGGCGAGACGGCGGTCGTGATCGATTACAACGGCGACGTTCGTGCGTGCGAGCTCCGCGAAAAGTTTGCAACGCTCGCGGATTTTGATTACGACTTCGGCGCGCTGTGGGCGGCGAGTGAGCGCCAGGCGGAACTCACAGCGATCGACGGCGGAAACGCGTGCTGGTGTACGCACGTCTGTTTTATTCACGATTCCATGCGCCACTCGCGTCGCGCTCAACTCTACGACGTTCCCAAGAACTACCTGACACGCGAAAGTTGGTAAGCCCGTGGCAGATCAAGAGGAGAATCGAAAGAGCGGGTTCGCGTACGCTGCTGCGATCGCGTTGGTCGCGGCAGTCGTGACCTTCTGTGGCCTGGGTTGGGCTTTGGATCGATGGCTGGGCACTGAGCCGTGGTTACTGATCGCCGGAATCGTTCTCGGTTCAGCGGCGGGTTTGTATCAATTCGTCCGCATCAGCTCCAAAACTTACTGAGCCCTCTTCATGTGTCTTTTGTGCCCTTTTGTGGCATAATCACCGGCTTCGCGCATGCACGACTCCACCAACACTAGAGTGTTTCGCACTATGGCTGTGACGACCGCGCTCGCCGTCTTTGTTTCGGCGTTCGCCGGTCCGTGGCGTGTAACGACGGGCCTGTTTCTCGGTGGTCTGTTAGCGCTTTTCAGTCATCAGTGGCTGACAAACTCCGCCGCCGCAGCGATACGTCTTTCGATTGGCGGCATGCCCCAATGGCGACTCGCGCAGTTTGTACTCCGGTACGTGGTGATCGCGGCCGTTGTTTTTGCGACCTACACACTGGATCTCATTTCACTGCCTGCCGTTCTCGTCGGCTTGTCGAGTTTTGTTGTTGCCCTGCTTGTCGAAGCGGTACGAGAGTTTTACTTCGCAATTAAACAGCGAGAGGAAATCAGTTGATGTTCTTGTTTGCAGAAGCTGCGCAGGAAACTGCTGAGCATGCAGAAGAGGCGACTCACCACTCGCCCATCATCGTGCAGTTGGTTAATCATTGGTTCGGAGAACCCGTCTACAGGTTCCAGGTCACTTACACGAAACCGATCTGGGACAAGTTTCTGGCCAACTTCGGCACTAACGCCGAAAGCGCGTTTGGTCCATACACTCCCGAAACCGCGATTCCCTGGTACACCGTGATGTTTTTCATCGCGTGTATTCTGAGTGTTGTCATCATATGGATTTTGAAAGGGAAGCTTTCAGAAAGCGAACCAGGTGGCGGCCAACAGACCCTCGAATTCAGCGTGCTCGCCGTGCGCAGCATGATTGAAGACGTCATCGGACCGCATGGTTTGAAATATTTCCCGGTCGTCATGACGTTCGCTGTGCTGATTCTGGTTTCAAATCTGATGGGACTCTTTCCGTTATTCATGAGTCCCACGGCGGCGACGAGCGTGACGTTTGCGCTGGGATTGAGTTCGTTTCTTTATTACAACTTCATCGGCATTAAAGAAAACGGCATATTCAATCACTTGAAACACCTTGCTGGTCCAATCTGGTGGATCGCGCCGCTGATCTTCCCGATTGAGTTGATCAGTAATTTCATTCGACCGTTTTCACTTGGCATCCGTCTTTTCGGAAACCTGTTTGCCGACGAGAAAGTGCTCGAGACCGTGGCGAACCTTGGTCCGCCGTATACGCAGTGGCTCGTGCCTTTGCCGCTGATGGGTTTGAGCGTTTTTGTGGCCCTGATTCAGACATTTGTTTTCATACTGCTGTCGCAACTCTACCTGAGCGAAGTGGCCCACGCGCCGCATGATCATGCGCATGGTGCTGAGCACGAAGAGGGCGACGAGATGATAGCGCCAGTTCTTACTTAGTGGCTTTATCCAATCAGCGCGTGGTGAGCGATGTGGATAGTGCGTCCACAAACGTTGCCACGCAATTTAGACGACATTCGCGTTCGTAAGAGTTTACGCCGGACACTAATAGCAAGTCGTGTCTGTCTCGCAGGAGCGCCGTTGTAAGAGGGGCGGTGGATACCGGATTCAGGCGAAATAATATCGTCCAGTGTGCTCGGGCAGTTTTTCGCGAATGTAGTTGAAGCATACATATGACGGAGGAAGCATGAGCAAACTTAGAATGTTGCTTTTTGCGATGGTCGGAATTTTGATGAGCGGCATGACCGTGTTTGCGCAGGAAGGCGCGGCAGTTGCTGGTGACAACGCAAGTTCAGTCAGCAAATATCGCGCGTTGGCGGCAGGCATCGGTTTTGCTATCGCAGTGCTTGGTGGCGCATTGGGACAGTCGCGCATCGGCGCAGCCGCTTGCGAAGGCGCGGCCCGCAATCCGGGCGCTGCCGGCCGTATTCAAACCATGATGATTCTTGGTTTGGCGCTGATCGAGTCGCTGGTGCTGTTTGCGCTGCTCGTGGTGTTCGCAGTTGTGAAGCCTAGCTAATCGGTGGAGTTTTCCACGCAAAGGCGCAAAGGCGCAAAGGAAGAAGTTGATTCTTCTTTGCGCCTTTGCGCTTGCTTTGCGGCTTTGCGTGGAAAAGATTCAGCCAAAGGTATAGGTTTTGCTACCTTTTCAAACTGTATGGTAGGCTGACAGTTCTCCCGTATCTTATATCGAGGCGCGACTAGATGAAAAAATGTCCGAAGTGCGGGATTGAATATCCTGACACTACAACGCTCTGCCCTGCGGACGGCGTCGCACTCGAAACAGACGCCGATTCACTCATAGGCACAATTCTCGCCGAAAAGTATCGTATTGATGCGCGCCTCAACGCTGGTGGAATGGGGACTGTCTACCGCGGCACGCATGTATTGATGGAGAAGACGGTCGCCATCAAGGTGCTGCGTCCTTCACTCGCCGCCGACGAAAAAATCGTCGCTCGCTTCTCGCGCGAGGCTCGCGCCGCTTCGCGAATCTCACATCCGAATGCTTTGAGTGTCACTGATTTTGGCGAAGACGATAGGGGCCACGTCTTTCTGGTGATGGAATTCTTGAGTGGAAGAACGCTCAAGCAGTTAATCCGAGACGAAGGTCCATTGCCATTGCAAAGGGTGGTCGACATCACGCGTCAAATCGCAGACGCCCTCAATGCCGCTCATTCGCAGGGTGTTGTGCATCGCGATCTGAAGAGCGACAACATCATGCTCCTCGACACGATGACTGGCGACCATGCCAAAGTGCTCGACTTCGGTATCGCAAAGATCAACGAGCCTGACGGTATACCTGACGCCGGTTTGACCGCGCCTAACCTCGTAATCGGCACACCGCAATACATGTCGCCCGAACAGTGTTCGCAGGAAGGTGAAATCGATTCGCGCTCGGACATCTATTCGCTTGGCGTGATTCTGTACGAGATGCTGGTGGGCCATGTGCCGTTCGCGGGAGAATCGCCGACGATGGTGATGATGAAGCACTTGCAGGAGCCAGTGCCGTCAGTGCTTGATGAGCGAGATGACGTCCCCGCGGCTGTCGGGCGTGTTGTTGCCCGCGCGATGGCAAAGGTGCGCGACAATCGATATCAAACAGCGTCGGAGTTGATCGAAGACCTGGTAATCGCTTCAGGTATGACGATTCGCCGCACGCCCGCAGTGACGACTGCTGGTCCGTCGCAGACGAGTGACGAGCCCGATGAAGTAACAGTTTTAAGAATGAGAGAAGAGCCGCAGCCGGTACCTGCTCGGCGCGCGCCGGTTACAGTTCCTGTCGCGCCTGCGATGCCGCCACCGGCGGCGCCGGCGAGTTTCAATCCGATGAAAATCATTGTTCCTTCGGCGGTAGCGCTGATCGTGGTGTTCGCCGCATTCTGGCTCTTCAACCGACCCGCACCGGTAAGTGGTTCAAACACGAATCAGCAGCCGGCGGGAACACTCGCGGCCGATCCGAATAGTCAACCAGTCCAGGCAGGACCATCGCCGACGGGAAGAGGCGAGCAGGGGATACCTTCCGGAGGGACGATCAGTCCGCCTGCAATCGCGAGCCCGAGTCCGGAGGCGAGTTTTGAACCTTCAGTAGAGCCAACCGAGGAGCCTAGTCCTTCTCCGTCTAAAGCACCGCCACTGCCTGCGCCGACACGCACCGTAGTGCCAGAGACATTACCGCCACCGGCACCGACAGCGACAAAGCCCCCAGCTTCTCCGTCACCTGTGCCGTAGATCGGTTTAGCCACAAACAGGAATCAGGCTGTTTGTGCTTTTTGTGACCCACCTGTCGCGGTAACAATCAATTCAGTGAGTTCTTCGCTGTTGTCGATCGCGATCTCGATTTCCAGCACATAACACGGAATCGAAAACGCCAGAGACCGGAGTTTGACCGCGTCTTTCGCCGTTGTGATCAGCGCCGCCGCGCCGGCGTTTTGTGCGGAGCGGATGATGGAATCGATCTCGTCCTGCGCGTAGACGTGATGATCGGGGAAGGAAGTGGTCAGCGCGAGTTCATAACCTGAGCAGCGCAGGTGTTCCACGAACGAGGACGGATTGCCGACGCCACTAAACGCCGCAACGCGCGCGGGCGGCGTCAGTGTCGCGCCGCCGTTCTTCAATGGCGACACTCGCGACGTCCGCATTTGCGAATGAAAGATGGGGCGGTCACCGGTTAGTCTCGCGAGGTCGTTGCGAAGCGCATCGAGGTTCGTAGCCTGATCGCATCTGGTGATCACGACGCAATCGGCGCGGCGCAGCCCCTCCGGGTTTTCGCGAAGACGTCCAAACGGAAGCAGCGTCCCGCCACCCCACGGATTAGTCGCATCGATGGTGACGATGTTCAGGTCTCGCGCGAGTCGCAGATGCTGGAAACCGTCGTCTAAAACAAAACAATCGGAGCCGAAATCTTTAATCGCTTCCTGTCCGGCGGCGATTCGATCAGCGCTGCTGATTACAGCCGCTATCCCTGAAAGACTTGTGGCGAGCAAGTAAGGCTCGTCGCCGGCTTCACTCGGCGAGGCGAGCACTCCATAACCATCTGACACGATCACTTGCAGGTGCGGATCCTTGCGACCATAACCGCGCGTCAGAACGCACACCTTTTTGCCTTGCGCAGCTAATCTCCTCGACACCCATTCGACGAGCGGAGTTTTTCCGGTTCCGCCGGTCGTGATGTTGCCGATACTAATGACCGGGCGATCGAGTTTGGTTGTGTGAAAGGTGCCGCGACGATAGAGCGACAGCCGCGTCCGCGTGATCGCGCCGTAAAGGATGCTTAATGGGGGAAGAACGATGGATTTCATGAGGTGTGAGCGTTCGCTTCCAGGAGCGGCTCGAGTAATTTGACCGTACGCTCGGCCGCACCCTGATTTTCTGAGATCAATTGTTTCGCACGTCTACCCAATTCAGTTCGTGCCTCCGGGCTCGACAAAAGTTTAGCAAAGACTTTCGTAATATGAGGGATTGCCGTTGACGTACCGCGCGCGTCAGGCAACTGAACGAGTGCTCCGGCTTCCTCCATTTGATTCACGATCGCATGAAAGTTGTGAGTGTGTGCGCCAGTCACGACCGCCGAGCCTGCCGCTGCCGGTTCGAGCACGTTGTGGCCTCCTCGATCGACAATACTTCCACCCACAAAAACCACGGAAGCGAACGGATAGGTGGCCGGCAACTCGCCAATCGTATCGAGAAGGATAACAGTGGCATTTGCGTCGCTCGACTCAGGAAGATTCATTCTTCGCGCCCAGCTCAATCCCGAGTTTTGAATTAGTGATGCGACTTCGTTGAATCGCTCAGGGTGTCTCGGCGCAAGCATTAGCCGTGCAGGTTGTTGCGTTCTAAGTTGCTTAAAGCTATCGAGAATGATCTGCTCCTCCGGCGCGTGTGTACTCGCGGCCAGAATGAGCGGCGTATCCGATCCGGGTCCAGCCCTCAAACCGAATCTTTGCGCGATCTCGTTGGCGATTTCAGCCAGATCTTTTCCGACGTCGGCGTCGAATTTGAGATTTCCGGCAGTAAAAATTCGTTCCGCGGGCATGCCTAATGTTTGCAAGCGCTCGGCGTCAGCTTCCGACTGCATCACGGCGATGCTCAGCGACGAAAGCACTTTCTTCAAAAAGAATTTGATCGACGAGTATCGCCGAAACGACTGTCTCGAAATCCGGCCGTTGACGAGCGCGACGGGAATCTCACGCTCTTGGCACTCGCGCAGAAAGTTTGGCCACAGCTCTGTCTCCATGATGAGCACGGCCGCGGGATTGATCCGTTTGAGTGCGCGCCGAACTGACCACCGCCAGTCAAATGGAAAATAAAAAACACTGTCAGCCTGCTTGCGAAATACGTCCCGCGCCAGGTTCTGTCCGGTCAGCGTGATCGTCGACACTACGAGCGCGTGATGTGGAAACTGTTCCTTCAGACGCTGTGCCAGGGGCCGCGCGGCCTGAGTTTCGCCGACTGAAACGCAGTGAAGCCAGATGACCTGTCTGCCGTTTGTTAGTGGAACCGAACCCAGTCGCTGGCGCAATCCCTCGATGTACTTTCCGTGCGCCAGTGCTTGAAAGAGGAAGTAAGGTATCAGAACCAGCAGGCCGAGCGACAGAAGAAGGCTGTAGGCCAGGTACATCACGTCATTTCGCTCGTTCGATGTACCGTCCTTCTGTAGGGTCTACGCGAATTCGGTCCCCTTCATTGATGAATGGAGGGACGGTAATCACAACGCCGTTTTCGAGAGTCGCGGGTTTGTTGACGTTGGAAACAGTGGCGCTCTTTAATGTTGGTTCGGTTTGGGTGACGGTCAGCTCCATCGATGGTGGCAGATCTATTCCGATCGGAGCACCTTCGTAGAATTCGGCCTGGATTCTCATGCCTGGGGTTAACCACTGCGCCGCGTCGCCGAGTTCTTCGTCGCTCAGCGCCGTCTGTTCATAGTTTTCAGTGTTCATGAAGTGATGATGGGAGCCGTCGGAATACAGATATTCCATCTCGTGCTGTTCCATGGACGCGCGGTCCACCGTATCGGCCGAACGAAAACGATGTTCAAAAGAAGCACCCGTGCGGACATTGCGCAGTTTGGTCTGTATCATCGCGCGCAGGTTGCCGGGCGTATGGTGTCTGAAGTCAAGAACTTTGCACGGTTGGCCCTCGAAAACAATAATCATACCGCGTCGAATCTGGGTTGCAGGAATAGCCATAAAACTGAAGTCTCCGTTTTAAAAAGGTAGGCACTTAGCAAAAGGCGAAAGTTTAACGATGCGGTTCGGCGTTGTCTAGTGGAGGTAATGATTAAGGGCGGCCCTTCTGGATTCGCGAATCCAAAAAGACCGCCCTTTTGAGGAGCCCACCTACCTCGTTTGTACTAACGCATATTGAAATCAATAGTTCCAATAAGACCTTACGCCGCTCGCGCCCGCGGGACTCGCCGGAGTCGCGCCAGCCGCTCGAGCCACTTTTGCGCCTGCTCGTAGTGCGGGAACCTGCGCTCGTCGAGCCTGAAGGCGCTCGTGTGGTAGTAGCGCCGTCCGTTTATTAATCGCGCCGGATGTTTGATGTGCAGCATCTCGTGATAAAGGATGTACTCAACAAACCACTCGGGAACTTCCTCGGAGTCGAGGGTTTTGCTAATCGTGATGCTGTCGTGAATGTGATCGTGATGTCCGAGAATACTCTTCGTCCGCCGCTGTGACCATGTGATCGTCGGTTTTGATATCTCGCCATCGAAATAACGACGATTCAACTTTGTAAACATTCGATCAAGATCGTAAACCTCACCTTGTGCTGAGGAGATCATCTTCCGCCCACGCTGGCGCCGAGCGAGATCCTTCAAACGCATGACCGAGGGCGTAAGCGAGTAATCGCGGTAAACTCTATCGTGAATCGTCGGAACACGCTTACCGAGGAACTTCGCTACAAGAATCCACGCAAGGGCACGCAACGCATCGGGAGGTGCATCTTTGCATACGTCGGAGAGGCGAACGTAGACTCGTCCCGACCTCGCACGGATTGTGTGGTTTAGTCCAGCGTAGGGATAAAAACGAACTTCAATCGCAGGCACAACGCGGTTACCGCCCATATGACGAAACGCATCGGCGAAAAATTTTCCTACTTCCTTCATTGCGGTTACTCTGAGGTAAAACAGCGGTTCAGGGGGAACCATCTTAAGGACGGCGACAGCGACGCGTCAACCTCTGGCGGGAAGCGGCCACAAGTGTCTACGTTTCAATTATTTACAGACGCACACAAGCCCGCATTGATTAGCCAAAATCGGTGCAATCTGTGAAATCTGTGGATAACTCTGTATACTGCGAACCGATGCCCCGGCGAGCTTCAAATCTTCAAACCAGCGAGAAGAGAGCCTTAGACTCTCGCGCTGAGGTCTTGCTCGCTGCCTTGATCAAGGAGCACCTCGTAACTGGCGAGGCGGTCGGCTCTCGTGTGCTTTCTGACCGCTTTTCGCACGGCTTCGGGTGGAGTCCAGCCACGATCCGAAATGTCATGGCCGATCTCGAAGAAGCGGGGTTCGTCGATCAACCACACACGTCAGCGGGTCGAGTGCCAACCGACAAGGGATATCGATACTACGTCGACAACATGCTCGGCGAAGCAAAACTCTCGCGCACCGATCTCAAAGCAATCGATCACCTTTTCTCCACCAGCGACATCGATGCCGGTTCGTCTCCCGATCGCCTGATGGAAACTGCGTCGCATGTGCTTTCAGCACTCTCGCAGAACGTCGGCATCGTCATTTCGCCGTCGCTCGCCGATAATCGACTGAACCACATCGAGTTTGTTCTGCTTCCCGACAAACGAATCCTCGTTGTTTTGGTGTCAACGGCCAATATCATTCACAATAAAGTGATCAGAGTCGCCGATGACTTAACTCAGGACGATCTGGACCGAACGGCGCGCTATTTGAACACCGAGTTTAGCGGTAAGAGCCTGCTCGCGATCCGCCTGGAGATCGTCGACTTAATGAAAGAAGAGAAAGCGCTTTACGATAAGCTGCTTCAAAACGCGATCATGTTGTGCGAGCGAAGTCTCGAAGGTGACGACGCGAGCGCCGGCGTTTACGTTGACGGCGCTTCAAACATCCTGACCAAGCCCGATTTCGTGGATATCGACCGGATGCGCGAGTTGTTCCGAACGTTTGAAGAGAAGTCGCGCCTGATCAAGATTCTCAATGAGTGTGTTCATGATGCGGCTAGTGACGTACACGTGGTGATTGGCCGGGAGCATCCTGCAAGTTCAATGCAAAACTGCGCCTTGATCACTGCGCCATATCGGATTGGATCAAACGATAACGCGGGAACACTCGGTGTTGTTGGTCCGATGAGAATTGAATATGCACGTATAATGGCTATGGTAAACTACATGGCGCGATTGATAGAGCATCGACTGGGCGAACAGGCTGCACGTTGACACGCGGAGCCTCCGATCCTTCCTAATGACATCAGACAGACGCGACAAGGGTTCGCAACGCATCCCAATCAGATTCACCGACGCCGACGATGACGTGGAATCGTCCAGCGCGGATCCCGACGAGGTAGAAGTCACTCTGGACAGTGAAGATCTGTTCGAAGGTGGAGAAGTGGATGCTGAAAGCGGCGGACCTGACACAGCGGAGCTCGTCGCCACGAAGTCGGAACTGAAACGCGTCGAGGAAGAAAACGCCGATCTCAAGGACAGGCTTCAGCGCCGCCAGGCAGATTTTGAGAACTACCGGAAACGAGTCGAACGCGAACGGAGCGAAACGTACAATCGAGTGGTTTCCGACGTCACGGCCAAACTTTTGCCCGTGGTCGACAATCTCAAACGGGCTCTGGAAGCTGAAGCTTCAGTTAAAGCGTCGGAGTCTGACGAGTTTCGCCACTTCCTGAGCGGTGTAGATCTGATTTCCAAACAGCTTAACGGCGTGCTTGATGCGCTCGGTGTTAAGCCGATTGCGGCTGTTGGTGAAAAGTTCGATCCCCACATTCATGAGGCTGTTGTCACGGAAGCGACTGACGACTTCGAGCCCGACACAGTGATGCAGGAAATAGTTTCCGGCTATCGCCTCGGCGAAAAACTTATTCGCCCCGCGCTTGTGAAAGTCGCAACGCGCAAGTGAGTGACTTCTCTGTGCAACCTCGGTGTTCTCTGTGCCTCGGTGGTTAAAAGCGGATAATAACCACAGAGACACAGAGTCACTGAGGTTGCACAGAGAAGAATTTCGGAACCGGAATCAATGGGAAAATCGATTGGAATAGATTTGGGTACGACGAATTGCTGTGTCGCGGTTCTGGAGGGCGGCTCGGTGCAGATCGTCCCGAATAAAGAAGGCGGACGCACGACACCGACTGTTGTCGGATTTACTGAAAAAGGCGAACGCCTGGTTGGCCAAATCGCGAAGCGCCAGGCTGTCACCAACGCTGCCAATACCGTCTTTGCCGTGAAGCGACTGATTGGGCGGAAGTTCGGTTCAAATGAAGTGTCGCGCATGCGCGAGACTTCGCCGTTCGAGATCGTCGATTCCCCGAATGGCGATGCACGCGTGCGAGTTCAGGGTCGTAACTACAGCCCGCCCGAGTTACAGGGCATTGTTCTGCAACGATTGAAAGCTGCTGCCGAAGATTTTCTTGGCGAACCTGTGACTGAAGCCATTATCACCGTCCCTGCCTACTTCGACGACACCCAGCGCCAGGCTACTAAAGATGCGAGCAAGATCGCCGGCTTGAAAGTGGAACGAATAATCAACGAGCCGACAGCGGCAGCCCTGGCTTACGGACTCGGCAAATCGCAGGTTGAGAGAATCGCGGTTTACGATCTTGGTGGCGGCACGTTCGATATCTCGATCCTGGAAATGAACGATGGCGTTTTCGACGTGCTCTCGACGTCGGGAAACACTTTCCTCGGCGGTGAAGATTTTGACGAGCGGATTATGAGCTGGATGGCAGGTCAGTTTTTAGCCGATACGGGAATCGACCTGCGACAGGATCGTCTTGCGTTACAACGATTGAAAGAAGTTGCTGAGCGCGCCAAGTGCGATCTTTCAACCGCTAATGAAACGGGTATCAACCTTCCGTTTATCGCCGCTGACGCAACCGGTCCGAAGCACTTCAACAAGACGCTGACGCGGGAACAGTTCGAAACATTAGTCAGTGATCTCGTCGAACAAACAATCGAGCCGTGTCAAACCGCGCTCAAAGACGCGGAGTTGCAACCGGCAGACATTCACAAAGTGATCCTTGTCGGCGGGCAAACAAGATCGCCGATCGTCGAGCGCACGGTCGAGAAGATATTCGGACGTAAGCCTTCGTCTGAGATTAATCCGGATGAAGTGGTCGCGATGGGCGCCGCGATTCAGGGCGGAGTTCTGAGCGGCGACGTCAAAGACATTGTGCTGCTCGACGTGTTACCGCTCAGTTTGGGTTTGGAAACACGAGGCGGACTGTTCACGAAGATCATCGAACGCAATTCCACCATACCGTTGCGCGAGAGCCGGACGTTCACGACTGTGGTTGATAACCAGTCGTCGGTGGAAATTCACGTGCTCCAGGGTGAACGCGAAGTGGCGCAAGGCAATCGTTCGTTGGGTAAATTTGAGTTGGTTGGGATTCCCCCAGGTCCGCGTGGTGTTCCCCAGATTGAAGTTTCGTTTGAAGTGGATGCGAATGGAATCGTGTCTGTGTCGGCGCAGGACAAAACGACGGGTCGCGAACAGCAGATGCGAATTACGCCCACGTCGGGCCTGACGCCTGAGGAGATCGACCGGCTCATCCACGAGGCCGAACAATTCGCCGACACCGATCGAAGCACCAAAGAGCTGCTGGTCTTGAGAACTAAACTCGATTCGTTGCTGAAGAATACGAAAAAAGCATTTACGAAATTCGGTGGTCTGCTACCGGAGATCGAACAGACTGGCGCGGAGACTGTCTTCACGGAGGCGGAGGCAGCCAGCAAGACAGAAAAGGTTGAAGAGATTAATATAGCTCTGAATAAGTTGGAACGTTTAGCCGGGCAACTCACATCCGCAATGTTGAACCCCACAGCCGACGCTACAACGGAAGTATGATCCAGATCATTGGTCAGTTATCATTTGACATTTATCAATTGTTATTTAGGACCTTCGGCTTTTAGAATATCCGATTTGGCTTCGGAGCCGGAGGTCGCAAATAACGATTGATAAATGTCAAATGATAACTGACCAATGATTAGAGGTTTATTTACAACAGTATGACGAAACGTGATTATTACGAAGTTCTGGCCGTTGGCCGCACCGCTACGGATCAGGAAATAAAGAGCGCTTACCGGCGACTGGCAGTTAAGTATCACCCTGACAAAAATCCGAACGACGCGAGCGCGGAAGAGAAGTTCAAAGAGGCTGCCGAGGCCTACAGCGTGTTGTCAGACGCAGAGCAGCGGAAGCGATACGATCGATTTGGACACGCTGGAGTATCGAGCGGCGCAGGCGCCGGTTCGTGGGGCGCGCCAGGATACGGAGGTATCGAAGATATCCTCGGCGACTTGTTTGGATTCGGCGATGTGTTTGGCGGCGGACGCGGTGGATCGCGCCGGACGTCGGCACAGCGAGGCGCCGATCTTCGTTACGATCTGGAGATCTCACTCGAAGACGCTGCGAACGGCATGACTGCGCAGTTGCGCATTCCGCGTTTGGAAACCTGTGACACGTGCAAAGGCTCGGGCGCGGCCGCGGGCAGTCAACCTGAAAGTTGTTCCACCTGTCAGGGAAGTGGGCAAGTTCGTTACCAGCAGGGATTCTTCTCGGTTGCGAGAACGTGTCATGTTTGTCGTGGCGCGGGACGCGTGATCAAGAATCCGTGTGCTGACTGTAAGGGCGCCGGGAGAGTCGAGCGCGAGAAACAGATGGAAGTAAAGGTTCCGGCGGGTGTCGAAACCGGCTCGCGTTTACGCGTTACAGGAGAGGGCGAAGCTGGGACGCACGGTGGAGCCGCGGGTGACCTTTACGTGGTGATCCACGTTGCCGAGCACGACCAGTTTGAGCGACAAGGTAGCAACCTCTACGAGGCGGTTCCGATCACTTTCGCACAGGCCGCGTTGGGGGCTGAGATCATGGTCAAGACTCTCGAGCAGCAGGAGGGGCTGAAGATTCCGATGGGCACTCAAACCGGCACGGTATTTCGACTTAGAGGGAAAGGCATGCCGGTGCTGGGCGGACGCGGTCGAGGCGATTTGTTTGTTTCAGTGACGGTAATGACGCCCACAACTTTGACGCGTGAACAGCGTCGCTTGCTCGAGCAGTTGGCAGAGGTTGAGAACAAAGATCTTGAGAACAAAGGTTTGGTCGACAAAGTCCGTGACATTTTTGGTTAATCCGCATCATCCGCATTTATCCGTGTTTCCAAATTGAATTGGAGCAACATTCATGATTCTCCTGTTTACCCTGCTCACATTCTTCTCGTTCAACCAGGATCCGATGGACGGTCTGAAAGAGATCGACTTCAGCAAAACCTCACTCAAGCAAGCGCAAATTCAAAAGTTGACGATCGAAGATCTGAAGCTGCTGCGCGGGATCGTGTTTGGACGTCACGGGCGAGTCTTTAAAGATGGTGAGATCAAGTCGTACCTCGAGGAGCAGTCGTGGTACAAGCCCAACCCGGATTTCAAGAACACGATGCTCAATGACGTTGAGCGTCGCAATCTGGATCTGATTCGTATCGCTGAGGCCGCGAAACACGAGACGATCCAACCGGGCGACATGCGTTACTGGCGTGATCGCCAGATTCCAGCTCGCAAGCTCGGAAAACACAGTGGTGCTGAGTGGAAGGTTTTGCTGGCGGAAGTTGAAGCGATTCACGGCAAGCGTTTCGATGATGAACCCTGGCTGCAACAGTATTTCGAAGAACGTTACTGGTATTTCCCGAACGACAAATACGACGCGAAGAAGCTCACCGCGATCGAGCGGAAGAATCTCGACATACTGAGCGGGGCGCAGAAGCGGCAGCGGAAAGTGGCCCTGCTACCGGGCGACATGCAGTTCTTCGAAAACAAGGTGATTACTGAACAGATGCTGAACGGGCTGAGCCTGCACGAGTTGCGTCTACTGCGAAATGAAGTTTATGCGCGACACGGGCGAATGTTTCGTGCTGACTGGTTGCAGCAGTATTTCTTCTTTCAACCATGGTACACGCCCGACGACAATTTCAAAGATGAAGAGCTTTCGGTGAACGACAAGCTTAACGTCGAGACAATCGTTAAGTATGAAAACAGGATTCACCAGGAGCTGAGCACGAAACCGATCACGCAAGCGTTGCTGGAGGGTTTGTTTATTGAAGACGCGAGCCAGATGCGCCAGGAGATCTACGCGCGGCACGGCAAGGTGTTCAAAGAGGCCTGGTTGCAGAAATACTTTTCCAGCTTCGACTGGTACAAAGCCGACCCAAACTTCACCGAGGCCTCTCTAACTGACGTGGAGAAGAAAAACATCGCCACCATCGCCGCGTATGAAAAGAGGGCTGTAACGGCGATGAGTACGATAGAGGGTTGATAAGGCCCCACCGGGTCTCGCGTGCCGAGACGAGAAACAGACGGGGAGATGGGGGGACGGGGCGACGGGGAGAAACTTCACCGCGTCTCCGTGTCTCCCCTTCTCCGCGTCTATTCTTAGAGCCGGTAGCGCACGCCCGCGCGTTTCGCCGCTTCCTCTTCGAGATCGATGTTTTGAAGACGGAGGGTTACGTCGGCGTTCAGGTCGAGGGTGGCGCGTTCGCCGGCGAGGAGTTTTACGGTGCCGGCGGCGGCTATCATGGCGGCGTTGTCGGTGGAGAGGTGTGGGGACGGGAAATAGATTGGCAGGTTTAGCTTTGCTGCCATGTCGCGCGAGACTTCGCGAAGCTTTCCATTACATGCGACACCACCAGCGACGATCAGCGTCTTCGGATAGGTCTCCTCGGCAATTCTTTCCATCGTTCCCACGAGCGACTGCACGACGACGTGCTGAAAACTCGCCGCGAGATCTTTTATGCCTTGCGACGGTTCGCCACCATTCTCGACTGGCGCGAGTCCGGTTTCGCGAACGTGTTTTGTTACCGCCGTCTTCAATCCACTAAAACTAAAGTCAGGCAGACCGTCGCCCATCCGCGGGATCGAAAACGGCACTGCATTCGGATTTCCGTCACGCGCGAGCCGTTCGATGATTGGACCACCGGGATAACCCAGTCCTAGCAGCTTGGCGACTTTGTCAAAGGCCTCGCCGGCCGCGTCATCGCGAGTTCGCGACAGTACCTTGTATTTTCCCGGCTCAGGAATGAAGAAGATGTTCGTGTGTCCGCCTGAAACAATCAGCGCTTCGGCGGGGTACTCGATCGGCGGGTTCTCGAATGCAACTGAGTAGATGTGACCTTCAATGTGGTTCACGCCGACGAAGGGTTTCTTCAACGCGTAAGCAACGGCTTTCGCGTACGAAACGCCGACGAGGAGTGACCCCACGAGCCCTGGTCCCGCAGTGACGGCAACGCCATCGATATCACGCGCGGTGATGTTTGCGCGCTCGAATGCTTCAGTGACAACCGGAACGATCTTGTCGAGGTGCTCGCGCGAAGCCAGTTCCGGGACGACGCCCCCGAACCGTTTGTGAATCGGGACTTGCGACGAGATTACAGACGAAACAATCTCGCGCCCATCGCGCACGACAGCCGCGGCCGTTTCATCACATGATGTTTCAATACCTAAAACGAGCATGAGCATAAAGGTATCTGAAAAAGGTTTTCCCACGCAAAGACGCAGAGGCGCAAAGGAAGCCCGTTGGTTTCCCGGAGGTCTTCCTTTGCGCCTTTGCGTCTTTGCGTGGAAATCCGTTTTTAGTTTCGTGGCTGGTAGAAGCTTAACGACGAGTCGCCTTGTTTCAGAACACGCGTGCGAGTCAAGCTTCCGAGATTTTCCGGTAACTGGTTCTTGTGATGGTGCTCGGCAATAAGTAACGCGCTGGCGGTGAGTAGTTTAGATGTATTTGTCCCAATGAATTCGAGAATCTTCAGGTAGTCATCTTTATAAGGAGGATCAAAAAAGATGATGTCCCACGGCCCGGATCGTGTTTGCCGCAGAAATTCATAAACCTCGGAACAGTAAATCACTCGCTGCTCTTCCGGCACTCGACACAACTCGAGATTCGCCTCAATCAACGTACAACTCCGGCGCGAACGATCGACAAAAGTCGCATCGCTTGCGCCACGCGAGAGTGCCTCGATGCCTACCGCGCCGGAGCCCGCACACAAATCAAGAAACCGCACATCCTGAATGCGCGGCGCGATCACGTTGAAGAGTGTTTCGCGAAGACGATCGGACGTCGGCCGCACATTCATCGATGGCGGGCTCTTCAGATTTCGTCCTTTGTACGCTCCGGCAATAACTCGCATTAACCAATCGCCGCTAATCCAAACCGCGGATCCTTCTTAATCCTCGCGACCATCTTCGCCGTAACTGCTGACTTGCTCTTGCCGAGATAAAACTCAGCTTCGTGGCGCGCCTTCTCTAGCAACTCCTGATCGCGAACGATGTTTCCAATCCGAAACTCCGGCAAACCCGATTGCTTTGTTCCCAGCAACTCTCCCGGCCCGCGCAGTTCCAGATCCTTCTCGGCGATGATAAACCCGTTGCTGGTTTTGGCCATTATGCCGAGTCGTTCCTCTGCGACCGCAGTCTTCTTGTCGCTCGTTAACAAGATGCAATAACTCTTCTCCGCTCCGCGGCCAACGCGACCACGCAATTGATGAAGCTGGGACAGACCAAACCGCTCGGCGTGTTCGACGATCATCACCGAAGCATTCGGAACATCGACGCCGACTTCGATCACAGTCGTCGATACGAGTATCTTGATCTCGCCGGCAACAAACGCACTCATGACCTTCTCTTTTTCCGCGGGCTTCATCTTGCCGTGCAGCAACCCGACAGAAAGTTTCGGAAAAACGGTGTCACGCAAGTACTCGTAACGCCGCGTCGCGTCCTTTAAATCCATCTTCTCCGACTCTTCCACGAGGGGATAGACCACGTAAACCTGTCTTCCCGCTTTCACTTCACGCGAGATCAAATTTTTCACTTCCTGCCGTTGATCTTCACCAAACACGGTGGTCTCGATCGGAGTGCGACCGGGCGGCAGTTCGTCGATAACAGACACGTCGAGATCTCCATAAACAGTCATCGCCAGCGATCGTGGGATGGGCGTCGCTGTCATCACGAGAACATCGGGATTTAGACCACGAGCGCGCAGTTCTGCTCGTTGCATGACACCGAAACGATGTTGTTCGTCAATCACCGCAAGCCCGAGATTTGCGAAGGCGACCGCTTCCTGGATCAACGCCTGCGTGCCCACCACAGCGTGTATCTCACCGTTCTTCAAAGCAGTTTGTAGACGTCGTTTCTCAGCGGCACGCAATGAACCGGTCAACAACTCAACGCGATACGGCGTCTTCGCGAGCAGACGTTTAATACTGCGCGCGTGTTGTTCGGCGAGAATCTCGGTCGGCGCCATCAACGCGGTCTGAAGGTTGTTTTGCATCGCAGCGAGCATCGCGATTACGGCAACAATCGTTTTCCCACTTCCCACGTCTCCTTGCAGGAGACGATTCATCGGCGCTGTCGATCGCATGTCGTTAAAGATCTGCGCGGTGACTTTCTTTTGAGCGCGCGTCAACTTAAATGGCATGACGGATGCGATCGCTTCGTTCACGGCCTTGTCGATGCGCACCGGCATCGCTTTCAACTCTTTAACTCTTTGCCCGCGCTTCAAACCGATCGCGAATGTCACCCAGAAGAAGTCTTCAAAAATCATCCGAATGTGGGCACGACTCTTAGACAGTTCGTAATCGACCATCGACGCGTCTTGCGGCGGAAAGTGAATCTCACGCAGCGCTTGTGCTCGACCGATCAAACGAACTCGTTGACGTAAATCGGGCGGCAGTGTTTCCTCGATCGTCTTGTCGTCGATGAGCGATAGAACTGCGTGGACGATTTCGCGCACACGCTTCGAATTGAACTCGCCGAGTTTGCGATAGACGGGCACGCGCCTCCCGGCGTGAATCGCAGCCAACGCGGGGTCAGGTATGTTTTCTTCGCTTTGTTCGGGATCGTCTTCAGGTTGGTCCAATAGCTCGGGTGCGGCGAGAACTTCGAGCTCATCGGCAGGTTTGTTCAATCGTAATTTGTACCTGCTGCGACGAGCTTCGAACTCCCACTTACCAAACGTAATGAAGCGTGTCCCAGGCACCAGCCTCTTCTTGTAATAGTTGACGATGTCGTACGCGCGTCGCCCTGACACGAACCACCAAACAATCACGTCTTTACCGGATTTCGACGCGTCTATTCCGAACACTTCGAAGATAAAAAGCTGCGGCCTTCCATAGCCGCGCGGTTTTTTTACCGAATAGGCGTTCACGCTAACCACGCTGAGATCGAGCGACGCTTCCATGCCCTCGCGCAGTTCTTTGATCAAAGCCGGACGCGATCTATCCTCGTAGCGCATTGGGAAGTACATCAGCAAATCTTCTACCGCGACTTCGTTGTTTTTCTTATGTGTTTGACTGGCTAATGCGAGTGCGAGCTTGTGAGAGAGGGTGGGTCCTAGTCGTGCAATTCGGAAGTTGTGAAGATCCTCAATCGAAGTGTTGAGGGAGATGGCGCCAGGCATCGGCGGGATCATAACATAGCGAGTGGAGAGGAAAGGTTTATGGCTAACGAGAGAGCGTCAGACACTACTCGTGAGAGTTTGAAGGCCCTGCGGCACGGTTTGTTACGGCTTCACAAGTTACTACTGGACCTCGAGCGCAGAGACTATGAACGAGCGCGCGGGCCGATTAACAACAGTTACGAGTTTTTGCAGTTGGTGCTGAAAGACCCGTGGTTCGACTGGCTTCACCGGCTGTCAGAATTGATCGTGCAGATCGATGAGACGTTGGACACCCACGACTCAGACGCGCCCGCAACGGAAGCAGACGCTACCGCGCTGCTCGAAAGAGCGAAGACGCTGCTGTCGCCGGCAGAGACCGGGACTGAGTTTCAGAAGAACTATTTTCTCGCGTTGCAACAGTCGCCGGATGTGGTGTTGTTGCACTCGGAGATCGTGAGACTCCTTGGGAGGTAGGCGGGCGCCCGAAAACTCCGAACGGGCGCCCAAGGAATTAACAGTACTTATCAAACGCTTGCGTCAGCTCTCCGGCGATTTGCTGCGCGTCACGGCCTTCGATCTGATAGCGCTCGAGCATGTAGACAAGTTCTCCGTCTTTCAGTAAAGCGATTGACGGTGATGATGGTCCATAACCCGTGAAATAGCTGCGCGCTTTCTCCGTCGCTTCAATGTCAGCTCCTGCGAACACTGTCGCGACTTTGTCGGGCTTCACCTCGTGCTGAAGCGCAAGCGCGACGCCGGGACGCGCTTTGCCGGCCGCGCAGCCGCAGATCGAATTCACGACCACCATCAACGTTCCTTTACTATTCTGAAGCGTCTCGTCTACAGCTTCGGGCGTTCTCAATTCCTCAAAGCCCAATCGTGTCAGATCTTCACGCATGGGTTTAATCATGATTTCCGGATATGGCATTTAAAGAGTCTCCTTATCGTTTTGTGATTATGTGCCTTTTCGTGGCTGAATCAAAATGCTGCGGGCCGCGGCGCCATCACCTTCGATCGTAATGCGCCAGACATTATCCGGTAGTGGATAGTTACCCATTCGTTCTGCCCACTCGATTATAACCACGGCTTTTTCATCACTCACAAGCTCGTCGAGGTCGACGGCGTGAGCGGCGCTCGCGCCTTCGTCCAGACGGTAGAGATCGATGTGGTAGAGCAGCAATCGTCCGGAATGAGGGTTTACGAGAGTAAAAGACGGACTTGTGACGTCTTCTTCTTCAATACCTAACGCGGAACAGATCCCTTTAACGAAAATTGTCTTCCCTGCGCCGAGTGGACCACTCAGCAGCAGGATCTCGCCACCTTCGAGACGCGCCCCCACTTGATGTCCGTAATTAAACGTCTCCTCCGGAGATGAGCTGGTAAATTTTCCCGTTGGGATTGTTATGGCTGTTCTCCATGCGGGTCGAGGAAACGAAGGGCTTCGCTAAAGTGTTCGCGAATGTCTGACGCGACCATCGTGCGCATGCCGAGTTTTGAAGCAGCAAAGTCGCCCGCCAATCCACCAACGTAGAGCGCGGCAAGAGTCGCGGCCAGCGGATCCGCGTGCGCTTTGAGTGTCGCGTAAGCCTGTGCGAGGAAACCCGAGATGAGTCCGGTAAGCGTATCGCCCGCGCCTGCGGTTCCGAGTCCGGGGTTTCCAGTCGGATTAACGAACACGCGGCCGTCGGGAGCGGCGACGATCGATCGCGAGCCTTTGAGTACGAGAATCAGTTTGTGCGCAGTAGCGAAATCACGAGCAGCGGCAACACGTCCGGCGAGAGCGGCTTTGTTATCAGCTCCGATTAGTCGCAGCATTTCGCCGGGGTGTGGAGTGAGAATCAAAGGATTCTGTTCCGAGCCGCGCAGATCGTCGGGCCATGGCGCGAGTGAGTTCAATCCATCGGCGTCGATAACGCATGGTTTGGTACGGTTCTCCACTACGGAACGAACAAACCGTCGCGTACGCTCGTCGTCGGAAGTCAGGCCTGGTCCAACTGCGACAGTGGTGGCTCTAAAAGATAAATTCAGGAAATGTTCGACGGCCTCATCGCTGACTGCGCCGCGATCTGTTTCCGCGAGCGCGGTGGTCATCACTTCAGGTATCGCGCTCGAGGCAACGGACGATTGCGCCGAAGCCGGCGTCGCGATCGTCACGAGTCCTGCACCGGCACGCATCGCTGCATTTCCGGTAAGCGCCGCAGCGCCCGAGTAACCGCGCGAACCTGCGGCGATCAAGACGTGTCCGTGTGTGTTCTTGTACGACTCACGAGTGTAACGAGTGGCAACAAGCCACTGTTTCGCATCTTCCGCCTGAGTTAAAAAAAGCCACGGTTTGCCGGCTTCGACCAGCGATGACGGAGACCCGATGTTCGAAACGATCAACTCGCCACCGAAGTCGCACGCAGGAGGCAGGACATTCGCGGGTTTCGGAGCAGTGAAAGTGACTGTCACGTCGGCTTGAACCGTGGGACCGATAGGGTTCGACTGATCCGCGTTGAGCCCGGATGGAATATCGATCGAGAGTATTAAAGGTTGCGAGTCGTTCGCGTGGTCGCGCGCCCATTTTATCAGCGCAAGGTGTTCGATAACTTTTGCAAACACACCTTCGAGCGGGCGGGTCAGCCCGGTTCCGAAAAGCGCATCGACCACGACGTCGTAACTGTGCCGCGGTTTAGCGATCTGCTCCCAGGCCGGGATTCCGTCGCACTCGATAAACGTTAGTGGCGGCGGGGATTGCGGCGAGCCGGCTTCGAAGCTTGCGAGACGGCTCACTGCTTCAAAGTTGGTGCGAGCATCTCCGATGGTTTCCGAGAGCTTTCCGAAGAGGACGACAGCGCAGTGCATGCCCACGCGGGAGAGTGCTCGCGCGAGTGCGGCTCCGTCACCTCCGTTATTTCCTCGGCCGCAGAGAATGAGTGCTTTTTTGCCGGTTAAGTGTCTGAGGCGAGCTTGAATGGCGTCGAGACAGGCGCCGCTCGCAGATTCCATCAGCAGGAGCGATGGGACGTGGTAATTCTCAACAGTAAGCCGGTCGATCTCGCGGATCTGATCGGCGGAGAGTACGGGTTGCACGGCTCGATAATATGGAGTACACGGCTCAGAGTTCAAGCTCAGCAACCTGAACGTTGAACTGGCGTTGCCCGAAAAGCGCCTTATGCGGAGAAGATGTCCCACGCAAAGGCGCAAAGATGCAAAGCGCTACGCGTTTCCAAGGAGTTTTCTTTGCTCCTTTGCGCCTTTGCGCGAGAAATATTCCGTCGCTAACATGCGAAGCTAAAAACGAAAAAAGCGGCCGCCCGCCTTGCCTGCCGCTGCTCCAACCGTCCGTTTTTCCAGGATGTCTAAACTAAATATCTAATGCCCGCGCGTCTCCAGAGAATTTTCAAAAATAATTTTTTGAAATCGATTTGGACCACTTCCAGACCTGGTTTAATGGTTTTTTGTGGCTTAAATCGAGATCGCCGCGCGAACGTTCGGCCGTCCAGTTGTCTGGTTCTGTTCTTTGGCAGGCTCGGTATTGGTGCCGATTATGTACATCAAAGTCTCGCAAACTTCTCTGGAGCCGGTACCGACTACCTGACCTTTTTCGTCTTCAAGAACATAGATTCGGCCAGTCGAATCGAGGGGAAGAATCATTGGCCTCGTGTACATGGTTTGTTTAGTCTCCCGTGGCTTTTCAAGTCTAAAAGGAGAAAGTGGCAATAATCCGCATATTTCACAGATTATCTGCGGAATCTGAGGATTTTGTGGATGATGGTTTGCGACTGAGCCACGCCAAGGAGGTAGGTAACGGCGAAATAGCACGTCCCGTAGCCGCCGAGCACGACTATCGCCAGCGGGCCGGGATGCCAACCAGTAACGAGGAGTTTCAGTACCCAGCCAACGCCGGCGCCGAGCAGCGCGCCCACCCAAAGCTTCGCGGAGTAAGAAAGCGGTAAACCCGTTCTGCCGATTCTCTTGTTCAAACTATTGCGCAACAGAACGAATTCGACCCAACCCGCGAGACCTGACGCCACAGTGATACCCGCGGCGCCGAGTTTCGCGTCGAGTCCGAGAATGGCGGGCATGTGAATAGAGAAGAAGTAACCGAGAATGCTTCCCAGGATCACCCTTAACACAGCGTAGAGCAGAGGTGTACGCGTGTCCTGGAGCGCGTAATAGGTTGACGAGTACAACCGGCCGAGAGTCGAAGCGAGCAGACCTACTGAAGCTCCCGCGAGAATGGTCCACACATAAATCGCATCGTCATGAGTGAACTTTCCGGTTTGATAAAGCACGGCGGCGATGACGTCGCCCAACGCAAGAAACGCGACTGCCGAGGGTACGATGAAGAAACTGATTCTTTGTAGACCCTGGTCCAACCGGTGCCGCAGTGTCTCGGCAACGGCGGTCGCCGCGCCCAGAGTTCTCGACATCGCCGGTAGTTCGGCGGCGGAAACCGACATGCCGAAGAGGCTGACCGGAAGTGTGTAAAGACTCTGCGCGTAGTTCAAAGCGACAACCGCACCTTGCCCCAAGAAGCTTGCGAGGAACGCGTCGACAAAAGCGCTGATCTGGACCACGCCGCGACTCACGAACACCGGAAAGAAGTTCGTGAGCACTTGCCTGACGTGTGAATTAGCGAAGGCGAGCGCCGGACGAAAGCTAACGAGTCGCAACACAACAGGAAGCTGGACGCCAAACTGTAGCGCGCTTCCGATCACAGATCCCCAGGCCGTTGCAGCAGCGAGGCTCGAGAGGTCCATGCGATTTCCATAAAACAGAAGCGTCGCAATGATCGCTGCGTTCCAGGCGACCGGCGCCGTGTATGAAATGAAGAAACGATGATGGCTGTTCAGGACGCCCAAACACCAGGCTGACAAAACGAGGAGGGCAGCGCCCGGAAAGAAGATTCGCACCAACGTGATCGTCAGTGCTCTGCGTTCTTCCTCGAAACCCGCGGCGATCAAAGTGACGATGTAAGGAGTTGCGAGCACGCCGACGAGTACGACGACTGCTGTGACGAGGGCGAGAATCGAGAAGATGGCATTGGCGACGCGCGCGGCCTCTTTCTCGTCGCCCTTCGCGAGAAGCTTGGCGTAAACAGGAATGAAGGAAGCCGAAAGTGCTCCTTCACCAAAGACGTTTTGGAGGAAGTTTGGAATTCTAAACGCGGCACTGAAGGCGTCGCCTTCGGCGGAACTGCCGAAGTAGTGAGCGAAGATGCGCTGGCGAATTAGTCCAACGATCCGGCTGATGAGAATGCCTGCGCCGACTAAAAATGCGGATCTTCCGGTGCTGGGATCTTTGCGAGGGGGTTCAGGTGTTGTTTCGCCAACCTGTTCCAGCGTCTCACCTGCGATCTCGCTTGCAGGACTGCTCTCGTCGAGGTTGTCGGCGTCCTTCTTTGTCAGAGAGCGTAATCCTTAATCTTGTTGAGCAGTGTCTTGTAACTGACGCCGAGATCTTCGGCAGTTTTACTCTTGTTGCCTGCGTTTGCTTCGAGGGCGCGCACGATTCGTTTTCGTTCGACGGCGCGAAGAGCGCGATGGGCGACTTCGGATAGTGTCCCCGAAAGATCGAGTTGTTCGAGCGATTGGATTTCGTTTGTGGATGGTCCAAGTCCGAGATCCGCAGGCTCGAGTATTAGCGTGTCTGAAAGAATGCAGGCGCGTTCAATGGCGTTCTCGAGCTCACGAACGTTTCCAGGCCAGCGATGTTGCTTGAGTGCGTTGCTTGCCTCGGAACTTAGTTGTGCCTCGCGCCCGCGCAGATCGCGTCCAATCTCGGCTGCGAAGTGTTGTGCCAGCAGCAGAATGTCGTCACCACGATCTCTGAGTGGCGGCACTTCGATCGGAAACACAGCCAGACGAAAGAACAGATCGCCGCGAAACTCACCATTGTCAACAGCGGCTTTCAGATCCTTGTTTGTCGCAGCAACGACGCGAACGTCCACGGCAACTGGCGCCCGCCCGCCGATCCGGTCAACTACCTTTTCCTCGATCGCGCGCAGGAGTTTTCCCTGGACGCCGATTGGAAGTTCCCCGATCTCGTCGAGAAACACAGTGCCACCGGAGGCTAGTTCAAACTTACCCTGGCGGCGATCGGTGGCGCCGGTGAAAGCGCCGCGCTCGTGTCCGAAGAGTTCGTTTTCGATCAGAGTTTCGGGAATAGCGGCGCAGTTGATTGCGACGAAAGGATTATCACGACGCGGAGAAAGATGATGGACCGCGCGTGCGAAGAGTTCTTTGCCTGTGCCTGATTCGCCGAGGAGCAAAACGGTGGCTTCGGTTTGGGCCACGCGCTGCGTTTCGCCGACGGCGCGTTTGAGTGTTTCTGATTCGCCGATGATGCGTGGAAAGCCGTAACGTCGCGACCATTCTTCACGCAGCAGGACGTTCTCGCTGCGAAGTCGTGCCTGTTCGAGCGCTCGCTCGACGAGCAACAGGAGATGATTTGAATCGACTGGTTTTTGCAGGAAGTCGTGTGCGCCGTCTTTCATCGCCTGCACTGCTTCGTCAATTGAGCCGAAAGCTGTCATGACGATCACGGGCACATCCATGTCGGCTGCACGAGCTGAGCGCAGCACGTCCAAACCCGAGCCGTTGGGCATGCGCAGGTCAGTGAGGACGAGTCGGTGTCTGTCGTTTGCGATCTCGTTGAGCGCCGCACGAGCGTCGGCAGCTTCGGTTACGGTGTATCCGGCATTTTCGAGAGTTAGACGCAGGACGCGACGCAGACTGTCTTTGTCTTCGACAAGGAGAATATCAGCCACTGACGCAATGATCGATTTTTAACATCGGCGGTGTCAAGGAGTTTATGAATTGAAGATGCAGCGCCGAAGGCGCGAAATATGAGAGCCAGGGGGAAGCGCTGAGCGAAGCGAAGCGCGTCGCCCCTGGAAAAGAAGAAGAATTGCCATGGAGCTCTGAAAGAGCGGAATACCAGCGATCCTATTTCGCACTTTCAGCGCTCCTTTCAAGATCTTCTATGGCTACCAGGGGCGACGCGCTTCGCTCCGCTCAGCGCTTGCCCCTGGCTGTCATATTTCGCGCCTTCGGCGCTGTACTGGCTCATATTTCGCGCCTTCGGCGCTGTACTGGCTCATATTTCGCGCCTTTGGCGCTGTGAGAAGTGCGTTTCCTACGACCGTAACCAAAAGTGACAACCTTCCTTTCCTTTTATACCGCCTAACTCAAAAAGCCTCGCATTTCCACGCAATCCCAAACGGAACAACTCTTGCCAATCATGGACGAGCCGAGTCAAATCCGGCCCTGCAAAGCACTCCGTCTCGGAGGTAGACGCACAAAATGAAAAGCACCCGCTGCACAGCCAGATACCACCATGGGTTCACCACGACGCAGATGGTGATAACCCTCGCGATCATTTCGATCGTTTCGACGTTCGGTGTTCTGGGAATCAAATCGGCGCGCGAGGAATTCAAACACCAGTCCGCCGCCAGGTTGTTTGCCTCGTATGTCGAAAAGGCGCGCGCTGATGCCATTCGCCGCCATGCCGGCACGGGCGAAGAATCATCAATCGAGACATTTGGCCCAGACACAACCAGGTATGACGTAACCATGGATTGGGGCTCGGGCCTGGAAACTCGCACCTTCAACCTCGACGACGGGCTAACTTTCGACGTTGCCGCTCGAAAGGTCTCATTTGACTGGCGTGGCCGGATCTCGGAAGCCTGGGTATTCCAGATCAAAAATGGATATTCCGGCATTAATCTTCCAGTCGACGTTTCAGGGTCAGGCGACATCACGGTCGGCGAACAGCACTTCCCCGATCAAAGTATTCCAGCAGTTGACATCACTGAGGTTACGGGTGACGTTGAACTCGATCCGAATCCAGAGCCAACGGCTGAACCTACACCGACACCGATTCCCGCTCCCGAGGATCCAAACGCCACACCTACCCCCACGCCAACTCCAACGCCAACACCAGAAACTAATGGAAATGGAAATGGTAACGGAAGTGGTGGTGGCGGAAACCCCAGTGGAAACGGAAACCCAAATGCTTCACCTACACCGACACCAACACCAACTCCCGCTCCGGGCGAGCCACCAGTGCCACCGTGTGTTTCGACCATTAGTCCAGCCACTCTCTCATTGAGCCAGAGCGACACCACGAAGCAATCAGGATCTGCGACGTTTACGATGGTCAATGCAACCGGCGTACGCACCATCACCGCAGCGCAAGCCGGCAACGGAAACAGCCTGGAGGTCGCCGTGTCGTTACAAAGAATTGATGGCAGCGGATCGAGTGTTATCACGGTAAGCACCAAGAACGGCGCCGGTAATCGCGGTGTTTTTGTCGTTAATGTGACGGGAACTCCTACTTGCGGGTCAGCGGCACAACTCACTGTCTCGGTAAGTAACTAAGGTACACATATGAACCTCATGATCCCAAACAAACGTCACGCCGCACAACGGGGCTTTACTCTTCTTGAAGCCGCTATTTCGATGGTGGTCCTGATGGTCATCGGGCTCGGAATTGCCTCTCTGTTTACGTACGCTGTTTCGGCGAATTCCAGAGCAGATGATCGCGAACTGGCAATGGCAATCGCACAGAAGCGACTCGAGTGGTTGAGGACCATCCCTTTCACGACGCAGACGCGATCGGTTGGCTATTCTTATCCTGACGGAGGACTTGGACCAACTGCTACCGCAGGCGTTACTGAAGTGGTCCTGAATGCGGGCCGTAGCTTTACGATCGTTACCGTGATCCAGGATCTCAGCTTCGTCCCTGCGGGAAATCACGATGCGGGCGCCGCAACAGTTAAGCGCATTCAGGTTTCAGTTACTCCCGAAGGTGCAGACACTGCTTTTGAAACCGTCAGCGTCACCACTCAGCGAACAACCCAGGTCACTGGCATTTATTAGACACTGTCTCAACAGCGAGGACTTTATGAGTCGGTCGAACAACAAAAACTTTACCGGCGGTTTCTCTTTGATTGAGTTGCTCATCGCGATGGCGATCACGATGACGCTGATGACTGCCGCCGCGACGCTACTTGCGAGTGCTCTTCGCATGCGCAGTCGTGAGAATCAAAAGTCCGATGCGCTGGCCGACACACAACGCGCTCTTAATATCATGTCGCGTGAAATCGCAAACGCCGGATTCAACATGATGAACAACGGCATCGTTCCATCAGAGTCGAACCAAACCCAAATTCGCATTCGGGCGAATCTCGATAAGTTTGACTTCGATAACCCATCACTCGACGCAGACGACCGGAAGAACGTTCAAAATGAATTCGAAGATATAACGTATTTCATCAACGAAGCTGCGCAAACGATGTATCTGGTGCGACATGACTTGTATGGAACGGGTAGTACGGTGTTGGCCAATCGCATCGACGCCCTGAGGATTCACTACTTCGATCAGAAAGTGACTTACACGGCTCCTCCGGGAGAATTCGACATTACAAATGTGTCGGCAACTGAAGTAGCGCCGGCGGACGCGAAATACGTCGTCATCGTAATCGCGGTTACTCTGGACGCCGTCGGGACTCCCGGCAGTAACGGTTACCAGCCACCTTACTCGGTTTTGCTTTGCTCGGATGTCACATTGCGTAATTCAACCCTGTGGCGTTACTAAAAGAGGTCTTCGCTCAATGAGATCACAAGAGGCGACTCCGTTATTCGAAAGCCGCGCAAGCGAACGAGGCGCGGCTCTGATCACAGCGGTTCTTCTTTCTCTGTTGTTGTTGGCAGCAGGTGGAACCTTGATTCTTACTGCGACGATGACCGGCATAACAGCGCGAGACTCGACTGCCGAAATGCAAGCCTATTACGCGGCCGAAGCGGGAGTGGCCAGAGCGCTCGAAGTCTTGCGAGGGAACGTGCAATCGAATCCGAACGGCACACGCGCGTCCTTCCGCGCTGTTGTGTGTACACCAAATCTTTGGACCACGACGTCAGGCGCATCTGTCAATGTTGCTGCAGACGGATCTTCGCGGTTCCAGGTCATGTCGATCCAGGATCCCGATAACCAGACCCAACCAACAATTTGTAATGATGACCCTGACTATATGCCCGATCGTTTGACGATTCGCGTAAGGGGATTCGGACCGCGCGATAGTCGCAAGAACATGGAGGTCGTGGTTAATCGCTTCACTATCGACTATGCGGTGAATGCGGTTGTCACGCTGCCAAACGGTTCAGGAAACCCAATGGCGTTCGAGTTGGGCGATAGTAATGTGACGACTACTTCCGGCACAGACCTTTCCGCGAGTGGAGCAACACTCGCGGCATATGCGGTCAGCAATGGCGACTACAACACAGCGAACAACGTTATCGACGGCTGTGATCCAGACGGAAGTAACTGCGGTAATGGACCAAATGTGGCGCCGGGAGACCCGACCGTCCTCGCGGCAGGAAATACTCCGAGCTTTCTCGAGTCGGTTCCCAGGGCGCGAGATTTTTTGTACGGCGACGAAGGAATGATGCAGGCGGCGATTAATCAGGGACGATACTTCACCACCGGAGCAGCGGCTATCAATAGTGTTGCAGGGCTGGGCGCGAGCAATCCTGATGGGGTTCTGACTTTTGTGGACGGTGATCTTGTGCTTCCACCGGGAAGCCCGAGTGGTCAAGGCACTTTGATCGTGACTGGAAACCTTGTGTTAGATGGAAACTTCAACTGGAATGGCGTGATCATGGTCCTCGGCCAGGGCAATGTCCTGCGAAACGGTGGCGGGCAGGGAAACATTTTTGGAGCATTGTTTGTCGCCGCGTTTACTAAGACCGGAGCCGATACTGACGTCTTCGGGGCGCCCACATTCAACACGAATGGTGGCGGGTCAGCCAATATCCAGTACAGCTCAAATGCGGTTGAGATGGCAAAAGCCGTAGGCGGCCACTCGATCAAAGGCGTTCGCGAGTACTAGTTTTCAGATCTGTTTTTGAGCCGATTACTGGAATACTGCCTGTTTTGTAATTTTAAGAAAGGCTGTAACAAGAAATCGTCCGTGCTGTTGCGGTGCCGCACGCTGTGACGGCGTTTGGACGGTAAAGCGCCCGTCTATCCTCGGATAGACGGGCGCATATTTTTAAGACAAATCATTGGTCAATTGTCATTTGACATTTATCAATTGGTCATTGGAAGACCTTCGGTTTCTTGGAGTGTCCGATTGCTTCGGAGCCGGAGGTCTTAAATAACAACTGATAAATGTCAAATGACAATTGACCAATGATTAGTGTTGCTTCGAAGGTGGCTCGAATTCGTCACCCGATGCGACAGTGCTCTCGGTATGAGAGAGTTGCATAGTCAGCATCAACGGTTTGTACTCGAAGGCTCTCGGCCCGCCGCGGCTGTTCTGAACCAGCATCACGAGGTAATCCTGGTTCTGTCTGAACCTCCAAACACTTCCTCGTTGATTCATGATCACAAAAAGCAGGATCTCACCATTCGCGGCTCTCATCTGACCAACCAGCGAACTGGTGCCGCCATCGGTCCTTAACAACGTTCCTGTTTTTGCAATGACGCTGCCACGCCAGGCAAGACCAGTGAACCGATCTTCGAGAGTGCCGGGGTCGATGCCTGCGACCGGCATAATCGCTGTCGGCGACAATCCATGTTGTTTTAGCTCAGCGAGCAAAGCCCTGTAGATCTTCATCATCGCTCGCGGTGAAATGCGATTCACTCCGAGCCCACTCAATGTAGCGAACTTCAACTCTTCGGGACCGAAAGCCAGATCGTTGTTAAGCCTTTGTCGAACCGCCTCCGGACCACCGAGCGCTTCGCCGATGCGATCGGCCATGAAGTTATTCGAATAGCACAGAAGCACTTTCAGAATGTCGACCAGCTTGCTCGACCTTTGTGTCAGCAGAAGTTTTGCAGTTGGCGACACCGGAGAAACGAGCACTTCTCCCATAACTGCTACGCTCGGTACTGTCTCTAAACTCGCTCGATCGTTGAGCAACGTGCGCTCGTAGTTCCACGCGCGCACGGCTTCCGCGTATCGCAGCGTTGAGTCGAGCGTATCGTAAAGACGTTCCCCGGAGCGCTGTGCTGAAGCGCTGAAATTCATCGTAAAGCCGGGAGCGACGACGAGATCTCCTGTTACTTGCTTGATTCCGAGCTTGTTCAGCTCGCGCGCGAGCAACACGCCGTGTTCGTAGTGAAATGAAGGATCGCGTCCTGAAATGTAAAGACTGCCGCTAACGACGCCGCTCGTTTTGTCGAGCACCCCGTCAGTCCACACGCCTGTTGCAAAGCGGTGCTGCGGACCAAGTGTTCGCAGTGCAACCAACGCAGTTGCGAGTTTTAACGTTGACGCTGGATTGAACTGTTCGTGCTCAGCCTGAGAAGAGACAACCTTTCCATCGAGAGTTTCGATCAACACTCCCTGCACTCCGTAGAGCGGCCGAGCTTCGGGTGACGGCGATGGCGACGGAGAAGGCGAAGGGCTCGCGACGGGGAGTTGGCCAAACGCATTCGCGCACAGCACGACAAAGAACACAAAGGCACCGGTGAGCCACTGCGACCTAATTGGATTTGAAAACACACCAGTCATATCCGGGTTTGTGAGGAGAGTAACTTTTGATGCTGAAGAACCAAATGGGGATGTTCAAGAGCGACCGGGGGGCAAACCACGAACCATCATAACCGACTTTCAACTAGTGCCGAAAAATTTTTTTGTAGGGGCGGCCCTCCGTGGCCGCCCGCTCGTCGCAAACGCAAACTACGGGCGGCCACGGAGGGCCGCCCCTACAAACATCCAAGCACAACGTCAAGTTGATATCGTTGACAACGCTTCCGACACGCCCCTAGAATCGCGGTGTTGACAAACTACAGTGCAACGCAATCAAGAACCCGTCACAGTTGAAAGAGTGGTGGCCACTCACCGAGCGCGACGCAAGGAGATTCGGAAGAGGCTCCGTGAGTTTGAAGAGGTTTGGCGAAAAGGATCTGACGCCAGACTTTGGGAAGAGCTGGCCTATTGTATTTTCACTGCCGGAGCGTCTGCTCGCATGGGACTCAGTTCCGTTGACGCCGTGCGACCCCTGCTTCTTGATGGCGACTCGGATGCGATGACTGCCGCTTTGAAGCAAGCCGGCGCGCATCGCTTCCCGGTGGCGCGGCCGCGTTACATTGTAACTACGCGAAACTACTTTCACGCTGAGTGCGGCATGGCTCTGCGAAAGCATTTGCGCAGCTTTAAGGATCCTTTCGAGCGGCGCGATTGGCTGGCCCGGGAAAAACAAGTCAAAGGATTAGGTTATAAAGAGGCCAGTCACTTTCTGCGAAACATCGGCGTGAAGGGTCACGCGATCCTTGATAAGCACGTGATGCGATGTTTGGCTGAGGTCGGAGTGATCGACTCAGCCAAGCCGCCTTCGACGCGCAGGAAGTATCTCGAAGTCGAGCAGCAACTGATTAAGTTTGCACGCGACATCGGAGTTGATTTCGACGAGCTCGACCTTGTTCTCTGGTCCATGAAGACAGGAGAAATTTTGAAGTAGAGCCACAAAGTAGCGCTAAGCTTTTGTGGCTGAGGTGTTAATCATGCAATGCAATAACGATCGGTGTCTTTTCCGGATGGCGGCCTACAGTGTGGCCGCCTTCGTGCTTTGTTTCGCAGTCGCCGGCGCCACCCACATTGCGAGCGGGTCCACCGACAAGAAGGCTTACACCAAAGGTTACAAAGCGATTCGCAAAGGCGAATATCCTCAGGCTGAAAAGATCTTTCGCGATCTTTTGGGCAAAGATGCGCAGGATGTCGAAGCCCGACTGGGGCTGAGTTTTGCATTGCTAAAACAACGAAATCTTCAGGGCGCTTACGATAATGCAGCGCGTGTGATCATGCAGGATCCACTTTCAGCGCGCGCTCATTCATTGCTCGGTGCGTCGATCCTCGCAGCCGGTGAGTTTCGTTTGTCGGTTGAGGAATTTAAAACGGCGATTGCGCTTAATGAAAACGAAGCGTGGGCTGTACACGGTCTGGCGATGGTCGACTTCTATGAGAATCGCCTGGGCCTGGCCATTCCCATGCTTCGTAAAGCAGTCAGCATGGATCCTGACGAGCCCGACTTTGTTTTCCACCTGGGCCAGGCATGTGCTCGCAGTGAAAAATACCGAGAGGCCGCCGACTCGTACGAGCGCTTCCTGATGATTGCGCCTAAAACGGACATCGATAGGCGCGCGCGCATTCAAGGATTGATCGAGTTTCTTCGTTATCTCGGTCGACAGGGATCACTTTACGTGCCGAGCGGCGATCGTGCGTTAGTAGCTTTGAAGCGACTGACAATCGTCCCATTCTTCAGGTTCGTGTCAATGGACAAAGAGATCCGCTGCGGTTTGTGCTCGACACGGGATCGGGCATGTCGGTAATTTCAGATACGACTGCGAAGCGTCTTGGGATAAGACCAGTTGCGAAAGGCGGGCTCGCGCGCGCGGTTGGCGGTGGCGGGAAGTTTGAGATCATTTATGGATTTTTGAATTCAATTGAGATCGGCACAGTCAAAGTCGAGAACGTGCCGGTTTATATTCGTAAGTTCTTTGACAATCACATTCCGGTCGACGGATATCTTGGTCTTTCAGTGGTGCAGAAGTTTTTAGCGTCGCTTGATTACGGGACGAGAAAAATGTCTCTTGTTCGTCAGCACCAAACGGATTTCGTCGATACGTGGACCGTGGTTCAACGACCGCAGGGATTTCAATCACTGGCACCGATCGTACCTAACGACGGCACGATTGAAGTTCCACTGCGGACAACTTCCAGCGGATTTTTGAGCGGGGAAGTTAGTCTTGAAGGATTTGAGAAGAACGTCAACTTCATCATCGATACGGCGGCGAGTATCACGGTGGTTTCAGAAAAGCTGTCGCAGGAAGAGCAGCTTCTGGATCTGCTGCAGCCCTCGAAAATGCGTGTTTACGGCGCGGCGGGTGTGACGGAAGATGTAAAGCTTTTGCAGTTGCCGCGCGTGGGCCTGGGTCTTGGTAAGCTCGAAAGGATCAATGCCGCTGTGCTTGATCTCGAACCGGTGAATGAAACTGCGGGGTTCACACAGAGTGGGATCCTGGGTGGAAATTTCCTGCGGCATTTCCGTATATATTTTGATTTTGCAAGAGGTGCAATGCGTCTGGAGCCTTTGAACAAGCCGAACAACGTCGAAAAGATCAATCAGGAAGTGGTGTCAACTCCATGAAGCAAGGTCTTTACCTGGAGACATCGGTGATTGGCGCCTACCTGGATAATGGAGAACCATTCCGGCGCGACTTGACGATCAGATGGTGGGAGCACGAGATGCCTGACTATCGCACGGTGATTTCACCGTTGGTTGCATCGGAGCTGGGCCGGGTGAAGGAGCCGCATCGCAGTTCATACTTGAAACTGATTGAGAATCTCGAGCAGGTTGAGTTAACTGAAGAGGCTGCGATTCTCGCTGAAGGTTACATTGCGCGCGGGATCTTTCATCGCAAGTATATTGCCGACGCGCTGCACGTAGCGATTGCATCGTTTCACAAGATCGATTATTTGGTGACGTGGAACTTCGGCCATCTCGCGAACGTGCGCAGGCAGGCGAGGATCAGGTTGTTCAATACGGCTGCGGGGTTTTATGTGCCGATGATCGTGACGCCGGAGTTTTTAGTGTCGGAAGCGACAGAAAGAGTGGTATAGGGTTCTATTAAGCATGTACAGGCGCCCAAGATTTCTTGAAGTGTTGCACGCGATTCGCGAGGAGATGTCGCGTGAAGCTGATTATGATGTCGATCTCTTCGCAGAGATGGTGCGCTCCGGAGTGCGACCATCACATGGACCACAGCGCGTCATACGCGGTTTCAAAACCCGTGCTCCTCGCGCTGAGAATGGTAACGGAAAGCCGGTGAAGCATAGACAGCGAAAGCGGAGCGCGCAATAATACTGGCATATTATGAATCCTACTTTTGAAACGATCGGTTTGGAAGTTTCGAGCGAGAAGGCTTTCAACTATCTCGCCGAGAGAGCAGGGGATCAAGGCGAAGCCACTCAACTCACAAGACGCGGCGCTGTATTGCACGGTCGCTGCTGGAAACTCGGCGAAGGACTCGAGGTCTGGACCGTGCTCTACGAATCAGGTAGCGGTGATGTCTTCTACGCTGATTGCCGTCCCGGCTTTCGTGCTCGCTACATTCAAACGATCGCGCCGTGGGCCTTGACCGAGTATGACGAAGAAGGCGAGGCGGTGATACACGGTTATCGCGAAGGAACCGATTGCGAAGTTCTCTTTGAATTACAAAACCTCACCGAGGTTGGTCCAACCGGATTCGGCGCGCAGGAGTTGCACATCGGTCTTTGCGGTCTTGCTTATCGCGCCCGCGTACGTCGAGCAAAGACGAAGACGCGCTGGATGCCACTCGAGAAAGCAGCTCCCGCAAGAGCCGCGCATGAAAACGACTGGAGCTTGTCAGGCCGCATCATTGCCTTCAAACCTTTACGAAACCCGCTTTCCGGAGGCGAGCTTTTCTGGATTCATCTCGATCTCGAACGCATCAAGCTCGAAGTTTTAGTTAATCAACGTGCACTGCGCGGCGGCTCGCTGGCCGTTGGGGCCACGCTCGACGCGGAGGTTTGGCTTCAGGGACACGTTCTTGACGAACATGCCCTGCGCTCACGCTACGAGGGTGTTGATTACTCATCCTCGCGTGCGAGTTTCTGGAAAGGATTGAGGCGTAGAAATTAGGCCACAGATTACACAGATTTTGTACGGATAATCCGTACTAAATCTGTGTAATCTGTGGCTAAATGTATCTGATGAAACGTGTCGTTGTTGCTATTTTATTAATCCTTATTCTCCTTCTCGCTGCTTTTGCTTTCAATCGATATTGGATCCACCGCTTCGATTCCTTAATCGCAAGACAGGCAGCAATCTATCGCGTCGATCCGGATCTCGTCTGGAGCATCATCTACGAAGAAACTTATTTCAGTCCGTGGAAGACCGGCCGCGACGGCGAGATCGGTCTGATGCAGGTCACGCCGATCGTGGGCCGCGAGTGGGCCACGGAAACGGGCATGCGCGAACTCGAGCGACAGATGGCCACCGATCCGGAAAGTCTCCTGCGCGATCCCGAACGCAACATTCAGATCGGCTGCTGGTATCTCGAAAAGATCCGTGAACAGTTTCAGGATGTGCCTGAGGCTGAAACCAGAATGGTCGCCGCTTACAACGCCGGACCAAGCCGAGCAGTTGAGTGGAGTAAATCCGAGCGACCTGTTCAATCGGGCGCGGAGTTTATCAACCGGATCGACATTCCTTCGACGAAGGCATACGTGCTTTCGATCATGCAGCGCTACCGCGAGGTCAAGAGCTCGCGAACTTCAGCCGCTGCCCTCCAGCAAACATCTCCCACGCAATGACGACTATTTACTCCGCGCGCTGGGTTCTCCCTGTTTCAGCGTCACCAATTGAAAACGGTGCGGTGGCAGTCGAGGGACAGCGCATCGCGGGTGTTGGTCATCGCGATGAGATCGTCGAGAGGTTTCCCGAGTTTCATCTAAAAGATCTCGGTGACGCGGCAATTCTTCCGGGGCTTATCAATACTCATACCCATCTCGAGCTCACGGCGATGCGCGGTTATCTCGAAAATGAGGAAACCGATTTCTTTGCGTGGCTTAAAAAACTCACTCTCGCGCGACTGAACGTTTTGAGTGGGGATGACTTGCGCGTTTCTGTGCTCTGGGGCGCATGCGAAGCGGTGCGAGCAGGGATCACGTGTGTGGGCGACGCGAGTGATTCAGCGTTGATTAGCATGCACGCGCTGAGTGAGGTCGGATTGCGCGGAGTTGTTTACCAGGAATCGTTTGGACCGGATCCGAAACTGGTTGATGAGAATTTCGAGAAGCTGAAAGCGAAGGTCGAGGAGCTGCGCGCGATTGAGACTGAGCTTGTGAGTGCAGGGGTTTCGCCGCACGCTCCTTACACGGTTTGTGGACCACAGCTCGAGATGATTGCGGACCTGGCGCAGCGTGAGCGCTTGCCGTTGATGATGCATGCGGCGGAGTCGGAAGCTGAAGAGTTGTTTGTGCGCGAGGGTTGTGGGCGGTTTGCGGAAGGGTTGGCGAAGCGATCGATCGAATGGAATGCGCCACGAGTTTCGACGATCGAGTATTTGAATCAGGTTGGGGTGCTGGCGGTGAATCCTTTACTGGCGCACTGCATACGCGTTGATGAGCGAGATGTTGAGATGTTGCGAGATGCGCGCGCGAAGGTTGCGCATTGTCCGAAGTCGAATGCGAAGTTGGGACACGGGCGCGCGCCGTTTGCGAAGTTTCTTCAAGCCGGGGTGGCGGTTGGAATCGGTAGTGATTCAGTTGCGAGCAACAATACGTGCGACATGCTTGAAGAAGTGCGGTTCGCGACGCTGCTAGCGCGCTCGGATGCGCCGATCGGCGCAAATCAGGCTCTGGAATCAGCGACTATCGGTGGTGCACGTTGTTTTGAGCTTGAGGATCAAATCGGGCAGTTGAAAGAAGGCTTTCAAGCGGATCTCACGGCCGTGTCGTTGACCGGCACGCATCAGCTACCGAACTACGATCCAATCGCAACATTGATCTTCGCATCATCCGGCCGCGATGTGATCCTTACTGTAATTGCAGGTTGTGAAGCTTTTCGTGATGGTAGGGTCGCAGGCGTTGATGAAGAACGCCTGCGTGCCCGCATGCAAGAAATCAACGAAAAATTGGGACGCGGATAAACGCGGATTTTATTCGGATGCAGTAATTGCGTCGTCGAAGATCTCCAACGCAACGTCGACGTTCTCTTTCGTAAGAATCAGTGGTGGTGACCAGCGGATCGCATTCGTTCCGGCGCCGAGCAGTATCAACCCACGCTCGAACACCGCATTCTCAACCCGGTCACGCAACTCGACATTTGGTTTCAAAGAATCTTTGTCAGTGACGAACTCGACTCCAATCATCAACCCCATGCCACGCACGTCGCCGATGCACTCGTGCTTCTGCTTGAGTTTTTCCAACCCCGCCTTCAAATAATCACCAACTTCCGCGGCGTTCTGAACTAACCCGCCTTCAAGCAGCTCGATTGTCTTCAACGCCGCCGCGATACAAACCGGATTCCCACCAAACGTCGACGCATGCGCGCCGGGTTTCCAGTTCATAAGATCTGCACGCGCGACACACGCACCGAGCGGTAACCCCGACGCAATACCTTTCGCAATCGTGACGATGTCAGCCTCAACACCATAATGATCGCACGCGAACATCTTCCCGGTACGACCCATTCCCGATTGCACTTCGTCAACAATCAACATGATCCCATGCTGATCGCAAATGCGTCGCAATCCGTGGAGGAAATTCTTTGGCGCCGGAACATAACCACCTTCGCCTTGCACTGCTTCCACAACTATTCCCGCAACTTCTTCAGGCGGGGTCGTGGTTTTGAACAACCGCTCTTCAATCCACGTGAGCGCGCCCTGGCCCGCGCCTCCGTCACCACAATCAGCCGCGTTGAACGGATTACGAAACTCGTTCGGATAAGGAACGTGAACAACGTCGAGTGCCTGTCGCTTGAAACCTTTTCGCTGCGCGGCCTTCGACGATGTGAGCGACAGCGAACCCATTGTTCGCCCGTGAAAGCTGTTGAAGAATCCGATGAACTTCTCACGACCAGTCACGTGCATCGCAAGCTTCAACGCAGTCTCGATTGCTTCAGTGCCACTGTTTGCGAAGTGTGTTCTCGTCGGCGACTTGACGGGCACAATGGAGTCGAGCTTCTCCGCGAGTTGCGGCATGTGACGGTAGTAGTAATCAGTGCCGCAGATGTGGATCAGTTGCTCTGCTTGTTCCTGGATCGCTTTGACAACTTCGGGATGGCAGTGGCCAGTGGAACAAACAGCGACACCGGCATTGCAATCAAGAAAAATGTTGCCATCAACGTCCTCAACCCAAACTCCGCTTGCGCGCTCAGCGACGAGTTTAAAGGACGGGCGAGGGTAGGCAGGGTTAACAAACTTTGCATCCGCTTCGATGATCTTCTTGCCGTTTGGACCAGGCAGCGCGGTCTTGATCTCCGGGCGCTTCGGTGGTGCGATTACGCTGGTAGACATTTTCAACTCCCTTTTTAAGATGACAAATCAATACCAGTTCTTACGAACCGGCGCGCTTGCGATGCGATATATGAAGACGAGAAGCTAGTCGGCGAAGAGATTCGCGCGAGATTCCAGTGGGCGATAGTTTAGGTGAAACATGGGTTTAGGATTCTACCATAGATAGTCGCAATTTACGCGGATTAAGATCTATACAATTTGAACTTTGCCCCTGACTCTATTAAGATTGCCTTCCAAATTCCTGCCTGCGGAGATTACAGCATGAATAAGAGACGAAGCCTATTTGCCTTTTTGTCTATTGCGGCGCTTCTAACACTCGCCGCGGTGGCTCCCTTACTGACGCGGACCAGCGCCCAGAGCGCCACAGCGCCCAACGGATCCGCGGGTGCCTCGGTGCGCCCGGATTCCGATCTACGACCCAACTATCCAGTAAGCAAGAAGGTCGACGTAGTCGACGACTACTTCGGCACCAAAGTGCCCGACCCGTACCGTTGGCTCGAAGACGAAACCTCCGCGGAGGTCAAAGCGTGGATTGACGAGCAGAACAAACTAACTTTTGGATACCTCGACAAAATCCCGTATCGTGAAAAACTGAAGACTCGTCTGACGGAACTCTTCAATTACCCGCGTATCTCCGCACCGTTCCGGCGTGGCGACACTTACTTCTTCACGAAGAACGACGGACTCCAGAATCAGAGCGTTTTCTACATTCAAAAAGGCGTGAATGGAACGCCCGAAGTTTTTCTCGATCCGAATAAGTTCTCCGCAGACGGTACCAACGTGTTGAGCGCGTTCTCGTTATCAAAAGACGGCAAGTATGTCGCTTACGGTATCTCGACTGGCGGTTCTGATTGGGTCAAGTTGAGCGTGATGGAAGTTGATACGCGCAAGACGCTCACTGACGAAATCAACTGGTTAAAGGCTTCAGGCGTTTCGTGGCAGGGCGACGGCTTCTACTACAGCCGCTATCCTGCGCCGGAGAAGGGCAAGGAGCTGAGCAGCAAGAACGAATTTCAAGCCGTGTACTTCCACAAGGTTGGCACGCCGCAGTCGGAAGACGTTTTGATTTACGACGACAAAGTAAACCCGCAACGTTTCCAGAACGTCGGCACCACTGAAGACGAGCGCTTCGCAATTCTCTCCGTCTCCGAACGAGGCAAGGGCAAGAAAGGCAACGCTCTCTTCTACAAAGATCTCTCGAAGGGCGAGACGAAGTTCTCACCCATCATCGCGGACATTGGTGACGACAGTTACGGCATTCTCGATAACGTCGGCGACAAATTCCTGATGCGCACCAACAGGAAGGCGCCGAATGGCCGCGTCGTGCTTGTCGATCCAAAGAATCCAAACGAGGAAAATTGGAAAGACGTTCTGCCGGAGAGAGAAGAACCCATGCAGGGCTCGAGCATGGCCGGTGGAAAACTCTTCGCCTCGTGGCGTAAAGACGTTGCGACTCGAGCGTATGTGTTTAGTCTCGACGGCAAGCTCGAGAACGAAGTGCAGTTGCCAGGTGTCGGAACGGCCGGCGGCTTTGGTGGCTTGAACGACGACAAGTATGTTTTCTACAGCTTCACGTCGATGAATTTTCCCGGAACGATTTACAAGTACGATATCGCGACTAAGAAATCGACCGTCTTTCGCACGATCGATATTCCGGGATTCAAACCCGAGAACTACGAAACCAAGCAGGTCTTTTACAACAGCAAAGACGGCACGCGCGTCCCGATGTTTCTGGTCTACAAGAAAGGCCTGAAGCTCGACGGAAACAATCCGACGCTGCTTTACGGATACGGCGGCTTTAACGTTGTCACTGCGCCTTCATTCAGTTCGCTGCGACTCGCTTTGCTCGAACAGGGCTTCGTCTACGCTTCCGCGAACATTCGTGGTGGCGGCGAGTATGGAGAGAAGTGGCACGAAGCGGGAACAAAACTGAAGAAGCAGAATGTGTTCGACGACTTCATCGCGGCGGCTGAGTGGCTGGTCGCGAACAAGTACACGTCGTCGAACAAGCTTGCGATTCAAGGTGGTTCAAATGGTGGACTGCTTGTCGGTGCGGTTACGAATCAACGTCCCGAACTCTTCCGCGCTGTTATCGAGTCAGGCAGGAGTGATGGACATGTTGCGCTTCCAGAAGTTCACGATTGGTTGGAACTGGATCGCGGACTATGGTTCAGCCGAAGCCAACGAAGCTGAGTTCAAAGCGCTGTATGCATACTCGCCAATTCACAATGTGAAAGCGGGCGTGAAGTACCCGTCGATACTGATCACGACTGCTGACCACGACGATCGCGTAGTGCCTGCGCACAATTACAAATACGCGGCGGTGATGCAGGCGGCGCAGGGTGGTCCAAACCCGGTCCTCATTCGCATCGATACAAAATCTGCTCACGGCGCCAGCAATACGACCAAGGCAATCGAGCAGACGCGTGATATCTTTGCGTTCCTGATGGAAAATCTAGGGGTGACCTACAAGTAGAGCCACAAAACGGCAGTTTTTAGCCACAAAAAGGCACAAAAAGCACAAAAATGATCTGCAAACTCATTTTGTGTTTTTTGTGCCTTTTTGGCTACCAACTTCTCTTGATTGGATGAGCCTCGGTGTTGAAGATCACCTTGTCGAATTCAAGCGTGCTCGGTGAAGAGAAGAGCAGGTAGAAGTATTTGAAAGTCTCCGCGAAAAGAAAGCTCTGCATCGAGTCGGCCTTCTCTTTAGTCACAACGCTCTTAAGCGCCGCATAAGCATCTTCAGTTCGGCAGTGCTTCACGAAGTCTCGCCAAAGCTGCTCACCCATCAACAGGTATTTCTTGTCTTTGGTGTAGCGATAGAGATAGTAAGTGGATTCCACGATCTCAGGCCGCAACGGATAACCCGGCGAGACGACCTTGCGCGCGCGGTAGTCAAACTCCTCCGGCTCAATTCCCTCGTGAGTCCACATTCTGTACGACGAATCCTGTAGTCGCTCTGCACGTTTCAAATCGCCTGATAACGCGAGCACAGCCGGAAAGAACGCATCAAGCGCGCCATACGTCGTCGCACCGCGCGCCCCCGTGTTCATGTCGGCGTGGCCGTACCACAGTTCCTTACCAAACTCGCTGCGATAATCGTCCGCAAGGTACTTGTTGATTGCCACAATGCTTTCATCCCACATCCGTTTGCAGTCGCGATCGCCGAAGAGCAACGAGCACTTCAAAAGGTATTCGTAATAACTGTCGATCGCGCCGCTGATGTGGCTATCGGTCTTGGTCCAACTCGCCGGTCTCGACGTTGATCCATTCACCAACGAGTCCGATCTTTGAGCGACGGTTGTAAGTCTCGACGAGTGCGCGCTTGGCTTTTTCATAAAAGACTGGTTTGCCCGTGAGTCTACTCAGCGTGCCGAACTCGATAATCAACGTTCCTGTTTCCGCGGGATTGCTCACCGGTTTGCTGACTTTGCCGGTTTTCAGATTCACGTAGCGATAAGGTAGACCGGTAGGCGAGTTGAAAACGGGCAAGAGTCGATTGCCGAGATCTTCGGCGAGATTCAGGAAGCGCTTGTCGCCAGTCATCTGATAACCGGTGAGCAGGCCGCCGAGAAGCCTGATCGTGATCTCGAAGTTCTGGACCTCGATGTCTTTATCGAACGAGAGATTGTCGAGGATGTACTG
Organism: uncultured Acidobacteriota bacterium; assembly: GCA_963728575.1. GTDB lineage: Bacteria > Acidobacteriota > Blastocatellia > Pyrinomonadales > Pyrinomonadaceae > PSRF01. The sequence continues at coordinate 87,816 of CAVSKT010000006.1, forward strand.
TTTGGTTGCCGCGACCTCGTCGTTCAACTCCATGAGGATCATCGTGTCGAGCGAATCGACTGCCGTCATCAGGAGTGGTTGCGGGTACCAGTCGTGATAGGTCTTCGAAAGCGGTTTGAGGTCGTCGTGACCCCACGCGTATTTCTTGTAGCCATTCCATGCATGGAGAAACTCGGCTTTGACTTCCGCGGCGAGTTTCTTGTTGCCCTGGGCGTGGAGCGGAAGGGGCAGAAGCAGAAGCAGGAACAGGATTTTTATCGCCATAGTGGTTTTTGCTCGCAAAGGCGCGAAGGCGCAAAGACGGCAGGTTTTTCCTTTACGCCTTTGCGCCTTTGCGTTGGAAAAATTTATCAGCGTGTTGCGGTCTCGATTTCAAATGAACGTCGAATAGCTTCCTTCGGTGGTGGCGCGGGCCAGACCGAAACGCGCCCGGCCCAACGATGCCGCAGGACGCACACGCGAAAATAATGCTCGTGCTCCCACTCAACCTCCGCCATCGTTAAAAGACAATCAACCAGATCCCCGCGCCCGCAGCCCACCGCCTGTCGTGCTGCCGTTTCGTATTCAACTATATTTCGACTTTCCAGCCGGCCCGCGCCGTACATCGGCGCGAACCAGCCGCTCAGGTGACACATCAGCCCGAGCACGCGCCCAACCACGGTCGCCCGTATTTCGCGAACCTTGTTTGGACCCGCTCCCAGACTCGCCAGCATCTCTCCTACCAGCTTCCGGTGATGCCACTCCTCCTCTTCGATGGTCCTGATCCGCGCTCTTTCGTCTGCATCGCTTACTGAATGCCAGTGCCCGCGGTAGGCATAGCCCGCGGCCAGTTCACCGGAATAGGCTAATTGCAGCGTTTCGATTAACTTGGCTCGGTGGCCGAGCTGGTCCGTCGAGTCCATGGAGTAGGTTTAAGAAATGGGATTATAGCCGCATTGCGTGTTTAACTGATTCGTTAATTCGAGATTGGCAGGAACGTAAAGGGAGTCGGAGTCGAAAACTCTGTTCTCTAAATCCCCCTCATGTACAAATTTATAGTTTCGTGCTACTACTGGCCAACCGGAGAGCGTGGACTTCGGCTTCGCGCCTTAACATTAAAGCGACAGTTTGAGGATTACTGGACGGCTGCCCAGCTTGGATAAGCTTGCCTCATCAATTGAACGCCGCGGCATGCGCCGGCTCAAAGCGAAATGCGAGGTCGAGCTGATGGCTAGCCTGTCTTTGCTCGACAACGACGTTCAGAGCTCGGATTCGCCGCTTGTTTTCCTGGGCCGCACACACGACTTGAGCGCGGCGGGGTTGGCGATGGTTTTACCGTCGACAATCATCGATGAAAGATTTTGCAGTGGCGCGAATCGTTTGATTCTCTCGCTGTATTTACCGAATGGCGTGATTGGGATGGAAGTGAGTCCGGTTCGTTGTGAACGGCTGGATAGTCCCTTCCTCGGAAATGGTTATCTTTTGGGCACGAAGATAACGAAGATCGACGATCGCGCGCAGTTTCATCGCTACCTCGAAACGCTTTCCGGGATGAAGCCGAAACAAACTGCTGAGAACTAAACGCTCCAAAATATTATCGACGCAAAGGCGCGAAGGGCGCAAAGGAACTCTGATTCTCCTTTGCGCCCTTCGCGCCTTTGCGTTGAAACTAATCGGTTTGTTTTAAGAAATCCTTAGTCCGCTCGTCCTTAGGTCGGTTCATCACCTCCTGGGTTGGTCCATGCTCCACCACCAACCCGCCTTCCATGAACAGAATGTGCTCGGCGACGCCGCTCAAGAATCCCATCGAGTGGGAAATGATGATCATCGTGTGACCGCGATCCACAAATGTTCGCAACAACGTCCGCAGGCTGTTGATACGCCTCGGATCGAGCGCGCTCGTTGGTTCGTCGAGCAGCAACAACGCAGGATGCATCGCGAGCGCCCTTGCAATCGCCACTCGCTGTTGCTCGCCGCCCGATAACGACCCCGGATACCTGCGCGCCGCCTGTCTTAGTCCCACAGACTCCAACAACTCATACGCCTCAGTCTCAGCTTCCTTCTTCGGCGTGTGGAGCACATGCACAGGAGCCTCGATGATGTTTCCGACCACCGACAAGTGTGGGAAAAGATAGAAATGCTGGAACACCGTTCCAACTTTGCGTCGCAGATCTTTTACACGCTTGCGATAGTCTGTGTGAGACAAACTCGCATCGAGTAGAACGCTGTCGCATTCGATCATTCCGCCGTTGATCGTTTCAAGACCGTTCAGACAGCGAAGCAGCGTCGATTTTCCACTGCCTGATGCACCCATGATCCCAAGCACCGTCATCGGTGGCACTTCGAAGTCGATGCCTTTCAGAATCTCGTTCGCGCCGAAACGTTTTCGTAGCCCGGTGACGCGGATCATGCGGTTGCCTCCTCTTCAACTACCCGCTCGGTGGCACGGTCGCGAAGTCGCCGTTCAAGCAATCGCGCCAGGTGGGCCATCGGCAAACTCATCGCGAGATAGAATGCCGACACAGCCAAACCGAGGAGCAGAAACTGTCCCGAGGCATTGGCAAGTTCGCGATAGGCGGTTGCGAGCTCCCAAACAGAGATCGCAAACGCGACTGACGTGTCTTTGAACAATGAAACGAAGTCGTTAGTCATTGGCGGCAATGCGATGCGAAACGCTTGCGGCAGAATGATCCTGCGAAAAGCGAGCACGGGACTCATGCCGAGCGAGTAAGCCGCTTCCCACTGACCAAGGGGAATCGCTTCGAGCGCGGCGCGATAGACCTGCGACTCGTAAGCGGCGTAGTTCAAGCCCAATCCGACAAGTGCAGTGAGCCAACCCGGCATCGCGATTCCGATCACCGGCAAGCCGAAATAAAGAAACAGCAGTTGGACCAGCACCGGCGTGCCGCGAAAGAACTCGACGTAAAACGTACAGAGAATTCGCACCCATGCGGGACCTTTCCACTGTCCAACGGCGAGTGGCAAACCGAAAACGACTGCAATCACCATGGAACCGAGTGCGATACCGACTGTGACGACGGCCGCGCGCGCCAGTCGCCACAGTGCTTCACCCCAGTTGAAAGAAGCAGTGGTTGGCGTGTATTCCTCGGGCTGCGCGGCTTGCGTGCCGGCTCGAATCGGCGCTTGAAACTCGACTTGCGCGTCGTTCCAAAGTCCCCACTTTTTCAGAATGGTTTCGAGCGTGCCGTCGAAGATGATCTTGTCGATCGCCGCGTCGATCTCGGTCTTCAGTGCGACGTCATCTTTGCGCAAACCAATAACGTAAAGACCGCGCGTGAACGGTGGTCCAGCCTGTTTCAACTTTTGATTGGCGCGTGCGTAGAACGCTTCGGCAGGCACGTCCATTACAACCGCATCGATGCGTTTGAGCTCCAGATCGCGATATGCACCGACCGGATCCGCGTAACTGCGAAACGAAATGCCTTGCTGTTGCAAAAGGCGCGAGGCGGCGGTATTACCGAGTGTTCCCACCACGCGGTTCTTGCAATCGTCGATCGACTTAATGCGATCGTCGTCGCGACGCACAGTGAGCTGAAGTTGAAAGATGTAGTAAGGCTTGCTGAAGAGAATCTGTTGCGCGCGATCGCCGGTCGGTTCGAGCCCGTTGACGATCACGTCGAACGAACCGCGTTGAAGCGCGGAGACGAGAGTTTCCCAATCGCTCGGTACAAACTCAGCGCGCCGGCCCATCGCCTGGGCCAGGGCGTCGACCATCTCTTTTTCGTAGCCGATGTAGCGATCTGGATTTGCGGGATCAGTGAAGACGTACGGCGCGCCGCCACTTGGATCGGCGCCCCAACGCAAGACTTGTTGAGACCGGGCAGTGATTGGCCACAAGAGGGCACAAAGAAGACATAACCATTTGATGAAAGCAGTTGTGACTCGTGGTGGCAACGAGCGGGGATTTTAGCGGCTCAGCGCGTCGAGATCCAACTCCGCGCCGGGTTTAGTATCGGCCTTCAGCACTGTCTCCATCTGCTTCAATGCGTGAAGGTTTTCTTCTTCGGTGTTTGAGACGACGCAGTCCGAGGGAACGAAGATCTTGTAATCGCGCATGTAAGCGTCGTTCGCGGTGAAGAGCACGCAGTTATTTCCGGCGATGCCGGTGAGGATCACGTTCTTCGCGTTGAGATGCGCGAGCAGCAGGTGAAGCGTGGTCGAGTAGAACCCGGAATGTTTGGGTTTCAGAACGAAGTAGTCGTCCTCCTCCTCGGGCAAAAGCATCTCGACAAAGTCTTTACCGCGCGCGTTTCTACAGTGCGAGACGATCTTTTTGAAGTCTGACTGCCACTTGCCGAAATTGTCGTTCACGTAAACCGACGGAATCCCTGCGGCCGTTGCGCGTTTCTTGAGTTCGGCGATGTTCTTTCCGGCAGGCATCGCGAGCTGCAAGAGTTGTTCACCCTCCGGGAAGTCGAAATCGTTAATGACGTCGATCAAGAGTAGTGCGGCGTTGGATTTGTCAGGCGCAGAGCCATGAAGATCGTGATTCACATTCGGCATGATTGGATTTTACACTTGTGATACATTGTTTCGCATTCGAGCTTTGTAACCCTACCAAAAGAGGCCCCGTTAATGTGCACTGATCGCAGAGACTTCTTACGTTTGTCAGCAGGTATGGCCGGTGCCACGCTGCTCGGCAGTTCGTTAGTCCATGCTCACGAGGAGTCACTCGAACCACCGCAGGGCACACAGCCTGAAGCGATTCAACAACTGCGTCGTATGACCGACAACGTCGTGCCCATCACGCTCGAGGAGCGCAAAGGACGGATCGAAAAAGCGCAACGACTGATGCGCGAACAGCGCGTCGACGCGATCTACATCGAATCAGGCAGCACGATGTTCTATTTCACGGGTGTGCGTTGGGGTGGTAGCGAGAGAATGTTCGCGGTCGTGATTCCCGCGCGCGGCGAGCTCGCCTGGGTGTGTCCGAAGTTTGAAGAAGAGCGCGCTCGCGAACTGATCCATATCGGCACCGCGGATATACGCACGTGGGAAGAAGACGAGAGTCCTTACAAGCGAGTGGCGGAAATATTCAAGGACCGTGGCATTCGCACCGGTACGATCGGCATGGAAGAACGTGTCCGGTTCTTTCTTTACGATGGGATACGACAGGCGGCGCCCGCATTGAAGTATGTCGATGCTACTCCGATCACCGCCGGTTGCCGCATGTACAAGTCACCGGCAGAGCTCGCGTTGATGCAGATCGCAAACGACATCGCGATTGTCGCCTACAAAGCCACGCACGACAGCATGCGCGAAGGGATGACGCAGGGCGAGTTTGCAGGTAACTGTTCGGCGGCGTTTCGCGCTCTTGGAGTAACAGGCGGCGTCTTCGTGAGTTTTGGCAAGTACACTGCATTCCCACATGGCAGCAGCACGCCGCAACGCCTGAAGGAAGGTGACGTTGTCTTGATGGATGGTGGTTGCAGTGTTGATGGTTACCAGTCAGACATCACTCGCACGTTCGTGTTTGGTAAAGCGACTGATCGCCAGCGGCAGATCTGGAACCTCGAACGGAAGTCGCAGGATGCGGGATTCGCAGCAGCGAAAGTCGGTGCGCCATGTGAGGCTGTTGATTATGCTGCACGTAAAGTGATCGTCGATGCCGGATTTGGTCCGGGTTACAAAGTTCCGGGCCTGCCACATCGCACGGGACACGGCATCGGACTCGACGGTCACGAATGGACCAACTTCGTCCGCGGCAACAAGACTCCCATCAGGCCCGGAATGTGTTTTAGTGATGAACCAACCGTCGTGATCTACGGCGAGTTTGGAATTCGCCTTGAAGACTGTTTGTACATCACTCCGGATGGTCCAAAGTTTTTCACGAAGCAAAGCGCGTCAATCGACGAACCGTTTTAAGCCACAACAGAGGTTAGCCACAAAAGGAACAAAAGACACAAAAGAGTAATGCACTCAAACTAAACTCTTCTTGTGCTTTTTGTGCCTTTTGTGGCTAATCTTTTCGGCTGATTATGGGTAGATGGGTTCTAGCGGCGACAATCCTTGCCTCGAGCATGGCGTTCATCGATGGCACCGTTGTCAACGTCGCACTGCCTTTTCTCCAGACCAACCTCAACGCGACGGCCATCGGGATCCAGTGGGTCGTTGAAGCCTATTCATTATTCCTTTCCGCACTCCTGCTCGTCGGAGGCTCGCTCGGCGATCGTTATGGACGTCGTCGCATATTCAATATCGGCGTCGTGATCTTTGCGATCGCGTCAGCTCTCTGTGGCTTTGCCGCGAACATCGAACAACTGATTGCCGCCCGCGCGGTGCAGGGAATTGGCGGCGCGTTGCTCGTGCCGGGAAGTCTCGCGCTCATCAGTTCTTCCTTCAACAAGGACGAACGCGGCAAAGCGATCGGCACGTGGTCAGGTTTCTCAGCTATCACGACTGCGATTGGGCCAGTGCTTGGCGGCTGGCTGGTCGAGCACTGGACGTGGCGCGCCGCTTTTCTGCTGAACATACCGCTCGCAGTCGCAGTGATACTAATTTCACTTTGGAAGGTGCCGGAGAGTCGCGAGAAGAATCACAAAGGCCCACTTGATTGGTCTGGCGCGGCGCTGGCGACTGTCGGGCTCGGAGGTGTTGTGTACGGGCTCATCGAGTCTCCACGCATGGGTTTCTCGAATTGGCTCGTGCTGTCGACGCTGATCGGAGGCATAGTTTGCCTGGTGCTCTTTGTTTTCAATGAGGCACGAGCAACGAATCCGATGGTCCCTTTACAGCTCTTCCGCAACAGAGACTTTAGCGGCGCAAACATACTGACCTTGCTTCTTTATGCAGCGCTTAGCGGAACATTCTTCTTTTTCACACTGAACCTGATCCAGATTCAGGGATACTCCGCGACTGCCGCTGGCGCTGCCTTGCTGCCGTTTATAGCGATCATGTTTTCGTTGTCGCGCTGGTCGGGAGGTTTGATCGAACGTTATGGACCGCGTTTGCCGCTGACGATTGGTCCTGCTGTCACGGCAGTGGGATTCGCGATGTATGCGATTCCCGGATTGAGTGGAAACTACTGGACGAGTTTCTTCCCGGCAGTTGTAGTGCAGGGCCTGGGGATGACGATTACTGTCGCACCGCTGACGACGACCGTAATGAGCGCTGTTGGTGAGGAACAGGCCGGGGTGGCGTCGGGCATAAACAATGCGGTCTCACGCACGGCAGGTCTGCTCGCTATCGCCGTGTTTGGTGTGGTGATGTTGCAGGCCTTCAGCGAAACACTGGCGAGACGGATGAATGAGATTCAATTGGACGATCAAGTGAAACATTCTGTTTACGAGCAAAGCGTGAAGCTGGCGGGTTTGGAGATACCTCCAAATGCCGACCCCTTGGCGCAGGAGAAGATCAAAGGTGCGGTCGCGGATTCGTTTGTGTTCGGTTTTCGCCTCGTCATGATTACGTCGGCGGTGCTGGCCCTGGCGAGCGCGGGCAGCTCGTGGTTGTTTTTCAGAAAATCAAGCCTGGGCAAACCCAAAAAGAACGGCGATTAGCCCGACCAGAATAAAAGCGCCGACGGCGACGACTGCGCTCAGAAGATAAATCAGCGAGGTTTCGATAACTTCGGAAGTCTTTTTTTCATTGAGCATGGGGAGATTCCTCATCCGGTTGAACTCCAAACGGTAGATTTTGAACCGCTCGTTGCTCGCGTTCAGTGCTTGGATTACAATCGCTGCGCTTAACGACTTGTCTTAACCAAACTCGTTTTAGAGCTTTCTCGAGCGTCTAATCTTAGGTTTACGACGCTCGACAAGTCCTCAGGATTTCCTCAAAGATATTTCTCAAGGCCGGTTTTTATGGGTCAGCAGGACAATCACAGCTACGAATTCGGTCGTTTCCGCCTTAAGATCGCGGAACGAGTCCTGCTGCGCGAAGGTGAACCCGTCCCACTCACTCCGAAGGTCTTGGACATCCTCGTGATCCTTGTGGAAAACGGCGGACAGGTCGTGTTCAAGGATGACCTGATGAAGCGCGTTTGGCCCAACACCTTTGTCGAAGAAGGAAATCTGACTCAGAACATTTCACTTTTGCGGAAGGCGCTCGGCGAAACTCCCGGTGGGGTCCAGTTCATTGAAACTGTTCCTCGACGCGGCTACCGCTTTGTTGCTCCGATCACCGAGACATGGGGCGATGGGGTTCAGATTGCCAACGGACTTCAAGAGAGTGCGCTTCCTATCGAAGCGCCGATAGATCTCCCGGTTGTTTCAGTTCCCAACAGTACCAGTCAAGTTGCGCGAATCAAGAGAACTCCCGTTTTTGCAGTGGGCGCGGGCGTCGTCGTCCTTGGCATGATCGGTTTGTTGTATTTCGCTGGTTGGGGCAAAGCTGGAAACGCAGCCGCGATTCAGTCGATCGCCGTGTTGCCATTTATCGATGAGTCATCAGATCCTGATGCTCAATATATCAACGACAAGATCGCCGAGAGTTTGATCAACAGCCTTTCAAAACTGCCTCAACTCCGAGTCGTGCCCCGTAGTGTGGTCGCCGGTTACAAAGGCAAGGAAATCGATCCGCGAAAGATCGGGCAGGAGTTGAACGTGCGCGCTGTCGTGACCGGGCGTATGCGTCGTCATGGCGACATCATCAGCATCCAGGCTGATCTGATCGATCTGGAAAACGTTGCACAGCTCTGGGGCCAGCACTACGATCACAAACTTTCCGACGTTCTTTTGGTCCAGGACGACATCTCGCGCGACATCTTCGAGAACCTGCGTTTGAAGTTGAACGTGGAGGAGAAGAAACAGCTCGAGGCGTATCGACTCTATCTCAAAGGTCGTAACTCCTGGAACAAGCGAACCGGCGACGAGCTGCTGCAAGCGATCGAGTATTTCAATCAGGCGATCGCGATCGATTCGGACTACGGCGCCGCCTACGCAGGACTTGCGGATTGTTACAACATGCTCGTCGTTTACGGCCGGCTGCAACCGAAGGAAGGGTTTCCAAAAGCGAAGGATGCAGCCGCAAAGGCACTCGAAATCGACGAGAATTCCGCCGAAGCTCACAGCTCGATGGCGTTTATAAAGTTTCGCTGGGATTGGGATCGCACCGCGACCGAGCGTGAATTTCAAACTGCGATCAGACTCAAGCCTGCTTATGCTCCGGCGCACCAGTGGTACAGCTCGTATCTCGTAGCTGTTGAGCGTTTTGACGAAGCGATCGCCGAAGCAAAGCGAACTGAAGAGTTGGAGCCACTTTCGTTTGTCGCGAGTTCACATCTTGGCTGGATCTACTATTTGTCAGGAGATAACGACAAGGCGATCGAGCAGTGTCGCAAGATCCTCGAGCTCGATCCGAATTCATTTCCGGCGCGACGGTACCTCGGACTTGCGTATGAAGGGAAGGGAATGTACGCGGAAGCGATCGCGGAATTTCAGACGGGCGTGAAGCTTTCGGGCAGCCCGTTGATGCTGGCGCTGCTGGGACATGCTTATGCAGTTTCTGGAAAAACTGCCGAGGCGAAGCAGGTGCTTGCCGATTTACAACAATTGCAATCACAACGTTATGTTTCACCGTACACGGTCGCAGCGATTTATGCAGGACTCGGCGATCGAGATCAGGCGTTCAAGTGGTTGGAAACTGCTGTTGAAGAGCGGGATATCTGGTTGATGAATCTCAAAGTCGATCCGGTATTCGCGAAGCTGCGTACACAAACAAAGTTCACTGACATCCTCGCGCGTATTCGTCTCAGGCCGTAGACACGAAAAAACACACAAAGCAGAAGTGATCGGTGAGATCAATTCAACATTGCCCAGCTATGCTCACAATGGATAAGTAGTTTCTGACGGAGGTATCATGGCGGAACGAGTTAAGCGTGTAATTGAATTAATGCACGGCGACCCCAGCCGTAACTTTACGCTCGGCAAGATGGCCGAGTCAGTCAATCTTTCTCCTCCCTATTTTTGTTATCTTTTCAAATCGATTACTGGAGTTCCTCCCGCGAAGTATTTGAAGTCACTCAGATTGGAGCAAGCTGCGACGCTTCTCACCACAACTTTCCTGAGTGTGAAGGAAGTTGTAAGCCGGGTTGGACTAACGGATGAAAGTCACTTTGTCAGGGACTTCAAACGCAAGTATGGACTGACGCCCACCGAGTATCGAAACAGTGCTTTCCTTTCGCCTGAGTCGAGTAACAGGATAGAATCAAGGCACAAGGAAGGTGACCGGCGATGAGGCTCAAATCATTTTTCGTGCTGCTCTTGGTTTTAACGTTTACTGCGACCGCATTCGCGCAAGAGTCGCGGCCGGAGTCAGCGGCCGAAACTCTCGAGAAACTGCGTGCGCAGATGCTTGAGCTGCAGGGTAAAGAAGAGGCTTTGCGTGCGCGAGTGCAGCAGTTGGAAGAGAGTCTCAAACCCGAAAACATCGAGCGCTCGCTTGCCGGCGTGGGGTCGACGAAGCCCGAGCAATTGCGTGAGTCGCGCCGGCGGCAGTTGACGATCGAGAGAGACGGCGTGTTGGCCCAGTTGAAAATACTGGAGGCGAGCAAGCAACGTTTGGAGACTGCGATCGCTAACGCTGAAGCTTTAGCGTATCAACAGAGCGCGCGTCCCGCGCCGACGGCGGGAAATCAGACGATGGTTCTCCAGGAGGTAACGAGCTATCGCTGGTTATTCTTTGGCGGTGGTGGAGCCGCCGCACTTGCGTTAGCAGGAGCCGTACTCTTTTACCGGCGGCGAATTAAATTGCGTTAAGTTTGACTGAGATCGTATTTGCGCCCTTTCGTGGCTAATGGAACAGCGCCCCCGATCGATCACGATCATTAGTTGGTTCTTTATAATCTTCAACAGCATCGCCCTCGTATCCGGTCTGCTGTCACCTGAAAGCCTAACGCTCGCACAACTCAAGGGCCATTGGATGGTCCACCTCTCACGCATCGCCGGGATCGTCGCGGGTATCTTCATGCTCCGCGGTCACAACTGGGCCCGCTGGCTCCTCGTCCTTTGGATGGCCTTTCACATTGTTGTGAGCGCCCTTCATTCGACCCTCCAGTTGCTCATGCACGCCGCAATCTTCACCGCGATCCTCTACTTCCTATTCCGCCGGCCGGCATCGTCTTACTTTAATCCGAGTTCGAATGAAAAGCCTGCGAAGCAGGCGAAGGCATAAAGCCTGGGGCGTAAGCCCCAGGATGCGACTGGAAAATGGCTGTTTCCCATATCGATCTGTCGCCCGCCTTTGCGGGCTTCCAAATTTATCGTATTTGCCTGGGGCTTACGCCCCAGGCTTTATGCGTGAGCCTGCTTCGCAGGCTTTATGCAAAGCTCACGGTCGCGTTTTGTACCTCTGTGGCTTCGAAGCGGTTCTCTCGATGATCTTTCTCGCCTCGAGGTCGAGTTTCACTGTTTCACCATACCAACTGATGTTGCCGTCAAACTTGCCTTCAAGCTTTTGATTAAGCTGCTCGAATAATTCGGTGTGCGTAAGTTCCTTTTTGCGCAGAGCGGCGAGGATGGCGTTTTTCAGTGTGTCGTAAGATTTTTTGCTGATGTTCCGTCCGGTCTTGCCTTGCGGGTGTTTGGTGAGTATTTTCTCTTCTGCCATATTCTTTCCCTTTCCAAAGTTTCAATAAGGAGGATTGCAACATGCGTTATCTTGCTGCGCTAGCCCTCGTCGCGGCGGCCGTTTTATTCGTTCCCAGCACAAACTTCTCTCAAGGTGGTCAGACGGAGACTTCGCGCGGCGTTGCCGGCGGTGGAATCTCTGTTGCCGGTTGGACCGGAAAGATTGACGCCAAAGAAGCAGCAGCCGGAATGACCCTCAACAGCGCGAAACTCTCGAAGGAGGGCGATGCTTTACTCGTCACCACTGGTCCCGCAGTAACTTATTGGGATCCCAAGAACAAAGCCACTGGTGATTACACCGTCAGTGCGACGTTCAAGGAACTGAAGTACATGAGCCTCAACAATCACCCGCATCCTTACGGGTTGGTGATTGCCGGTAATGATCTCGGCACGGACCAGGAAAGTTACTTGTACTGCGCGGCTTATGGCAACGGCAAGTTCATTGTGCGCGGTTTTGGACCAGCGGCGTTCCAGATGAACGGGCGCGGCGCCGAAGATCCGGCAGTGAACAAGGCAGCCGCTGTTGGCGAACCCGTCACACAGGAGATTGCGCTATCAGTCAAAGGCGACAAGGTCGAGTGCGCAATCAACAAGAAAGTGGTCGCGAGTTACAACAAGGCCGATCTCGTCACGGCCGGCAAGTTGAAATCAACTGACGGCGTCTACGGCCTCCGGTTCGCACACAACACCGAGGCGATCGTCACGGGTTTGAAGGTAACGAAACAGTAGTAAGCGACGAAATATTTCACTCGCCAAGGCGCCAAGGCGCAAAGAGAACCCCTTGGAAACGCGTAGCGCTTTGCGCCTTTGCGTGGAAACATCTTCTCGGCATCATGCACTTTTCGGGCAAAGCCAGCTCAACGAATGCCCACGAGGCCTTGCACGGATTGGATCAGCTTCTCTGAGTTGTAGCCGACGCCGTCTTTGAAAACGATCTCCACGTTTTCGATGTCGCTGATGGTCGTGGCGGGGTTTCCTTTCACGACCATCAGGTCAGCCTGCTTGCCGGGCGCAATTGATCCGATGCGCGCGTCTTCACCCAGAAACTTCGCGCCGTTGAGTGACGCGATCTGAATTGCCTCCACGGGTGTAAACCCTGCCTCAACCAGAAGCTCAACCTGCCGGAGGTCGCCAAAACCAGCGACGATGCCGCCATTTCCGGTCGGATCGAGACCAGCGATCAGCAAGCCGCCAGCCTTCACAAACGCTCGCTCAAACTCCATTGCCTTCTTCAACAGCGGAACGAAGTTTGACTCGGGCGACACGCGCGCGCGATTCTGCAAATAACGAACGCGCGCATCGGTCGACATCACATTCAACACACGCTGGTTCAACAACGCGCTGCTCGCTCCGATTCCTGTTTGGGCCAACGGCGCACCGCCGGCTTCGAACACGGGCAACGTCGATGTGATGGCAACATTCTTAGAAACGAGGGTGCGAATCGTTTCCTGAACGGCCGGCCCGTTGATATCAAGTTGACGCACACTGTTAGAGACGCCTTGCGGGCACTGGTCCGGTTGTTTGTTGGGAACAAACTCAGAATCGGCGAACAATCCGTGCTCGAGATTATCGATTCCGATCTCAGCAGCTTCTTTATAACCGATCGAACAGAGGTGCCCGGTCACTTTCAGTCCACGCTTGTGTGCTTCTGCGACAACGGCGCGCAACTCATCGCGCGAGATATTCATGTAAGCTTTGAACGAGGTTGCACCGAGGTCAGCCCAGTAGTTCACCATTTTTCGCGCATCATCGGCGCCCGTGAGCGTGTGCATCACGGGGGTGAATGATCCGCGACCCTCGAGATAAGGTGCCGTGATGTGCATCTTTGGTCCGATCATCCGGCCATTATCGATCAGCTTCTTGATCTCGAGATCGGCGAACGGCTGGACGCTGCCGGTGGTGCGAATGGTCGTGACACCGAGCGCGAGATAAAGACGCGGAAAGCTGATGCCCATGTTGGAATACATCGGCGGCGAACCACCCATCGGAAAGAACATGTGGTTGTGCATGCCGACGAGACCTGGCAGCACGGTGTAGCCAGTGAGGTCCAACGTTTGCGCATTCGCGGGAATCTTAGCCGCGGCGCCCGGTTCGACAGACTGAATCTTCCCGCCGCTGATGACGATCGTTTGATCTTCCTTCGGCGCGGCGCCGGTGCCGTCGATCACGCGGACATGCGTTAACGCGATGACCGGCGCTTCAGTGCGAATGAACTGTTGGCGCTCAGGTACTTGTGCGAACGAACTGATTGCGCAGCAGAAGAGCAGTGACAAAACGGGGAGTTTGATTTTCATAGTCCGCATAAGATATCAGAAGCGGAACATCAACGTGTTAAATTGACGGTTCGATGACACTTGCCTTTGTAGTCGCGATTTCCGTTCTTCTCGGACTACTCTTCCTTTTAATCCGAGAGATACGCCGCCCGCCTGGTCCAATGGAATGGGGTCGCACTCCTCGTTGGCGCAAGCGACTGCGAGTTTGGCTTGACGCGATTATCTTAATACTCGCCCTCCTCGCGTTCTGGGGATTCTTTATCGAGCCCGGTCGACTCGTCGTCCGCCGGCAAACGATCCAGATCGCCAACTGGCCCAGTGAACTAAGTGGGTTAAAGGTTGCAGTTCTTTCAGACATTCACGTTGACAGATGGTTCGTCGACGAGAAAAAAGTGCGCTCGATCGTAGAGCGCACAAATCAACTTGAACCCGACGTCATCGTCATACTCGGCGATTACATGTCAGGTAATGGATGGGTGCGACAGCAAGTGGAGCCGGAAGTCTTTGCTCCGATTCTAAAAAACCTGAACGCGCCCCTCGGCGTGTATTCAGTGCTGGGGAATCACGATTGGTGGTACGACGGTAAGCACCTGCGCGAGGAATTGGAGCGCAACGGCATCAAGGTTTTGGAAAATGAAGTGATGCAGTTGAATGCTCGGAACACATCGTTATGGCTGGTTGGGCTATCGGATTTGTGGACGCGGCCTCAACGAATCAACGAGACAATCGAAAGGGTTCCACAAGGCGAGCCTATAATCGCGCTCGCACACAACCCTGATATTTTTCCAAGGCTCCCACAACACGTTCAGTTGCTACTGGGCGGACATACTCACGGCGGCCAGGTCAGATTTCCTATCATCGGTAGCGTGGTCGCATCATCGCGTCTTGGCGACCGCTACTCACGTGGTCACGTATTCGAGAACAATCGCCATCTCTTCGTTACTACCGGCATCGGAACAAGCATCATGCCGGTGCGATTTGGTGTAACACCTGAGATTGTGTTGCTTACGTTGAAGTAAGCGCTATGGTCAAAAAAATTTCTCACGCAAAGGCGCAAAGTTAGGACTTCCAGCAACCGAGGGTCCTAACTTTGCGCCTTTGCGACTTTGCGTGAAAAACCTTCTTACACGATCAAACGCCTTCAGCTTTATATTGATCGATGATATGACCGGCGGCACGATCTGAGATCGCAGCGATAGTCAAAGAGGGATTAGGTCCGATTGGTCCCGGCATAACTGAGCCATCAACAACATAAAGTCCCGCGTAACCAAAAACTTCTCCAAACGAATCAACCACTCCGTCATTGCTCGAAGCGCCCATCGGGCAACCACCCAACGGATGAGCAGTAAGCACCTGATGCAAGTAAGTGTACGAAGGGTTATCCATGTATTCAGCGTTAAGCGCTTTAGCCATCGCTCTCCCTACACGCCGGACGCGATCGAAATACTCCTGCGATTTTTTTCGTGTCCAATCGCATTCGAGTAAATCACCCCTCAGCCACAATCGTCCGTTAGCGTAGTCGCGACCCATGGCGATAATTGGAAGCGAACTCATCGAACTAATCGCCGGCCCGAGCAAGCTGGAGATCTCAGCGCTGAGGTTCGCATCGTTGTTTAAGCCCGTGCGGTACTTGGCGCGCATCTTCAGAAATTTTAGACCGCGCAAAACAGTGCCGGGCAAGCCTGACAATTCTGAGATCCAACTGAACAGATATGGAGTGCCGGCATCTTCTATAAAAAAGCCACGACCCTGCGGTCCATTTCCGTCGAGAGTATCGCCGACCCGAATCGCACTGGTGATCACTGGACCAAAACTCGGATCCAAACGTCGCGGCACCAGCTTTCCGTTTCTTCGTTCTTTACTCTTGACAATGAACGAGAGCAGATCGCCGTTAACGGAAAACCGTGAGCCGAGTGTTTCGCGATTCAGTCGCGGAAACGCACCGATGTTTCTCATCAATAGATAAGGCGAGCCAAATGTTCCCGCCGCGAGGATGAGACGTTTGCACTTGATCCTGAAGCAAGGTGACGGCGGGCATTTTCCCGTTGCAGGGTCAATCGCTCCGGGATCGTGCCGGACGAAGTCCACGGCATATCCCTCACCATCCAAGAGACTTATCGCCTTAACCTCACAAAGCGTTTCAACTTGCGCCGGGTGAGGTCGTTGGTGAATGGCGGCGGTGATGTACGTGTAATCGAGTGTGTTCTTGCTTCCGTAGTTACATCCAATGTCACACTCACCACAGAGACGGCAAGTAGACCGAGGTAACTCTTGCTTCATCGTAACCGAATGATAGTTCCGAAACTTTTCTTCCAATTGAGCACCAATAACAGGTGGGTTTGACGCATCGTCCTCATCAGGATTGCACACGTGCTTCGTTCGAAAACTAACTGCCAAATTCAAAGGCATCCACTCGTGAGTTGAATTGTCGCCGAGCTGCATGTTGCGCTCGGCTTCCTGCATAGCGAGAGTCTTGAGCGTCTGGTTGTATGGTGGATGTTTGAGTGGATACTTCTGAACGTTCATCATCTTTTCGACGCAATCGTAGTGTCGCTCTAGATCTTTGTAGGTTATCGGCCACGGATCGTATCCACCGTCAGAACGATCTTCCTTGAACCATCTCGGATCTTTGCGCAGATGAATGTTGGCGTAGATCAGTGAGCCACCTCCTAACCCGCTAGACACCAGCGCCCCCGATCGCTTGAACGACCACACGTCAAACAAACCGAAGAGACCCGAACTCGGATCCCAAAAGTTTTTGCCAAGGTCGTAGGGTTTGCGAGGAAACGAAGTCGGCGGATATGCCTTACCACGCTCCAGAAGACAGACGCGTAGCCCGGCTTCGGCGAGTCGATAAGCCATCACAGATCCGCCGAATCCTGAACCGATTATGACTGCATCAAAGAATTCGTTGTTTGAGGACATGAGGTTCCCCTCTTTGTGTGGGTTTCGATCAAATGGCGCAGTGAAGATAGCTTACTTGAGTTTGGGAATCCAGCTGTTAACTGGCTTTGCATGAAAAGTGGTTTTACAAGCTCTTCTGTCTGAAACCTCAGTGTCTCTGTGTCTCTGTGGTTTGAGATTTTGCTTAGGAAAGATCACCACCGAGGCACAGAGACACAGAGGTTGCACAGAGAAGAAGGTTTACTCGCCGACTTTTCGTACAAAGCCGCTTTAACTTACTCGCCGCCGGTTTCGCTGTGTGGACTGTCGACGGGTTTCGACTCCGGAGAGCCTCGCTGCCGTAAGAAGATCGATAACACGACCATTGCGCCAACCGCCAGAAATTCGCTTTGCCAGTTCTGAAACGACTCAAACCAAAAGGTCGACGTTCCCATATATTCAAGCGTTGAAACCGTTTCAGCACTTCCGTGTTCGCGCTGGTTCTGGTTGTATTCCTCCGCTCCGCCGACCGCGTGGAGCACGAACGACATCAGGAACAGTAAAAGGAACGCCAGCGACAGCGAGTTTTCATAAACTTTCAAAACCAGACCACCTTTGCGAACCGGCCAGGGTGCATCTTTCTTGTTACCTGACTCGCGCGGATCCCGGTCCACTTCTTCCGGTTCATCAAGACTCTTCGATTCAGCAGAGCCCTTCTGATAAAGGCATGCGGTAAGTACGACAAATGCGAACATCTGGAGAAACTCGCTTTCCCAGTTTTCCATCGTCGCTTCGAGGAAGTGAGAGCTGCCGAGATACGTACTGAGATCGGCTGTCGGTTGCCCATGCTCTTTCTGTTCTTCGTTGTAGTGGTATAGACCGGTGAGAGCCTGGCCCGCGAGAAAGAGGAGAAAGAACACAGTAAGGACTATTGAAAGTCCATTCTCACGAATTATCTTGCGCATTGCACACCCCTTGTTCGTTATGAGTACAACCTATGATCCAGTGATGATCGGTGTGCAAAGACAATGCCGCTCGTGGCAGGTATTGTCATGAAAGTCCGAGATTAGTCCGAAGCTTTTCCCACCCCTCTTTTTGCTTCGCGAGGAAGGAAGCGAACCGAGCATCTTGTCGAAGACTATTCAAATTGGGATCGTTTTCAAACAACGGGTAACACGGGAACCCATCGCCAGCCGCCGTCTCTAACCACTTCAGCGCCTGTTCAGTCTTATTCATGAGTGCATAAGCAGACGCGACATGATAGGCCGTGTGGTGGAAGTGACCGAATCCTTGTCCTTTTTGGACAGCCAACTCGATCTTCTCCGTAGCGAGACGTTCCTGGCCCATTGAGGCGGCGATTAACGCCTGGAGACCGGTAGCGAGTCCACGATTATCTTCCGGATGCTCTTTCAAGAGCTGTTCGAGCGTGGCCGATGCTTCATCGCGCCGGCCGAGGCTGAGCAGAGCCCAAACGATTTGGTTCGAGATGAGGGCCGGGTTAGTCTCCTTCGGGATGGCGCGCAGAGCTGCAAGCGCCTCTTCATGCTTCCTCTGGAAATTCAGAGTCTCCCCGATTCGGAATTGGATCAGAGTATTGGTGGGATTGGCCGCGAGTGCGGTTTGAGCTTCTCGCATCGCGTCGTCAAAAGCGCCGATGTGACAGTAGACCAGCGCAAGCTGATTTCGTGCTTCATCAAGTGTTGGATCCAAAGCTAATGCCTGACGGTAATCCTTAATTACGCGTTCATGAGGAAAGCGATTTTCGGGCGTCCACTGTAGACGGCCACGCGCGAGATAAGCGACGGGCAAATCCTTATCCAGGTCGAGAGCCTTTCGCACTGCTATAAAAGCCTTCGTCGACCACTCCTTCTCTTCCGGTGAGAATAAAAACAATTTCCAAACGTACGCTTGAGCCAGATCCGCATGGGCAGCAGCGAAGCTCGGATCGGTGTTCACGGCTTTTTCCAGCGCATCGATGGCCGCTGCGTTGTCCTCTCGATTTTGACGATGAAGATAAAACTGACCGCGAAGATAGTGATCGTAAGCTTCCGGATTGACTGCCCGCGTGCTACGGAGTTGGGCTTGTTCCTGCGTAGTAACCTGAATATTGATTTTGTTGACGAGGTCTCGCGTCACCTCTTTTTGTAACGCCGGCACATCTTGACGATCTTTCTCGTACTTGTTAGTCCATAAAGTTTCGTTCGACGTCGCGTCGATTAGTTGAACTGTCAGCCTGACCTGGGTGTTCAGGCGTTCTAACGAACCGGTGAGAACTGCGTCCACGTTCAATTCACGGCCGATCTCCGGGATTGATTTGTTCGTCCCCTTGTATCGCATCACCACTGGACGCGGAGCCACGCGTAGTGCGCCGATTCTGGATAGGTCGCTGACCAGCGACTCCGTCATGCCGTCGGCGAAGTAGTCCTGCGAAGCATCACCCGACAGGTTTGTGAGCGGCAGAACCGCAATCGACTTGATTTCTGTTTCGGGCGCCGGTGTCGCGCCTTTACGGAAGAAGATACCGTAGGCAAGTGCTGCGACGATCAAGATCGCGGCCAGCGCAAACAGAATTAGTGGACGACTTTGGTTGAGCGACGAGGCGGTCGCGGTCGACGCCGATTTTACGCGCTCGACTTCAGCACCGATCTCCAGCTTATGCTTGAGTTTTTTGAGATCGATGAGTAAATCTTCTGCTGTTTGATAACGCTGCTCCAGATCTTTCGCGAGGGCGCGTTTCACGATCTGTTCGAGCTGCGCCGGTACTTCGGCTACATACTTCGACAACGGCGCTGGTTCTCGTTCAACTATCGAAACGATCACGTCGGTCGCGGTTGGCCCATCAAACGGTTTGTGTTGGGTTACGAGTTCATAAAGTACAATGCCTAGGCTCCACACATCCGTGCGTGCATCAACAGGAAGGCCGCGCGCTTGTTCCGGCGACATGTAGTAAACAGTTCCCATCACAACACCCGGCGTCGTCTTGATGAGCATCTGCGTCTGCGCTTCGGTGTCGAGTGGGATTTCTCGTTCGGTAAGTTTCGCCAGACCGAAGTCCAGCACTTTCACGTAGCCATCGCGGCGGATCATGATGTTGTCCAACTTGATATCGCGATGAACTATTCCGGCTTTATGCGCGGACGAGAGTGCGGATCCAACCTGGATCACGAGGTCCAGCGCCTCATTCAAGTTCATTCGACCCTGTGCGCTCCGATCTCGCAACGTCACTCCATCCACGTGCTCCATGACGATGCAGTGCCGGCCTTCGCCAGTTTCGATTACTTCGTGAATGGTGCAGACATTCGGATGCGAGAGCGCCGCAACACTTAAAGCTTCTTGTTGAAAGCGTCTCAGGTGTTTCTGATCTTCAGTGAAATGTGCAGGTAAAAACTTGAGCGCCACTTTGCGCTGCAATCGTGTGTCGTCCGCAAGATAGACTTCGCCCATCCCACCGGCGCCCAGTGGACGCACGATCTTGTAGTGGTCGATCCTCTGGCCTGCCATCATCTGCTTCTGCTCGTCGGCCACCATTTTGGCGGCAACATCGATCGCCGGTGAGGTCATGAAGTGCTTCGCCTTGTCTTCATAAGCAAGCAGCGACTCTATCTCCCGGCGCAATGCTTCGTCGCCCGCACACGCTTCAGCAAGAAAGGCCGCGCGTTCGTTTGAATCCCGCTGCAACGCCGCGTGATAGAGGTGTTCGACTTCTCGCCACCGTTCAGGTTTCATCGCGTCCCAGTTCTCTCAACAGCCACACTTTCGCGAGTCGCCAGTCGCGCATCACCGTTTCCTCTGAGACCTTCAGCACCTCGGCCACTTCCTTAATCGACAGTCCACCGAAGAAACGCATCTCCACCACCTGGCCCTTGCGCGGATCAACTTCAGCCAACGCGCTGAGTGCTTCATCAAGCGCGACTAAATCTGCGGTGCGGCAATCCGTCAGATCCACGGCTTCGCCGAGTGACACTCGCAACGCGCCCGCTCCACGTTTCAAGTACTGCTTGTCACGCGCGAAATCGACGAGTATTCGTCGCATCAGTTGCGCGGACACGGCAAAGAAATGAGCGCGATTCTGCCAACGCGCGTTTTTCCAGTCGATTAACCGTATGTATGCCTCGTTGACGAGTGCCGAAGTTTGCAATGTGTGATCACGACGCTCGCCCCGCATGTAGTGATGTGCAAGCCGGTGTAATTCGTTTTGAACCAGGGGAGCCAGTTGCTCGAGCGCCGCCTGGTCGCCGTCAGCCCATGCGTGTAAGAGCTGGGAGATCTCTTTCGGGGAGTGCTCGGGCATACGAATCGGTCGGGGGAAGAGGGAAATTAACACAACTGCCCCGTCATCGTTAAAGGTTTTAGGTCTGATTCCCGCCTTACGGATCGAGCCGCCTCCCGCAGGGCCGGC
The DNA here is from genome assembly GCA_963728575.1 of uncultured Acidobacteriota bacterium. Taxonomy (GTDB): domain Bacteria; phylum Acidobacteriota; class Blastocatellia; order Pyrinomonadales; family Pyrinomonadaceae; genus PSRF01. The sequence goes on from CAVSKT010000006.1 coordinate 108,938, forward strand.
AAATTTCACAGTAAGGAAGCATCATGAGACTAAAACTTCAAACGTGGCGAAACATACTGGTGTTGGCCGTCATACTTGCAATACCAGCGATTACAAGGGCCGATGTCGTAAGCGATTGGAATGCGATTGCAGTGCAGGCGACGATCACTGCGAACCGGCCAGGACCATCGGGCGTTGTCGATATAGCCATCGTCCACGCGGCTATATATGACGCGGTCCAGGCGATCGAAAAACGATACACCCCCTATTACGTCGAAATTCCCGGAGCGTCAGGGTCGTCCGTCGCTGCCGCGGCAAAGGCAGCACATGATGTACTCGTCAATCGCTTTCCTTCGCAAGCGGCCTCGCTTACACCGTTGTACGAACAGTATCTCTTGATGAACGGAATATCCGCGAACGATCCTGGCTTGGCGGTTGGAGCAAAAGCGGCGGCCGGCATCAACGCTTTGCGAGCATGCGACGGAGCTTTTCCAGCAGTACCGCCACCGCCTTTCGTCGGTGGAACAGAGCCGGGTGTTTGGCGTCCAACGCCGCCGGCAAACCTGCCGATGGCTGCGCCGTGGTTAGGAAATGTCACTCCGTTTGCAATGACTCGGCCGTCACAATTCCGTGCGGATCCGCCACCTGCGTTGACGAGCCGCGAGTACGCGAAAGACTACAATGAAATCAAAGCGGTTGGTGCGCTGAACAGCGCCTCGCGCAGTGCGGATCAGACCGATGTCGCCCACTTCTATGCAGGTAACACGCCAGTGATTTGGAATCGAGCTATGCGCGACATCGCCAACGCACACGTCGACAACGTTGCTGACAGTTCTCGTCTATTTGCGTTGTTTTCTATGGCGGTTGCTGACGCCTTGATCGCATCGTGGAACGATAAGTCCCACTACGTTTTTTGGCGGCCGATCACCGCGATTCGTGAAGGTGACACTGACGGCAATCCGGATACGATTGCGGATCCGGGATGGCAGTCGTTGATTACGACTCCGAATTATCCTGACTACACGTCGGGTGCAGTTAACTTTGCGACTGCGGCGACCATAATCCTCGAAAACTTTTTCGCCACGGACAACATGACATTCTCGCTCACAACGACTAACGTCAATCCAACCGTGCAGGACACACGCACATACAATCGCTTCTCTGACGCAACTCAGGACGTCGTCGAGGCGCGTGTCTATTCAGGCATTCACTTCCGTTTCGCGGACGAAGCGGCACACAGGCAGGGCAGGGAAGTCGCGCAGTGGACCTTCAAACACTACCTGCGTCCTATAGCGCGAAAGTAGGAATGATTGTAGGGGCGGCCCTCCGTGGCCGACCGTGTGCCCGATAACACGTATCCCAAGATCATTCCCGTCAAACAACGGGCGGCCACGGAGGGCAGCCCCTACAGATCTTTCTCACAATATGGTGCATAAAGGTCAAGAGGAGTCCTTATGCAAGAGCAACGGCAGGCAAACTCTTACCCTCCCTCACACTCTCCTAAAGTGTTGCTAAAACGGCAAGAGTCTGCCGGGCCGTTGTTCAATGTCTAGAAACTACGAATGAGGGCAATCTTGGGGAAAAGCTGCGAGTTTTTTGAGTCAAATGTATAATGCGCCGCACTATGCAGCGGCGATTACTACTTTTACTCAGCTTTGCAGTTGTCCTCTCAGCTTGCGCCAGGCCCGAGAAGGCGCTACAGGAACTCGCGCGCCGCGGCATCGAGTACAACGAAACAGCCTTTATCGAAAATGCACGGGATGGCAACGCCGAGGCAGTCAAGCTCTTTTTGGAAGCGGGGATGAACACGGAAGTCACCACCCGCGACGGTCAAACCGCTTTGATGGTTGCGTCACTCGCGAACAAGGTCGACGTGGTGGAGGTGTTGCTTGAACATGGCGCCGATGTGAATGCGAAGAGCAAACATGGGGGCACGGCACTGATGTCCTCTGCATGGAAAGGTAATGCGGAAGTCGTCGAGCTTCTCCTCACGAAACGCCCGGATTTCAGTATAAAAGACAACCGTGGAATGGATGCTCTGATGTTCGCCGCCTGGGAAAACCACGTGGGAATTGTCAAAACACTAGTGAACAAAGGCGCCGAGGTGGATGCGCGCGACGCCAATGGCTGGACCGCCCTCATGCGCGCGTCGTTCAAGGGGCACTCCGAATCGGCGCTCGCGCTGATCGACAAAGGTGCCGACGTAAATGCGCGTGCCACGAACGGCGATGTTGCACTAGTGAGCGCGGCTGAAGAGGGGCACGCGGGTACAGTAAAGCTTTTGCTGGACCACGGCGCAGATCCGAACGCGCGGAACAATCAGAATCAGACTGCGCTGCTCAAAGCTGAAGAACGCGGCCACACCGATATAGTCGAACTCTTAAAAAACCGTAACGCGTACTAACCTGACCCATCTCACAGCAAAATAGTCATATAGAATTTCGTTGACTCATTTGTTGTTTTGATGGTACATCACACTTCTCGCATTTGCTCTCAAGAGTTTCTGACTCTTGAGCCTTTTCCAGGCGTAAGCCTGGCGACTCACAGTCCAGAGTTGCGAGAGAATCGATCCTCTCCCGGCGATCTCTCATCGTCTTAATTGGTTCGCAAATCTGGGCCAACCCGAGCCTGCATTGCTGCCAATCACTCTCGAACCCGGGCCAGTTAACACAGGTACAACTAAACGTTTCGACGCTAAACCTCCGGTTTTGCACCAGGGGTAAGTGTATGCGTTGGTCCAGCTTTAACCCGGCTTGGCCCACGTAGGGTTACAAACGCGCGAAGACCTCATAAGAGGAGGATATATGAAGATCAAGGCACTGAAGCTATTGACATTACTTTCTCTCATAATAGCTTGTGCGCTTCCCGTGCTTTTTTTAAGTGGTAAGGCGGCGTCAGAATCCGACCCATCAGTAGCCGGCCTGGGTCTTGGAACTGTCGACACACTTAGTGCCAATTACAAAGAGTGGGAAACGCAGTACGTAAATGACGGCGGGGACAAAAACATGGTCCTGGCCATGGGCTGGTTCAAGGGACTGTCGACTGGCCATTCGTATGCCAGCGGTTTAGCTAAATTCAATCTTGTTGACGGAACTGTGACCGTCGCCATCAACGGACTGTCCAAAGATGAAGGATGGGACGTTTGGATCGTAGACAGTGCTGCGGGCCGCAGCATCGGTCTCGAGAACGACGACAACATGGTGCGGCTCGGCAGCTTAAAGCATGAGCCTAAGGTCGCTACTCTTGCCGTTGACCTCGGCAAAGATGCCTTCACGACCTTTAACATGGACCTTATCGTCGTCACGAAGGCAGGCAAGACCCCCATCGAAGATCGAACGCTGATGGGTACAACGTCACTTTTCCATCGTTTGCATCGCAGCAAACAGCAGGGACAGTTTGGAGTGTTGGCGGATGCGGATCCGATTCAACCAGCGCCTGACAAACGCGGGTTCTTTCAAAAGGTGGTTGACACGATAAGCCCGACTGCGTCGGCACAAATCGGACCGAACCCCAATCCATCGACTCCGCTGGAACACTCTATCAAGCGCGGCCGAACAAGTTTCTTCAACGAAACCTTCAACGGCAATGGCCGCACTTGCGGGACTTGTCACCGCGAGGACGGGAACCTGACAATCGACGCAGAATTCATTTTCGATCTCCCGCCGAATGATCCGATATTCGTGGCGGAATTCGTGCCGGCTCTCGCTAATAACTTCGAGAATCCGGTACTGATGCGGAAGCTTGGATTGATTCTCGAAAACCCGGACGGCTTCGATAACCTGCCAAGCAAATTCGTGATGCGTGGCGTGCCTCATACCCTGGCACTGCTGCAAAACACGCTGACTCCGGTTGGGCCAGTGCCCGGTGCGACACCACTGCCTAATGGCAGCATACCGTCGCAGGACGGAACAACCACGCCGCCGAACGAGAGAACTGGATGGGGCGGTGACGGCGCACCAGGAACAGGAACTCTTCGTGAGTTCATCGTCGGTGCGATCGTGCAGCATTACCCGAAGACCTTGAACCGTCAGGCGCCTGGCGATTTCCGTCTACCAACAACGGGGGAGCTTGATGATCTCGAGGCATTCCAAAAGTCTCTCGGTCGCCGGCAAGATCTGAATCTGGCGGCTATGAAACCGAAGTTTAAGAACGAGGTCGTCCAGAAAGGAGTCGACATCTTCAACAGCCCCGGAAACACGCTCGATCCAAACGCATCGAACTTAGGTGCGGGCAAGTGTTTCTTCTGTCACCTCAATGCTGGAGGGAGCGACTTCTTCTTCCCCGGCCAGAATGCGAACTTCAACACGAACGTGGAGGGTCTTCCTTCGCAGCCGGCGGATCTCATCACGCCTGCACAGCTTAACCCGCAGGACGGTGGTTTTGGCCAAACAGGCATTTCACCAACCGGTGGAATTGGCAACGGCTCGTTCAACACGCCGGTGCTGGTGGAGGCCGCAGACACAGGTCCGTTCTTCCATAACAACTCGATTGAGACGATTGAGGGAGCTGTAGATTTCTATAACAGCAGAGCCTTCAATGAGGCGCCGGGCTTCGGATCCTTGATTGGTGGAGTACGGCTCGACGCTACGGAGGTTGTTGCAGTCGCAGCGTTACTTCGAGTCATCAACGTGTTGGAGAACGAGCGGTCAGCTCGGGAACTGGTTGAACGACTCAAGATCGCCACGAACAACGGTCAAATAGATACGCTGGCCGCTCTGGCGATATCTGAAATCGACGATGCGATTGAAGTACTCGTCGGAGGCGGTTTGCACAAGAAAGCGCAAAATCAATTCAACAAAGCCAAGAAAAACGTGCAAGCGGCAGCCGATGCGGCAAACAATACCGACAAACTTGCCGAGGCTAACGCGGCTCTCAGTAATCTGCAAGGCGCGAAGGACAACATAATCGCCCCATAACCTGCTTTGTGTCAGGAGGGCACTAACCGCGAGCAGGCGATGGACCAAGGTCCATCGCCTGCATCCTTTTGGCTTGGAGTCTTTATTGACACTCGTTTTGGATTAAGAGCAATGCTATTGCAATTGACCCCAAACCGACCTGTGA
>CAVSKT010000007.1:0-161710 GCA_963728575.1 uncultured Acidobacteriota bacterium
ACACGTCGTCGAGCCTTCGGGACGATATCGCGCGTCTGCTGATCTGAGTATCGGTGGTGGCGTACTCGGTAGCATGCAGATGGGCCAGGCGCGCGCCGCCGTCGTCGCGACGAATAACGAAGTTCAGCTCAACAATTTCACAGCAGACGTTTTCAAGGGACGCGCGACCGGGAACGCGCGAATTGCAATCGCGCGCGGCGGCACCTCGCGGGTGACTGCTGACTTCAGCAATCTCGATATCGCTGGTCCATTAACTGCTTTGGCGGGCAGTGCCGTTCCACTGGCCGGACGCGCGACGGGACGAGTCGATCTGACGTTTCCGGGGACGGAAGCTAAACTTGCTTCCGGCACAGTGACAACTCGATTGACCGCGGAAACTGGTGAAGTGAGTGAAGACAGGATCCCGATCACCGGCGAAGTCGCAATGCGGGCCGACCGGGGAACGTTTGATATTCAACAGGTAAATCTCCAAACGCCGGCGACGAAACTGACAGCGACCGGACGATTCTCTTTCGAGAACGATTCCAATCTTCAAGTTGACCTGAATTCATCTGACGCAGCCGAGTTGCAAACAGTGCTTATCTCGTCAGGGCTATTGCCTGACGTTGAAGAGCAGATGCGAAGCTACGGCATCGGCTTAGCGGGCGAGCTTGCCTTCAACGGAAACATTCGCGGCAGTTTGAATTCTCCAAACGTAAATGGAAGGTTTTCAATTGGAACGCTGATCGTAAACGGGAATGAATTAGGCGCGCTGGCTGCGTCGATTGAGATGAACGACGGGGGAATCAAAATTCCCGATGGACGTCTGGCGGAACGCGACGGCGGCGGCGTTCAGTTTTCGCTCATCAAGCCTCGCACGGGTGAAAACAACACGTCGATCGAAGCCACGCTCGACAGGTTTAGTGCACGAAATCTTCTCGCCCTCTCGCCGTTCAGTAAAAACCAGTTCGCTTCTGACACCCAGTCGGATATTTCCGGTCAGATCCGAGTGCAGGGAATTCCCGATGCGATGAACGGAAGCGCTGAGCTTCGTTTTGGACCAGGGCGGCTCGGTGGGGAATCACTTGAGAGTCTTGTTGCAAAAGCGACGTTCAATGGTCCTAACGTGAATATTGAGAACATCGATGTTCGCCTGGGCGCCGGACACATCGTCGCCGGCGGCAATCTCAACACACAGAGCAAGGCGTTTGAGTTTCAAGGCAGGGCTGAGAACATTCAGTTGGCGCGACTGGCAGCTCTTGCGAACAGGCCCGGCCTCCCGGCCATCACGGGAATTGCAAACTTCAACGCGCAAATCGCGGGAAGTCTTGCTGATGAGGATTTTTCAAATTATCGAATCACGTTCGACGGCGAGGGCCGCGATGTGACGATCAACGGACGTTCGGCAGGAACGATCGCGCTTACGGGCAGAACTGAGAACCAGCAACTCAACATCAACCTGACATCCGGCTTACTTGGACCACCGCAAGTAGTCGCAGCGCAGATCAATCTTGCAAGTGAGTTACTCACGTCACGCGTGGAAACAACATTCACGAACGCGGATCTGACGAACCTGTTTCAGATTGCGATGCCCGGAAGTGCGGTCCGCATTTCAGGCAGGGCCAATGGCACGATCAGGGCTGAAGGCAACTTACTCGATGAAGACGAGAACTTCTCGCTCGCCGGTTTATCAGGAACGGCAAACTTCACCGAGCTGAGTTTCCGAGTTGAAGACGTTCAACTCAACGCCACGACACCTCTGGTCGTTCGTTTCACACCAAACGAGATGGCATTTGAGAGCACCAGGTTCACAGGACCCGGCACCAACATCGTGCTCGACGGCACGCTCGCAACCGGCGCAGGCGGCCGGCAGAATTTGAACATCAACGGCGACCTCAACATGCGCGTGCTGAATGGTCTATCGCCCGACTTCTTTTCATCGGGCACGGCGGAAGTGGCGGTTCGCATCAATGGCACCTTTGAAGCTCCGCGCATGATTGGTACCGCATCAGTCAATAACGGCTCGGTGTCAGTGCTTCTTGGAAACGACCGTTGGACCATCGCGAACTTGCGTGCCGGAATCAGGTTCACTGCGAATCAAGCGCAAATCGATTCGCTAAATGGAACAATCGGTGGCGGCCGTATTTCAGCAACCGGCGGCGCCCTGCTCGACGGCTTCACGGTCTCGGCGTTCCGCGTCAACCTTCTGGGCGATGACGTTACCGTTCCATTCCCCGAGAACTTCCGTTCGACTCTCGACGCGGACGTTGAAATCCGCGGGTCGTCGCGAGAGCAGTTGATCGGTGGCACGGTGACGCTGCGTCGCGCTGAATACACGGAAGACATTGAGCTTGCTGACCTGATCGATACCCGGCGCCAATCGATCGAAGCGGGCACTGAAATGGAACTCACTCGTACCGCGATTTTCGCAGCGCTGCGTGTTGAAGGAAGAAACGCACTTGTCGTACGCAATAATCTGGCTGACCTCGTCGGATCTGTTTCGCTTCAGTTGGATGGTCCGGTTAACGATCCGACTATCTCGGGAAGAGTAACGTCGTCGAGTGGTACGCTGAATTTCCGCAACGACCGGTACGAGATCACGCGGCTGTTGATCGATCTACCACCTGCCCGCAACGCGGATCCGATTCTGAATGTTCAGGCTGAGTCGCAAATCAGAGGCTATCGTGTGATCGTGAGTTTGACTGGTCCACTTTCCCAGCCTCAGGCTGCGGTGCGTGCTGAACCGGCGTTGCCGCAGGCAGACGTTGTTTCACTTATCACGACCGGTCAACTCTCTTCGGGCGATACGAGTACGTCAGTGCTGGCGCAGTCTGAAGTCGGAGCCGCAACAAGTCTTCTGACTGACGCGCTGATCAACGCACCCGCACAACGAGCTACCAGCAGACTGTTTGGGCTAACACGTTTTGAGATCAATCCGGTGATCGGTGGAACTACGGGTTCGACTGCCGGCGCTCGATTAACTGTCGGGCGAAGGTTCAGCAAAGAAGTTACCGTTACTTATTCGACGAACGTCACGTCCGATCCGAATCAGATTCTCGCGCTCGAGTATCGCGTTTCAGATCGGCTTTCATTCATTGCGCAGTACGAGCAGGCTTCCACCCGACGGCTCACCGCTCGCACGGACAACTTTAGTTTTGAAATTCGCTTTAGGAAGAGATTCTGAGCAGGGGTGGGTTTAGGATTGGCCGCAAAGAAGCATAAAACGCACATCCTGCTGTTTGTAGTCATACTCGGTTTCTCGCTTCTGACTGTGACGCAGGCGAGTACCGCCAAAGACGTCAGAATTGAAGACTACGAAGGCCGCACGATCACCGCGGTAGATTTGGTGTTTGAAGGAACACCTGAGAATCCTGCCGCCCAGGCCGATCTTCTCACGTTACTCAAAGTTGCGCCCAACACGCCGTTTTCAGCCGTGCGCGTCCGCGACTCGTTGCAGTCGCTATTCGACTCGGGCCGCGTTGCAAATGCGCGTGTTGAAGTGGTTGAGGAAGGTACGACGCGTACTGGTCCAGTGCGTCTGCGCTTCGTTGTGCAGCGACAGGTGCAGATTGGCGACGTGCGCATTGAAGTAGTCGGAACGGTTACAGGGACGCCGATTTCCGCCGACGAAATCCGCGCGCGATTGAATTTCGTTCAACCCGGAACTCGTCTCACCAAACAGGTCATCTTTCGCAACGCAGACGAGATTCAGGTGTACTTGCGTGACCTTGGTTATTTCAACGCGACAGTGGAACCGGTTGAGCAAGTAGGTGCTCGTGGAATTCGAGCAACGGTGACGTATCGCATCACGCCGGGTGAAGCAGCGAGAGTTGAAGCTTTCGACATTAATATCCAGGGATTCGATCCCACGCCTGTTCGTAATTCTCTCTCTCTTCAACCAAACGTCGCATTTACGCGCGATGCCCTCGGCACGGATGTGAATCGTGTCCGCGAAGCTCTGATTGCCGCCGGCTTTCTATCTCCTGTGCTGGAGGATCCACGCGTCGAGCGCGACCCGGAGAAGAACACGGTCAGGATCAAGCTCGACGGGGTTGTTGGACCAAAAGTGAACGTGGTCATTACGAACTTCGAGGCCAGTGAAAAGACTCAGCGCGAGTTATTGCCCGTCAAGCGCGAAGGCAACATCGACTACTCGGCCATCGTTGAAGGCGCTCGTCGCATTCGCAACAAGCTACAGGAAGATGGTTTCTTCTTTGCTGAGGTAACGCAGACGTGCTCGGTCAGTAATCCGCCTGCCGATCTTGGGCCAAACAACACACCCGAGACCTGCGAGAATCTCAACCCGGGCAACTTAGCCGGCAACAGTGTAACTATCGAGTATCAAGTCGAGCGTGGCAGACGTTTTCGACTTAATGACATTCGCATCACCGGAACCGAGAGGTTGTCGTTTGAAGACGTCGAGGCTGAACTGAGATCTCAAAAGGCCAACCCCATCGGTTTGATTCCGTTTCTCGGTTACGGCCGTGGCTACACAAGCCAAACTCTTCTCGAACAGGACCGTCGAACTGTCGAAGCTTTTATGCGCGACTTCGGATATCGCAAAGCGAGTGTCGAAGTACTGCAGGGCGTCTCGCTCGAGGGCGATAATCTCATCATCACGTTCAATGTTAACGAAGGTCCGTTAACTCGCATCGCCGGCGTTGAAGTAAAGGGGAACAAGATCTACACGGACGAAAGAATTCGTCGACAGTTGAGAACAGTTGTTGGCTCTCCGTATTCGCGTTCGCAGGCGCGTGCCGACGGAGATCGAGTTTCGACTCTGTACGCGCGTGAAGGTTATCTCAACGCTCGCCTCGACTTCTCGATCGTCGAGCTTCCGAAGAAGGGCGACGACGAGCAAGTCAGGCTCGTTTACTCGATCGTCGACGAAGGCGAGAAGGTTTTCGTGAACCAGATCCTCGTCAACGGCGTCACTGGAGACCAGAACACGCGGCGTACGAAGCGAGCGGCCATCCGAAGGGCGATTCCAATCAGGCCAGGAGATGTTTTGAGGGCCGATCGCATCTCTGACGCGGAACGCGAACTTTATCTCACGGACGCTTATCGCCAGGTGATCATTCGAACTGAAGCTGCGGGCGAAACAACAAGCGGCTACAGGCGGCGCGACGTCATCATCGACGTCGAAGAAAAGAAGCCGCGCGTGATGGATTATGGCGGCGGATTCTCGACCGATGCGGGCGCGCTAGGCCTGTTTGAAATCAGCAATGTGAATCTCATGAACCGGCTGCGTCACGGCGCGATGCGTCTTCGCGCCAGCCGCCGGCAGCAACTCGTGCGTCTCGAGTATCTCGATTCTCGTTTCGCCAGGTACAACGACACGCAGTTTGCGCCGCTTGCGGTTTCAGTTGAATACCAGCGCGACTCGACGATCACGCGTTTCTTCCGTTCCGCGATCGATCGCGGAACGATGGGGATCGTGCAGCGACTCGATGAAGACGGAAATCCGATCGACATTTTTGGCGACAGAATAAACGAGCCCACCATTAATCGTTTCACCGCGGCTGTCGAGACACAGCGGGTGCTTGACCGTCGAACGAGGACGATTGTGTTCGGGCGTTTCAGTTACGAAGACGTGCGCTTGTTCAATCTCGATAGTCTGGTTGTGCAGCCGATTCTTCAACCCGACAGGAATATTCGACTAGCTCGACTGGGTGCGTCGCTAGTCAGAGACACGCGCGAGAGATGCGAGCGCGGGCTGTTCGCAAGAACTCGAGACGCTGACGAAGAAGAGCCAGGTGGGCCAGGCGAGGTTTGCCGCTACAACCAGGTTGATGCGACGCGTGGAGGTTTTCTCAGCGTGGATTATGCGGTCGCGCTGCGCCAGCTCGGCGGCAACCTGTCGTTCAATCGGTTTCAGGCGACTTACAGGCGTTATTACAAAGTCAGCGCGCTGCGCGACACGGTATTCGCAGGCAATATGACCCTCGGTCTCGCGAACTTATTCAACCCGCGTGACCGCGACGCAAACGGCGCAATTGACGAAAACGATTTGACGTTGCCGATCAGCGAGCGGTTTTTCTCCGGCGGTTCGACTACGTTGCGCGGCTTTAATTTCGAGGAGGCTGGGCCACGTCAAGTCGTGATTCCGGAGGGCGTTTTTCGAGATCGTGACAAAAATCTAGTGGTTCTCAATCCATTTACCGTTCCGATCGGCGGCAATGCGCTCGCGATTGTCAACCTTGAAGCGCGCATACCGGTTACGAGATCAGTGCAGGTCGTGCCTTTTTACGATGGCGGCAATGTATTTCGACGTGTTGGAGATCTGTTCGGAAACGATGACCCGGCGCCGGTTCCACCGGGCGATATTATCGCAGCTATCAACGCGGCCAACCTGCGAGCGCACTGGACCCACACTGTCGGGCTTGGGTTGCGATTACAAACGCCGTTTGGTGGCGCACTGGCCGTGGATTACGGGTTCCTTTTGAACCCGCCGGAGTTTTTGATTCCGCAGCGTGGTCCAAATGGATTTGATGGGACACCCGCGATATTCCGCCTGCATCGTGGCAACTTGCATTTCAGGATCACGCAGACGTTCTGAGGAGGCAGGTGGAAAAGAACAACAAAAAAAGCTTTCGTCTTCGCCTCCGCGCCTTTGCGCCTTTGCGAGCAATAATTCTTCCGGGTTTATTCCTGCTCGTTGGTTCGTTCGCTCCATGCCCGGCGCAAAGAGTCGTCGACAGGATGGTTGCGACGGTGAACGCCGGCGTCAGAACCGATCTGATCACGTACTCCGACCTGATGTGGCAGTTGGCGTTGCAGCCGAACACACAGCTCGACAATCCAACGTCAGACGATCTCAATCGCGCGCTTCGCCTCTTGATAGACCAGCGGTTGATCCTTCAGGAAGCAGAGAAAATACCGACGATAGTTCCCACGACGAAAGAAGTAGGTGACGCGCGAGACGACCTGGCGCGTAATTTTCCGTCTGTACCCGAATTCCAGCAGAGGCTCCAGCGCGTGGGTCTGACCAGCGAAGGTCTCGACGCAATCGTCGAGCAGCGCCTCAAGATGGAAAAATATTTAGACTTTCGTTTCCGCAATTTCGTAGTGATAAGTCAGAAGGAGATCGCGGATTACCACCGCGACGTTTATGGGCCTCGGTTTCGGACTCAGTTTCCCGGGCGGATCGTCCCATCGCTCGAACAGGCGCGAGCAGAGATTGAGAAGACGCTGACGGAGGCTAAAATCGAGTCGGAGATCTATGCGTTTCTAGACCGGGCTCGCGAGCGTGCGGAGATCGTGATGTTAAGTTCTGTATGAGTTTCCGCCCCACAATCGGCATTGCGCTTTCTGGCGGCGCGGCGCGCGGCAATGCTCATGTAGGTGTGTTGCGCGCCCTCGCCGAAAATAACATTCCTATCGACTGCGTTGCCGGGACATCCGCCGGATCGATTGTAGGCGGAGCGTTCGCTACCGGCATGCCACTCGACGAGATAGAAGAGTTTGGACGCAAGCTTCGCTGGCGCAAGATTGGTCGAGTGACCATGTCGCGGCTCGGATTGCAGACCAACGCGCGCCTCGAGCAGTATTTGCGGGCGCGTTTACCGATCTCGAAGTTCGAAGATTTGCCGATTCCGTTTGCGGCAGTCGCGACTGATCTAAAAACTGGTAGCGCCGTTGTCATGCGTGATCAAGGTGATGTGCCGTTTGCGATTCGTGCGAGCTGTACGATTCCGGGCTGGTATGTTCCGGTCGAGGATGAGCACGGACGACAACTCGTTGACGGCGGTTTGGTTGCAGTTGTTCCTTCAACGGTGGTGCGTTCGCTTGGGGCAGACATCGTAATTGCTGTGGATGTGAATGGCGATGGAGCGAAGTTTTTTGGATCATCCGGTTCTATTGTCGGCGTCGTGTTACAAGCAATGCTAGCGTTTCAAAGAACAGGTTCGCGCCATCAACTGGAGGCAGCGGATCTGGTGATCACGCCTAAAGTTGGGCACGTTCGTTGGGACCAGGTTCGGCGGGCCGATGAGCTTATCGCCGCCGGCTACGACGCAGCGCGCGAAAGTATTCCTCACATCCGGGCTTTGATTGATGAGACAGCGCGCCTGGGGGCGCTGGTCCAAACGGTTTCTTGAATTTCCTCGCGCATTACGCTTTTATACTTCCCATAACAAATTGAAGCACTGAAGGATCGCGGAAGGTCCGTTCATGGTTGTCGAGGTTACATCTGTGCCCTGTCGTCGAGAATTCGTCTTCAAAAGGCGTTTTGTTCGACTCGGGCTTATTGTAGGTTTGATTGCATCGGCCATCGCCGCTGACGCCCTCCTGCGTTCTTACACCTATTACTCGCAAATAATCGACGCTCGCCTCGCCACAGGCTACATGACCAGCAGGCCAGGACTTTACGCTGCGCCGCGTGTGCTTCAGCCAGGTCAAAAGCTCTCCCGCGAAAAACTCGTTACCGCACTGCGTCGCGCCGGCTACCTCGAATCAAACGCCAGCAACGTCTGGAGCGGAAGTTTTATCGTCAACGGCTCAACACTCGAGATCCGGCCGGGGCCATCAACTCGAACGAAGCCTCACGTCGTTACCGTGACATTTGACGACGCTCAAATTGCTGAATTGCGTGGAGATGACCTCGCGCTCGAGTCATTCGCGCTCGAGCCGGAGATCCTGTCAAACGATGTTTCTTCAAAGAGCGGCAAACGCGAGGTCCTGAGTTTTGGCGAGATTCCGGAAGTGATGGTCCAGGCGATTGTGGCTATCGAAGATCGGCGATTCTTTGAACATTCAGGTGTGGATCTTGCCGGTCTAACGCGGGCGCTGTTGAGGAATGTAGCAGACGAGGAACTGGGCCAGGGCGGATCAACGATCACGCAGCAGCTCGTTAAGAACACATATCTTTCACCCGAAAAAACGTTTCAACGGAAGTATGCGGAGGCGATGCTGTCACTCGCGCTCGAACGCAGGCTCTCGAAGAACGATATTTTCGCGCTCTATTGCAACGAGATTTACCTCGGCCAGCGTGGCGCAGTCGGAGTTCGCGGAGTGAAGCAAGCATCGAGGGTGTTCTTCGGGAAGGAACTGCGCGACGTCAGTCTTGCTGAAGCGGCTACGCTAGCCGGAATGATTCAGAGCCCTTCGGCTTACTCGCCCGTGCGACATGCTGAGGCCGCGCGATCCAGACGGAACACGGTTTTGGCGGCGATGCAACAGAATGGTTTGATCACTCACGAACAATACAAGCTTGCGACTGCCGAACCGGTCTCAGTTGCGCCTACGCCGAGTGCTGACAATTCGTTGGCGCCTTACTTTGTCGATTATGTAAACCGCGTTCAGGAATCAGAGAACCAGAGAATCTATACAACTATCGATCTGGAGTTGCAGCAGGTCGCGGAACACGCGCTGAAACGACAGTTGGACCGTCTCGATACTCTTTACGCTAATCGTGAGGCAAAACCGCAGGCTGCGCTCGTCGCACTCGATCCTCACACCGGCAATATCCTGGCGATGGTCGGTGGTCGCAATTACGCCGAGTCGCAACTGAATCGCGTTACGGACGCGAAGCGACAGCCTGGCTCGACTTTCAAGCCTTTCGTTTACGCGGCGGCTATCGAAGACGGAATGTCGCCTGTGCGGATGTTCATGGACGCGCCGAAAGAGTTTGTATACGACCGAAACAAGACTTACCGGCCTGCGAACTATGGTGGCGGCTATTCGATGAACCAGGTCACGATGCGCACTGGCCTTGTGAAATCGCTCAACGTCGTCACTGTTGATGTGGCATTGCAGACGGGACTGGCGCGAATAGCGAATTTGGCGCAAAGGTTTGGTTTGCCGAAACCGGAACGCTATCCGGCGCTTGCGTTGGGAACTGAAGAAGTTACGCCGCTCGAGTTAGCGTCCGCGTACGCCGCTTTTGTACGCGCTGGACAGCATGTTGAAGCGAAGGCGATAACGAGTGTTGGCGAACCGCCAGCGGCCCATACGCTGTCAACTCCCGTGGACCAGGTTGTTAGTCCCACGACAGCGTACGTGGTCACGAACATGCTTTCAGGTGTGATCGAAAGAGGCACTGCGCGTAAAGCTCGTGGTGCCGTTTCCGGTACCGCACTCGCTGGAAAAACAGGAACGTCGAGGGACGGGTGGTTTGTTGGTTACTCTCCGAATCTCGTTTGTGTTGTGTGGATCGGATTTGACGACAACAAGCAACTCGGTTTGACAGGCGCTGAAGCCGCGTTACCCGCGTGGACGGAGTTTATGAGTGAGGCGATTGCATTGCGACCTGATCTGGGTGGCGCAAACTTTGATTGTCCGGAAGGTATCAAGTTCGTAGAGATCGATTCGACGACCGGTCTGCGTTCGACAATCACGTGTCCGGTTCGCGAGTTGATCGCCGTCACAGATCGAACTTCACCAAACCTCGAGTGTTACCTGCACGGAAACTTGCCCGGGCAAACACCGTCTTATGCTGAAGAGAGTGAATCGTCGACTGAATTAGTCGCTCGGAGAAGAGCGATGGATAAGACTGCGGTCTCGCTCGAGTTAAAGCCTTACAGAACCACGCGAGTCGATGTAGATCGAAATGGGCGCCGATCGTTAGTTAACGAAATGCGCTAGGGATACCAGCGCTCCAGCACGACTTGCGCAATCGCATGTTCGCTCGTGTGCGAGATTGAGAGATGCGTTGCCGTCGCACCGAATCCTTCATAGATCTTTTGCACTTGCCCGGAGAAGATTAAATACGGCGCGCCGTTTTCTCTCGACGAAACTTCGACGTCCTGCCAACTAATTCCCCCGCGCCAGCCAGTCTGTAATGCTTTCAGCGCCGCTTCTTTCGCTGCGAAACGCGCTGCATAATGCTGTGCGGCCACGACACGGCGGCTGTCGCAGTATTGTCGCTCAGCGGTGGTAAAAACACGCTCAGCAAATCGCGGCGTGCGTAAAAGCACTTCGCGAATTCGAGCGACTTCGATAATGTCTATACCGATGGAAACAATCACGAGTGACGACCAACAATTAAACGAAGCCGGATTTTACTGGCGCGAGATTGACGGAGTACGCGCTCTCATCTGCTCCCGGCTTGAAGAAGATGGTTTTGTAAACGGTTTCTCGACTCGTCTCGGCGGCGTCAGCGAGATGCCCGCAAATGCACTGAGTCTTGCGGGCTTCAATGACGACGCTGCGGAGAACATTCTGGAGAATCGCCGTCGCTTTCTCAAGCTTTTTCCGGGCGACTGGTCACTCGCGGGCTGCTGGCAGGTTCACGGCGCTGACGTGCGTGTCGTCAAAACTGCTGAAGATGCGAAACCCGCTGAAAACCAGTTGGGCGACACGATCTACTGCGACGTGATTGTGAGTGATACAAAAGGTGTTCTGGCAGGAGTGAAAACCGCCGACTGTGTTCCTCTTCTTATCGGCGACCCGGTTACGCGCGCGTTTGCTGCCGTTCATGCGGGTTGGCGAGGAACGTTAGCCACGGCCGCCGTCGTTGCGGTCGACCGGTTGAAAAAAGAATACGATTCGAAACCGGAAAACCTTCGCGTTGCGATTGGCGCTTCTGCTGGTCCATGTTGTTATGAGGTTGGCAGCGACGTCATCGATGCATTTACAAGCAGGTTCGCCAGTGGTGCGAATCTGTTTAAGACGACGCGTCCGGGCCACGCTACCGTGGATCTGTTGAAAGCAAATCGAGATGAGTTGGTGTCAGCAGGAGTACTGCCTGAACGGATCCACATCGCCCCGATCTGCACGATGTGTCGCACAGATCTTTTCTTCTCTTATCGAAAAGAAAAAAATCTGCACGGAAAAGTTGGACGGTTGATGGCGGTCGTGGGACAGGAAGTGATTATTCATTCGACGTTGAGCCACATCTTTACTTCGCGCGTCACGGGCGGAAAGCACGACTCGTCGTTACACGCCTGAAATCTGAGCTTTCCTTTGATCTCTCCCGATCCTCCTGAATAATTCGCGGGCACAGTCACGTTGAAACGGACGACCGATTTACCTTCGTAAACAGCAACCGTGTTTTTTGAAAACTTCAGCTTCCGCATCAATGCGCGCGGATACGAGACTGGTCCAACCTTCATTCCGGACGGCGTTTCGACGTCGAGTTTCGTTGCGATCAGAAATTTGTCGAGTGGCTTGCTTGATTGCACGTGGAGTCCGGCAGGAATGTCCATGACGACACTGGCACGCACTACGCGTCCCTTTTTAATTTTGTCTGGAGCTAGCGATCCGGTGACGTTTACGTCGCCCGAAGACTGTGGGGCCGGGCTTGAATACAGAGTCGCCGGGAGCATCAGAATTGCGAATAAGGGAAGTACGCGAATTATGTTAGTCATTCAGTGGTTAGCTCCGATTGATGTAAGTTCAGTTTTATTAAGTGTACCCTGACGCGCCGCCAGTTGCCCGCAGGCGGCAAAAATGTCGCGCCCGCGGGGCCGGCGCACGTAAGTGTGAATTCCTTTTGACTCGAGAATGTTTTTGAATAGTTCTACCCGCTCGTCCGGCGAAGGTTGATACGGCAGCGGATCGGCAGGATTGTGCGGAATCAGGTTCACTTTCGATCTGATGCCGTGGCGATTGAGCAGATTTGCGAGTTGACGCGCTTGCTCGTCTGAATCGTTTACACCGTCGAGCATCACGTATTCGAAAGTGAGCCGCTCGCCCGGCTTCAATGTTCTTTCGAAAACCTTGCAGGCGCCGAGTAAATCTTCGAGTGGCCACTTCTTGTTGATTGGCATCAGCACGTTTCGTAACTCATCCGTTGGGGCGGCCAAAGAGATCGCCAGATGAGGTCGATCGATCGTGTTCGCGAGATCGAGAATACGCGGCACGACGCCTGCAGTCGAAACCGTCACGCGATTCGGAACAATGTGAAGACCTTGCGGATCGGCCATCACACGCAGCGCTTTCAACAGCGAATCCAAATTGAGTAGTGGCTCACCTGCGCCCATTGCGACGAGGTTTGTTCCTTTTGGAGGTTTGACGCCGGTTCCGTAAGCATCGTTTAGGGCAATCATGATCTGTTCGACGATCTCGCCCGCCGTTAGCGAACGCAGCAAGCCGAGTTGAGCAGTCAGGCAAAACGTGCATTGCAGCGGGCAGCCGGATTGAGATGAAAAACAGATCGTGTCGCGCCGTTCTTCAGGAATGAAAACTGTTTCAACCGGCAGACCATCCTGGGTCTTCATCAGGTAACGACGCGTTCCGTCAGTTGATGAGTATTGGGATTCGATCGTGAGCGTCGTCGCACGCGCGATTTCATTCAAACGCGTTCGCAAATCTTTCGGCAGATCGGTGATTTCATCGAGCTTGCGCAAACGGCGATGCTGAAGGGCCGCGAAAAGCTGTCGCCCACGATACGCCGGTTCGCCCAACGTTTCGACGAAAGAAACCAGTTCCGGTTGACTCAGCCCGGTTAATTCGACGGGTTTTTTCATTGCGAGTCAATCTTACCATTTGAGCGAAACTGACTCATCCGAGGAAGCGTAGTAATGCCCATGACTTTCACGCGTGAACGGCTGATTGGCATTGCGGTGGCGGTCGTTTTCGGATGCGTTGCATTTGTGTTCGGGTTGCGATGGCTGGAGTCGATGATGACTTTCCAGCCCGATCGCATGAGCGAGACTGAGCGAACGCTGACGCCTGAGGGAGCAGAAAGTGTCTGGTTTAACTCGGCTGATGGAACGCGTCTCCATGGTTGGTTCTTCAAGAGTCAATCAGGACCTGAAACAGCAACCGTCATCTTCTTTCACGGCAATGGCGGCAACATCGGAAACATAAGCTGGGTGGGCCAACGATTCGCAAGACGCGGGTTCGACGTTCTGCTTTTCGATTATCGCGGCTACGGCGCGAGCGATGGAGTTGCCGCGAATGAGGCAGACCTTTATGCCGACGGCGACGCGGCAGTAGCTTTTGTTAAAAACGTGAAAGGCGAGCGTCCCGAACGAATTATTCTTTACGGGCAGTCGCTTGGGACAGCGATAGTTGCAGACGTCGCTTCACGAGGAGTTTTTGGTGCGGTGGTGTTGGAGTCAGGTTTCAGTTCGGCAAGTTCTGTAGCGGCCAGCGCATTGCCGTGGTTGCCGCGCTGGCTGCACTTTCTTGGTAAGAACCGTTTTGAGTCTGCGCGGAAGCTCGCGAGTGTTAAGTCACCGATTCTGATCACTCATGGTGATCCGGATGGTACGATTCCGACCGGTGAGTCGCACACACTCTACGCCTCCGCAAACGAACCTAAGAAGTTATTAATCTTTCGCGGCGCTGGTCACAACGTCTTCGGAACTTTAGGCGAACCGTACCTGACACAAGTAGAACAGTTCATTCGTCAATCGTTAGTGGAAGTAGCGCAGCCTACGGCACGATGGTAAACGTGGCAGACGGCGTTACCGTTTGACCGGTAATGTGATCGCGAATACGGATTTGAACCTCATACTCACCAGGCTCCAACGTGCGAGTGTCGATCAAACGCGATAATGTAAGACGTTGGCCCGCGTCGTTAATCTGACGCCAATCCTCGAGTTGTTTGTTCAACTCCTTTCCATTTTTCAACAACACATATTCGGCATCGGCGGCGGGACGCAGAGTCGTTTGATCGATCGCTGCGTTATAAATCTGGACGTAAATGCCGACAGGTTGATTGCGCTGGTAAACCGCTGAAAGGTTCGGGATCACTTTCGTTGTTCCGATCACGAAGGGCGTAATCGCGGCGCCGCGTTCCATGTGCTCGAGTTTAGTCGCGAGGATAAGGCTCGATGCTGAAAGTCGATCTGCAGGAAACTCCGGTACGACAAAGCCGACGTGCTTGACCCCGTAAGCACCTGATTCGACGTCGCGCACGATAACGTCAACTCGATAACGGCCGGGATCGAGGACGAGACCCTTTGCATAAGCCGATTTTCGTTTGCGCGTGGTGCTCAGTTCTTCAGTTGTCGCGGTCGTCACGACAGTGTCTTCAAACTTGCCGACACGACGATGAGCGACTGATAAGACTTTTCCAAAAATATTCAGACGCGCGGTTTCCAGGCCGCCGCTGTTTTTGAACTGAAGATCGTCGTTTTCGGTTTGAACCGTGAGGATAGCGAGCACTCGATTGTCCGACTGGCGGAAGTAGTTGATCTGAGTCTCGAAGTTGATCGCACTGTCGTCAGCGATCGGTGTGTCTGTCGTAGCTCCGATGTAATTTCTATTGACGGGTTGATCGCGTTCGAGGTCAACAAAGAGTCCCATCACTTCGAAAGGTGAATCCTGCATCCTCGTGTAATTTGTTTGACCAAACCCTCTCGCGCCGGCAATGCGATCTCCACGAGTTTCGAGTCCTGCGAGCTCTCTGAAAGTGGGACCGCCGCCAACGTGTAGCAGTGCGTCCTTTTCATCCGGATTTCTCGCGAGGCGATACTCGCCCGATCCGGTCGGATCAACAAATTCGAGTTCGACTCCACTTCTAACGTTTGGGATGTGGCGATAAAACCATTTTTCGAAAGGATAAGTTGAGGTCGAACCACCACCTTCCGATGATGGCCGTTCGTAAGGTCCTCCCGCAGGATGCGATTCGATCGAATCCGGCTTCCCGAATTTTATGTAGATCCTGCCGCGGTCAGTGAGTCGACCTGCTTTGCCTGATGAGAAATGCTCGTTCGCGTAAGCAACGCGCTCGTAAAACTGTTCCTTGAATTCGTTTTCTTCCGTATCTGGATCAGGATCACGGATGTTCCAAACCGTCTCGATGAATTTTTCGCGTTCGTCGTCTGTTTCAAGTTTCTTCCACGCATCGCGCTCGGATTGAGTAAGGATCACGTCGTGGTCCTTGATCCAGTCGATGTACGCCTTCTTGAGTTCTTTCTTAATCTTGCGCGGTTTTTCGTCCGGAGCGGGTTTTTGCTCTTGTGCAAGAACCGGAAGGATTGAAAAAGAAATGAGTAGAAGAACAGTGACGAATAGCCGGGTCGTAGAGACAGGCATTTGCGTCGCTCCTTTCAAGGAAGTCGAAACCGGCTAACTGGCGTTAGCCGGGCACAGACCATTTGGGGAGACGACGTGAAAGAAAAGACAGCGCTGTCTTGAACTACTATTGAGTAACAGTGAACGTCTGCGAGGGCGACAGCGACTGTCCTGAAACTCGATCGCGAATGCGAATTGCGACTTCGTATTCGCCGGCCGCTAAGTTGCGCGTATCGATTAAACGAGCCAGTGTCAGGCGTTGACCTGAATCACTCAGGCCCTTCCAGTCTTCCGACTGTTTGCCTAGTTCTTTGCCGTCTTTAATCAAAGCGTATTCCACGTCGACTGAAGGACGCAGCGTAGTTTGATCGATTCCGGCGTTGTAGACCTGCAGGTAAACACCTACGGGCTGGCCGCGACGATACACGCGAGCGACATTGGGTATTACTTTAGTAGTGCCGATTACGAATTGGCCCACCGCAGGCTGATCGTTGAGAGCCTCGAGCTTCGCGGCGAGAATCATTGTCGAAGTTGAAAGTTTTTCCGCATCGTACTTTGGCACAGTGAAGCCGAGTTGCTTCAGACCAGTTGCGCCGGAAGTGACATCGCGAACAATCACGTCGACTTTGTAAGTGCCAGGAGCTAATGGAACTGCTTTCTGGTAAGCGGATTTTCTATCTCGTGCTTCACTTAGTTCCTGGGTAGTCGCCGTTGTGATAACGGGATCTTCGAAGATGCCGACGCGTCGACCAGCCACGGAAGTGATGCGCGCGAAGATATTCATGCGTGCTTGCTGAAGGCCGCCGCTGTCTGAGAACACAAGGTCTTTGTTCTCAGCCTGAATTGTGAATGCAGTGATTACTCGCTCGTCTGACTGGCGGAAGAAATCGATGCGCAAATCAAAGTTAAGCGGGTTCTCTTCGACGACGCCCGTGTTAACGGCTGTTGCGAGATCGTTAAACTTAACTTGTGGCGGTCTATTTAGATCGGCCAGCAGTTGCAACCGCGAGAATGGGCTGTCCTGTTCGCGTTGATATTGACCGTTGCCGATACCGCCGACACCGCTGATGCGATCGCCTTTATCCGAGAGACCCAATTGCTCGGAGAGCGTAAGTCCTGCGCCCGGGATGTGTAGCAGCGCATCTTTCTCGTTTGGATTTCGCGCGATGCGATACTCACCGCTACCTGTCGGATCGACGAACTCAATTTCGATTCCGGAACCGACGCCGGGTAGGTAACGATAAAACCAGACTTCAAAGGGATAAGTAGTGGTTGAACCGCCACCCTCATATGACGGGACGCTGGTACGAGCCACCCATCGGGTGTGTTTCGCGTCCGTCCGGTTTGCCGTACATGATCCACATCCGGCCGCGGTCCGTTTTCCAACCGGGGATACCGGAAGCGAAGTGCTCGTTCGCGTAAGCGATGCGTTCGTAATACTCTTCCTTAAACTCGTTTTCGTCGGTGTCGGGATCCGGGTCGCGGCGGCGCCAGAACTCCTCGATAAAGCGTTCGCGTTCGTCGTCAGTCGCTAATTTCTTGAATGCCTTCCGCTCTTCGTCGGTGATGATGTAGGTGACGTCTTTGTCGAGCCAGTCTTTGTAGGCCTTTTTCAGTTCGGGTTTTACGTTTCGCGGCTTGCTGCTCGGATCCTGCTGGTCCTGTGTGAGCACTCGCGGGACGGCACTGACTAAAAGGCTAACAATGAGGCCCAGACGAAGAGCGACTTTCCGGTAAGACATTTAGAAACTCCTGGTGATGCTGTACGAATTCGTGCGTTACGGACTGCTGCCGGCGACCTTTGAAGACTATGGATTCTAAGATCGGCTGAGAACACAGTCAAGATGCCACGGCCCCTGGGCTAGTTGCCTGAAAAGCCGTTCAAAATCAGTAGATTCGCAGCGTTTTAAGTGCTGGTTCTGGGCTTGTTGAAAATCCACGCTACGAAGATGGAAACAAGGTACAGAACCATCATCGGAGCGGCGAACAACATCATGTTTGCGATGTCGGCCGTTGGCGACAAAACAGCCGCGGCAATCAGGATGACGATTAGCGCAGTTTTCCAGATTCGGACCAGGAATGCGGCGGTAACGAGGCCAATTCTGGCCAAAACGTAAGTGACTGCTGGCATTTGAAACACGACGCCCATGCCCAGCATGATCAGGATTATGAAATCGAAATAGTCGTTGGCTTTCAGCAAGAGGCGAAATTCGCTCCCAAGGCCAAGAAGGTAACTGGCTGCCGGCGGAAAAATTATGTAGTAGGCGAATGCCGCGCCCAAAACAAAGGATATAGATGACAGTGTGATGAAGGGCGTCACGTACGCGCGTTCGTGTGGATAGAGTCCGGGCGCCACAAATCCCCAGATTTGATAGAGGAGGAACGGGACAGACAAACATATCGCAGCATAAAGCGAGACCTTAATCCAAAGAGAGAATGGCTCAAGTGCTGTAGTGACGATTAGTTTATCGTTGGGACCGGAAGACGACTCGGTTGTGGCGGCGCTCAGTTCGGCCGGGAGGCGCACGCCTT
Source organism: uncultured Acidobacteriota bacterium (assembly GCA_963728575.1). Classification (GTDB taxonomy): domain Bacteria; phylum Acidobacteriota; class Blastocatellia; order Pyrinomonadales; family Pyrinomonadaceae; genus PSRF01. Next base: position 18,421 of record CAVSKT010000007.1, read on the forward strand.
TCGGGATCACCGTGTTGCCTGCAAATAGCGCTTCGTCAGTAAACAAAGCCAACTTGCCCTCAGCATCTTTGAAGACACGAGCAGTGACGGACGCACCCGGAGGGATCAAACTACTTCCCAGTTTTGTCTCTTCCGCGAAAACGTAACGCCCTAGGTCGTTCTCCTTCAGTGAGTTTAATGGGCTAATCGTCTCGGTGCCGGTTTGGCCTGCGATCGGAACTTGACGCCGCTGAGCTTGTGCTAATGCGCGTTCGACAGGTGCAGCGAGGAAATCGTAGATGCGGGTCGAAAAAAACCAGCTGACTGTTCCCGCCAGAAGTATGAAGATGAAGCAACGAATCAAACGGCGCCGCAGTTCGTCGAGATGCTCCAGGAAGGACATCTGGCCGCCGAGTTCTTCCTCTTCTCCCCTGTTTGTAGACAGTGCTCGTAGAAATGCAGACATTAGAAATTAATCAGAGCCATTCTTGTTTTGTGACGGGCTGTGGTTCCGGTTGAGTAGTTTGGCCGGAGACGTTCTATCGGTTCCGGTAACGGTTCTGACTGGGTGGATTCAGCCGCGCGTGGCACGACCAGCTCGGAGTTTGGTGTTGCTTCGTAAGTAGCCTGCGGTTGTGAGGCATCGTAGGTCGCCTGCTGCTCTGTTTCGAGCAATGAATTGTCGTCAAACCTCGCGGATTCCAACGCTACTTCTCGTTCCCAGGTTCGCTTGAAGTCGTCGGAAGCTTTTCGAAACTCAGCCAGGCCTTTGCCCATCGTACGAGCGAGTTGAGGTAGTTTACGTGGGCCGAAGAAGATTAGGGCGACCACCAGTATTAAGAGTAATTCGGTACTCCCAAGACCTTCGAGAATGAGTGCAAGCACAGCTGTTTTCACCTTCCTATCGAATTGCTGACGCTGTAAACCTTGCCGGAGCGGGAAGACCGGAAAGAGTCGGGATTCTTGGTGACAGCGAATTGTAGCGCGTCATGACCAAAAAGCAGAAGGGGCGTTAAGAGAGTTTCGCCAGATCATCTAAAATCAAAGCGCAATGAATGACCACGGTGAACAACATCGACTCGGAACGCTTCAGGCGATTTGCAGAGTGTGCAGAGGCTGTAGCCGCGACGACGAAGAAGCTCGAGAAGGCGGCGATACTCGGAAGTTATCTTGAGACGCTTTCAGATCCGGATCTGACTCGTGCCGCTCGATACTTCGCGGGCCATCAGTTCGCGATGTCAGATGCGAGGACCACGAATGTTGGTGGAAGCATAATCAGTGCTGCGTTGAGCGAGGCTACTGGATTCGGTGGTGATGATCTTTACGCACGTTATGTGCGGCTCGGAGATCCAGGGGAACTCGCGGCTGAGATAATCAAAGAGACTAAGCGCCCTTTTAACCCTACGATTACGCTTGCAGAAACTGAATCGCTTATAGCGAGGCTGAGTGAGACGCGCGGGATAAAGAACAAGACTGCGTTGCTTTCTGCCGTGCTGCATCGAGCATCACCACTCGAGGCCAAGTATCTGGTGAAGTTGCTTGCTGGAGATCTGCGGATTGGTCTAAGGGAAGGTCTGGTTGAAGATGCGATCGCACGAGTGTTTGGTCAGTCGTTGGGAGACGTGTCATACGCGAACATGCTGTTGGGCGACATTGGTGAAACGGCGACGCGTGCGCGAGTTGGTGATCTGCGTGATGTCAGCATGCGGTTGTTTCATCCGATCAAGTTCATGTTGGCCACGCCCGCTGCTGATTTGACGGACGTGGCGAGGACCATGCCGGAGGAGTTTTTGGTTGAAGACAAGTTTGATGGTATTCGAGCTCAGGCGCATGTCGAATCGGGACGAGTAGCGATTTACTCCAGGACGATGGATGAGATCACGCATCGATTTCCGGAGTTGGTTGAGCCGCTTCGATCGTTGCCGACGGATGTGATCATTGATGGAGAGATTAGTTCCGGCAAACGGCGACGTTATACTTCCATTTAGCGAGTTGCAAAAGAGGCTGGGAAGGAAGAACGTTGGGAGCCAGTTGCTCCAGGCGGTGCCGGTCGTGTTGGTCGCATATGACCTGCTTTATGCGAGCGGGAAGGTTTTGATCGACCAACCCTTGAGTGAACGAAGACATCTACTGGGCCAAGTGGTGCCGGATCACGGGCCGGTGCGGATGTCGCAAGGCAAATTGCTTGCCGATGCGGCGTTGCTCGATGATGAGTTTGAACTTGCTAGAGCTCGTGGTAATGAAGGGCTTGATGATCAAGAGTCCGAGTTCGCCGTACAAACCGGGCCGTCGCGGGCGGGATTGGCTTAAGTTAAAGCGAGCGATAGCGACGCTCGATGTTGTGGTTACGGCAGTGGAAGTGGGGCATGGAAAACGGCAGGAACCTGCTTTCGGATTACACATTTGCCGTGCGCCGGTCAGCAGAAGAGGATGAGCTGTTGAACATCGGAAAAGCGTATTCAGGGTTAACTGACCTGGAGTTGACGGAGCTTACGGAGTGGTTCAAAAACATACGGTTCAGGAATTTGCGCACGGTCGGGTGCGGATTGTCGAGCCGTCGATTGTGATCGAGGTGACATTTGACAGGGTTCAGCCGTCGAAGCGTCATAAGAGCGGTTATGCGTTACGTTTTCCGAGGATCTTGCGGTTGAGGCCTGACAAGGCGCCGGCTGAAATCGATACACTCGAGACTGTGCGGCGGCTGGTGGAGAGCTCGGAAAGCGGCCGGAAAGGAGAATCGACGCGTAACGAGGGCAAAACAGGGGCGGGGCTGACACCCCATGCGACTTTATTGCAATGGATAGATAAAGTTCCTATTGCCTCAAAGGCCGGATGGGGGTACGATGCAGCGCGTCACCGCCTCCCAGTAAGCTTTTCAAACGTTGATCGGTGAGCCCGGACACACAAAACCACAGACCGCGAGGCTACGCCACGGCGTAAGCAATAGTGGTTTATTTTGGATGTGCGCTTCTCAGTAAACTGATAGAAGGGCTGCCAACGCCTCGAAGAACAGGTAATCTGAGGTTTCAGCTGTAACATCGTCCGGATCGATGGGTTCGATATCAGATGGAACTATTCGTCTCATCCGTTGTCGAAGTAGCGGGCGGCGGCGTGGCGGGCACGACGCCCGGCATGGTACTGTCTCCCTGCGGGGGTATTAACTGCGAGAGAGCACACAAGCAGAACGGCTAGTAGCGAAATTTTTGACAAGTTTCATTGATCTTCTCCTCAAAAATGTTGTAGTTCAAAGCCGGTGAGGGGGGTGGCAACCAAGTAGAATAATTGGTTAAGTGTGATAATATCCGGCAATTGAAACTGCTTGCAAGGTTCCTTGCCGAATCAGAAAAGTGGAGACCTAGCATGGATTTGCAGCATCCGTCTATGAAAACATGAGCGACCACAGTCGGTTGCTGATGAACGTCCATTCCCTGTGTGAGATTGCGAAGGATTTAGAGGAGGCAGGAGAGTATGAGCAGGCCGTTGAGGTGCTAAGTCCATTCTGGAGTGGCATACCTGACTCGACCCGAAACGACTAGCGGACTGCGAGCAGAGGCGCAAAGCGGAGTTATTGTTCAGAAGCGGAACCTTGACCGGTTGGTTAGGAAGCGCAAAACAGATTCCTGGTGCGCAGGAAGTCGCGAAAGATCTAATTAGTGAGAGCGCTGCGCTCTTTGAAACTCTTGAGGATATCCGAGAAGGTTGCTGAAGCGACGAGTTGACTTAGCGATTTGTTATTGGCGTGAGGGTGGACTTGATGAGGCACGCGTAACATTGCGCCTCGTCTTGGATGAGTTTAGGAGAATCCCAAAGCGAACAGAGACTCAGAGCCCTGTATAATAGTGCGATTGTTGAATGGACCGCCACCAGAGATCGCGACGCGCTGCAGATTTGTAGAGAAGCGCCCCGCTTTTTGATTCGAGTTCAAATCATGCTCTGAAGGGGAAGTTCCACAATACTCATGCTATCCTGCTGAGAAGCTTGGGCACTTCAGAAAACCGAGAAGAGTATATTGATCAAGCCTTGGTTGAATATGCTGCTGCCAGTTTTCATCTTGAGCAAGCAGGGCATCATCGATTTCAGGCGCGACGTGGAAAACAACGTCGGCTTTCTTTTTGCAAGCATCGGAAGATTCGACGAAGCTCACGAGCATGTAAAACGCGCTCGTCGATTGTCTGTCAAAGTTGGTGATCATGGCGGCGCTGCTTACGCTGACGATACTCTTGCCCAAATCTTTTTGCTTGAAGGAAAAAGTGACGAAGCCGAGAGAGTTGCTCGACGGGCTGTTCAGTGCATTAAGGCGAGGCGGTGAACAAGCGTTTTTAGCTGAAGCGCTCACAACGCATGGCAAAGCTCTTGCTCGCCTCAATCAAGCTCCCGCTGCGAGAACGAGCTTGGACCAGGCAGTGGAGATTTCCCAAATTGCTGGCAACCCGGACCGCGGGGGAATTGCTGCGATCACTGCGATTGAAGAGTTGAGTGATTACCTCTCAACCGATGCGCTGCAAGACTACTACCGCACTGCCGAGAGGCTTCTTTCAAACTCGCAGAACCTGAGCATCAAAACTCGTCTCGGAGAGTGTGCACGGCGCGTGCTGCTTGCCTCACTTGCTAACGCTACTGCTACAAACACCTCGCACCTGCCGCGGAGGACGCATTACCTCCAAGCTTTTCTCTTGACGCTGAAGTACTTCGCTACGAAGGAACACTCATTCGCCGAGCGCTCGAAGAGTCCGGTGGCAGCGTCACACGAGCTGCTCGCCTTCTTGGTGTAACCCACCAGGGACTCGCTTTCATTCTCAACGGCCGTCACAGCGATCTCTCGTCGATCAGAACGCCCGTTAAGAAACGGCGTCGGAGCATCATTCGTCACCATTAGTAACGTTTTCGACAAATGAACTAACATTACGGCGCTGCTTTCAATAGAAGGCAGCGCCAAAGTTTTATTATTTGTGCTCTAATTACTGTTCTTCTAACATCCCGAACCGATGAATGTGCCAATGAAATCCAAATCAATCCTCCTTCTGTTAATCGCTTTATTGTGCTCACCAGCCCTGGCCCAGACCAACAAACGCAGAGGCGCAGTTCGCAAACCTGTTGTTACAACACCGCAACCTGAGCCCGTAGCTCAACCACCCGCAGCTGCACGACCTGTGGTGCCGCAGCAACCGGTTTCCCTCGTCGTCGTCAACGGTCAAACATTCACCAGCTCTGATCTCCAGCCTCCTGCGCGTCAGGAGTTGGAAGGTCTCGATGCGGACATCGCCGAAGCTCGTGCCGGTCTTTTAGACGTGCAAATCAACACGATGCTGCTCCAGGTCGAGGCTAAAAAGCGTGGTATCGATACGCGCCGTTTATATCAACTCGAAGTAATCAGTCGCATACCCGTAATCACCCAGGCCGAGATCAAAAAGTTTATCGACGACAATCGCCAACAAGTTGAAGGTATGGATCCGGCTGTGGCGAACAAACAGGTCGCGGCGTTTCTACGCCAACAGGCCGAAACTAAACTCGCCGACGATCTCGTCAAGCGATTGCGAAAGACAACCCCGATTGTCATGGGCGTCGACGTTCAATCCGCGAGTCTCAATCCTAATTCAGTAGTTGCCACAGTCGGAGGCGAGCCCTTGAAAGCAGCCTCATTACTCGAACGGCTAAAACCAATCATCTTCAGAATGAGACTCGAGGCTTACGAACTCGCGAAGAAGCAAACGGATCAATTGGTAAACGACACATTGTTACTTGAAGAAGCACGCCGTCGACAGGTTGGACCAGAAGAAATTATTCGCGCGGAGGTTAGCGACAAAGTTAAGAGCCCATCTGAACAAGAGGTAGCAAAATTTTACTCTGACAACAAAGCGCGCATCTCTGGAGATCTGAACAGCGTACGTAATCAGGTGGCGAATTACCTGCAGGAGCAGTCGAGACAACAACTGGAGCAGGAACTCTCAGCAAAGCTTCGCAAGAGCGCGAACATTCGTTGGCTCATAACCGAACCCGAACCGCCGGTCCAGAACGTCAGCGTCGATGACGATCCTGCGCGAGGCGAAGTAAATGCGCCGGTAACGGTCGTTGAGTTCACTGACTTTCAATGTCCTGCATGCGCTGCGATGCATCCTGTTTTAGAAGAGGTGTTGAAGTCATACGGCAATAAAGTGAGGTTTGTCGTTCGCGATTACCCACTGGCCCAGCACGAGCACGCGCGTAAAGCCGCAGAAGCAGCAAATGCCGCAAAGGCCCAGGGAAAATTCTTCGAATACGCTGCGCTGCTTTTCAAAAATCAGAAGGCACTCGATACAGCATCGTTGAAGAAATACGCCAGCGATCTTGGCTTGAACCGAACGCGATTTGATGCTGAATTGGATCGCGGTGTGTATGAAGGCGAAGTCAACAACGATCTGGAAGACGGAGATGTATATGGCATCGGAAGCACACCAACTATATTCGTGAACGGAGTACAACTCAGAAATTTGAGCGCCGACGGGTTACGCGAAGCGATCGACCGTGCCGCTGCCAATGTGACAAAGGCTCAGCCACAATAAACAAAGCGCGCGAGGGGGTTTTCACATGGTGGTTTCACTAAAACCGGAGCGACTGAAGCGTTACAAAGACGTCGCAATGCTCCTGATCAAGTACGGGCGTTCCGATCTTATCAGTGCAGCAGGACTGGAAGGCAGTGTTCTGCCCGATGAGATCGCGGCGGAAACGGAGACTGCGCCGGCAGAGGACCTTGCCAGGGACCTCGAACAACTTGGTCCAACTTTCATTAAGCTAGGACAGCTACTATCGACCCGCGCCGATCTAATGCCTGGTCCTTACCTCGAAGCCTTGGAACGATTACAGGATAGTATTGAACCGTTCCCCTATGAAGAAGTTGAGCGAATTGTTTCCGGCGAACTCGGCGTCAGGATATCCAAAGCATTTGCCGAATTCGATCCGGCGCCACTTGCCGCAGCCTCTCTGGCACAGGTCCATCGCGCAACTATGCGCGACGGCAGATCTGTTGTCGTTAAGGTCCAGCGACCTGATATTCGAGAACTGATCGTTGGTGACCTCGAGGCATTAGGAGAAATCGCGCATTTTCTCGATCAGCATACCGAACTCGGCAGGCGTTACGAGTTTGACAACATGCTTGTGAACCTGCGCAAGAGTCTATTGCGTGAGCTCGACTTCACAATCGAAGCAAACAATCTTCACGCCATCGCAAAAAACCTCGCCGAGTTTGAAGAAATAATCGTTCCCGAACCTATCGACGATTTCACTACCACGCGCGTTTTGACGATGGACTACATCGCGGGAAAGAAAATAACCGCGCTCAATCCATTGCGACTTCTGGAGATCGACGGAAGTTTACTCGCCGAAGAGTTGTTCAGCGCTTATCTCAAGCAGTTTCTGGTAGATGGTTTGTTCCACGCGGACCCGCATCCGGGAAATGTTTTTGTCACCGACGACGACCGCATTGCTTTGCTGGATCTCGGTATGGTCGGACGTGTCACGCGAACTTTTCAGGACAACCTGTTGAGACTAATGCTTGCAATCAGCGAAAGCAGAGGCGAGCAAGCCGCTGAGGCAGCGATCAAGATGGGCCAACCGAAGGAAGGGTTTGATCGCGAAGGCTTCAAACGACGAATCACAGATCTCGTCGCCGAGCACGGCGACGCTGTTTTGAGCCGGCAGGACGCCGGTAGAGTGACGCTCGAAATCACGAGGATCTCGGCCGATTGCTGGTTCCACCTGCCGGCCGAATTCACGATGATCGCGAAGGCCCTGATGAACCTCGATCGAGTTGTGTACACACTTGATCCAAACTTCGATCCCAATTCGATCATTCGCGAACGTGCGAATGAGATTCTGCAACAAAACATCCTCAAGAGTGTTGCTCCAACCAGTCTCTTATCGGGAGTCGTCGATCTGAAGGAGTTCGCCGAGAAGCTTCCTACTCGTGTCAATCGAATTCTTGACGCAGCCGGAAACAACGAACTCCGTTTCAAGGTTGACGCGATTGATGAGAAGATTGTGATGGAAGGTCTTCAGAAAGTCGCCAATCGCATCACACTCGGTCTGATTGTGGCGTCTCTTATTGTAGGGGCCGCGATGTTGATGCGTGTGGAGACTTCTTTCCGGATCTGGGGTTATCCAGGACTGGCGATGATCTTTTTCCTACTGGCGGCAGCGGCAGGTCTGGGCCTCGTTTTCACTATTCTTTTTTACGACGAGAAGCGTCGCAAAAAACACTAGATCAATACGCTATTCGCGAGGAATGATGTTTCCCGTGGTATTAGGCTGCGGCGAAGGCGCGTATTTCGCGAACAGACGAAATCCAAGCAGGAACAATAAAATAAACGCGAAGGTCAACGGCAAGCGTATGTCTGACTTCACCAGCATCCAAAAGTGGACCACTCCTGCAATTGCCGCAAGGTAAACAAGCCGGTGTAATCGAGCCCAGCGTTTTCCTCCGAGTCGCTTTACCATCTTGTTAGTTGAGGTTATCGCGAGCGGAACCATCAGAAAAAACGCGGTCATGCCCACAAGAATGAATGGGCGCTTTACAACGTCCTGGCCCACGCTGATTAAATTGAACAATCGATCAAACCAGACATAGGTAAGCAAATGTAGCGCTCCGTAAAAAAACGCGAACAGCCCGACCATCCGTCGAATTTTAACGAGAGAATTAATACCAAAGATCTTTCTCAACGGCGTGATCGCAACGGTGAGGCTCAAAAAGATCAACGTCAGCATACCTGTGGTTCGGGTGGCAAACTCAAGCGGATTTGGACCAACTCGTTTGTAATAAACATCCCACAGCAGCAACACCAGTGGCACAAGTGCGTTGACGAAGACGACCAGCTTGGCGAATCTTAAGTCACTCATTTCAAAAGTTCTTCACCAGATCCATGCCTTGATACAGATGCGCCACCTGTTCGGCGTAGCCGTTGAATAAGAGCGTGTCACGCCGGCCATACTCGCCGATTCGTCGTTCTGTTGCCTGGCTCCAACGAGGATGCGCAACGCCTGGATTTACGTTCGAGTAAAACCCGTATTCGTCGGGCGCCTGTATATTCCACGTCGTCGGTGGTTCATCAGCGACCAGCGTGATCTTCACAACTGATTTGATGCTCTTGAAGCCATACTTCCAGGGCACCACGAGCCTGATTGGCGCTCCATCCTGCGGTGGCAACGTTTCACCATACAATCCCGTCGCCATGATAGTTAGCGGATGCATTGCCTCGTCGAGACGAAGACCTTCGACATAGGGCCAATCAAGAATTCCCGTGTTTTGGTTTGGCATTCGCACCGGATCGAGCAGTGTTTGAAAAGCTACATAACGAGCTGCCGAAGTTGGTTCAACTTTTTCGAGTAGCTTGTTTAGCGGAAAGCCAATCCAGGGAATCACCATCGACCATCCTTCAACGCAGCGCAATCTGTACACGCGTTCCTCGAGTGGAAACTTCAGCAACTCATCCAGATCAAAAACTTTCGGCTTGTTTACCAGGCCTTCGATAGCCACCGTCCACGGCCTCGTAACAAAACCTTTCGCTGCGTAAGCGACACCGCTCTTCGAAGTATCAAACTCGTAGAAGTTGTTGTAGTTCGTAATCGCTTCCAGGGGCGTCTTCGCGTCGGATACGGAGTATCCATCTTTCAGCGCTGCTTCGTTTGGTGCGTTGAGGGTCGTCGTAAGCTTATCGCCCTCAGTTCGTTCGGCCGGCGGCAAATTCAGCCTTCGGTAGAGCAATGTGCTCGCCGTCGCTGTTCCCGCCAAAACTGCCGCGCGCATGAACAGCCTGCGGTTCATGTAAACGCTCTTCTCGGTGATTTTTAACTTCTCTGCCATCTGGAAACCCTGGTTTTTAGAATACCTCTATTAGTCGTCAGGTTCGCCAAATACTTACGAGGACAGTGTCGCACTTGGATTTCTCCATTAAAAGTCTTGAGCAACAGGCGTGTATCGGAATAGTATCCACGTAGTCGTTGTGTCGCCCCAATTGAAGGACGATCGCGTGGAACAACCATCATCCCTACCTCCCGACCAACTCAAAAGACGAACCCGCCGATAAGATTGGATTTCGAAGCAGACTGCTGCGGTGGGGAATCGTGTTGGCAGTCGCCGGCATAATTCTGTTAATTCCCGTTCCGTCAGGCATCACTCCGAAGTCGTGGCGCTTGCTTGCAATCTTCGCAGCAACCATCACCGGATCAATCGTCCGACCTATTCCCGGCGCCGCCATCGTTTTGTTAGGCATCGCGGCGTTGCCGCTGTTCAGAGTTTTGACAATCACTGAGTCTCTGACGGGCTACGCCGATCGATTCGTATGGTTAGTCCTGGCAGCCTTTTTCATATCCCGAGGAATGATCAAGACCGGGTTGGGACGGCGCATCGCGTTCCTTTTTATCAAAGCCATTGGCCGGCATTCACTCGGACTCAGCTATGCGCTCGGTTCTACGGAGATGGTGCTCGCGACCGTGATCCCCTCAACCGGTGCGCGCTCCGGTGGAATAATCTTTCCTATCGCAAAGAGCCTTGCCGAAGCTTACGAATCCAGGCCTGGACCGACTGCCAATCGCCTCGGCGCTTTTTTGATGACGAGTGTTTATCAATGTAACGTCGTGGTCTGTGCGATGTTTCTGACAGGCCAGGCCTCAAACCCGATCATCGCAGAGTTTGCGCTGTCAAGTAACCGGAATCGAAATCACGTATGCGCGTTGGGCCATCGCTGCAATCGTTCCCGCGCTTTTATGTCTGCTGATTGTTCCGTGGCTTTTGTATCGAGTGTTTCCTCCCGAAATAAAACACACGCCCGCAGCCAGGGAGTTGGCTTCAGAGGAATTAAGGGCGATGGGCCCGATGAAGTGGTCGGAATGGCTAATGCTGTTGGTATTTGCGCTCGTCGCGATCCTCTGGATGACAATTAAGTTTCATGAAATCGATTACGCAGCGGTCGCTTTACTCGGCATCAGTGTGCTCCTGGTCACTGGAGTGTTGGACTGGGAGGATTTGATCAGCGAGAAGGCAGCATGGAGTGTATTCATTTGGTATGGCGGTTTGATTCGCATGGCCGAAGCATTGGGCCAGACGGGAATCACTAAAAGATTTGCGGAAGCGTCCGCCAGTTTGACCATGGGGTGGAAATGGTGGCTCGCCCTCGCATCGCTTCTTTTGATCTATTTTTATGCGCACTATGTTTTCGCAAGCATCACTGCCCACGTGACTGCGATGTTTGTCCCGTTCCTTATCGTGATACTCGCCGCTGGAACTCCTACTTACCTGGCCGTTCTTTCGTTGGCTTACTTTTCTAACCTCGGTGCTTCACTTACTCATTACGGCACAACACCAGCGCCCATCTACTTTGGCGCCGGTTATACAACACAACGAACCTGGTGGTGGCTTGGACTGATTACATCCATAACAACGATCGCGGTGTGGAGTTTGGTCGGGTTCACATGGTGGAAAGTCCTCGGACTCTGGTAGCAACGTGAGGAAAGAAAAAACTATGGCCGGATACTCCTCGACCCCTTTAGCAAAGAAACTTGGAATCAAGGAAGGATCTCGAATCGGATTGGTCAATGCGCCGAAGGATTTTGAAACTGAGTTAGGCGAACTTCCCGATCGAGCAGAGTTCGTTAAACGTCTCACCACGTCACTCGACATTATTCTCTTCTTTGTCTTAAAGGAAAGCGCGCTCTTGCGAGACTTTGACAAGCTCGCAAAGAAACTTGTAACGAATGGAATGATCTGGATTGCGTGGCCGAAAAAGAGTTCAGGAGTCACGACCGATCTTACTTTTGATTCGGTGCAACGCATCGGCCTCGATGCGGGATTAGTTGATGTAAAGATTTGCGCGATCGATGACACCTGGTCTGGCTTGAAGTTCGTGTATCGACTCAAAGATCGCGCGAAGCGAACATCTTCATAAACGATTTCCACAGATCCTGAGGAAATCTTTGTGGAAAACCGAGGGTAGAGTTTTACAAAGCTGTTACAACCGCACACTTAGAACACTTTGCACACATGAGCGGCGTGCTCGAAAAGCTATATGTAAGAACGTGTTAAGGCTAAATACACACTCTCAAATTTGATCCTCGACGCAGTTGGTCCAACATCGTTTTTAACCGCTCATTGTAGATTTTTTCCACGCGCTACTAATTGTGGGACCAGCAAAATTCAATACGAACTACTTGCGCCAAACAGACGGCGAACGGTTTTTAATTTTTCGAGAGCACGCGAATTTTCTAAAGAAATCGAACGACTCAAAAAGTCGTTCGCGACAATTAAAACACAAAACTCAACTTCAACATGTGCGTGAAGTGATCACGTATCCTCTCGTATAAGAGTTGTTTGCGATCTCAAAAAGTGGTCTTGAACTGAAGATTGATCTGTAAAACTTCGTAGCTGATCTCGAGTCGAAACAAATCTGAAAAAGGTGTTGCAAAAAACGTCTTGATAACTATAATGCGAATCCCTCGCTGAACATATTGATTGCCATTAAAAGTTGATCAGCGGCCTGTGTTTGAATCGATTGAAGGTTAACTAGCTCTCATATTTTTTTTTCTCGCAATTGCCCGGAGACCTTCAACGAGATACAAGTCAGGGAAGTGTGGGGCGCGACTAAGTGCGGTAGTTGCGCAAGGCAATCTACGGCGATCGGTTCTTGGGATCTTCGCCAATCAATAACCCCCAAATTTAAGTGCCTTGCCGGACGCAACCCGACATCCGGATTAAGGTGTAGTGTTGTCCGGAAACGGATTTAGCCTCAAAAGTTTTTTAGCCCAGCTTGGAGTGCGGAAATGACGGAGCTTAAGTTGTCCCCTGACGTGAAACATTGTCCGATTTGTTCAAATGATTTGCCGATTTCAGAATTTGGAATTTGCCGCGCACGAAAAGACGGTCGCAATCTTTATTGCAAAAGTTGCATCCGTCACAAGGTTACTCAAAGCCGTCGCGCTTTGAAGGAATACAAAACCGCTCGCAAGAGATACATTACTCAACAGGTTGATATCGCGGAGCTGCTTTCTGCCGACTCATCAGGCGGTGCTCAATATCCTGCTAAGGCGATGAGCAAGTTGTCGCCGGTAGAGCGCGTGCGCGATGCCATTCGTCGCGGCTCGCGGACGCAACGTGAAATAGCCCAGGAAACTAAACTCGGCAAAGACGAGATTGGAGATGCTTTAGCCAATCTACTTCTTTGGACTCACGAGATTCGAACCCAGGTTGTCGAAAATACTCGGCTTTACTTCCTGAACGATTCCACAGAAGCGGCAACTGTGGACGATGGTCCGCGTCTTCCGGCGCGGAAACGGGATGTGCCGAGCTCGTTCAGTTGTTTGCATGGATTAATGCCCGGACGGAACCCTGAAGGTGAACCCGAAAAAATCGGGGGCTGGGTGGCAGCCTAGCTTCCATTGCCAAATTCCGATTGCCAATTGTTGATACGAAGCAATTGGCAATCGGCAATTTGTAATCGGGAAATCACTTTTGGTCAGCAAAAGCCTCGAGGACCTCACTGGCGTGATCTTCGGGCTTGACCTTCTCAAAGACCTTTTTGATCCTGCCCTTCTCATCGATCAGGAAGGTGGTGCGATGGACGCCCATATATGTTCGTCCCATAAACTTCTTCTCTCCCCAAACGCCGTAGGCTTCCGCGATCGAACGATCCGTGTCGGCTAAAAGAGTGAAAGGAAGTTTGTACTTCGTCTCGAACTTCTTATGGGATTTTTCGCTGTCTGGAGAAACGCCCAGCACGGTGATTCCTTTTTTCTTGAACTGCGAAAAAGCGTCGCGAAAAGAGCAGGCTTCCTTGGTGCATCCAGGCGTGTCGTCTTTTGGATAAAAATAAAGTACTACTTTCTGACCGCGTAGGCCCTTCAAGCTAACAGTTTCACCGTTGGCATCGGTTGTGGTAAAGGCAGGCGCAGTAGCTCCTTCTTTGATCATGTTTCATCCTCTGGTTAGTCTTGATTTCGCTGGCTGATTGTAGAGGATCAGGGTCATTTTCATGAAAGCTACAACAAAGAACAAACATAACTACTGGATGGTTAAGCAGGAACCGGATACGTACTCGTGGGACGACTTTGTGAAGGACGGCCGCACAGACTGGACGGGAGTCAGGAACTTTCAGGCTCGAAACAATCTCAAGGCGATGAAACCCGGCGACAAGGTTCTTTTCTATCATTCCGGCAAAGGAAAAGAAGTTGTCGGACTCGCTGAGGTTGTAAAAGGCTCCTATCCGGATCCGACTACCGATGATCCCCAGTGGGTCGCGGTTGACCTCAAACCGATCAAGCCGTTGGCGACTTCGGTTCAATTAGCCGCGATTCGTTACGACAAACGTCTCAGTCAACTTCCGCTCATTCGCCAGTCACAACTGTCAGTAATGCCTTTGACGAAGGATGAGTTTGACGTGATTGTGTCGATGGGAACCAGCAGGGGAAGGAAACAGAACCGAGCGCGGTAGCGCCGGGTAAATCATCCAATCACGCGCCGTTGAGAGGAGATTTACCCGGCGCTACCGCGCTCGGTTCCTTTCTGATATGAGAATGACGAACCCTCTCAAAACAGAGAGGCTTCCTTTTCATCTTCCGCGGGCGTCGCTGAATCAGCGAGTCGGGGATAAACCTGAAACAGCGGCTTAGGTGCAGTAACAGGTTTCTCCTCCATCGCGGCTTTGATCTCGACCGCATTCACCACAGCCTGTCCCCGAAAGTGATTATTAGTAATCACATACGTTTCGCGTGTATTCTTCGCGACCTCATTAATCCGCACGAGCCACGGATCGAGCTCGTCCAGTGAGTAGAGATAGTTGTAACGCTCATCGCGAGGCGCTTTGTCTCGAAACCAGTTCTGATAATTCCGGCCGTGAAGACGCACGTATCCAACGGGCGAAGTGGTCAAAGCTTGCGGTCGAATTGACTTCTTGAACACCGGTTGGTCGATGTTACAAACTCCGACTCCGCGTTCCTCGAGCCACTCGTAAACTTCCTCGTTGTTCCACGACGTGTGTCGCACTTCCAGAACGAGGGGATACTTTGAAAATCGTTCGATAAGCTTGGCGAGGTAGACCCGCTCCTCCGCCGTGTTTTTGAAGGACCACGGAAACTGCAACAACAGCGACCCCAGCCTGCCGGCCTTCGCCAGCACGTCCATTCCCTTGCGAAAGTCTTTTTCGTCCTGCTTAGTCGCCTTGCCTCGCTCGTGCGTGAAGACGCGATTCAACTTGGCAGTGAACGCAAATTCTTTATTGCCCTCAACACGGTTCGCCCAGGATTTGGTTGTCGAAGGTGTAGGCGGCCGGTAAAAACTGCTGTTGATTTCAATCGTATTGAAGAAGCGTGATAGATATTCGAGCGGATCGAATGTCTTTCCCGGTTTCTTTGGATAAACCGTTCCTTCCCAGTCTTTGTAAGACCAGCCGGCTGGACCAATACGAATGAGTGGCTTTGCCATCTATTCGCTCTTATAGTTGTGCGTTTGCAAGAATGCAATCCATTTGACAGGATCTACATGATTACTCAAGGCTTATGGAAAGGAGGTGCTATCGATGCGTCTGACTGAGATGGTTTCGTGTTCCGGTTGAGCGGCGAAGCTTAGCCCGAGCTTGCTCGCTCAAGTTTTGAGCGGGTTACCCAAACAGCCTGCGGATCCAAATCTGATTGTCGGTTTTGATACAGCCGACGACGCGGGAGTATACCGCCTCCGAGACGACCTCGCCCTCGTGCAGACGCTCGACTTCTTTACTCCCATCGTCGACGACCCTTACGACTACGGGCGCATCGCTGCTCTCAATTCAATAAACGACGTTTGGGCGATGGCTGGCACGCCGATTACCGCGATGGCCATAACCTGCTTCCCGAAGAAAGGCGTAGATCCGGCGATTCTTGGCGAGATCATGCGTGGTGGTTTGAAAACGCTAAATAAATATGGAGTCACTTTGATTGGCGGTCACAGCGTCGACAACGAACAAATCATGTTTGGGTATTCGGTCACCGGCCTAATCGATCCGAACAAGGTCGCGACCAATTCGGGCGCGCGCGTTGGTGACGTGATCATTTTGACAAAGCCAATCGGCACGGGAGTGATATCAACAGGAATCAAGAAAGGTCAGGCGAGCGACCAGGTTGTGGCAGCTTCGGTGGAGACGATGCTAACGCCAGGCAAGTACGCCGCTGAGGCAATGCGGGAGTTTGATGTGAGAGGCGCGACGGATGTAACGGGTTTTGCACTCCTGGGTCACACGTGGGAAATGGCCTGCGCAAGCAAAGTCACAATCGAGATAGATGCCAACGCGATTCCGCTTATCGACAGCGCCCTCGAACTCGCTTCACGTGGAATGCTCACCAGTGGCGACAAAACGAACCGAGAATATATCGGCGCTGATATCGCAATCGACGACTCCGTTAATGAAAACCTCGTGAAGTTGCTGTTTGATCCCCAAACCGCCGGCGGAATGTTGATCGCAACACCAGAACCCAACGCCGAGTCACTCCTATTAACACTTAAGAAAAACTACCCTAAAGCGCAGATAATCGGACGCGTTCATCCCCGTGGCCCCCGCTCAATCGTCGTTACCGGGCCAAGTGAATGAATCTTTCCAACAGAGTCACCAAACTCAACAACACCAAAGAGAACACAAAAGGCCGCTACGTCCTCTACTGGATGCAGATGTTCAAGCGTGCGAGCCATAACTACGCGCTGAACGTTGCGATCCAGATGGCAAACGAAAGGCGACTGCCGCTCGTCGTCTATGAAGGATTGAAGTTTTACTACCCGTGGGCGTGCGATCGGTTTCACACGTTCATTCTCGAAGGAGTCGAGGAGAAGTATGCGGAGTTTGCCGAACGCGGAATTCGCTATGTCTTTTATTTACAGCGAAACAACCGAGATCCGAAGAAAACAGTTGCGCGGCTCGCGAAAGACGCGGCGTTGCTCGTTACCGACGACTATCCCTGTTTCATCATTCCGGAACACAATGAACGCATCGCTCAGTTGAACCTACCTGTGTATGCGGTGGACGCCAACGGCATGGTTCCGTTGTCAGCGTTGCCGAAAGAAGAGTACGCGGCCTTTACGATCCGCCCGAAAATCCAGCGTCTTTTACCCGACTTGCCGCGCGCGATCGTGACGCCGCACGTCGAAGTTCAAAAGCCGGAGCTCGATGTTGACTGTCCGGAGACGACAATTTCTTCAGACAACATTGCCGAGCTCGTAAGCCAATGTGACATCGATCACTCCGTGAAGCCCTCGAAGCTTTATCATGGCGGCACAAAAGCCGGACGCAAGAGGCTCACGCATTTCATTCGTGGCATCCTGCCGCATTACAACAAAACGCATAACGAACCATCATTCGACGGCGTTTCGCGTCTGAGCCCATATCTGCATTTCGGTTTTTTATCGATTCAGGAAGTGGTGGATGCGGTCGAGCGTTCGAATGCCCTGAAGCCGGGTAAAGAAGCATTCCTGGAGCAGGTGATCGTCAGACGTGAGCTGTCTTTCAACTTCACGCGACATAATCCCGATTACGACTCCTTAAAGTCTCTTCCCGACTGGGCCTTGCAAACGATGCGCGAACACGCGGACGATCCGCGCCCCGAACTGCTGGACGCCGACGTAATCGAAAAGGGCGAAACTTACGACGAGCTCTGGAACGCAGCTCAGCGCGAGCTAGTCTGTACGGGACATTTACACAACTATGTTCGCATGCTGTGGGGCAAGCGCGTCATCGAGTGGCAAAGGAGCTACGAGATGGCATTCGAGCTGTTAGTCCATCTGAACAACAAGTATGCGCTCGACGGTCGCGATCCGAATTCCTACGCCGGGATTCTCTGGTGCTTTGGTAAACACGACCGCCCGTGGTTCGACCGGGAAATTTTCGGCACTCTGCGGTACATGACCTCCCAAAGCATGGGAAAGAAGTTCCGATCAAAGGAATACATCCGCGCGATGAAAGCATGCGACGTTTAGAGTTCAAGCTTTAGCTTGCCAGTCCCAAATGCAGCCTAAAGGCTGAACTCTAAACGTCGTCTGTGGATTGCTGACGCGGCAGCGAGTATTATTGCGGTAATCAATCATGGCTACAACAATACGCGATATTTCAAGGCAGGATACCGTCTCGCTCGCCGAGCTCTACCAGCACGTTCGCGCGCGCACGATGCAGATCGTCGCGCCGCTCGAGATTGAAGACTATGTGATCCAGACCGCGGACTTCATGAGTCCGCCGCGCTGGCACATCGGCCACACGTCGTGGTTCTTCGAAACAGTGCTCAGGGCTCACAAACCAGGTTATCGCGTTTATTCCGACGATTTTCTGTTCTACTTCAACTCGTATTACGAGGGATTTGGCGAACGAATCGAACGCCCGAAACGCGGAACGAAGTCGCGCCCGACGGTTAAGGAAACAGTTGCTTACCGCAATCATATCGACGAGCAGTTGCTGGCACTTTTACAGTCGCCGTCTGAAACGGTGCAATCCCTGGTCCGGCTCGGACTCGAACACGAAATGCAGCACCAGGAGTTGCTCGTTTACGATATCAAGCACTTGCTCTGTGACCAGTTTAACGCTCCAACGAACCCGTTGCCGAAACCCGTAGGCAAAGTTGAAGGGATGGCTGAGGTCGAGGGGGGATTATTCCGGTTGGGCTACGCGTCCGGCGATTTCGCGTTTGACAACGAAAAGCCCGAGCACCAGGTGTTCCTTCGGGACTTCGCGATCGATAAAGCTCCGGTTAGCAACGGAGAGTTTCTGGAATTCATTCGCGATGGCGGATATCAGAACTTCCGCTGGTGGTTTTCCGAAGGGTGGGCAACGGTGAATACCGAGCACTGGCAAGCGCCGCTTTACTGGGAACTTCACGACGGCGAATGGATGATCCGGGACTTTTCCGGTCTTCACTCCGCTGAAAGCAGAAGCGATGAGCCCGTTTCGCACGTTAGTTTTTTCGAGGCGTCTGCATTTGCGAAATGGGCAGGCAAGCGTTTGCCGGCTGAAGCGGAATGGGAGAAGGCGGCGTGCTATGATGCGCAGCGCAACGTAAAAAACCCATTTCCATGGGGCGAGGCTTCCCCCGACAGCGGCAACACAAATTTATTCGAGAATGGTTACTGGTCAGTTGCTCCAATTGGAGCCTTTCCGGAAGGCGCGAGTGCCTACGGTTGCCAGCAGATGATTGGCGACGTTTGGGAGTGGACCACTTCCGATTACGTGCCGTATCCGGGATTCAAATCAGAGTTTGACGAATACAACGACAAATGGTTCGTCAACCAGAAAGTCTTGCGCGGCGGCTCGTTTGCGACGCCGCAATTGCACATCAGGTCGACATACCGAAACTTCTTTCACACGCACGAGCGCTGGATGACTTCGGGATTCCGATGTGCGAGCGATATCTAGTACACAAAAAGCACAAAAGAGCTTTGGCTGATTAAAAATTTTTTGTGCCTTTTGTGGCCACAAGCCCGCCTAAAAAGGAGAACACTATGTCCCCAAGACTCCGAACAGTATTCGCATGTTTGGTATTGATGGTTTCGGCGACCTTTGTCCTAGCGCAAACCGAACGCAGTAGCACTGAGTCGACTGGTGCAACCTCAACGTCCAGCGCACCGAAGACTGCGGTCAATCCGAAATACACGACGCCAAAGTCACCGCTCAACGCGGCTTACGGTGCGAAGATTGCCGAATACACGACCGAGAAGTACTTCATGACAGAACTCGTCGATCACCTGCCGCTGTCTGACAGAGTACCGTCTCCGGATAAGGTTTTGGGGTATGTCATCGGCTCTCCTAACAAGCTCACTTACACAAAGGACCAGTATCGTTACTATCGTGAGCTTGCAGCAGCGTCGCCGCGCGTGCGCGTTCTTACCGCGCCCGAAAAGAGCGAAGAGGGAAAGGAACAGATCCTCGTGCTCGTAAGCGACGAAGCAAATCTCGCGAAGCTCGATCGTTACAAAGAGATCACGGCAAAACTCGCCGACCCGCGAAAGATCACTGAAAACGAAGCTCACGCGCTTGTTGCCGAAGCAAAGCCGTTCTACTGGGCCTCTGGTGCAATCCACTCTCCGGAAACCGGGTCGCCGGAAATGCTCATGGAAATGGCTTACCGCCTCGCCGTTGAGGATTCACCGTTCATCGAAGACATCCGTAAGAACATGATCGTGATGATAACTCCGACGCTCGAGGTCGATGGGCGCGATCGGATGGTGGATCTCTACAACTACCGCAAGGCTAATCCGGGCAAACCGGCTCCGCCGCTGCTTTACTGGGGCAAATACGTCGCTCACGACAACAACCGCGACAGCCTCGGACTTGCGCTCGCACTCACGCGCAATCAGATGAAGACGTTTCTGGAGTATCACCCGACCGTTCTTCACGATCTGCACGAATCAGTGCCTTATCTCTACACGATGACCGGCACCGGTCCTTACAACGCGTGGCTCGATCCACTCGCGATCGACGAGTTTCAGATACTCGCCTATCACGAAATCGAAGAGATGACGAAGCGAGGTGTGCCCGGCGTATGGACACATGGTTTCTACGACGGTTGGGCCCCCAATTACATGCTTTACATCGCCACGGGCCACAACTCGATCGGCCGCTT
The DNA here is from genome assembly GCA_963728575.1 of uncultured Acidobacteriota bacterium. GTDB lineage: Bacteria > Acidobacteriota > Blastocatellia > Pyrinomonadales > Pyrinomonadaceae > PSRF01. Next base: position 38,983 of record CAVSKT010000007.1, read on the forward strand.
CTATGAGACTTTCGGAAACGGCGGCGCCGATACACGCGAACGAACATTGGGCGCGAACCAAACTTCTCGCGTCTGGTATCGTCCGAACCCGCCTTTCCCACGCGTCAACTGGTCGATGCGCAACAACATCAACATGCAACAGTCGGGAATTCTGTTTGCCATGAACTTCGTTGCGCGCGAGCGAGAGCGATTTCTTAACAACTTCTATCTGAAGAGCAAACGCTCGGTCGCCAAGGCCACGAACGAAGGTCCCGCAGCCTACATCATTCCCGGCGACACGCCGCGTCCAGTCGAAGCGGCAGACATGGTCAACCTGATGCGGATGCACGGCATTGAAGTGCATCGCGCCTCGAAAGAGTTCAGCGTTAAAGACCAGAAATACGCCGCGGGCTCCTACATCGTCAGAATGGACCAGCCGTATTCGCGCATGGCCGACATGCTGCTCGATACGCAGTATTACAACGTCACCGATCCGAATCCGTACGACGACACCGGCTGGACCATGGGTCCGATGCGAAACGTCAAGACTGTGCGTGTCGTGGATAAAACCGTTCTCGATGCGCCCGCGACTCTGATTACGGCCGATGTCAAAGTAACCGGCCAACTAACCGGTCCAGCTTCGGCGATCGGGTACGTTATCAACCACAACACCGACAACACGTTGGCTACGCTTCGCTTCCGGCTAAAAGAAGTGAAGATGAGTGCGGCCGAGGATTCTTTCAAGATCGGCGAGCAGCAGTTCAATACCGGTTCGTTCATTCTGAAGAAAGAGGGTAATCCCGCAGATCTCAGATCGCGTCTCGAGACGGCTGTAACCGAGCTTGGTCTAAAAGCGATAGGCGTGGATAAGCTGCCGGAAGTGAAGACTCACGAGCTCGCTGTGCCGCGAATCGCGATCGTTCACACGTGGACCAACACGCAGAACGAAGGCTGGTTCCGCATCGAATTTGACCGGCTGCAAATCCCCTATACCTACATTTCCGATCACGTCATTCGGAATACTCCAAACCTGCGCGAGAAGTTTGACGTGCTGATCTTCCCGCCAGTTGGTGGTTCGGCGCAGACGATCGTGAACGGTATGCCGCAACGCGGAGAGCCGATTCCGTGGAAGGCTTCTGCCCTGACGCCGAACTTCGCCTCGTCGCCCGATCAGACCGACGATATGCGCGGGGGTATGACAGTCAAAGGGGTGGCGAATCTTCAGAAGTTCATCGAAGAGGGCGGCCTATTCATCACGATAGGCAGTAGCGTTTCTGCTATTCCCATCGACTACGGTATTACGAGCGGTGTTTCAATTCAGCCCGCGGAGAGGCTCCAGGCGCGCGGCTCGATTTACAACGCAAACTTCTCGGATCGCAAGAGCCCGATTGCTTACGGCTACGACGCCACGATGCCGATCTACTTCAACCAGGCTCCGTTGTTTCAGGTCTCTGCCGGCGGTGGCGGCGGATTTGGCGGAGGCGGTGGTGGTCAGGGTGGCGCAGCACAATCACGCGCTTCGGGACGCGGCGGTGTCAATGACCCTGATGTCATTCAGGCGATGCCACAGCCACGGCCGGCTGATCCTTCGACCCGCCCGGATGGGGAAACTCCGGAACAGCGCGAGAGCCCGTTCTTCGTCCCGTCACAGTTGCGACCACGAGTGGTCCTGCGCTTTACGTCTGATGAAAAGAACCTGCTCATCAGCGGCATGCTCGCGGGCGCTAACGAGCTCGCAAATCGTCCGGCGATCGTCGATGTGCCGGTTGGCCGTGGTCACGTGGTGATGTTCGCGACCAATCCGATGTGGCGACATCAAACGCAGGGAGAGTTTTTCCTGTTGTTCAATGCGGCGTTGAACTTCGACAACCTCGGTGTGGGACGGCAGGAGGGCCGGCCACAGCGGCAAACGTCAAGTGCGATGGACGACGACGATCAGTGACGACAGTTCTGACGGACATCGAAACGCGGGTGTTGGGGTCGCTCATCGAGAAGCAGGTGACTACGCCTGAGTATTATCCGCTGACGCTCAATGCTCTGACACTCGCGTGTAATCAGAAGAACAACCGCCATCCCGTCACCGCGTACACCGAGAACCAGGTTTCTGACGCGGTGGAGAGTCTGCGTGAAAAGAATCTCGCGTACGTGTTTTACGGCAGCACGAGTCGTGTGCCGAAATTCAAGCACGTGATGCCGGAAGTGATGCACTTGAAGCCGGCTGAAACTGCTTTGATGTGTGTGCTGATGTTGCGCGGAGCGCAAACACTCGGTGAGCTCCGCGGAAACGCCTCACGTCTTCACGACTTTTCTTCGCTCGAAGAGGTTGAGCAGACGCTGAACGAGCTGATCACACGTGACATGGAACCGCTCGTCGTGCGTTTGCCGCGCCAACCGGGACAGAAAGAAGGTCGATTTGCTCACTTGCTTTCGGGTGAGATCGACGTCGAGGCGCTGGCAGTGGAAAGTGAACGCGCTCCGACGCCTCGACGTCCCAATGCACTTGAGGAAAAGGTTGACGCGCTCGCCGCAGAAGTCGAAAAGTTGAAAGAGCAATTCGAGCAGTTTCGGAAACAATTCGAGTAAAGCCACACAAGGCACACAAGGAAAATGTTTTCATGCCTGGGCCTGTGTTTCAACTATGCAAGTACTCACGCGACCGGTATAATAACCCTCCCTTATGAATCTCGAAATTTTTCATCCAGCCGTGGCGCGCTGGTTTGCCCGGAGCTTTCCCGCGCCAACCCAGCCACAAATCGACGCGTGGCCGGAAATCAAGAAACAGCGGCACACGGTGATCGCTGCGCCAACCGGATCAGGTAAAACTCTCGCGGCATTCCTTTCCGCCATCGACGACCTTGTTCGTCTTGGTGTTGAAGGAAAACTTGACGACTCGACGCACGTCATCTACGTCTCACCACTAAAAGCACTCAGCAACGACGTACAACGAAATCTCCAGGCGCCACTCGAAGGGATTCAGGCCGAGCTGAAGGCGATGGGATTGCCCGAAGTGAATATCCGCACACTCGTGCGCACGGGCGATACGCCTGCATCCGAACGCACGGCGATGACAAAGCGCCCGCCCCACATCGTCGTCACGACTCCTGAATCGCTTTACATCCTGTTGACCAGTGAAGGCGGACGACGGATGTTGGAAACTGCGCGAACGCTGATTGTCGACGAGATTCACGCTGTTGTGGGAGACAAGCGTGGTTCGCACCTCGCGCTTTCAGTCGAACGTCTTGAACAACTTGTTCGCCGGCATTCAAACGGCAATTCTGGTCTAACGCGCATCGGTCTTTCAGCGACACAGCGGCCGATTGAAGAAGTGGCGAGGTTTCTCGTCGGCACCGAGAACTCAAACGCCGCCAACCTGACGAACTGCGCCATCATCGACAGTGGCCACGCTCGGAAACTCGACGTCGCGATCGAACTGCCCGAGTCCCCTGTCCAGGCAGTTATGTCAGGCGAGGTCTGGGAAGAAGTTTACGATCGACTGGCCGAACTCATTCGCCAGCACAACACCACGCTTGTGTTTGTGAACACGCGGCGCCTTGCAGAGCGTGTTTCAAGACATTTGGGCGAGCGCATTGGCGACGAAAACATCGCGGCCCACCATGGCAGTCTTGCTCGCGAACAACGACTGATGGCTGAGCAGCGATTGAAGTCAGGCGAGCTGAGCGCCTTAGTCGCAACGGCCTCGCTTGAACTGGGTATTGATATTGGCGACGTGAACCTCGTTTGCCAGCTTGGCTCAACTCGGTCCATCGCCAGCTTCCTGCAACGTGTTGGACGCTCAAACCACACGGTCGAAGGTTTTCCGAAGGGCAGGATTTTTCCGCTTTCGCGTGACGAGTTGGTTGAGTGTGCGGCGATTGCTGATTCAGTTCGTCGTGGAGAGCTCGATCATCTGGAGATACCGGAGCGTCCGCTCGACATTTTGGCCCAGCAGATCGTCGCCGCAGTCGCGGCAGAAGAGTGGACTGAAGACGATCTCTTCGCGATGGTTCGTCGCGCGTATCCTTATCGCAATTTGGAACGCGAGCAGTTTGATTCAATCGTGCGGATGCTTGCGGAGGGTTTTACAACCAAGCGAGGGCGGCGATCGACTTACCTCCATCACGATGCAGTAAACCAGCGGCTGCGTGGACGAAGAGGCGCGCGACTCGCGGCGATTACATCAGGTGGTGCGATTCCTGACACTGCTGACTACGCAGTCGTGCTCGAACCGAGCGAGCTCGTTATCGGCTCTGTTAATGAAGACTTTGCTATCGAGAGTTTGCAGGGCGACATCTTTCAACTCGGCAATGCTTCATGGCGCGTGCTTCGGGTGGAGCAGGGAAAGGTGCGAGTCGAGGACGCACACGGCCAGCCACCATCGATTCCGTTCTGGCTGGGTGAGGCGCCCGCGCGAACTCATGAGTTGTCGATTTCGGTGTCGCGGCTACGGGAAGAAGTTGCGGCGCGGATTAACGCGGATGAAAACGGATCAGGGGTTAATCTCGAGGGGGCGTTGAAGTGGCTAGTGGAGGAAGTGGGTGTCTCGAGGTTCGCGGCGGAGCAGATTGTTGAGTATCTGGCGGGTGCAAAGATAGTGCTGGGAGTTATGCCTTCGCAGCAGAATTTAGTGCTGGAGAGGTTCTTTGACGACAGTGGCAGCATGCAGCTAGTCCTGCACTCACCGTTTGGGAGTCGGCTCAATCGCGCGTGGGGATTGGCGCTGCGCAAGCGCTTCTGTCGGAAGTTCAACTTTGAACTCCAGGCTGCCGCAACGGAGGATGCGATCGTTCTCTCACTCGGACCAACCCACAGCTTCCCGCTCGACGACGTCTTTCACTATCTCAACTCAAAGACGGTGCGCCAGCTCCTCTGCCAGGCCTTACTGGATGCACCAATGTGGAATATTCGCTGGCGCTGGAATGTGACGCGTTCGTTGGCAGTGTTGCGGCGACGCGGTGGCAAGAAGATCCCGCCCCAGTTGCAGCGTATGGACGCGGAAGATCTGCTCACCGCCATCTTCCCGGACCAGGTGGCGTGTGCTGAAAACTTAACCGGCGGCGAACGTGAGATTCCGTCTCATCCACTCGTCGATCAAACAGTAAAAGATTGTCTCGAAGAGGCGATGGACATCGATGGTCTCGAGCGTCTGCTGACCTCGATTGAGCGAAATGAAAAGAATCTCTTCGCGCGCGACGTGATTGAAGCTTCGCCTTTATCGCAGGAAATACTTAACGCCAGGCCCTATGCATACCTCGACGATGCCCCTCTCGAAGAACGCCGCACGCGCGCTGTTTTTCAACGGCGCTGGCTCGATCCTGAAACTGCTGCCGATATGGGCAAGCTCGACCAGGCTGCGATCGATCGCGTGCGTGATGAAGTTTGGCCCGAACCGCGCAATGCCGATGAGCTTCACGACGCCCTGGTTGAACTTGGTTTCGTGACGGAACAGGAAGGCGCGAATTGGCACGACTTCTTTGCTGAGTTAAAGAACGATCGGCGCGCGGGAATCTTAAACGGAAAGTTGTGGGTTGCCGCCGAGCGTCTGCCGCAGATCACTGCCGTTTATGCAAATCCTGCTTTAGACCCTGCGATTGTGGCGCCGGAAAGCGTCAGCCGTACCGCTTGGACTGCGGAAGAAGCGCTCGTCGAAATCATCCGCGGTCGTCTTGAAGGTCTGGGCCCAGTCACTGTAGACCAGTTGGTTGCCTCTTCAGGTTTGAGCAAGCTGGAGATCGAAACGGCACTGTTGCGACTCGAAGCTGAAGGATTTGTGATCCGCGGCAAGTTCACGCCCGGCACAACGGAAACCGAGTGGAGCGCGCGCCGGTTGCTCGCGCGAATTCATAGTTACACTTTGAATCGCCTGCGGCAGGAGATCGAGCCCGTCGCGACCAGCGACTTCATTCGTTTCCTGCTTGCATGGCAGAAGGTCGCGCCTGACCATCAGATGGAAGGACCCGAAAGTCTTAAAGCCATCATCGAACAGTTGGAAGGCGTCGAAGCCCCAGCCGCCGCATGGGAAGGTGAACTCCTTCCGGCCCGAATGGTCGAGTACGATCCTGCGTGGCTAGATGCGTTGTGTTTGTCGGGTGAAGTGGTTTGGGCACGTCTGACGCCGCTTGCACGTTCCGCGGAGACTGAAAGAGCGCGCGGCTCTGGTCCAGTGAGGAATACTCCCATAGCTCTCATGCGCCGCAAGAGCTTTGCCCTCTGGAGCTCTGTATTTCCACAACCCGCACCAACCATCACATCAGAGTTTTCAACTACGACGCAGATGGTTCATGACTATCTCGCAATGCGTGGCGCATCGTTCTTCACGGACATTGTTGAGAATACGAAATTGTTGCGCAGCCAGGTTGAAGAAGCACTTGCTGAACTGGTTGCGAATGGTGTGGTTGTGTCTGACAGTTTCGCCGGACTGCGCGCTTTGTTAACACCAGGCAGCAGGAAGACGCAGGCGGCAGCGCGTCGCAAGCATCGCCAGCCGGTTTACGACATGGCGAGCGCCGGTCGATGGTCAATCCTGCAGCGCGGGAACGTAACACCAACCTCTTTAGATCCGGCGTTGGGCGAAGAAGTCGCGTGGGTGCTTCTCAAACGCTATGGTGTGGTATTCAAACGTTTGTTGGAGCGAGAAGGGATCGCAGTGCCGTGGCGTGTGCTGCTGCGCATCTATCATCGACTGGAAGCACGCGGTGACATTCGTGGCGGAAGGTTTGTCGCAAGTATCTCCGGCGAGCAGTTTGCACTGCCTGAAGCGATTGGAATGCTGAGATCGATTCGTCGCGCCGGTGCGCAGGAGAGTTTGATTTCCATCAGTGCAGCCGATCCTTTGAACCTCGTGGGCATCATCGTTCCCGGCAGCCGGATTACGGCACACACGAGCAATCGCATTCTTTATCAGGATGGTGCACCGATCGCATCCTTCGAATCAGGTGAAACACACTTTATCGTTGATCTCAGTCGCGCGATGGAGTGGAAAGCCAAGAGCGCGTTGATGCGAAAAGCGACTCGACCCGAGCTCAGGTCTTATTTACAACGTCCGGCGTAAGTCGACCACGCCTCGCTTGCGCCAACGTAAATCCATAACCAAAACTCACGCCGATAATTAGAAACGTCAACATAAAACCGAACGCTTCTGTGGCCGACATCTTCCGGTTAATAAGCAGTGCAAGCACGATGAATACCGGAATGTTGCAAATCACACCTGTCAGCAACGGAAATCTGTTGCGGGGATTGACTCCGCCCAGGCGTCGCTTCAACCAGTAGAGACTGGGCGTATACACGACGAGCATCAGTATTCCCGATGCCATAATCGATAGCACCGAGAACCCGAGGATGTCAGTCGTCGTGAAGTCCACTCCCGAATTGGTGAAATAGAGAGTTGCGACAATGAACAGACACCCTGCAAGCCACGCAACCACTGCATTTACGAGAAATTTGATGAGCGTTTTCATTTGGTTGGTACCTGATAACCAAACGTTCAGGAACGTAGAACGTTAACGCTCAGAAAAACCTGGAATCGGGCCGCCATTGGCACTGCTTTTAGAGTGGACAGGCGTTAATCCCAGTTCAACAAAGGTGCCAATGAAAGTACTAGCCCCAAAAAACCAAACGATTTCCTTAGAGTTTTCGGTAACCAAACGTAAGACGTGGCGTTTTGCCCTGGTTAACCCAAGAACCTTAGTGCCATCGACTCTCGATTTTATGCGCGTGAACAACGCCACGGTACGAGAAGGCCGAGCCCACCGCGTGTGGCCGCCTGATGTTTTGCGCAAGTTTCAGACGGCGGAGATCATCACGGAGCAAAAAACGCCGCATTACGTCCTGCGCGACACGAGCATTTCCCCGGTAGCACGATAAGCGTTTCCGTTTGGAGTTCAACCGGCTTTCCCGAAAAGTATTCGAGTCGCATGTAGCGACGAAATATTTCTCGCGCAAAGGGCGCAAAGGCGCAAAGAAAACCCCTTGGAAACGCGTAGCGCTTTGCGCCTTTGCGTGGGACATCTTCTCCGCATAAGGCACTTTTCGGGCAAAGCCAGCTCAAGCTTCAGGTTGCCGAAAGAGGCGAGCTTGAACTCCAAACGGGAACCTCATTTCTGAGCTGCATTCTGCTCATCCAGCCATGACTTCAGTGGCGCGAAGTAATCGATGATCGCGGTTGCGTCCATCTTATCTTCGCCCGTCATAGCCTTCAGTGCAGCCGGCCAGGGCTGACTCGCTCCCATCGCCAGCATCGATTTCAGTTTTTCACCAGCCTGCTTGTTGCCGTAGATCGAACACTGGTAAAGCGGACCGCTAAATCCTGCTTCGCGACACAACGCCCGGTGAAACTGAAACTGGAGAATCGCCGCGAGGAAGTAACGCGCGTACGGCGTGTTCGCCGGTACGTGATACTTTGCTCCCGGATCAAAATCCTGTTCACTGCGTGCCACTGGCGGCGCCACACCCTGATACTTCTCACGCAACTCCCACCAGAACTTGTTGTACTCGTTTGGCGTGACCTTGCCCGAAAAGACGTTCCAACGCCATTGGTCCACGATGTATCCAAACGGCAGGAATGCGACCTTGTCGAGCGCTCGATTCAACAGAAACCCGATGTCTGCACGAGGGTCAGGAACCTGATTAATCAGACCAAGCTGTTTCAGATAAGGCGGTGTTACTGACAACGCGATCGTATCCCCGATCGCTTCGTGAAACGCGTCATTCGCGCTCTCGCGAAAAAGGTACGGTTGACCAGCATAGGCCATCTGATAATAGTTGTGGCCCAACTCGTGGTGCACAGTTGAAAAATCCTCTTCGTTGATCTGCACACACTGCTTTAGTCGCACATCTTTTTCGTAGTCGATGTCCCACGCGCTCGCGTGGCAAACAACTTCACGATCCGTCGGCTTTGCGAAGAGTGACCGTTCCCAGAACGTCTGCGGCAGCGCTTCGAAGCCCACTGAAGTGAAGAACGATTCGCCATACCGCACCATCTGCTTCTCATCCGTCTTTCTCGCTTTGAGGATCTCCGTCAGGTCGTAACCACGGTCGGCATTGGCGGGCGCAAGTAATGGATAGATATTGCCCCATTGTTGGGCCCACATGTTTCCGAGCAAGTGCGCCGGGATCGGTTTGTCGAGGGGGACCAGCGTTGGGCCATATTTCTCCGACAATTTGCGCCGCGTATAGGTGTAAAGCGAGTCGTAGAGAGGCTTGACTTGCAGCCACAACCTTTCCATCTCCGCGGCGAAGGCAGCGGGTTCCATATCGTACTTCGAACGCCACATCGCGCCCGTGTCGTCAAAGCCCATTTCCTTGGCGCCTTTGTTACTGAGTTCAACAAACCGCACATAGTCTTTGCGAATCGGAACCGCGATCTGGTGCCATCCCAACCACGCTCTCTTCAATTCTTCCGGATCGCGACTCGTGCCGATAATGTCCTCGAGATCACCGAGGCTGAGACACTTTCCCTTGTCGCCCTCCGGACAATACTTACCTTTACCGTAGTCGCCTTCCATGCCGGCTGCCAGTTTTGTGAGTTCTTTGCGTTCGTCCGGATTTTTGGGCGCGGGAAGTGTCAGAGCGAGCTTGAGCAATTTCAGTTTGCGTTTGCCTTCGGGCGAGAGGTCCACGTTTTCATAGCGCCGCGACTGTTCGCCAAGTTCGGTGGTCGCCGCTATCAGAGCTTCGTTTGCGTCGGCGGCGATCGCTTCCGTGTCGTCGGTGATGAATGTGCTCTTCACCCAGTCGGCGCGACCCGCTTTGATGTTGAGATCCAACAGGCGCTTTTCAGCGTCGGCAAGGAATTTCTCTGCATCGTCTTTGGTCGCGGAGCCGGATATCGAGGTTGAATTCGGATTATCAGTACATGACATAAGCGAAAGTCCCACACAAAGACACAAGAAAGCACCAAGCCACAAGTGGTGGCGCCGATAAGTGATTTTCACTTTAACCTTCCTTTAGAAGTAGTGATGGGTGAGGTCCATCCACAAGTTCCATTCGTGGGGGCTACGGATGAACAAGACCCTTCTTGATGTTTCGTTGCCACGCTTCGTAGTTTCTAATCCGGCGTTTGGCTTGTTTTCGGGTCAGTTTCATTTCCTGGGCTACATAATCGATACGCTGGGTTCGGTCCTTTTTCTTGTCAAACCGATCACCCGGCGCTCTAAGGTAATGCTTGTACGCGAGGGACCATTCTGCTTTCACTTCCTCGGTGGCTTGAACGCCCCTTGTCTCTGGCATGCCTGCGGGCTCCCTTCAGGAGTAATTTTTTCGACTGCGGATTCTACACGGAGGATTTTCGAATTGCGAACCTTTCCTGGCGGTTTTAGGAGATTCCTAGCTGCGTTTTAGCCAGCGCATCAGGGATAGAGTGCTCAAGACGATTGCAATTCCGATCAACGCGTAAACCACATACGAGACTACGTCAGAGTTTATGAAAGCAATCACCTGACGTCCAAAATATAAGGCCAGAATTGCTTCTACGCCAAATCGTAACAGCCGGCCGACAAAAACGGCACTCAAAAGTTTTCCTTTTGGCACTTGCAAAGCAGAGGCTGTCATTACCGCGGGCGTGAACGGAAAAGGAGGCGGTATTAACGTCGCGAGAAATACAGTTAAGAAGCCTTTGTTTTCGATCTTCGATTTAACTTTCTCGATCTTTTTCCTACTTACAAAGCGTTCGAGTCCTTTCTCACCGGCCTTGCGCATCAACAGGTCGATAACGAACACACCGATGACAGATCCGATCGCCGACACGAGCACGTAACCGATCCAGTTTGGACCTTCTCGATTTGAACTTACGAGCGCGATCAGCAACAGATCGTTTCCAAAAGGTAGCACGAGAAACGACGAATCGAGCGCACTCATCAGAAGTAGTCCGAATATTCCCATCCTGCGGAAAAAGCGGTAGATGGACGTAGTGACACTGAGTAATAGAGCGAGACGTAGATGGTCCAACAAAGACTCCTGTTTAACTTAATCTAGTGGGTTCAGGCCTGGAGGGGTCTTCTATTGGCGGAGGTTTGTCATCCGGTTCGCGAACGGGAGCTGCGGGCCGCGGGTTCGAATCGGGAGGTAATGGAATTGAATCAGGATCTTCGTCCGGATCATAGGGTGTTGTTGGTTCGATGTCCGGCATCTCCCGCTCGAAAATCCTGCTTGTCATGTTAATCCTGTCTAATAACGATGTTCTCAGCGCGGAACGTTGAAGTAGCGGTGGGATCGGAACCGAGTAATCCCTTGACGATAGCCAGGCGTACCATGATTCGCGGCTCCGTAAATTGAAAGCGGCCGGCCAATGTTTCCGAACGTTCAAAATCGCTGCGCGCGAGTCGAGCGAGTTCTTGCCCGTATCGATTGATGGTCGACGTCAATCCGTTTCCACCCTGGATCGACATCTCTCCATCACGAAACATGTTGATCTCAAAACCGCTCAACACAGCCGCCGCTGAAAGCAACTCGTTGAGTTGACTAATACCCGGTTCGAGCACTTCAAAGCTCCGCGCAGCATCGACAGTCGCAAACCCGCGCGCAACTCTCAACTGTTGCTCAAAATGCTCGTAGCTGGTTGCACGACGATTAGTGATTTGTCTTGCTTCGTCCAACAACTGGAGCGCGAGTTTCGGATCGGTCTTTTGTGTGTCGTTTGCAACCTGGAGCAGCAGCTCGATCTTCTGGTTGTCTGTTTGAAGCCGCGTTACAGCCTGACGAACTTCATCGAGGCGAGCGCCTTCAGCCTTCTTCGACAATTCGCGAAAATCGATTCTCTGCATCACCATGTCGCGCGCATTGTTCTGCAAGTGATCGTTAGCGATTTGGCGTGCGCGTTCAGTGTCTCCTTCTTCCAACGCCTTGAAGGCCGCCTGCTGGTAGAGTCGCGATTTCATCTGCTGTGGCGCCGCTGCGGCCGCCTGGATCAGAGCATCGGCTGTAGAATTGCCCTGCGTCAACGCAATAGTCGGATTGTAACTAGTTGACAACCCCAATTCCGTCATCTTCTGGCGAACCAAAGCAGCCTTCGCGGGCAGGAATTGATCGATGATTGGCAGGGCCGGTTGAAGTCCAGCCAGTAAACGTCGCGCGTTGTTTTGTTCGACTTGAGCTTCGGTCGGCTGTGGTGGACCACTGGTCGGACGAGTGGCGCCCGGAGCAGCCGGCGCACGACGTGGATTTGCCTGTCCGCGTGGTGCCGGCGTCGCTTTCAACGCCGCGTCGATCACGCTGGATAACAACTCGACGTAAGCAGATTGTTCCAGTGCCGGTCCTCGACGGCTTGTCACGGCTTGTGCGGCATTCGCACCGGCCTGAATTGGACCAGGAGCAATCAGCGATTGGACGAGCGTGGCGGCTTCGTTGTTCGTCAGAAGATTTGACGCCTGAATTTTTCGGACTGTTTTGTCGGCCAGTTTGTCAGCAGCTTCGCCATCCTGACGCCGCAGTTGATTGATCACTTCCGGAAGCGCTCGTGGAAACTGTCCTTTCTCCATCATCTGCTCGGCGTTCTGAGCAGCAAGTTTTGGATCGAGGGCTGCGATGCGTGCGAGTAGAGTTTGTTCGAGATTATCTTCGGACGTGACTTGCGGGCGTGGTCCACGTTGATCAGCCGGTGTTTGTGCGGGGATTGCCTGTTTGGTTGACGCGAGCAACTGGTAGGCAAGTGTCGCATCATGACGAGCGGCGGCGAGTACCAACTCCTGTCGCAATTGAAAAGACCCACGATTGAGCGGGGGAATCGCTGGTTTCACAAAACCAGTCGGGTCTTGCATCGCGGCCTGCATCGCCTCGCTGCGTCGATTAACAGCTTCCTGCTGAGTCCGATTTAGTTCCGCCACTCCCTCGGCAGCCATCGTGAAAAGCGAACGAGCGCGCCCCTGGTTTTGATCCCAAAGCATGTCGGCCGCATTTATTTGTACGCGAACACGATTTTCAGTCATTCGCAGTGACTGGGCTTCGTCGATCACCTGATCCAACAGGCGGTACGCGTTCTTTTCCCGCTCGGCTTTCTTCTCAAGTTCTTCAGCCGAAGGTTGTTGCGTCGGTTGGTTCTGGGAGAAAACGGGTTCCGCAACGCAGAAGAACCCAATGACCATGGTCAGGGCGAATAGTCTTTTCATATGCTTACCTCTGGGAGAGATAGTCGCCGAATCTTAACACGCGGCCTTAGCCACAAAAAGGCAGTAGGGCAATACTCGTAGAAACTTCTAACCCGGGTTGCCGTATAATTCCCCGATATGTACTGCCCCTCCTGCGGTTCTGAGGAACGACAACGAAGCCAGTTCTGCCGGGCCTGCGGCACTGACTTGCGCGTCGTCCGAAATACCCTCGAGAACCCCGACGCGATCACACAGTCAGCGATTTCGGCCCGCGAACACATCGGGATGGCCGTTGCGGACAAGATTCGCCAGATGAAAACGGCGAAGGATCTCGAACACATCGCCGAAGACGTTTTGCCGGAGTTTGAAAAGTTTCTTGAGTCGCCGGAAGAGCGGCGTTTGCGACGAATCCGTAGTGGAGTAATCACTGCAGCGATCGGATTGGGGGCCAGCATCATTTTTCTTGTCCTCGCGGTAGACAAGCTTGAACTGATTCCGGCTATCACGCCATTTTTCGTCACGTTTCTGGTCGGGCTGGGAATGATCATAAACGGGTTGTTGTTCACTCTTCCGCGCAAGAGCCTTCCCGGCGACGTTCGCGACGCGCTCGAGCAAAGAATGCTCGATGCAGGAGTTAACAGATCGCTTTACGAAGCACCGGCGCCCGCAAATCTGACAAACGAACTGCCGGCTTCGAACAAGCCTCAGCCTCTCTCGATCTCGGAACACACCACGCATCACTTGAACACAAGCAAACCTTAGGAGCGTCGGAGATGGCGGTAGTGTTGGAGGGTGGTTGCCGGGTCTCGACAATGCATGAAGGCGATCCTCACGTCCTCGGTTCACTAAAAATCTGGAATCAAATCGGCAAGGCGGCCGGCGCTGAAGCAATCTCGTTGCGCATACTGGAATTTGGACCAGGGAGTTCACCGGGGCTACGCAATCGAGAATCTGATGAGGTTCTTTACGTGCTCGAAGGCGCGTGTACTGTCTTGATCGATGGAAACTCATATGAGGTTGGTCCAGAGACTGGTGTTTATCTGCGACCTGGACAAACATTGATCGTTGAGAATTCCGGACCGGACGTTGTGCAATTCGTGAGCTCGCAGTGTCCGGAGGAGGCGTTTACAGGTACAGTCGATGATCCGTTGGACCACTCGACATCTCCTCGAGTAACTCCCATCGTGAGACTATCGGATCGCAGAGCGTTGCCGACGGCTGATCGATGGTATCGGGTTCTTGTTGACGATGAAATTGGGAGCGAGCAGGTGACGCAGTTTGTCGGATCGATTCCTCCGGGCCGCGCGCCGGATCATTTTCATGAGTATGAGGAAGTGCTGTTCATTCTGCGCGGTGAAGGAAGGATGTGGGCTGGTGAAACAAACACTCCAATCGCGCCCGGTTCATGCATCTATCTTCCGAAACGACAGCTTCACTGTGTTGAGAACACGGGCGCGGGTGAGTTGCGATTGTTAGGTGCGTTTTACCCCGCGGGCAGCCCAGCGGTTAGATATGAAGTAACCTGAATCCGTCTTCATCCGCGTTCATCCGCGTTTACAAAATCTCTGATATCTCTAAACGGTTGGTCGGAATTATTAAAGTCGGGCCGGTAGTAGTGCGAGGCTCCATCGAACTCCTGCACCCAACCCTCGCTCATTCCTAACTCTTCGAGCGCGGCAGTGGCTTTCATCCATTCCGATTCTCGAATACATCGCGACAGCAGCACGTAACGCTTGTTCGTTTCCGCCTGGTGTGTCGGGTAATACTGGGCCATCAAAGAGATCGCGACACGCGGACTCAGCTCGTCTCTAATCCACTCGATCGATTCGGCGATGCTGCCGATGTCGTTAGGCAACACCAGTAAACGCACAACCAAACCACGTTTCAACAATCCATTTTTATCAAACACGAGCTCGTCACCCGTTTGCCGGTACATCTCACGCAACGCGAGCCGCGAAAACTCCTTGTAACCACTAACTTTCGAATAGAGATAACCCGACTCGTCGTCAGCATATTTCAGATCCGGCAGGTAAACATCGACGATGCGATCGAGCAAACGCAAAACTTCAACTGAGTCGTACGCGTTTGTGTTATAGACCACCGGCAGGCGCAAACCTTGACGCGCCGCGATTAAAATCGAGCGCGCCATCTGCGGAGCGAAGTGCGTAGGTGAAACGAAATTGATGTTGTGACATCCGCTCGATTGCAGCTCCAGCATCATCTCAGCCAAACGCTCGTGCGTAACTTCGTTTTTGAGCTGCTGTTTGTGCGTTTGTGAGATCTGGTAGTTCTGGCAATAGACGCAACGAAGATTGCAGTTGCCGAAAAAGATATTCCCCGCGCCCTTAGTTCCAACCAACGGCGGCTCCTCGCCGAAGTGTGCTGTGTACGACGAAACGATCGGCAAGCGTCCCGAGTAACACGCGGCGATTTCGTCGTTCAAACGATTGTTCAGGCAGTCGCGCGGACAGACCGTGCACCGTTCAAGCAAACGCTCGAGCTCCTCGACTCGCTTTTCAAGCAAGCCCTCGTCCAGCAACTGTAAATACGATGGCTGATCAGTCATTCTTCTGAAGTATAATCCGTTGAACTTTGAAAACCTGTCAAATCTCCCATGCGTATCTGGATCTCCAAAAACAGTGAAGTCCCCATTCGCGAGCAATTGGTGACGCAGATCGTCCTCGGCATCGTCAGTAACGACCTCAAAGTAGCCGAGCGCTTGCCAAGCACGCGCGAACTCGCCCGCCGTTACGACATCCACGCCAACACAGTCAGCGCGGCATATCGCGAACTCGCGAAACGAGGATGGGTCGAGTTTCGAAAGGGAAGCGGCGTTTACGTGCGCGCGCGAAACGACGAGGCGCTCGAAAACGGACTTGCGCTCGACCAGGTCATCTCGCGCTTCTTCAGAAACCTTCGGGAGGAAGGATACTCACTTGCTGATATCCAAACAGGCATTCAGCGTTCGCTCTCGACGCAACGCCCGGATCATTTTCTGTTGCTCGAACCCGACCCCGATCTTCGCGAGATACTCGTCGCGGAGATCTCAACGACAACGAAGGCGAAAGTAAGAGGAGTTGGACCAGACGAAATCAATGGCGCCGCTGGAGGAGTGCCGTTGGTTCTGTACGGTCACATGGGAGAGTACGCCGATCGCATCAAGCCGGAAACCGACGTACTTGTGCTGCATTCAGCGTCAATCGTGGAGTCGTTTCGAGGAGAAACAAAACCATCGCGTGAGGCCCTGGTGGCAATCGTGTCGCGCTGGCCGGAGTTTTTGCGATGGGCGCGTACGTTGCTGGTGGCAGCGGGGCTGGATGCTGATGCGTTGAGTATTCGCGACGCGCGTGAGCGCAATTGGGAGAAAGGATTGCGATCAGCAGCGTTTGTGATCACTGACTCGTTGATGGCGCCGCGCATACCCGCAGGCTGCCCGGTGAAGGTTTTCCGAGTGCTCGCGGAATCGTCGTTGAAAGAGATTCGGGAGTACGCGGAACGCTTCTTTTGATTTCTCTCGCAAAGGCGCAAAGAGCGCAAAGGAAGAACTCGCTTTCTTTGCGCCTTTGCACCTTTGCGAGGAGAGATCTATTGCTTTTCTTTCGCGAGGGTCCGCACGTAATTCACCACGTGCCAGCGTTCTTCCGCTTCAGTCATGCGCCGCTCACCGGCCGGCATAATTCCTCTTATGCCTTTCGTGATCTTCCAGAAGAGTTCGCCGTCAGTCATCGCTGTCATGCGCTCTTTGTTCGTGAGATCCGCGGGCTTTCTGCGTAGCTTCGGCAAGTTTGCTTCGTTGCCGGCGCCCGTTTCGCCGTGACAAAAGATACAGTTCCCTTTGTTTTGAGCGAGATACAGTTCTTTACCTTTGGCGATCGATTCCGGCGTGGCGGCTACCGGGTTTTTCGTCTTGTCGGCGTCCGCCGGAAGCTCCCAGGTGTTCTTCGAGAAATCCTCCTGACCGCCTCCGCCCGAGGGCTGTGAAAGTATCGATCGGGAGTCGTTGGAATTCTTGTTCGTAGTTACTGGACTGTTCGCGTTTTGAGTTGACGACTTAACCGCAATTGTTAGAAACATTAACGACGCTGCAATAAAAGCGAAATCGCCGTCAAGGGCAAGATTGACTTTCGCATAATTCGATCTCCTATTTAGCTCCTCTACCTGTTCGCTTCTTCCTCGCGGGGGGTCGAGCAGCGGGCTTGGAAGTCGCCGCGGGTGGCGAAGGAGGCTTCGGTTTGAAGTAGTCGGCTATAACTTTCTCTGGAACATCAGCCTCCCAAACGATTTCACTTTCGCGCGCCGACATCTTAATAGACTGCAAAATCGACTGCGCCTGCTTGTCAGGCACGGCATCAATCCCCTGCTGCATCAGCCCTGAGATCAAGTGGTAAATGATCTTCGCCGTGTCGGGATTGTCCGCATGCATCGCACCCCGCAAACTGAAGTTGGTTCCATTCATTGTAACGGCCGCGTAGAAGTTTCCGAGATCAGTCGTACAATTCGACTGGCGAGACGTGTTCTCAAGTCCATACATACCGAGACTCTTCGCAATCGCGGAGATTGGCGCGCCTTGAGCAGCGATGAGCGCGTTTGGGTCCCGCAATAGCGACTGCAACGCGACCGGATTGAGGCGTCCTGTTCCATCAGCGGCATCGACAGCCGCTTTGACATAACGCAGGTTTCCGATTGCGACAGAGTTGGTACTAAGAGGCACCAGACCAATCTCGGTAAATGGCTTTAGTATCGGAGTTTTCTGTGCCTGCGCAACGATCGGATCGACTGTCATCACCGAAATCGATTTCGATCCATGCTTCTCAACACGCACTTTGTCCTGGAGATAGAGTTGGCCGAGTGTCATCAGCGAGTCGGCACTAAAATCTCCACCCAGCACCGCCATCACGTCGGGAGCAACGAAGCTCAAGTCCGTCGCAGGCTTGTGAAAGCGTATCGCGATCACAAGATACTCGAGCGTTGAGGGATCGATGCCAACGCCTTTCTTCAGATCAGCAAACGCTGATCTCATCTTGGGTATTTCCGCCGATGGCACTACGCGCGGCGCGGCCTCGTTGAGAATGCGTTGAGGGCTGAGGTAGATGAGCACGTCAGCTTCAGGGAGTGCAGCGAGGGAAGCAGATTGCGCCACTACATTCGGCGCCAGCGTCAGAACAGTGATTGCAGCTAACAAGAATAATTGGGAAAACTTGTGTCGCAATTCGAGACCTCCGTTTGAAGAAAAGTTAGACAGATACTCGCACAAAGAAGTTTCCTCGCAAAGGCGCAAAGGCGCAAAGGCAACGCTTACTGCAATTGATTGTCTTTGCGCCTTTGCGACTTTGCGAGGCCATACTCTCCAAGTTCTTTATAGCGAAAACACTTCGAGTCGTGATCGTTGACCATGCCAACTGCCTGCATGAATGAATAGCAGATCGTAGAACCGACAAATTTGAAACCGCGTTTGACGAGATCCTTGCTCAACGCGTCAGAGATTTCGGTGTGCGGAGCGAGCGGCTCTCCCGGCTTGCGGCGACGCGGTTTGCCGTTCACAAAGCGCCACACGTATTCATCGAAACTACCAAATTCGCGCTTCACTTCCAGAAATGCATTGGCATTCGTAACTGCGGCGTTGATCTTGAGGCGATTGCGGATAATGCCTTCATCGTTGAGAAGCGTGGCGATCTTTCGCTCATCATATGCGGCTACTTTCCTTGGATTGAAACGATCGAATGCGGCTCGATAGTTCTCGCGTTTCCTGAGAATTGTTTCCCAACTGAGCCCCGCCTGGGCTCCTTCGAGAACCAGAAATTCGAACAGTCGAGTGTCGTCATGAACCGGCACACCCCACTCTTTGTCGTGGTAAGAGATTGAAAGCGGAGTAGTAGCCCAGGAGCAACGCATCACAGGATTCGGGATTTTACAGCATCTACGAGTTTTTGCCCGTAAGATACTTGAATGCGTTCACCAATTCTCGTATTTCTGCCGGTAGTCCTTTGAGGTCGGCATCCGTTATGTTCTCTGTGGAAGTGCTCGCCGGCGGCAGGGCTTCCAGATTTAACTCGGTGCTCGGTAACGGAAGCCTGACAGTAAATACTGCTCCCGATTCCTGAGTTCTATTCTCCGCACTAATCACGCCGCCGTGCAGTTCCACTAAATGCCGGACGATTGCGAGTCCAAGGCCGAGTCCACCGTGAGTGCGAGTGGTCGATCCATCCGCTTGGCGGAAACGTTCGAACACGTGCGGCAAAAACTCCGGGTTAATTCCGGGTCCCGTGTCGCTCACTTCGATCTCGACGGTAGCGTTGTTCTGAGTAACACGTACTGAGATCACGCCGCCTACCGGTGTAAACTTCGAAGCATTCGACAACAAGTTCCAAACGACTTGCTGCAAGCGGTCAACGTCGCCCGCAATAATTCTGAGTCCTTGCTGGTAGTGCGTGTCGACGCGAATGTGTTTCGCTTCGAGCGCCGGTTTGACCGCATCGAGTGCAGCATTCACCACGGCCACGAGGTCCACTGCTACAAGATGTAGCTGAAGCTTGCCGGTGATGACTCGCGACACGTCGAGAATGTCTTCGATGATCTGTTTCTGTGCCCACGCGTTTCTTTCGATCACGTCGATCGCATGCGCTGAGCTTTCGTCGTCGAGATGTCCGGCTTTGAGTATTCGCGACCAGCCAATGACGGCGTTCAAAGGAGTGCGCAGTTCGTGTGAGAGAGTTGCGAGAAACTCGTCCTTCAAACGGTTGGCTTTTTCAGCGTCGGCGCGCGCGGACCGTTCGCGCACGAGCACTTTCTCCAATTCTTTCTCAGTACTCTTGCGCGTTGTGATGTCGCGCTTGATGCTGACGTAGCAAAGCGGTTCGCCCAGACCGCTGCGCATCGTGAATACCGACAGTTCGATGTTTCTTTCTTCGCCTGACTTCGTACGGCAAACGGCTTCACCCGAATAATCACCCGTAGTCACGAGGTGATCGAAAATCTGCTTGAACGTTTCGTCGCCGAGGAGGATCGCGGGCGTCTTTCCTTCGAGATCGTCGTCAGCGTAACCGAGAAGTGTGAAATGTGCGCCGTTTTGCTGGAGGTAATAGCCGTCGGGGTCGATGATGGCGATGGCTTCGCGCGAGTGAGCAAAGATCTCGCGATAGAGGTCTGAATGCAGTTCGACAGGTTTCGCGGCCGGTTCAGCCGGAGATTTTTGACGCGAAAAGGCCTTTTCAGACATAACATCACCCAAACAGGGGAAGGGAACCTGAACGGGGGTTATGCCGGGTTCTTGGATATTAACACATGCGTCGTACCTTGTTTAATGGATTGGTAAACAGCATCGACTAATTTGACGGACATCAGACCGTCGAAAGCAGTAACAAGTGGCGGTGAACCATTCACGATCGCGTCGACGAACGCACGATCCTCCTGCACGTAACCCCACTTCTCATCGCGGGGTAACTGTTGCATTGACTCGACCTTGAAGTGACCTTCGAGATTCGTGCTACAGGTAAGACTCTCCATCTCACGCGTCACGAGTGTTGCATGGTGACAAAAGACTTCAACTCGCTCGAATGGAAACAACCAGCTCGCGTCAGCGGCAGTCGCAAGTGTCGCGTGCATCCCGCTTGCAAACTTCATGAGCACCGAAAAGTCGTCGATCTCGTTGTACTCGTGTGTCGATCCTATGGCGTGCAAACTTTCTACTTCCCCAAAGAGAAACCGCATCATGTCAAACATGTGAATCGGTGTCTCATACAAAAAGCCGCCAGTGACTTCCGGATTTCCCGTCCACTCGGGTTTCAGTAGTTCGCCGCGATTCATCTTGACGTGGGCCGAGTGAGGCTTGTGTGTTTCGTTCAGCAGTAGCTTCAGTTGCGCATAAACAGGAGCGAAGCGCCGATTGTGACCTACCTGAAAAATTCCTTCGCTCTGATTCGCTTTCTCAAACACCGCCCCAGCATCGGCGACATTTGTGGCGAGCGGTTTTTCGCAAAACACGTGCTTGCCGATCTCGACTGCCGCCATTGCCAACGAAACGTGCTTCGTGTTTGGCGTGGTGATAAAGACCGCGTCACATCTTTCCAGTAATTCGATCGGCGTACCAACCGCAGTGCAATTGTGAGCGAGTGCAAGCCGTTCGGCAGCTTCGGGAACAACATCGTGCACGGCAGTTATCTGAACGCGCTCATCACGCGCCAGCACGGAGGCGTGAACTCCGGCAATGTATCCGGCGCCGATGATCCCAACTTTGATCTTCGTCATGAGAAACTTTGTGCTTGTGTCTAGCCCAAGACGCGTTGCGTGGCTACATGTGCATCACGCGCAAGTTCAAACGGATCTCTTTCCCAGTACTCGGGCCGGAAGATCTCAACACTCGCGACTTTGTCGTATCCGATGCGCCGGAAAGCATCGAGCATTTCACGCAACGGCAGGATTCCCAGACCGGGAAGCAGCCGGTGTCGATCCTCCAACTGATCGCGTGGAAGATCCTCGGCGTCGTTGATGTGAAAGATCTGAATGAGTTTTGGATCGAGAGCTTCGATCATGTCGAACGTGGAACCGCCGGCGTAAAAGTGAAAACTGTCGATCACGACTCCCAGATTATCGCGTCCCACTCTTTGCACGATATCAGCAGCGAGATCCAGCGTTTGCACACTGCAATCCGGTTGACCAAGAAATTCGAAAGCAAGCGTTACGTTGTGATTCGCGGCAATGTCGCAGAGTTCATTCAACACTCTGACTGACTCCGAGATCACTTCCTCCCGCGAAGCGCCGCCCTGTGGCAAGCGTCCGGGAACGACGACGATGCAAGGACACCCGACAGCCGAAGCGATGCTGCTCAGTTCTTCGCATTCATGCTGGATCGACTCGTAGGCGTGGGCGTTACGAAAAGTGACATGCTCGATCGAGTTGATGCTCAATGGCGAGAGGCCCGATTCAGAAAAGAGATCTTTGAGTTCTGCCACTCGCCGGTCTTTCAGAAATGCCCGGAGTTTTGCCGCCCAGATTTCAACATAATCAAATCCCGCGGCCTGGGCTGCCTGCAAGTCGGTTGCAAGGTCAGCCCGCATGGTTGTAGCGCCGTTAAGTGCGAGTTTCATAGTAGATGCTGCGAAGAATAACACGGCATCCTCACGGTTTGACTTGGCGCGGCCAATAGTTGTAAAAGTGGCGTACTAAAACAATTAATGCGCATCCCTTATTTCCCGGCCTGAAGGACCGGGAATCGTTTCGAATTCGAAGGAGATACAAATGGCTCTACGACTTGGCGACATAGCACCCGATTTCAGCGCGGACACCACCGAGGGTCCGATCAATTTCCATGAGTGGATTGGCGATAGCTGGGCTGTCCTCTTCTCCCATCCAAAGGATTTCACTCCTGTCTGCACGACCGAACTGGGCTACGTGGCCCGCTCGAAACCGGATTTCGACAAACGCGGTGTGAAAGTTATTGGACTCAGCGTCGACCCCGCGGATTCACACAAACGCTGGGCTGAGGACATCAAAGAGACTCAGGGAGCCGAGGTCAACTTCCCGGTCATTGCCGATCCGGATCACAAGATTGCCGAACTCTACGACATGATCCACCCAGAGGTCAGCGACGTATTCACAGTTCGTTCAGTGTTTGTTATTGGACCAGACAAGAAGGTCAAGTTGATGTTCACTTATCCCGCCAGCACCGGACGCAATTTCGAAGAACTGCTGCGCGTGATCGATTCATTACAGTTGACGGCGAAGTACAGCGTTGCGACTCCGGTTAACTGGAAAGATGGTGACGACGTGATCATCGTTCCGTCACTGTCTGACGAGGCTGCAAAGGAAAAATTCCCGGGCGGCTGGAGAGCACCAAAGCCGTACTTGAGAATTACGCCACAGCCAAACAAACAGGCTGCTACGCATTCTTCCGACACGGCAGCCAAGACCGCAACATAAAGCCTGCGAAGCAGGCGCCCGCATAAAGCCTGCGAAGCAGGCATCAGCATAAAGCCTGGGGCGTAAGCCCCAGGTATGGATACGAATTAAGCAACGAGCCCGTGAAACGGGCGACAGCGCATAAGTGCAAAGCTGTCGCCCGTGTCACGGGCTCGAACTTTGTCGTAATTATTGTCCTGGGGCTCACGCCCCAGGCTTTATGCTGTTGCCTGCTTCGCAGGCTGCGTCTTGTCGCCTTGCGGCAAGGTCGGCTAGAATCCACGCGCTACCTTCTTCCCTCTATGGCTGAAACTGGAACCGCACTGCAACGTGGACGTCTCGGCGCGTCGATGCGTCGCGATGCGTGGTGGCTCGAACTCCTGCCAGTCGTCCTGGTCCTGGGCGCATTCAGCGTTTACGCAACATGGCGAGCTTTAGAAGGTCAACACTACGAGTATGGTCCATACCTCTCGCCATTCTATTCACCACTAATCAAACCTGACTGGTGGCCACTCTCGCCGGCCATTCTCATTCTCTGGGCGCCTCTAGGTTTCCGCGCCACCTGTTACTACTATCGCAAGGCTTATTATCGTGCGTTCTTTCTCGATCCGCCTGCATGCTCCGTCGGTGAATCGCGCGGCCACAAGTATCGCGGCGAGACAGCATTTCCTCTGATACTCCAAAATCTGCATCGCTACTTCCTCTACGTTGCTCTCATCTTCCTGATCATTCTCTGGTACGACGCTATTCACGCATTCTTTTTTAATGGTCGTTTCGGAATCGGTGTCGGTTCGCTCGTACTTACCGCCAACATCACTCTTCTGACTCTTTACACTTTTTCATGTCACTCGCTACGACATATCGTCGGCGGAAAGGTCGATTGTTTCTCGTGTGTCGCGTTTGGTGGTCCAAGACACACCGCGTGGCGTGGTCTAACTTTTCTTAACGAGCGCCACATGTTGTTTGCATGGCTGAGTTTGTTTTCAGTTGGTCTCGCTGATCTTTACATCCGCCTCGTAGCGACAGGCACAATTCAGGATTTGAGACTGCTGTGAAGCCTCTGTGAATGCATCTGTGAATGTAGACGAGAAGTTCGAAACTCACGAGCACGATGTGCTGATCATCGGCGCCGGTGGCGCGGGACTGCGTGCGGCAATCGAGGCACTCGGTCACGGAGCGCGGGTCGGCGTTGTCTGTAAATCGTTGCTGGGAAAGGCACATACGGTCATGGCCGAAGGCGGTATCGCTGCCGCGATGGCCAATGTGGACACCGCCGACGATTGGCGCACGCACTTCCGCGACACGATGCGTGGCGGCAAGTTTCTGAACAACTGGCGTATGGCCCAGATCCACGCGCAGGAGTCGCCCGATCGCGTTCGCGAGCTCGAGCAGTGGGGCGCGTTGTTTGATCGCACGAGCTCGGGCGACATTCTTCAGCGCGCATTCGGTGGACACACGTTCAAGCGTCTGTGTCACGTCGGCGATCGCACCGGTCTGGAGATGATTCGCACGCTACAGGATCGGGGCGTGCATCTCGGCATCGACGTCTTCATGGAGTGTGCCATCACGAAACTGTTGAAGGACGGCGATCGTGTTTCGGGTGCGCTTGGTTACTGGCGTGAGACGGGTCGCTTCGTCGTGTTCAAAGCCAAAGCGATCGTGATCGCAACGGGCGGCATCGGCAAGGCGTGGCGCATCACTTCAAACTCGTGGGAGTACACGGGCGATGGAATGACGCTCGCATACGAAGCGGGTGCTGAACTGATGGACATGGAGTTTGTGCAGTTTCATCCGACCGGAATGGTTTGGCCGCCAGGCGTGCAAGGGATTCTAGTGACGGAAGCAGTCAGAGGTGAAGGCGGCATCCTGCGCAACAAGGACGGTGAACGATTCATGGAGCGCTACGATCCCGAGAAGATGGAACTATCTACTCGCGATGTTGTAGCTCGAGCGATCTACACGGAAGCGCGCGAAGGCCGCGGTACAGAACACGGCGGCGCATATCTCGACATCTCGCATAAGCCGGCTGAGTACGTAAAGAAAAAACTGCCGAGCATGTATCACCAGTTTCGAGAGCTGGCTGACGTGGATATCACGCAGGGGCCGATGGAAGTTGGACCAACGTGTCATTACATGATGGGCGGCATCCGCGTCGATGCAGAGACCGCGGAATCGACAGTCTCCGGATTGTTCGCAGCTGGTGAAGCAGCCGCGGGACTTCATGGCGCGAATCGTTTGGGTGGAAACTCGCTGTCAGACTTGCTGGTGTTTGGACGTCGTGCAGGACATGCGGCAGCCGAGCATGCTAATCGGGGTGGAGGGGCAGAAGTTGAGGCCGAGCAAGTGCTTTACGCCACACGCGAAATGCTTGCGCCATTCGAAACGGTCGACG
The DNA here is from genome assembly GCA_963728575.1 of uncultured Acidobacteriota bacterium. Taxonomy (GTDB): domain Bacteria; phylum Acidobacteriota; class Blastocatellia; order Pyrinomonadales; family Pyrinomonadaceae; genus PSRF01. The sequence goes on from CAVSKT010000007.1 coordinate 64,324, forward strand.
GTGAAAGTCCTTACCAGGTTCATCGCGATCTGGAAGAGACGATGCAGAACTACGTCGGGATCTTTCGAAATGAAGAGGATTTGCAAAAAGGTCTTGCAGAGCTCGAACGTTTGAGCGATCGCGTTACGCAAGTGAAGGTCGAAGGTTCGAGATTGTTCAACCCCGGCTGGCATCTCGCGCGCGATATGAAATCGATGTTGACGGTTTCGAAAGCAGTCGCATTGAGTGCAGAGGCGCGCAAAGAGAGTCGCGGAGCGCACAGCAGAATCGATCATCCGAACTACGATGACACGTGGGCCCGGCAACACAACATCATCGTTCGTGAAGGCGATCAGATGACGCTGAAGCAGTTGCCGGTGCCGGAAATGCCGCCTGAGTTGCAGGAACTAATTACTTGAGAGTTTTTAGACACAGATTTTCACGGATGAAAACGGATTTGTCTTATGGCTGAAGCGACGTTCAAAATCTTCCGGGGAGACAAGCTACAGGGCGAGTTCGTCGAGTACAAGGTGCCCATCGCTCCCGGAATGGTGGTGCTTGACGCGTTGCACTACGTCCAGGGTCATATGGCGCCGGATCTGGCCGTGCGTTGGAACTGCAAGGCCGGTAAGTGCGGTTCATGTTCAGCAGAGGTTAATGGTCGTCCACGTCTGACGTGCAAGACGCGTCTCGACTCGTTGAATGTCAACGAACCTATCGTCGTGGAGCCGATTAAGAGTTTTCCAGTGATCAAAGATCTGGTCACGGATGTTTCGTGGAATTACAAAGTCAACAAGAAGATTCCACCGTTCACGCCGCGCGAGAACGTGACGTGGAAGATGGACCAGCGCGACGTCGATCGGGTGCAGGAGTTTCGCAAGTGCATCGAGTGTTTTCTGTGTCAGAACGTTTGTCACGTGCTGCGAGATCACGGGCGGCACGAACAGTTTGGTGGTCCAAGATTCTTCGTTCGTGTTGCCGGGCTCGAGATGCATCCACTCGATGGTTTGTCTCGAACCAAACTATTGAAAGACGAGCTGGGCGTTGGCTATTGCAACATCACAAAGTGTTGTAGTGAGGTCTGTCCCGAAGATATTCATATCACTGACAACGCGATCATTCCGTTGAAAGAGCGTGTCGTCGACGACTATTACGATCCGGTACGATGGTTCTTGAGGAAGTTGCGAGGCAAGGATTGAAATGGAATACAAACTGAAACCGATATCCCATGCCGGAATTAACGAGGCGATTTCAAAAGTCGAGCTCTATCGCTTTCTGAATGAGCCGGGCGAAGCTGAATCAATCTGTCGCGACATACTCGCGCTCGATCCTCAACACCAAACGGCTTTGCGTCTTCTCGGACTGTCGATTACGGATCAGTTTACTGGGGGAACGTCTGACCGTTACGCCGAGGTCAATCGCATTTTCCATTCGCTGGCGAACGAGTACGAACGCGCTTACTACAGCGGCATCCTTCAAGAACGAAAAGCCAAAGCACAACTTCGCGCCGGGCGCCCGCCATACACTGTGAGACCGGCATTCGAGGAGGCGCTGAAATGCTTCGAAGAGGCTGAAAAGATCAGACCTCCCGAAAACGACGACGCGATATTGCGCTGGAACCGGTGCGTGCGCCTGCTGCAAAGCCGCGGCTCGGAGTGGAACAAAGATTTTGATGAGTTTGACGCCAGTGAAGGCCCGCCCGTTTAGCCACAAGAAGCACAAAAAAGCTTAATTTAGGTTTTGTGCCTTTTTGTGGCATAAATACTGTCGGATTCATGACCCTCCCTCCCGGAACACAACTCGGACGCTACGAGATTCGCACGCTTCTCGGCGCGGGTGGCATGGGTGAAGTCTATCTCGCGCAGGACACCAGCCTGAATCGGAAAGTCGCTTTAAAAGTTTTACCGGCCGAGGTCGCCTCGAACGAGGATCGAATGCGACGGTTCAAACAGGAAGCGACCTCAGCGGCATCACTTAATCACCCAAGCATCGCGCACATTTACGAGATCGGTGAAGCAGAAGGCCACAACTTCATCGCGATGGAGTACATCGAAGGCACGACGCTGCGCGCGAAGATTCACCACGAACCCGAAGAACTTTCGAAACTGCTGCGCGTCCTGCAACACGTCGCCGAAGGACTCGCAAAAGCACACGATACCGGCATCGTTCATCGCGATCTCAAGCCCGACAACATCATGATCACGACTGACGGGCACGCGAAGGTACTCGACTTCGGGTTGGCGAAACTGATTGAACCGCAAACGAGCAGCGGCAGCATCAGTAGCGAAGAGCCGACGATTCTTCAGCACTCAACACCCGGATTGATCCTCGGCACCATGGGCTACATGTCGCCCGAACAGGCGCAGGGAAAGACGAAAGAGATCGATCATCGTTCAGACATTTTTTCGTTTGGCTGCATTTTGTTTGAAGCGATCACAGCGAAAAAAGCCTTTGCCGGTAAAGATCAGATCGAAACGCTCAACAAGATCATTCGCGAGCCAGTCCCGCCACTAACGGCTTTCAATCCAGAAGCACCGCCAGACCTGCAACGAATTGTTCGACGCTGTTTGGCGAAGGATGCTGACGAGCGTTACCAGGACATCAAAGACGTCGCAATTGAGTTAAAAGAAGTGCGGCGCGCAATGCAGGAAGCGTCAGCCGACACGACTGTTCCCCCGGTTTTATCGGGCAGTCGTGAAGCGCGCACGATGTGGGACTCGGAAACGACGCGTGTACAGTCGCGGCAACCTGTGACCGCCGGTCCCGAGAGCTCGCCTTCGACACGCGTTTCGAGCGCCGAGTTCATAATCACTGGACTAAGACGGCATAAGATTGCGACGGCAATCAGCGCAGTGCTTATCCTGATCATCGCAGGCGCTGTCGTTTTCGGAGTTCGATCTTACTTGCACGCCGCGAGCACCGAGGTCGCAGTTGAATCAATCGCCGTAATTCCGTTCGTCAATCAGAGCAAGGATCCGAATTCGGAGTGGATCTCGGATGGTTTGACTGAGAGCATCATCAACAACCTCACTCAACTCCCAAACCTGAAAGTCATCGCACGCAGTTCGGTGTTTCGTTACAAAGGCCGTGAAGGCGATCCGGTCGCGATCGGGAAAGAGCTCGGTGTGCGTGCGGTGTTGACGGGTCGACTGATGCAGCGCGGCGATTCGATGGTGATTAGCGCCGAACTGACAGACATACGCGACAACAAACAACTCTGGGGGGAGCAGTATGAAAAGCAACTCGCCGACATGCTTTCGGTCCAGCGAGAAATCGCGCGTGAGATCACAAACAACTTGCGACCCACGCTTTCCGGTGTGGAACAGTCGCGCATGGACAAGCAGTACACCGCCAACCCCGAAGCATATCAACTCTATTTGAAGGGACGTTTTTACTGGAACAAGCGCACGCCCGCGGATTTTCGCAAGGCAATTCCGTTTTTCGAGCAAGCGATTCAGAAGGATCCAAACTATGCCCTGGCGTATTCAGGTCTCGCTGATACTTACGCGCTGCTGTCGGCGTACACGAACGAGCCGCCAAAGGAGTTGATGCCAAAAGCGAAGGAAGCCGCGCTTAAAGCACTTGCTCTCGACGACAACCTTGCGGAGGCGCACGCGTCGCTGGGCCAGATCGTCGAGTATTACGAATATGATTTTACGACTGCTAGAAGAGAGTATGACCGCGCACTGGAACTCAATCCTAACTATGCAACAGGTCACCAGTGGCTCGCTGAACATCTGTCAGGATTCAAGCGCTTTGACCAGGCTATTGCCGAAATTCAACGTGCACTCGAACTCGATCCACTCTCGGCCATCATCAATCGAGTTTACGCCGATATCCTCGTCGACGCGCGGCGCTTTGATGAGGCGATCGTACAGTATCAAAAGACAATTGAGCTCGATCCCAACTTTTCGACTGCTTACTTCTTTCTTGGGCGTGCTTATGAAGGAAAGGGAATGTACGACAAGGCAGTTGAGGCCTACTTGAAGGCTGGAGCGATCAACCAGGTGCCGGAACAAACGATGAAAGAGATGGCGGAGGTTTATAAGAAATCGGGTTGGAAAGCGTATATCCAAGCGAATCTTGATCGCCTGTTGGCGTCGCCGCACAGGGACTCGATTCCTCCGTATTTCTTGGCGACTTTCTATGTCAAACTCGGCCAAAATGACGAGGCGATCAAGTTGTTGGAGAGAGCCTACGAAGAACGCGATTTTCGCATGATAATGCTCCCAGTGTCGTACGAGTTTGATAGTCTACGATCCGATCCGAGATTTCGAGAATTAGTACGACGTGTCGGACTCCCTGAGTAAGCCGCGTTGCTCGTCGCAAGTCCGTGGCTTAGAATTCCCCAAACATGAAACGAATCCTGATCTGCATTTTGATCCTTTGTATCCCCGTGCTGTCGCAAACTGCCGATCAGGACGACGTCGTCCGAGTTGATACTGACATCACGAACCTGCCATTCACCGCGATGGACAAAGAGCGTCGCTTTATAACGACCTTAACCGCGGAGGACGTGCGCGTGCTGGAAGACGGCGTGCAGCAACAGCTCTTCACGTTTCAACGCGAAACTGACAGGCCTTTGGCGATTGCGTTTCTGATCGACGTCAGCCGCTCTCAGGAAGATACCCTGCCTGACGAAAAAGCCGCGGCGCGACTGTTCATCGAGAAGGTAGTCAACTCGAGGAGAGATGAGGTTGCTGTCGTTCCTTTTACCGGACTGGCGTATCTCGAACAGAGCATGACCGGCGACTTGATCAGCGTCTACAAAGTGTTGCAGCGCGTCGACGTTGCAGTGCCTGCGTATCTCGGTGCTGGTCGACCGTTAACTGGAATCCCAACTGGTCCAGGTCTGCTCGCACCTCCTGAAGAAGGCACGACGGCAATTTGGGATGCGGTCGCGTTGACTTCGAATAACGTGTTGTTGAACGCGAAGGGCCAGCGACGGCGCGCCATCATCCTGTTGACCGATGGTTGGGATACAGCGAGTAGGTGGATGCAACGGGAGGCAGTAAGCCGGACACTTGCGGCCGAGGCTGTGATCTACGCGATCGGTATCGGCAACAAGCGAGACGGAGTGAATAAGGATGTGCTTCGCGACCTATCCCGGGCGACGGGCGGACGCGCCTTCTTTCCGGATAAAAAGCTCGACCTGAATGCAGTGTTTGCAGAGATCGAACGCGAGCTTCGCACGCAGTACTTGTTAGCCTACTCGTCGACAAACAAGAAGCGCGACGGTGCCTATCGAAAGATAACGATCGAGATTACAAACCCTGAATTGAAGAAGGGAAAAATCGAAATACGGCACCGCCCGGGTTACTACGCCAAGTCAGGCTCATGATTTTGCTCCTACGGAGCACAGAAAAATTTTCAGAAAATCCTTGACAGGAGCACGACTCGTAATTTATACAAGGCAGTTCGCGCGAAGACGGGCTAAGATGCGCGAAGAGGAACGCCAATGTTAACGAACGCTATACATCGAGAATTCACTCTCAAACGGCAGCCAAGCCGTTATATCAGGTTTTAGTCAGCGGGAGCGGACTCCCGCTCCCGAAAATTCCAAATAAACTAAGAGAATTGTACGGAGCGGGCAGCTTTCCCTGGAAGGCTTTTAGCCCGCTTTTTCGCGCTTTTGCGGCCACATTGTTTTTGGAAAGGAGGAACGCCCGGATGCCTTATGAAAAGCTACAACTCGGAGGTACTCAGAAAGATATCCTGTCATGGGCCAATCACGAGTTCAGCATCGAAGAGCAAAATATGCTTCGCAACGTTTCCCGTTTGCCATGCTTGTTCAAGCACGTCGCGCTAATGCCTGACGCGCACCTTGGAAAGGGCAGCATGGTTGGATCTGTTGTTGCGACAAAGGAAGCAGTGATTCCGGCAACGGTCGGAGTCGACATCGGCTGCGGAATGATGGCGGTCAAGACACCATTCAAGAGCGGCATCCTCGACGGTCAGTTGAAAGAGCTGAGATCGAAGATCGAGGAAGCAATTCCAACCGGATTCAGTGAGTACAGGGAGTCAGTCGACGAATCGTCTTACTGGGAAGGCTGGAACGAGTTTAACGATCTCCACGAAGGTGTTCACGATCGCAAAGCAAAAGCGATGAAGCAGTTAGGCACGTTGGGTGGTGGTAATCACTTTATCGAAGTTTGTCTGGATACAGAAAACTACGTTTGGTTGATGCTTCACTCGGGCTCACGCAACATCGGTAAGGAACTGGCTGATCGTCACATCTCCACCGCGAAAAGCCTGTGGCGCTTGAACGAACTGCCGGCCCCGGATCTCGCTTACTTCATTTCCGGCACACCGGAATTTCTTGCGTACTGGAAGGATCTGAAGTGGGCGCAAACTTACGCGATGAAGAATCGTGAAATCATGATGGGGCGACTGTTGAAGGTATTCAACAAGATGTTCAATCATCGCCAGCCGTTCAGGCCTGAGTTGGCAGTTAACTGCCACCACAACTACGTTGCGCTCGAGCAGCACTACGGCGAAGAAGTTTTCGTCACACGCAAGGGCGCGATCAACGCGGCGGCAGGAACTTACGGCATCATCCCGGGCTCGATGGGTGCAAAGTCGTTCATCGTGAAGGGACGCGGTTTGCCGGAGAGCTTCAACTCTTGTTCGCACGGAGCTGGGCGCAAGCTTTCACGGGGGGCAGCGAAGCGCGCGTTCAAGCTCTACGATCTGGAACGCCAGACAGCCGGTGTTGAATGCCGCAAGGACGCAGGCGTGCTTGATGAGATTCCCGGCGCTTACAAGTCGATCGAAGTAGTGATGAAAAACCAGGAAGATCTGGTTGAAGTTGTTGCTGAGATCAAGCAAGTTGTTTGCGTTAAAGGGTAGATCACAAAAAGGCACAAATGACTTTGGTTCTTTTGTGCCTTTTGTGACGACTGCTTAAGTTATGACGATCAAAAACTTCATCCGCGACGCGCTCTACAAACCGAACGACTACATCGCGTATCACGTCGGGCGGGAACTGATGGAGCTGCACCCGGAAAAGGCAATTCTGGAAGGGCGAAACTGGTACTTTGACCTCGATGCCTTCACGCGCGCCGAGAAATGCTCGGTGACGGGGCAGAAGTCTGTCTTTCAACAGGTACGGTTCGAGTGGGAAGGCACCGGCAGAAAACTGAAAGAGCACTTCCAGAACGCCTGGCTCAACGTTCTCTGGAAGGGCCAACTTCTCGACGTCGTTCTTCTCACTTACGCGGAAGAAAGCTGCCGCTGGAGGTACCACTGGATCGTCGCCGAAAACCGAAAGCTTGCCGAAGAGTTCTTCGACGCTGTTTGTGCGTGGGGATATGAAGTCCGCGGCGAGATCCTCGTCTTCAACGAAGGCTACTTTCAAAAGGACAAACAACTCTTCGAGTCGATCAAGAACAGCACATTCGACAACCTGGTCCTGCCCGCGACATTGAAGGAGCAGATCCAAAACGATTTTCAGCAATTTCTCGACTCCCGCGAGGTTTACGACCAGTACAAGATCCCATGGAAGCGCGGAGCAATCTTCATTGGTCCACCGGGGAACGGAAAAACTCACACGCTTAAGGCTTTGATAAACCAACTCGGCACGCCGTGCCTTTACGTTCGCAGCTTTAAGGCAGAAGGTAAAACAGAACAAGAGAACATTGAAGAGGTGTTCGAACGCGCACGCATGACGACGCCGAGCATCGTCGTACTCGAAGACCTCGACTCGATGATCGACAACAAGAACCGGTCGTTCTTCCTGAACGAACTCGACGGATTCCAGTCAAACACCGGTGTGGTTGTGCTCGCTACGACTAACCACCCGCAGAAACTGGACCCTTCGATTCTCGATCGGCCCAGCCGTTTCGACCGCAAGTACTACTTTCAATTGCCCGCGGAGGCGGAACGGCTCGCATACGTTGCGAAGTGGAACGAGGAACTACAACCGGAGCTACGCGTCTCTGAAGCTGGAGCTCTGCGAGTTGTTAGTGAAACAGAAGGGTTCTCGTTTGCATACATGAAAGAATTGTTTATCGCATCAATGGTCCAATGGATGTCGTCCGGAGGCAACGGATCGATGGACGACGTGATAATCGCGCAGACGGAGCTGCTTCGTTCGCAGATGAATTCGAAGAAGAAAAAGAAGAATCAGTGACTCATCGCGTAGATGACGACGTTGATGCCGACTTTGTAAGCGGGCAGGCCGTACTTCACCGGATAAGCGGGATCGTTGATCCATTCCCACGCGTCCCCTAGGTCGGAGTTACGAGCGAAAAACGCAACCATGCGGCCATCCTTGTTTTCAATACCCATGTAATAAGGAACTACACCGCCTTTTTCTGAAGTGATGCCGCGCTGGGCGTTGTAGACATTCGGCACCTGGACCACTTCTTCAACGTCGAGATACGCATGAAAGATCGGATGGCTCAACGATAGCTCTTTGATCTCATACTCGGGCAGTATCATGCGAAACTGTTCCTGAACGTTCTGCCATTCATACTCGCCCCAGAAGTCGTCGAGAAAGATGAAGCCGCCGCGCATGATGTACTCGCGCAGGCGCGCGGCTTGTTCTGGTGTGAGTTCCATGAAGCCTGGTTCGACGATGTAGATGATGGGGTAATCAAACATTCGATCGTCGAGAATCTCGAGTGCTTCGGGACGCGGTGCGATTTTCAGGTTGGTTCCGGCCCACTCGCGCAAGCCGACGATGAAATTATTGTCGGCTTCGGGGTAGTCGGTGGTCCATGTCCCGCCGCCGTAATAACCGCGCCGGCCATACCCGCGCATTGGCGATTGATAAATTGTGCGAACGAAAGTGAACTCACCAAAAGAGGCATCGCTTGGGTTTGGCGCTTCGGATGTGGGCCGTCGACGCTGACGGAAGTCGTCAAATGGCCGCTGCGCGACGGTTGGAACCAATAACGCACCGAGCAGTAACAGTGGCAAGATCAGGCTTTTAAAAATCCGTGTCTTCATCCGTTTAATCCGTGTCAAAACTGATCACTGCCTCTGGCGTCCTCCAGACAATCTACGGTAGTACTCCTCCACCGCGCGCCGATATTTTTCAGGCGCGGCGCCCTCGTCTCGCAATCGCAGATTAGTTCGACCACTCTGTTGCTGCACCTGCCGGCTCAACTCCAACTCGAGTTGGCGTAATGGTTCGATCACGTCGGCCTTCAGATATGAAGCCGTTGCGGCGTCACCCTCCATTCTTCCATCGGCGAGTTTTCTCAACTGTTCGATCACTTCATCGAGCCGGCCCGCGCCCCATCCGGTTGTGCCCCACTCGCGTCGCAGGTCCTGCGCTTCCCGCAGTCGCTCGCGTATCTCGGCGGGGAGTTGACGATTGTCACCCCAGCCATCACCCGAGTTTCCGCCATACGAAACGCCACGACGTTCATTCGATCGCAGCGACTGGCTTCCATTCTGCGACCCGCCAGCCTGCTGGCCCTCACCTTGTTGTTGACCTTGCTGCTGGCCGCTCTGCGAACCTTGTCCTTGCCCCTGCTGACCTTCCTGGCCATTTTGTCCCTGCTGACCGCTTTGAGCCTGCTGACCGCTTTGAGCCTGCTGACCGTTTTGACCCTGCTGGCCGCTTTGACCCTGCTGATTCTGGGCCTGCTGTCCCTGTTGACCCTTCCCCGGTTGCTGCCCCTGCTGTTGTCCGTTTCGACGCTGAGCGTTTTCATCCAAACGCCGGCGCAACGAATCGAGATTGTCAGCGAGTTGACGTGTGCGATCGAGATTCTCTTCCGCACTCGATCCATTCGCACCACGCGCGCTCTGTTCCGCCGCCTGAAGCTTTTCAGAAACGTTGTTCAGACTTTTTTCAATCGCGCGTTCATCTGCTTGACCACCACCCTGCTGTCCGTTTTGCAACGACTGTTTGCCTTCACGAATCCGATCGGCAACGCGATCGCGCGCAAGCGAATCTGCCGCATCTTTTAATTGCCGCGACGCACGCTGCTGGCCCTGGCTACCCGAACCCATCGCTCGCGCCGACTGTTCGATGTCCTGTTGCAGACCGTTCACGCTGTCGGCTAAAGCGTCTTTCCTCTCCGCCAATTGTTCACGCTTCGCGCGCGAGTTCTCATCCTGCGCGTTCTGCCCACCGCGGCGATTGAGGTTCTCGATGTCTTTCGCGATCTCACGTTGCCGTGAAGCTGCTTGCGCAGCGCGTTGGCGAAGATCGGAGATCTGCTGTTGACGACCTGATTGTCCTGACTGCTGCCCACCGCGCCCGTTCGAACCACTCATTTGCTGCAAGCGTTGCTGCGCCTGCTGCAACTTATCCAACGCGCGTTCGTTTTGCGCGATCGACTCCTGCTGATTATTGCGCGACGATGCCTGCGCTTTCTGCATTTCGTCAGCAGTCTGATTGAGTTGACGGCTCAATTCCGCCATTTGTTGATCGCGACGTTCGCGCGAAAGTCGTTCGAGCTCACGCGCTGCTTTGCGAGTTTCGTCGATCAGTTCCTGTTGTTGTCGTTGATTGCTGCTCGACCCGTTTGCCGGACCTCCCTGTTGGCGACGTCGTTGTTCTTCGAGAGCTTGCTGCTGGCGTCGCGCAAGTTCTTCGAGACGGCGTTCGGCTTCGCTCTTCTGTTGCTCCGCCTGCTGCTGTTGCGCGCGCTGCACGGTCTCATACTGGTTCTTCATTTTGTCGAGTTCGAGGTCGAAAAGACCAGCGAGTTCCTGCTGCTCTCGTTGACCGCCGCTGCCGCCACCGCCGCTGTTCTGTTCACCAAATGCGACTTGCACTTCGCGGAAGATCGCGTCGGCTGCAAGCAATCTTTGCAACGCGCGTTGTTCGGGCGGCAACGCGTCTTTGCCCTGCTCTTTTCTGAGCGGAGGCGGTGCGCCTTCCATCTCTTTCGCGGCCTGCTTCAGGTGCTCCGCCATTTCGGCTACTTGTTTCTGACCATCCGTACCGCCGAGTCGACGGCCCATGCGATCGAGAAATTCGAGCGTGTCAGTCCGAAGTTTTTCCTGGCCGGTCGCGACTGCTTCGTAACCGTCCTTGCGTTCCTGTTCGGTGTATTTTTCACCTTCACGAATCAGCCGGTGCGTTGCCGCGATCAGATCTTTTTGACGGCGTGATAATGCGTTCTGCTCCTGATCGCCGCCCTGACCGCCACCACCGCCGCCGCCTTGCTGCTGCGACTGCTTGTACTCCATCTCAAACGGTTTCACTTCGATGAAGTAGATGTCGCTGGTGGCTTCATTGCTGGCGTCGCGCGCCTTCGCAAAATACGAAATGAAGTCGCCGGGTTTGAGATTGTATTCCTCGAGAAAGAACGTGTGTGCCCCACTCAGGGACCGCGCTGATTCGCGAGTGAGTTGCTGAAGGTTGACGGTCTTTTCCTCGCCGCCGTTAACTGAGAAGTGCAGATCCATCGACACAACGCCGTAATCGTCTTCGGCGCGCGCCTGAGTGAAAACTTCTTCGAGGTTCGTCGCCTTCCTGTCGCGCCCGGGTTTGTCGAAAGAGATCACTGGCGGTTGATCAGTGAGCACTGACACGTCGTACTCGTTCGAGCCGCGATAAGCTTCACCGTCCACGCTGATCAGTTCGATGTAGTAGCTCGTGTCGCCGGCAACTGTTAACTGGCCCACAAAGTCGGAGCCCTGCAGTTTCATCTCCGTTTTCTTGCCGTCAGAGAAAACTATATTTGCGGCGCGCACCTTGCCGGTGAGTTTCGCGGTAACAGTTGCGACGGTTCCCTTCAACGCGGCAATGTCGCCGCCGTCTTCGATTGCCTTCGTCGGAAGATTCGTAAACGCCGGGAAGTTGAGCGAGAGATCGAGTTGTTTGACGAAAGGCAGATCGACAACGTTGAGTTTGAAAACTTCTGAACGAACACTGTTTGATTCGACAAAGTATTCCATCGAATCCTGAATGTTGAAGATCGAGAAACGAAAGTCGCTCTTTGCTTTGGCCGGCTCCATCACCTGGCCCTGGAAGTCGTCTTTCGATCCGAGCGGGCGAGAGAATACGGTCACCTGTTGTGAATCGAAGTTGACGAGGGTGGCAAGGATGTCCTGATCGGAGCCTTTCGGAACGCGCGCTGTGCCCGGTTTTACCTTGATGCTCAACGCGTTTTTCGAAGCCGCGAGAGTTGTTGGTGTAACGAGCTGTGCGACGCCTTCAGAGATCTCGCGTGGTCCCCACTTCAATACGCCGGCAAAGATCAACAGACTCGCGAGCGCGGCTCCGCCGTAAAGAAGCAATCGCGATTGGCGGATAACATTCCGCACGTCGAGCATCGCGGAGACGCTGTTCGCGTCCTGGTAAAGACGATTCACAATTGCGGGAGAGACTCTGTGTGTGTCGTTGGAATACTCAACTGCTGTGACGAGACGATCTTCAGCCTCGGGCGAATGTTCCTCGATCAAGCGCGCGAGACGTGCATCGCTGATGCGTTTGAGCAATGGCCGAAGGAGGGCGAAATAGATCGTAGTGAGACAGACCAGCAGCGCTCCGATGCGCAGAGTTATTAGCGCGGCGCCGTTGTATCGATAACGATGGGCGCCCCAGCCGGTAAGCAGCAGCACAACGGCGACGACGCCGACGCTGATGGCCACACCGCGCAGCGAAAGCAGAAGCTGCCGTCGCGAACGCGCTCGTCGCAGGAGATCGTCCAGAACCTTGGTTTCAGCGCTCATGATCTCTCCTCTTCTCTGTGCAACCTCTGTGTCCTCTGTGGTTAACTGTTTCTGAGATAATAACCACCACAGAGACACAGAGAACACACAGGTTACACAGAGAAAACTTTCAGCCGATCATCTTCACCATCTTCGTGCGTCGCGCCAGGAGGGATTCGGCCAGGAGCAATAGTAGCGCGATCAGCAGCAGCAACCACCATACTTTCTGGCGGCCCTCGACCTCTTCACCACTCAAATTGCTATTCGCTGCGCCACCTTCCGCACTGCCCGCTCCGCCCGTCACGCCCGCCAGAAACTCCTGAAAATTCAGCTTCGTAAAATCACCTTCGGCGCCGTCGACGTTCACCGCCGCAAACCCGGGATGGTCGTTATAACGCAAACGATAGAATCCAGGCTCGCGTGCTGTGACGAGTAGATCGCCATCAGGGGTGAGCCGGTTTTCAGATAGGCGCGCGCCCGCGGGAGTGTCGACCGGCGGCGGTGCTGGTTCACGTCGCTTCGCCACTGTGAACGTTTGGCCCAGCCCGTACCACGAGTTCTCTTCACGCGCTCCTGTGTAACGAACCATCTGATGAATGAAGGGCAAGTAGAGCGGCGTGAGGGGAAGATCGTTCCAACTCGGTCCCAACGACGACGTGAACAGCATCACTCGACCCTTGCCCGTGCGACCTTCAATAAGCGCGGGACTTCCATCTTCGAACCGCGCGAGTACTGCAGCGGTGGCGGTCGGCTCAGATCGGAAATATCCGATCACATTTGCACCCGCGAGCCTGCCACTCTCCTGAAACAGTTCGAAGATCGGATGGTCAAATTTTACTTGAGTGATCGCAACACTCTCACCCGCTTTTGGCTGCACGCTTTCGCGCAAAAGCGCAGGCGTAATTCGCTGGAGTGAAGCGTTGAAACTTTCCACCTCCGTGCGCGGTCCGGTGGACACGATAATCTGTCCGCCTGCTTCGACGAATTTGACGAGCGTATCAGCGAGTGCGGGCGAGATCGGTCCGCTGTCGTTCAAAATCACGAGTGAGTATTCTGAAATGCTCGTGGGATCAACCGACCCACCGCTCTTAAGCGTGAATGTGAACGGCAGATCCTCGTTCGTCGTGAGCGCGCTCTGAAGGTGCAAGCTGTCGCTGCGGCCGCGCGAGGCGCTCTCGACGATCAAAGCCTTCGCGGGATTTTCACGTCGCAAAGTGAAATAAAACCGATTGTCCTGGACGAAATCGTTCGAGACGATCTCGATCGTGCAACGATTGATGCCGTCGTTCAGATTAAAACCCGTAAATTCGACTGCACGCGAACCGCGATTGTTGAGACTAATGCTGCGCTTCTCAACCGTCTGGTCGTTGATTTGAAACTCGACCTGAATCTGGTCCCGGGGCGTGTCGCTGAAGTTGCTGACATGGACCACAAGGTTGTCGAGATACTTCTGACCGAAAACGACGCCGCGCGCTTCGACGTTCGTGACGGCGATGTTCGGCGGCGTGGTGTTTCCGCCGATATCGTAAGGCGTGAATTGCGTGTTGTTGCCGAGTTTGAAAGTCGAAGTCGCGTGCGTCCAACCGGGCGCCTGAAAATCGGAGATCATGACGATCCGTTTTGGACCAGTCGTCTCGATTTCACCCAAAAGTGATTCAGCGCCGCGCAATGCCTGCTCGTAATCTGTTCCGTCCCAACCTGCACCTAAACTGCCGATCGCTGTTCGTACGCGATTTTTATCGGCAGTGAAGCGATTGATAACTGTGTAGCGCTTGTCGAAACTCAGGAGCGCGATCTGTTCGTCATTCCGTGCTTCGTCGACTACGGCCTCAGCTCGACGCTGAGCGTCGGCAAACAACTGCTCGCGACGCATGCTCAACGAGTTGTCGATGAGAATCACTGTTGCACCCGCGGCGCTATTGTCTTTCGCGGCGCTGCCGCCGCTGAAAAACGGCCGTGTAAATGCGATGACGATCAAGAGGATCGCCAAAGCCCGAAGCAGAAGTAAAAGCAGATTATGAAAGGTACGACGGCGGATCGTGCGTTGTGGAACCTGGCGCACGAAGACCAGCGCGGGAAACTGAACGCGACGCGCACGTGTGCGACGCACCAGATGCACAAGAATGGGCGCCGCGAGCGCCGCAACGCCGAGAAAAAACAATGGCGTCAAGAACGACATAAAAACTATTTGCCAGCGCGACGTGACAGGAACGAGAACAGTGCGAAATCCAATGGCTGTTTCGTTGTCAGCATTTCGTAATCGACGTGGTTCGCCGCCGCGCAACGTTGCATCGCGTCGATGTGCGTGCGCATCCGTTCGCGATAGCCGCTCATCACCACGTCGGGAAGCACGGGCATCTGCTCCTGCGTTTCAGCATCTTCGAGCAACACAACAGGATCGCTGAAATCAAAGTCCAACTCGTTCTGATCGAGCACATGAAACGCGACGAGATCGTGCCCCTTGAAACGCAGATGCTGAAATGCTTCCTGTAAACGTTCTGGTTGATCGTAAAAGTCGGAGATGATTACTACGATTCCACGTCGCGTCAGGATTTCCGCGAGTTGATGCAAAGACTGCGCTAGATCCGTCTCGCCGCCTGATTCCAGGAGGGACAAGTGGCCGAAGATCGTGCGCATGTGCCCGGTGCGATTGCGGGCGGGCACGTGTGTGTGAACACGATCGGCAAACGCAACCATGCCGACTGCATCCTGTTGCCGGTTCAGCAGATAGGCCAGCGACGCCGCCAAAAACTGTGCGTATTGCAGCTTCGTGATCGAGCTCGCGTGCGCGTAGTTCATCGATGCGCTGGTGTCGACAAGCAAGTGGCACTGCGTGTTCGTGTCGGCGCGATATTTTTTGATGAAGTAACGATCGGTGCGACCAAGCAGACGCCAATCGAGATAGCGCAAATCATCACCGGCGTTGTACTGGCGATACTCAGTGAACTCCGTGGAGAAACCTGTGTACGGGGAACGATGCAAACCGGACATAAACCCCTCGACCACGGCGCGTGCGAGCAGCTCGAGCGATCCGATCCGCGCAAGCAGCTCCGGATCGAGAAACCGCGCAGGCGTAGTTACCGGCGCCGCGGCGACCGGCGTCGACTGTTGTTGACTTTCTTTGTTACGTCTCGGCCAGATCATTAACTTTAGCTACAACCCGCTCTTCGGTTCAGGCACCGTTTCGATCAATCGCTTGATCACCTGATCTGAATCAACCTTTTCCGCCTCAGCCTGGAAGTTCAACAGCACTCTGTGTCGCAACACCGCCGGCGCGACTGCACGCACGTCTTCACACGAGACGTTGTATCGCCCGCGCAGTATCGCCCGCGCCTTTCCGCCAAAGATCAGAAATTGCGACGCGCGCAACGATCCACCCCACGTGACCCATTTATTAATAAAGTCAGGCGCCGAAGGTGTTCCCGGACGGCTTGCATTAACCAACCTAACCGCATATCTGGCAACTGTGTCCGACGCCGGCACCTGTCTGACGAGTCGTTGAAAAGCGATGATCTCGTCCGCAGACATCAATCGCTCGAACTCGTAATCCTGCGGCGACGTCGTTTGTTTGACGACCGCGACTTCCTCTTCCTCCGGCAGGTAACCGATCTTCACATTGAACATGAAACGATCGAGTTGCGCTTCCGGCAGCGGATACGTTCCTTCCATTTCGATCGGATTCTGTGTTGCGAGCACGTGAAACGGTCGCGGCAGATCGTAACTGACGCCTTGCACAGTCACGCGACCTTCCTGCATCGCTTCGAGCAGGGCCGCCTGCGTTTTGGGCGGTGTGCGGTTGATCTCATCGGCGAGGACGATGTTGGCGAAAATTGGACCAGGGATAAACTGAAGTGCGCGGCGTCCGGTCGCGCGATCCTCTTCAATGATCTCGGTGCCGGTAATGTCGGCAGGCATCAAGTCAGGAGTGAACTGAATTCGTTTGAACGAAAGATCGAGAACGTTGGCGATGGTTCGTACGAGTAATGTTTTTGCAAGGCCCGGCACACCCGTGATGATTGAGTGACCGCCGACAAAGAGTGCGAGCAGAACCTGTTCGACCACTTCATCCTGCCCGATTATTGCCTTTCTAATTTCTCGCAGCAGGCGCTCGCGCGCCGTCCCGAGTTTGTCGAGCAGTTGCTCGTCGCTAATGGTTAAAGTGTCAACCGCCATGTGTCCTCTTATTGTCCTACTATTCTCAATAACAACTCCTGTGCTTTGTCGTAACGCGGCGCGGCCTCGAGCGCAAGCAGCACCGAGCGTTTCGCTTCGGGCTGACGGCCCAGGGCATGATACGCCGCTGCTACATTGTAGTTTGCTTCAGCGATGTTCGGCGGCGCCAGTGCCAGCGCGACCTGAAACTCGGTCAACGCTCGCCTATAGTCTTTAAGCTCGACACTCAACTCACCAGCCTGCGTGTGCAACTTGTAATCAAATGGACTGATGTAGAAGCTCCCCTGCAAGGCGTCGAGCGCCTGTTGGCGTTCCCCGGTCTCGAGCCGCAAGCGTGCGATTGTCTTCAACGCCTCGAGGTTATTTTCGTCGTTCCCGACCAGGCCTTCGAGTACTTTGGCAGCCTGTGCCCGGTCGCCTTTTTGTTCGAGAAGTTTGGATAGCGAATCGTACGGATTCGCTGGTCCACTCACGTAAGGAAAGAGCTCGAGCGCGCGAATGTAATGAGTTGCAGCCCCCTGAATGTCGCCCTCTGCCGTCAGTAACTCAGCGGCACGAATGCGTAGCGCAAAAGTGTCGTGAGTAGCGAGCATCTTAAGCACTTCTTCTTTCGACATCGAAGCAACGACGTTTGTCGGCGTACTCAACGCCTGGTGCAAGGGTTTCGCTTTAGACTCAACGAAAGCCGCGAATTCGCGATCGAAGTCGCTCTCCGTTAACTTCAAAACTTGTTGCAACACGTCGGGTGTGCGCGCTTTTTCACGATACATCGCCAACATGCGCAGAATCGCGTCGAACCCGAAGCGATCGACGATGAACTCGACCACTTGCGATGCCTGGAAGTAAGCAATCGGAAGATCCGTTGGACTCTTTGGTCTTTGGAAACCGGCGTCGAGGTCGGCCATCTTGAACCAGCGCTTGTCCATGAACGCGCGGACAAACATCGGGTTCCAATCATCGCCCCACCCTGGCCTCGCGAGTCGCTCTTCGTAAACCGAGAGACCCTCGGAGAACCAGCGCGGAACGCGATAGTCAGTCATCTGCAACGTGATGACGTGAGTGTATTCGTGCCAGAGCGTGCTGCCCCAGTTAAACTCTCCCGCCTCGCGCGCCGACGGCGAATCCTGTGCGATCACTAATCCAAAGCAGACGCCGAGGGCGCCGAGTCCAGGCATGCCGAGTGTGCGCACCGCAAAGTCTTCGTGATTTTCAAAGATCTCGACGATGATTGGGCCTTTCGGCGTGAAGCGATACTTAGACGTCAGCCGAGCTGCCGCTTCTTCCAAAAGCTTCGCCGCGTAAGGTGAAAGTACGTCGCTTTCTTTTGCTGAGGCCTTGATGATGAAGGCGCCGTGCTTCGTCTCCTTGAAGTCGCGCATTGAGTCAAGGAGATCGAGTGTGTTCTTGGCCCAGACGTTGAATGGATCGCCTTTGAAGGCCTTCTCGACCGCGGCACGGCCGGTTTCCATCTGGCCCAGTCGCAGCAACGCCATTCCGTTATTGAGATGTGCGTCCCACAGACCGGGCGCTATCTCGGTGGCGCGGCGCGCGAATTGTGCAGCCTGCTCGGTGCGACGCGTGATGCTGGCGTAGTGCGAAAGCGTGTTGAAGACCTCGCCATACTTTGGACCGATCGCGAGCGTAGCAGCAACTTCCGGTTCAAAGTCGCGATCCTGTAGATAGAGCATCGCGGCTTTGAGCGAATGCGCTTCGAGCGAACGCGTGTTGATCTTCAGTGCCTTTTCGATTTCAGTTGACGCTTCGTCATAACGTCCGGCTTCGAGCGCAATCGCGGCTTTGAGTGCGAGTGCTTCGACAAAATTTGGATTGACGGCAAGCGCGCGAGCGATCGCGGCAGACATCTCTTCGCCGCCTTCAAAACGTTTGTTGCGAGCAAGACCTAAATAAGCGCGCGGGCTGTTGGAGTTTAATCTTAGCGCGTCGTCGAGGAACGTTGCTGCGTCGGCATATGCGTATTTCGCGGTGAAGAGTTCACTCGCACTCAAGTGAGATTCGAAATAAGCCGAATCAGCTTCGATTGCCGAACGATACATGTCGTTCGCGTCGTGAAATCTTTCGAGGTGGACGAGGGCGCGTGCGATCAATGTTAGTTCGCGGGCGCCTTCCGGGTTGTTGTCCGTGTAGAACTTGACGAACGATGCGTAGATCGATTTGGCGCGATCTTCCTGGCCTGTGAGCTCGAGTAATTCAGCGCGTCGTAAGTCGCTGTCGAGTTTATCGGCAGGCGACTGTTTCGAGTCAGCCGCAGCCCGTTCGAATTCGGCGATGGCTTCAGTGTAACGGCCGGTGATAGCCATCGTTTCAGCGAGCTCGTGACGCACGCCACCGCTGTCGGGTGTCTTCTGGAGAAACTTCTTCGCGGCGGCTTCGGCTTCTGAATAGCGCCCGGTTTCGATGTAGACGCGGAGCAATGCTCGCTGGAGCGCAGCGTCGTTCGGGGTGGATGCGAGACGAGTGGTCAGTATTTTTAACGCGTTCTCGTAATCACCGCGTTTGAGTTCGGTGATACCGGCGAGATCGATGATTTGAGAATGCGCGAGGACTGAAGCTACGACGAGGATGGCCCACGCAAAGGTGCAAAGGCGCGAGGAAGCGCCGAGATTTCCTTGGCGCCTTTGCGCCTTTGCGTTTAATTTTTTATGAGCTCCCATAATTCTCACGAGCCCGCTTGTTTGATGGAACGATTTACCTTCGCCAGTTGAATAAACAGGCGCTCGAGGGTCGCCTCATACTCAGCCTCCGGCATGCCCGACTTGCGCGCGATCAGTTGCTCGATCTCCCCTTCGAGCTGCGCGCGTTCCTTCAGCAGCTTTGAAGTGGCGACACTCGCCGCCGCATCCTCGACACTCAGCGAGTCGAGATAAGTCGCGCGCGCGAGCAAGCCCTCTCCTGCTCCGACTTTGTCGTGGCCCACGCCGTCGCCGTTGTCGTCGATGAGCGCGTGTTCGCTCGCGAGCCGGCCTGCGCGTTTATAGAAGTCGCCAGTCAACCGGTTCGCATAAACAAATGCCTCGAGCACGGAAGTGTGCCCGTCCTGATCTGTATCGGAGTCAGTCGCGTTCAAAGCCGCGATGAAGAATCCGGCGAAGCGCGTCGCATTCGTTTCCTGGCCGCTGCGAGTCGCGGTGATGACGATGCGACCTTTGGCAGCGAGACTCTTGATGAATTCACCACTTGCGCTGGCCATGTTTAAAACAACAACACGCCGTGTCGGCAGCGACGAGAGCAACGCGTTGTACTCGGTCGCCGAAATATCCGGTCCGACTAGATTGAACTTCGACTCCGTCCCATCGAACGAACCGTGGCCAATCAGGAACACGAATAGAACATTATTCGCTTCGAGCTGTGTTTTCAGTGTCGCGAACGTGCGTTTCACTTCCTCGGCGGTCGCGCGTGCGACTGTTGCGCTGGCAGGTTTTTCCGTGAGGACCGTGATCTTTTTACTCTGAAACCCGTACCGCTCTGCAAGTACAGAGCTCAGTTCCGTGGTCCATTGCTCAAACTGTTTCGCGTACTCGGCCTCGCCACCCGCGCCGTTGATGATGACCGCAAACTTATTCGGATCGACTGGAGCCTTCTTCTTGACGACGTTTGTTGTTGTCTGCGCACACACGCCACCCGCAAGTAAGAATAATACGGCAACGGAGGTAATCGCTTTGTGCATATTTCAGTCTTATTGTGGCCGAACTTACGCCAGCCCTTCACGTTTCCGCAGGAACCACTCGGCGCTCAGCAGCCCGATTATCAGCATAAAGTTTACCGGCATGTCCCACAGATCTTTCGTTACACGCTCCGAATACGGCGTCTGGCGGTAAATCAAGTTATCTAACAACGACTGCGCTTCGGCAGGCGTGTAGTACTTCCCGCCAGTCTCAGCCGAGATCCGTTTCAGCAAATCGCTGTTCTGCGCCGCGCTGTAGTACTCGCGATTCAGATCGCTCACGAGCATGTTTGATTTTGCGTTCAACTGACCCAGGCTCGCACTCGTCCCGGTAAGTTCAATGCGATGTTGGCCCAATTCATCAGCACGGAATTCTCCGGCATACGTGTTCACTGAATTCAGAGTCGTAAACTTCAGTGGGACATCGATCACAACTCCCGATGGTTTCGTCACACGCGCCGTCGCATTCGCATCACCGGCCGGATTGAACTTTTTATCGCGAATGTCAGCGACGATATTCACGGTATCGTCCAGCGAATACACTTCTTTTTCCGTGCCGATTTCTATCTGCTGCGGCGTGCCGCTTACGAGATAGCGAAGCATTTGCCGCCAGAACGTCTCGTGCGCGTTGTTCTTCGAATCCAGTTTCATACGCCAGCGCCAGGTGTCAGATGCCGTCAGCGCGAGTGTCTGGCCGCGTCCGTACCGTTGCTGAACCAAAAGCGGCGCAACCTGCGGCCCCGAGCCTTCAACCCTGCGCGCCTCGAGCAACACCGACGCACCTGGCTTCACATTCGACAGTACTTGCGATACTGAAATCTGCGGCAACTCGTTCCAGGCTTTTTGATTGGCTCCGCGATCATCGTTCAGACGTGTGATGGGATGCGCCTGGCCCGCACCCGTGAGAACCGCGCGGTAAACCGGCGCAAATGAGTTTGCATCGTCGACTGGTCCACCAGTGAGTGAAACCGGCAACAAGTCGTCGATTGTTGTGCCTTTGTATTTGCCGCCGTCGAAAGAGAGTCGACCACCGATCGCGAGCAGTCCACCGCCGCGACGCGCGACGAACGCTTCGATGTTACGCAGCTCGTCCGCAGTGAAGAATCCGGCTTCAACACTACCGATGATCAACCCGTGATATGCGTACAGCTCTTCTTCCGTTTTCGGAAAGCCATCGGCGAGCTCAGTCTGAGCGCCAACGCCTTGACGATAGAACTTGTTCTCGCCAGTGCGTTGAAGCGAAACGACGATGACGTTCTTTTCGTTCGGAGCGATCGACTCGCGAATTTTTCCGAGTTCCCATCGCGGCTCGCCCTCAACGTGCAGAATGCGCAATGGCCCTTCGATAACTTCCACGAGCGAGTCCTGCTTATTGTTCTCGATCGTCAACTCACCGTCGAGCGGAGTAACTTCGACAGTGTAACGATGAATGCCCGGCGTGGTCGGTGTGATCTCGAGATTGACTGCCTGCGTATCGTTGCCGCGCAAATTCACTTCTTCTGTTTTGATCGCGCGTCCATCTTCACGCACGCTGAGAAGAACTTTGCTTGCGCCGTACCCACTGAGACCGACGATCGTCTCGATGTTCAATCGCGATCCGACGAGCACGCGTCGCGGCATGTTCACGCGCGTCAGTTCAGCGTCCATCGGTCTCGCAGTATTGCCGACGCCCACCGTGAACACTGGAATATCGCGCGCGCGGAGCTCTCTTAAAACAGCAGCGAGATCGCGTGGCACGTTCGAAGCGCCGTCAGTCGCGATCACAACGGCCGAAAGCGGCATGCCTGACGAACGTTTGATCGTTTCGTCCAGTGCGCCGGCGAGATCGCTGGTTCGTCCTTCTCCATACAGATCGTTTCCGTCCTTTAGACGCGTGAGCCCGCCTGAGAAGCCGTAAAGATTTGTTTTGAACTTCTTCTCGAGTTGGTTGAGAAACGAATCTGTTCCGGTGTTGAGCAGTGCCTGCTTTACTGAGTCCAGACGCGTTCCACCACCTGGAACATCCTGCAGTTTCATGCTGACTGAATCGTCGATGACCATCGCAACATAGCTGCTGCGCGGAATCACTGACGAAACAACGACCACCGGTCGTAGTAACAATACGACCATTACTGCAAGCAGTGCGGCGCGAAGCGCAATCAGCGTCGCGGTTGTTCCTTTCGATAAACGAATTCGCGGTCGCAGGTAAATGAAATAGATGAAAGCGGCGGCGAGTAGAACAATCAGAATGAGGATTACGGCACCCGGACGCACGTCAAAACCAAACCGGCCGTTAGTAAAAACGGCCTGCTCATGTCCGAACAGAAACCGTACAAGTTGGTTCATTTTTAGTGTTCGCCATTATACACGGCGAAGCGGACGTTGCTCCTTAGTAGCGGTCACTAACTTAACGGTTGTTCGGACAAGAAATTTGGCGGTGAATATATTTTTTCGGATGAGAAACTGTCATTTCTGTCCAGCCCACATGATAAACTCCGCCGTCCATGAACCCCAGACCCGGAACCTGCATTCTTCTCGTCCTTTTACTAACAACTTCTCTGATCTTCGGATCATTTTCGTCGTCCGCTGGTCCTGACGAACCGGCGAGCCAGGGCCGACCGATCACGCCTGCAGGTGCGTTGGTGCAGGACCGCACGACGCGGCAGACTGCGGTCGGCGCTTTGCCGATCGATTTCGTTCGCAGTCCTGATAAGACAGGACCGGGAGGCGAGGGCCGCTTCTTACTATCGGTGAACAGCGGCTATGGTTTGCAGTTCAACGCGGCTGCGAATCGCGGCCAGCAGTCACTGTCTGTCATTGATCTGAACGCAAAGCCGGCGGCCGTTGTTCAAAATGTCTACTTTCCGTCGCCGCAGAGTGTCAATGTCGGTGTGGTGTTCGCACCGAAGCCGCAGGAAGACGGCTCCTACCCACTTTACGTTTCGGGTGGGTTTGAAAACAAGATCTGGATCTTCCGTTTTCAACCCGAAAGCCAAACTCCGATCACGCCTGCGTCGCCCGGCCCAGGTACAAACGTCGAAGCTCCGTTCATAGACGTCACCGGGTTTGCGTTTGCCGCAAACTCACCTCGATACAACAGCGATCGCGCACCAGTCTATCCAACCGGGATTGCACTCAGTGCTGACGGCACCACACTGTTCGTCGCGAACAATCTTGGAGACAGTCTCGGTATCATTGAGGATCTGAACGGCACGCGCAAACTAGTTCGTGTCGATCTCCGGCGCAGGACTGATGGTCAGCAGTTTGTGTATCCGTATGCGGTGGCCGTGTTGCCTGCCGCGAAGGCTTATGTCTCGTGCTGGAACGACAACTCGGTCGCAGTGGTCCAGGCGGGCAAACTCGTCTCGCGCATACCGGTGGGCCATCATCCCACCGCGATGCTGTTCAATCCGGAGCGCACGCGGTTGTACGTTGCGAATTCAAATGACGACAGTGTTTCAGTAATCGATACCCAGACTGACAAGGAGATCGAACGTATCAGCGTGCGTTTGTCTGAAGTTGTGCCGCCCGGTAACAGTCCTGAGGGTTTAGCGCTCCGGGGTGATGATCTTTATGTGGCTAACGCGCACAGCAACTCCGTTGCGGTGGTGGAACTGTCGGGTAAAGCTCGCGATAGCAATGAGGAGGAAACACGCAGCAGCGTTCGAGGATTCATTCCCACAGGTCAATATCCTTCAGCGGTTGCAGTTGTCGGCGAGACAATCTTCATCGGCAACGGCAAAGGCACTGGTGTTCAGAATTCGTCAGTCGTTGTCGATAACTCAGGTCGCGTGCCGAATGCTCCAAACGA
This sequence comes from uncultured Acidobacteriota bacterium, assembly GCA_963728575.1. GTDB lineage: Bacteria > Acidobacteriota > Blastocatellia > Pyrinomonadales > Pyrinomonadaceae > PSRF01. The sequence continues at coordinate 88,569 of CAVSKT010000007.1, forward strand.
ACGTTTTCCAGTGGGAACAGGTTTGGGTGGAAGACAGGGTGGGCAGTACAGCGGGTCGATCGTCATTGGGAACATCAGCGCAGTGAAAACGCCTGACGATCCTGCGCTTGCTCGATACACGCAACAAGTGATGCGAAACAATGGACTGCTTGGTCCACGCCAGGCACGATTGTTTCCGGGTCGCTCGCCGATCAAACACGTCATCTATGTCATCAAAGAGAATCGAACTTACGATCAAATGTTTGGTGATGTTGAGAAGTCAGGTGACGGAACGAAAGCTGACGGCGATCCTACGCTCGCGATCTTCGGCGCAGGCGAAGCAGCAGCGAGACCTGACGGACAACGCCAGGACATTTCACCAAACCATCGCGCGCTTGCTCTGCGCTTCGGCTTGCTCGATCGGTTCTTCGTCAACTCGGAAGCAAGTCCGGACGGACACAACTGGTCCACCGCCGCGTTCTCTACCGACTACGTCGACAAAGCCTTTCGCTGGCATTACAGCCGTCGCGGCCGTACTTACGATTACGAAGGTTTCAATCGCTTGCCGAATTACGAGCCGGTGCGTGGTGCGCCTCCGCTGTTTGGACCAACTGCAAAAGCTGAAGACGTCGCCAATTTCATGCGTCGCTACATACCGTATCTGCAAGGATCTCGCGACGTCGCAGAGCCCGAGACGCTCTACCTTTGGGACGCTGCAGCACGCGCGGGATTGACGTACCGGAATTATGGTGAGTTTGTCGCGACGCTTTCAGAAGCGGACGTGAAAGAAGTCAGAGAAAATCGTTCCAAGACTTATCCAGACGTTTCGCCGACTGTTTCCGCGTTCGCGACTAAGAAGTCGCTTGAAGGTCACATCAACCCTGATTTTCGTAACTTCGACATGAGAACGCCTGATGCGATCACGACCGATTCGTATCGCGCAGCTCGTGAAACAAACGCAAATCCGGTCATTAGTAATTCAAATGCAGACCCGCGCTTTCGCGGCAATTCGAGAATGGGTGAGTGGTTGAAGGAGTTTCAGACATTCGCCGCGGAACGGGCGGCTGGGACGGGCGATCGGTTACCGAATCTGTCGATCGTGCGTTTGTCCAACGATCACACGGATGGCATCGGGGCGCGAAGGCCGACGCCGCAGTTTTATGTTGCTGACAACGATTACGCGCTCGGACTAATGGTCGAGGCAGTTTCAAACAGTCCTTACTGGAGAGATACATGCATCGCCGTGGTTGAAGACGACGCGCAGGATGGACCAGATCACGTCGACGCGCACCGGTCGGTAGCGCTGCTGATCAGTGCGTACAATCGTCCCGGCGCTTTGATTCACGAGTTTCACAACACGGTCAGTTTCATCCGAACGATCGAACTGCTGCTCGGAATGGAACCGATGAACCAACTCGATGCCACCGCGACACCAATCAACATCTTCCGCGTCCAACCGGATCTGCGGCCTTACAAAGCGGTGCTTCCGAATGTCGCACTCGATAATCTGGTTACTCCGCCACCGCGAGACGCAGCCGCTGTTTACTGGATGCGCCAAACCGAAGAACAAAATCTCGAACGCGCTGACATGGCGGATCCGGAAATCCTGAACCGCATCATCTGGTTCTCAGTCAAAGGCGACACGCCGATGCCCTCCATCGCCCGCCTCCCGGCCTTCGACGCCATGCGTTTAGGGTTACAAGAAGAGCACGAAGAGATCGCGCAAGAGCGGGCCACAAAAAGGCACAAAGATGACGACTGAAGATCTGATTGCAAAAATTGATCAAGGTGGTATACTCCCCACAAGGAGTACAGCATGGCCTCAAAAGCACCAATTCCTCAGTCTGACCCTAACTACTGGTCACCGGAAAAATGCCGAGAGCGTTTCGGCTCGTTTCTATCCGCGGATCCAGCGCAATTAGACATTCCTGAATGGCATGTGGAGATCCTTAAAGAGCGAATGCGGGATTATTGTGAAAACGGTGTACACGTGATTCCCTTTGAGGAAGTTGAGAAGGAATTGCTTGAAGAGATAAAGAAGGACTACCGTGAAATTGGTACGCACGGACTATCGTTTGAAGAGAAGGAGTTTGTTGAAGAGTTAATGAAAGGCTAAAACCTCACTCATAGCTAATGAAATATCGCAGCGTCCTCTCACCGGGCGCCAAGGCTCACATTCGCTCAGCCGTTCGGTGGTACCAGCATATAGAACCAAATTTAGCTCTCCGGTTCAGAGTGGAAACCTTCGCAACTCTCCGTCGTGCAAGGACGTACCCTTATCAATTCCCAATCATCGAGGGCACAACTCGGCGGGCACTCTTGAAACGCTTTCCTTATTCTATGTTTTTTGATTTGAATGATGACGAAGTGTTTGTTATAGCTGTCGTCCACCAGCGCCGGTCTGATACCTTCTGGATGGACCGACGGCGCAACTAACGAGGGCCGTGATGACCGATGCAAGCTTCCTGAAGCAAGCGAAAAGATACTCTGAACCGTTTCGAATTACTGACGGGGCGAAGTTTCGTCTCAAGAAGATCTCTCCCGCGGAGACGTTGGATTTTGAGGAGGACGAGAAGCAACGAGCCGAGGAGGGACTGGCCCAGGGGGTGGAGTTGCTCCAGAAGTTGCAGGACAAACTCTACGCACAGGATCGCTGGGCCGTGTTGATTATCTTTCAGGCAATGGACGCCGCGGGGAAAGACGGCGCCATCAAGCACGTGATGTCCGGCGTCAACCCGCAGGGCTGCGAAGTCTCTTCATTCAAGGCGCCCTCGGCGGAAGAGTTGGACCACGATTTCCTGTGGCGTTGCGCAAGGCGATTGCCGGAGCGCGGTCGCATCGGGATTTTCAATCGCAGTTATTACGAAGAAACGCTCGTCGTGCGAGTTCATCCCGAATACTTGTCAGGTCAAAAGCTGCCACCAAAAACAAAAACCAAGGACCTCTGGAAACAACGCTTCAAAGACATCTCAAACTTCGAACGTCACCTCACGCACAACGGCACCCGAGTGCTGAAATTCTTCCTGCACATCTCAAAGGAAGAACAGCGTCAGCGTTTTTTGAAACGCATCGAGGACCCGGACAAGAACTGGAAGTTCTCTCTCAAAGACGTCGAAGAACGCCAGCACTGGGACGCCTACATGGAAGCTTACGAAGATACGATTCGTCACACCGCATCCAAATACGCACCGTGGTACGTCGTCCCAGCCGATAATAAATGGTTCACGCGCCTGGTTGTGGCTTCGGCAATCGTTGAGAATCTCAACGCGCTCGACCTCGAGTATCCGTCGCTCACGAAAGAGGAGCTGAAGGCACTCGAAACCGCGAAGCAGGAATTACTGCAATCAACCTGAGCCACGAAAAGGCACAAAAGCAGACAAAGGCACGAGTTAACGCGCGTCGTAGACCATGACACGGCTACGTTTGCTTGCACCGAAGGCCAGTCCCGTGACTGCCCCGATACCCGAGCCGATAAGCATTCCCATCGGAACGTAAATAAAGCTGTCGTCAACAGCATCGGAATACTTCACCGCGCCGATTGCAGCTCCGGCTCCAGCGCCAAGGCCGGTTCCGATCCACGCCCATTTGCCCTTTTTAGCTTTGCCTTCAATTACGTAAACCTGACGCACGTCGGGCCGCGGAATACTGATGGGTTTGCCATCGTCGTCGATGGTGAGCGTTGTTTCATTGGCTTCGATCATCTCGCCTTTGATTTGCTTTCCATCCATCTTTTTGACGATGAGATCTTCGCTCGTTCTGATTTGTTGTACCACGGCCCAATTGTTCGATGATGCCTGTTGCGAGAAGGCCAGCGGTGTATGACTCGAAAGAAACAGTGCGACGAGTAGCAGGGAAATCGGTTTGATCTTCATTATGTTCTCCTTTTCAGCGGAAGGCTGACGAGGAGAACAGTGCAAGCATTGTTCCTGCTCGTTTTGATAGAAGATCGTGACTATGGGCTGGAAACAGGCGCAGAAAAATCCCGACAATTGTTACTTATTTTCCGGCGATGAGCTTTTTGAAGGCTGGCAGCACCCGCAACGTTCTCAGGTACTTTATCGATAGTAACCGTGAGTTTTGCAGAGTGTGGTCCATTGAACATGACCTGCGTCAGCGATTGCTCGGTTTCCCACTGAACCGGGACGCGAAAGATGAGATCCTTGTCGCGGTTCAGTTGGCGCGCGAAGTCCGTTTGCGGCACCTTATAGTTTTTCCACTCAGCTTCGCGAGCTTGCTGGCGATTTGTCTGGGCGCCGGCGAGAACCACACAGCCGAAGATACAAAGGAGTGGGAGGAGGAACTTCCGCATTTGATTAAGGCCTTTCGGATAATCGGGCTAGCGGCAACGGTGGGATCGGGTCCAAAAGCCCGATCATAATACTCGAACGCTCGTCCTTTGTGATAGTTTTGATACGTTGTTAACGATGCATAACGCCGAAGGCGTTCGCTAATTTCAGCCCAGGGTTGGAGCACAGCGACAACCCTGGGTCTGCAAATCAGAAGTGAGACCAACGCTGAAAGCGTTAGGCATGTGCAGCTTCAAACCCTTTTCAGGGTTATTGTTAAATCTTTAGTTCACCCAGGGTTGTCGCTGCGCTCCAACCCTGGGCTGAAATTAGCGAACGCCTTCGGCGTATCAGCCTTATGACGACTTACAGACGCGTCAAGGTGATCGATTCTCACACGGGTGGTGAGCCCACGCGTGTGGTTATTAGCGGTGGCCCGGAGCTTGGTCACGACGCTCTTTCAAATCGCGTCGAACGCTTCAGAAATCAGCACGACGATTTTCGTTGCGCCGTTGTACATGAGCCGCGCGGCTCAGACGCGATCGTCGGGGCTTTGTTGGTCCCTCCAGTGGATGATTCGTGCGTCACCGGTGTGATCTATTTCAATAGCGTCTCTTACCTCGGCATGTGCGGGCACGGGACGATTGGCGTCATCGCCACGTTGGCGTATTTGAATCGTATTGACGCCGGCACGCATCGCATCGAAACACCGGTCGGAGTGGTCGTCGCACATCTCGATAACGAAGGACAAGTGGAAGTAGCAAACGTGCCGAGCTATCGTCTCGCTACGAACGTGACAGTCGACGTGCCGGGATTTGGACCAGTGACCGGCGACATCGCATACGGCGGCAACTGGTTTTTCCTCGTCCACGATCACGGGCAGGAATTGGAACTCGAAAATCTCGAGAAGTTAATGGAATTTACACGTCGTATTCGCGACTCACTCGCTCGGGCGGGAATTACCGGCAGCGACGGCCACGAGATCGATCACGTCGAACTGTTTGTACCTTCGCAAGTTCCGGGCGTTAACAGTAAGAACTTCGTCCTGTGTCCGGGCAACGCTTACGACCGCTCGCCGTGTGGCACGGGTACGAGCGCGAAGCTTGCCTGTCTCTTCGCAGATGGAAAACTAAGTGAAGGCCAGATCTGGCGGCAGGAGAGTATCGTCGGCAGTATCTTTGAAGGAACTGTTTCGGTAGTTGATAACCTCGTCCATCCGAGCATTAAGGGTTCTGCCTTCATCACTGCCGAATCAGATTTAATCATCGACGAACGCGATCCCTTTTCAATGGGCATTCGCAGATGACCTCCAAAGCATACGACGCGATCGTCATCGGCGCGGGAATTGTCGGAGCCGCGTGCGCGGCGGAGTGCGCGCGCGCGAAATTGAGTGTGGCGATCGTTGAAGCCGGAATTGTCGGTGGTGGTGCCACTGCAGCAGGCATGGGCCACCTTGTGGTGATGGACGACTCCGAAGCGCAATTCGCGTTGACGCGTTATTCGCAGAAGCTTTGGGATGAGATCAGCGAAGAGTTGCCGCGCGAAGTTGAATATGATGCCTGCGGTACGATCTGGATCGCGGCGAATGATGAAGAGATGGCGGAGGCGAGGCGCAAGGAGAAGTTTTATTCGGAGCGAGGTGTTCCAGTCGAAATTCTCGATGAGCGATCGCTTGCGGAAGCCGAGCCTGAGTTGCGTCCGGGATTGATTGGAGGTCTTCGCGTTCCAGGCGACAGTGTGATCTATCCGCCGTGCGCAGCACAGTTCTTTGTGGACCAGGCAATTGCGAACGGCGCCCAGTTGTTCCTGGGAAAAGCCGTTGAGAGGATTTCGCCAGACGGTGTTCGCTTGCGTGATGGAACTTCGATCTCGGCAGGGGTGATTGTGAACGCGGCAGGAAGTTGGTCACCCGCGTTGACATCGGGCCTCGATGTAAAAAAGCGCAAAGGACATCTGGTCATAACCGATCGCTATCCGAATTTTTTGAGACATGAGCTGGTCGAGCTCGGTTACCTGAAGAGCGCACATTCGCTCACCGCTGATTCGGTAGCTTTCAACATTCAGCCACGAATGACTGGGCAGTTGTTGATCGGCTCGTCGCGGCAGTTTGGCGTTGATGAGTCGCGTGTGGACACATCGATTCTCACGCGCATGCTGGATCGGGCGATTGAGTATTTGCCATCACTGCGAAAGCTTTCGTCGTTACGAGCCTGGACCGGGTTTCGTGCGGCGACTCCCGACAAACTTCCGTTGATTGGCCCACACGTCGAGCACCAACGACTCTATCTCGCGACCGGGCATGAAGGCCTCGGCATTACGACTTCACTCGCGACGGCGAAACTTCTGGTGGACCAAATCGTGAATCGAGCGCCGGCGATTCCGGTTCAGCCTTATTTGCCGGCGCGCATGGCGGCCCCGGAGATCGTGCATGCCTGACACGGTGACACTGACGGTCGACGGTGTTTCGGTCGCGATGCTTGCGGGTAGCATGGTCGCAGCGGCAATTCTCAAGAGTGGCAAGTCGGCATTTCGTCGATCCGCAACGGGAGAGTTGCGTGGTCCATTATGTGGCATGGGGATCTGTTTTGAGTGTCGTGTGACGATCGACGGCGAACCGCATTGCCGGAGTTGCCAGACGATTTGCGAGAACGGGATGGACGTGCGCACTCATGATTGACGTATGTCATGTTTGCGACACGTGTGTTATCGGAGCTGGACCAGCAGGGCTCGCAGCGGCCTATCGAATAGCGAAGAGTGGGCGCAGTATCGTCGTTGTCGATGACAATCCGGCAGCGGGCGGCCAGATCTGGCGTGGCGAGCACGCGAAGCCCTCGTCACCCGAAGCGCAAGCGTGGTTTGAAAAACTCCGCAGCGTTGATATCCAACTCGTCAATGGCGCTCGTGTGTTTGATCAACCGGCGCCGGGATTAGTGGTTGCGGAGACTTCGCACGGTATTCGCGAGATTGGTTTCAAAAGTCTGATTCTCGCTACCGGAGCGCGCGAACGTTTTCTGCCTTTTCCCGGATGGACATTGCCTAACGTGATGGGCGCGGGTGGTTTGCAAGCGCTCGTCAAAACAGGATTGCCCATGGAAGGGAAGCGAGTTGTTATAGCAGGCAGTGGACCATTGTTGCTGGCAGTTGCGGCGTATTTGCATGGTCATGGAGCTAATGTTTTATATGTCGCCGAGCAAGCGTCGTCGATGCGACTGGCAAGGTTTGGGCTGGGGTTGATTTGGCAAAACGTAGAGGCGTTGAGTTTGAAAGCGGCAGTTGCAAAGGGCGTGAAGTATCTGACTTCGTGCTGGCCCGTGGCAGCGCACGGCAACGAGAAGCTCGAGCGGGTTACAATGCTTCATCGCGGCAAACAATTCGAGATTTCGTGTGACTACCTGGCGTGTGGTTTTCATCTTGTGCCAAATGTTGAGCTTGCCGAATTGTTGGGATGTGTTATCGAAGCCGGAAGCGTGAAAGTAGGTGAGTTGCAAGAGACCACCGTGCCCAATGTCTATTGCGCCGGAGAATCAACGGGCATTGGTGGACTTGAACTGTCGATCGTCGAAGGCGAGATCGCGGGTCTGGCTGCGGTGGGAAACACTGAAGATGCGCGCAAGCTCTTTCCGATTCGCGCCAAACACCAAAAGTTTGCGGAGCTCCTGAACCGCACATTTGCCCTGCGTCCTGAGTTGAAGCAACTGGTCCAACCTGAGACGATCGTGTGTCGTTGCGAGGATGTCACCTTCGATCGTTTGCGTGCGCACAGCTCGTGGCGTGCGGCAAAGTTGCAGACGCGCTGTGGAATGGGACCGTGTCAGGGTAGAGTTTGCGGCGGGGCGGTCGAGTTTTTGTTTGGCTGGCGCGCGGAGTCGGTGCGGCCGCCCGTACTGCCGGTGCGAATGGAAAGTTTAGTTCGTTCAGTGGAGTGAAGGAATGCAGATGAAATGGACAGGCGTAATGCCTGCGACTACGACGGCGTTTGACGCGAACCTTGAAGTCGATCATGCGTTTGTTGGGAAGCATGCGAAGTGGTTGATCGATCATGGTTGTACGGCGATCGTTACGCCGGGATCACTGGGCGAGAGCGCAACGCTCACAGTTGATGAAAAAATCGCGATCTGGTCCACGGTAGTCAAAGCAGTCGGTGAGCGAGCGCCGGTAGTTGCTGCGATCGCGTCCCTCAGCACCGCGGAAGCAGTGAGTCTTGCCAAACGCGCAGCAGATGCCGGGTGCAGCGGGTTGATGGTGTTGCCGCCGTACGTCTATCGCAGCGATTGGCGCGAGATGAAAGCGCACATCGAAGCTGTTTTCCGTGCAACAAAACTTTCCTGCATGCTCTACAACAACCCCGTCGCCTACGGCACAGACTTCCTCCCCGAGCAGATCAAAGAACTCGCCGCCGAACATGAGAATTTCCACGCCGTGAAAGAGTCGAGCACTGATGTGCGACGGATTACGTGGATTCGAGAGTTGGTGAACGACAGGCTGGTGATCTCCGTAGGTGTTGATGATGCGATCGTTGAAGGTATCGCCGCCGGCGCCGTTGGGTGGGTTGCGGGGTTAGTGAATGCGTTGCCTAAAGAGTCTGTTGATTTGTTCAACTACGCGATGAACGGCGAGCGTGAGAAAGCGATCCAGTTATACAACTGGTTCCTGCCGCTTCTGCGTATGGACACCGTGCCGAAGTTCGTCCAACTAATCAAGCTGGTCCAACAGGAAGTCGGAATGGGCAGCGCGCGCGTCCGGCCTCCGCGTCTCGAACTCGTCGGACCCGAACTCGATGAGGCCTTGAGCGTCATCAGGAGTACACAGAACCGAGCGCGGTAGCGCCGGGTAAATGTGAGTCCAGGGCGCTATAGCGTGAGATTGACCCTTCGCTACCGCGCTCGGTTCTGTTGTCATCGGCGGCGCGTTCTCCAACATTTTACGCGTACATTAAGAGACCGAGGACTTCATCGGCGGCCCGTAATCCGTTATCAAACGCTTCCTCAAACAACGGCACTCCACTCAACTCCGAGTGCGCGAAGTGAACCCCTCTCACCCCCCTGCGTCCTTTACGGCGCGCCTCTCCCCACACAAATCCGGTCCGCGGCCGGATCATCGCATGACCCCAACGCATGACGTCCAACCTCTCGACAAGGCTGCGTATATCCGGGTGTGCGCGTGAAAGATCGCTCAATGTTATCTCGGCCCACCCGCGCCAATCAGTCTCCAGCAAACGTGCTCGCGCCACACGTGGATCCTGATCGACTAACGGATAGTAATAAGTCAGGACAGTTGGACCACGGTCAATGCCGCGCTGATGCGTGGCGACGACATAACCGAGCGAAGGACTTTCGTAAAGAACATTGTCCCACGCCAGTGGAAAATCACGCGGCGAGCCTGGTTTTGGCCGATCCTTCAGCGTAAGATTCGCAACCATCCAAGCGCCAAACTGAAACTCCGAGAGGTGAGGCGGCGGATTTTCGCGATATGGCCGGATGACGTATCGCGCCATGAATTGCGGCGCCGCGAAGATCACTCGCTTTGCGTGGAAACCTCGTGGGTTGCGTCCTTCTCGATCGAGCGTGACCACATCAACACCATCTTCGAGCGGGATCACTTCAACCGCTGCACGATCGAGTTGCACCTTGTCTTTCACTCGCTCGAACATGTGTTGGACCAGGCGTCCATTTCCTTCAGGCCACGTAATCAGCGATTGTGATTCAACCCCGGCGTCGCGACGCGCGAACAAAAGTAAAACAACCCGGCCCACGCGCTCGTTTGATCGAGTGTCATGCCGTAATCGTCGCGACAGGCGTACTCAACCCACCATCGCAGCCGCGGACTCGTGAAACCGCGCTGGTTCATCCACTCAGCGATCGAAATTCGATCGAGTGCCGTCACTTCCGCGTCGTCGGAACACGCGGAGACAGGAATCGTAAACGCGCGGCGACCTTGTCCGTCGCGCCACGAGATCCACCGCTCCACTTCAGCGTTGAACTTCTGATACTGCTGCTTGTCTTCCTCCGATTCACCGGGGTGAAGGTAGAGTCCTTCGTACCAGCGGCCTTTATAGAAGACACGCTCTTCCGGATCGCGACAGAGAAACTGCTCGCCGATGATAGGGTCGCCGTTCTTATCTTCTCCTTCGACAACGCCCATTTCTGAGAGTAGTAAAACAAGCTGGACGTTTTCTTTCATCGGCGCGGGAATGTAATGGGCGCCCCATGGAAACGAGATCGATCGATTGGATCCGTAGCGCGACGTGCCTCCCGGCGCGCCCTCGAGCTCGAGCAGAACGAAATCAAAAAATTTCTGTTTTTGAATACGCCAGGCTGCGGTTAGACCAGCGACTCCGCCACCGACGATCACGATTGGAACGTTGGACCATGCATCGGCGGGAACTTCGATGGGCGGCTGATCGCGCAAGCGATGACCAAAGACGTCGGAGGTTCCGACGATCTCACCCTCCGGAAGCGGCGGCGCTTCGTTGCGCCGGCACGCGGCGAGCGCGAAGGGCGCGCCTAGGAAGGCAGCCAGGATGTCACGACGATTCATGCGAGAAAACAATCATTGGTCAGTTATCATTTGACATTTATCAATTATTAATCTTTTTCGGAAGCCGTAGGTCTTCAATGATAATTGACAATTGTCAAATGATATATGACCAATGATTATGGCTTCATTCAAATCGCTTCCACTCACCTTCGTAATATCGCACCAACACTTGATTATCGAGCCGATTGATTTCCACCGGCACCGGCTCGATATCTTTCGAGAGCGTAAACATTGCCGTGAGCGTTTGGTCGTCTAGAAACTTCAGTCCCGGAGGCGGATTTCGCGGAACTTCAAACGGCGAAGATCGCGCGAGCGCAAAACCCCATAGACCAAAGCTCGGCACCGCCGTGTAGTAGGGCCGCACGGCGAAACCTGCCGCTTCGAGTGTGCGAATTATGCACCAGTAGGAATTTCGCGCGAACATCGGCGACGTCGATTGCACAGCAACCGCAGCATTCGTCGTCAAACGCGATTTGAGCAACCGGTAGAACCGCGTCGTGTAGAGTTTGCCGAGCGCAAATGAATTCGGATCGGGAAAGTCGATGATCGCGGCATCGTAAGCAGGTTCTTTCGTTTCTTCAACCCAGATAAATGCGTCTTCGTTGACAACCTGCACCCGCGGATCGTCGAATGCGCGACCATTCAACTCCGCAAGCAAGGGAAACCGGCTCGACAGCCTGGTCATCTCCGGATCGAGATCCACGAGGGTGATCCGTTCGACTGACGGATACTTGAGAATCTCGCGTATCGCGAGGCCATCACCACCACCCAACACCAGCACACGCTTCGGACTGTTCGACAGCAACATCGCCGGATGGACCAACGCTTCGTGGTAGCGATACTCGTCAGTCGAACTAAACTGCAAGTTGCCATTTAGAAACAACTGAAACCCAGCCCTCCCGCGCGTGATTACGATGCGCTGATACGGCGTGTCTTTCGTGTAGACGATCTCATCGGCAAACATCTCGTCTTCCGCAAGTGAAGTGAGCGTGTTTGCTTTTACCAGACCGATTAGCAGCAGCGCCATCACGATCACCGACTTCACGCGCAGGCTGACGATGCTGCCTTTGATCAGTGGCCGCAGCAGCCACGTCCCCCACAACGCAACGGCGGCATTCAGCATTCCAAACACTAGCGACGTGCGGATTAATCCGAGGCGCGGCACAAAGAAAATCGGAAACAAAATCGATGCGAGCAACGCGCCGATGTAGTCGAATGCGAGCACGCGGGATACGAGCTCTTTGAATTCGATCTCGTTTTTCAGGATACGGAGGAGCAACGGTATTTCGAGTCCGACGAATACCCCGATCGCGAAAACGACCGAGTAAAGGAACGCGTAGAAATAACTGACTCGCGCGAACGTGATGAACAACAGCGGAGCGGAAAAGCCGCCGAGCACGGCGACAGCGAGCTCGATATCGACAAACCTGCGCGCGAGTCCTTTGTCGATGAAGCGCGAGAGCCACGAACCGACTCCCATCGCGAACAGGTAGATACCGATTATCAGTGAGAACTGGGTTACTGAGTCGCCCAGAACGTAGCTGGCGAGTGTGCCTGCGAGAAGTTCATAGATGAGTCCGCAGGTAGCGACGATGAGAACGTTGAGAAAGAGTAACGGCGGTCGTTTCATGTCGCTTGAATTGTTGGGACGCGCGCCCGTTACCCATGGACCGCGGCGGCGATGATCAGCGCGCTGCCGAGAATCACGGCGGCGATCACGATGGCGAGCGCGACGTTGTGATCCTCTTCGATCTCTTTTCGGACGGAGAAGGGAGTCGCTTTTGCGATAACAAGGAAAGCAAGCGCAAAGATAATCAAGCCCAGCACGACGAAGACAAGCGTCGTGACGAAGACGGGCAAAAGGCTTTCGAGTGGGACAATCAGTCCGAAGACATTTGCATCAGTCAGCATCATTTTCCTCCGCGTAAGCCGTAGTGCCAGAAATGAAACGATCGATAGCCGTTCTGTCGAGCATCGGGTGGTAACTGGCGTCGCGAGCCTCCCGAAAGCTCCCAACCGAGCATCGCTGCGACACTGTACAAACTCACCACGCCGATTCCGAATATTGTGTAGAGTGTTTTAAGCATATAAGTAATTTCATCTCCAAGCTTGCACAGAACCGAGCGCGGTAGCGCCGGGTAAATCTCTAATAAGAGCGTCGTGGAACCAACATCTTACCCGGCGCTACCGCGCTCGGTTCTGTTATTCATCGTCATCGTCTTCATCGCCGCCGCCACCGCTGGTGGTAAACATACTTTCCGACCAGCGCTTGTGTTCAAAACTGATGTGATAAATACCCATCACAATTGGACCAATCGACAACGCGATCAGCGCCAGTATCAAGTTGAAACCATGGGTAACGTTCTGTTCGATCCTGATTGCAATAGCCGCCGGTTGCTGCCACTTCTCCCACTGCCCTTCGAGTCGCAGGATATACCTGCCTCCCGGCATCGCCGATGTGTAAGCCGAATCCTTTTGTCCTCCTTCAGACCACGATTCGCCTTCCTCAACGCCCTGGTAGTAAGAGATGTCGATCGGAAACGACTGGACCACGCCTGTTTCGTCGTTGATCAGATCTCCTTCGAGATACACCCACGTGTTTTGCACAGCCGACTCGCCGATGATCTTGATGTTGCGTCTCCCGGCCAGCTCAAAAGGCTCGCTGAAGAAGACCTGTGTCCCATCGGCGTTCGGTAATGGCGGGAGAGTCACGTTTTGAGAGAAGACTTCTTTCGTCGAACCCGACAGTACGAGTGTGAAGAAACCCGCCAGCAAGATCACGCCGATGAACAAAAGCCAGTACTTGTAAACCCACCAGTGTTTGTACGGCTGGTTCGGCGCGACGTTCGAAGGACGCGGAAGACTGCTGACTGAAAATGCCTTTTCGATCTGCGGGACCGGAATGTAAGTTCCGAGTGACCAATTGATCTCGCCCATCGCGCGCTGCGTCTGACTCGCATCTGAAGGATCAGCTTACATAAGTCGTGGTTACTTCCTTCGAGAGCATGTAAGGCGCAGCAACATAATCAACCCCTCGAACTTTTTCTCCCGCTTCAACCTTCCAGTAAAACTCTCCGACCACGCCTCAACCGTCGCCTGAGCGTCCTGAAAGATCTTGTAATTCTTGCCGCTATAACTGACTGACTTCGCGGATTCGACTACCTGTCCCGGCGGAACTGCGCGAACGTAGTTCCAATGATTGTCGCTATTGACGAGCCAGCGGAACCCGACTTGCGGATTGTAGAGAAGATACTCGCCCCAAAAATATTGCGTGCCTTCGACGGTGACACTGCGAGCCATCGCGCCGATCACGGTCATCTTGCCTTCGGGCACCTCGCCAACCGTGCCGATAGGAATGAGCGGTTGAAACCACTGCTGCTCCAGTGTTTTCAAATACTGAAGCTGCCCTTGATTGACGTCGAGCAGTGAATTGCAGTTTGGGCAAGTGACTCGTTCAGTTTTATCAGGCGCGCGAAGCTCGAGCGGGCCGGCACAGTTTGGACAACTCAAGTGCGCTGCACCAACGCGACGTTCCTCTTTTTCGGGTGCGCGGGTCGTAGTGATACCGAGCTCTTCGAGCGTGACCTGTTGGCCCAGGAAAACGAGCGGCGGTGATTGGTTGTAGTCGAGTGTTCCGAACGACTGAGCCACACCGGAAAGATCGGCGTAGTAGTAAGTTTCACCGGGCTTTAATAGATAAGGAATCTCGCCTTTGGCGCCGAGCGCTGTTGCGCGTCCGGTTTCGGCGACGATCAGCGGTGTGGGCCATGGAAGACCGGGCACCGGTTGTCCGAGTTGGAGTTGCTCGAACGGTGGAAGTTGCACGCCTTCCGGAATTTGATACTGGAAAGTGAGGTAGAAGCGACCTTGCGCTTCAGCAAGCCATCCGAGCCAGCCGTTTGAGAACGTTGCGTACCACTCATCCCACTGCCCGCCCATCTCGTGACCGAGTTGGGCACGGCCGGTTAATTCAAACGGCACGTCTTTCCATTTGCCGCGCAGACCTATGTCTAACGGAGAACCCGTCTCGACGATCTCGGCGACCTTGCCGAGATCTTTCAGGTCGCGATCTGTTCGGGCGACGGCTGAGCGGCAGTAGGAGCAAATGACTACGATCGATTGCCCGCTCTTAAATTCGACCGGCGCGCCGCACGCTGGGCAATTCGCGACGAGCGCACTCATTTAGCGGCTCCTGCCATTGCGTTTGTGATTACGCGTTCGTAGACACGAACGTTCACTTCGGTTGCGCCGAGCATTTCTTTGAGGGTCTCTTCCCACGTCCATGCAACGCTGTTGCGGCAGCAGTATAAGTTGAACGTGGCGGCGCCGAATTCAGGGTAGGTGTGACAGGCGAGATGCGACTCCGACAGCAACGCGAGACCACTCACGCCGTTCGGATGATCGAATTGATGCCACGCGATCTCGCCGAGCACGTGTAGATCGAGATCGCGAATAACGCGATCGAAAACTGCACGTAATCGATCGAGATTTACAAGCGCGTACGGATCACAGCCGCTTGCGTCGATGAGCCATTCAGTTCCGAGAGTCATCGTCCAAAGTGTACACAGATTACACAGATTTTTACTCGCCAAGCAACGACGCGTGCGGAAGAATTGACGGCGGTATCGGTTCGAGGAAGCGCGAGAGCGTGGGCGTGCCGTCGGTTTCCGGGCCTCTGTAAACGTCAACGGCCGGATAAACGTAGTTGAGTTGCTTCTTCGCGCGCGTCGTCGCCACGTAGAGCAGCCGTCGCTCCTCGTCAAAATCGTCAAACTCATCCTGAAACCTGCTCGACGGAAACCAGCCGTCCGTCATCCAGATTAAAAACACGTTGTCCCACTCGAGGCCTTTCGCCGAATGAACAGTGGAAAGCGTTACGAAACCACTGCTGCGGCGCGGTGTGTTTTCCTGAACCGCTTCAGTCGGATCGAGCGCGATATCGTCGAGTAACTTAGCCGCAGTCTTATAACGCTTCGCAATCGCTTGCAGGTGTTCGAGATCGCGCCCGCGTCGCTGTACGTCGTCGTACTTATTCTTCAAAAGCGGGCGGTAAAAACGAAGCACGCATGACAACTGCTCGCTTGGCGACTTACTCTCAACTACGGTGACAAATACGCGAGCGAGTCGCAGCAGTTCCGCCTTGTAGGCCGCGCGTGCCGGAAAGCGAAGAAGCTTCTTGAATAGTCCTTCTTTACTCCTTGCGCTTCGAAACTCCCTCTTCTCCACTTCGAGATGTTCGAGTATTTGATAGACCGTAGCGTCGCCAATTCCATCGATCAACTTGAGCGCCCGAAACCAGCAAAGCGTGTCAGAGGGTTTCACCGTGACGCGCAAAAACGAAAGCGCATCTTTGATGTGCGCCGACTCCGCAAACCTCATCCCGCCAAACTTGCGGAATGGCAGATCCTGTCGGCCCAACTCGATCTCCAAATCAAAAGAATGCGAGCTGGAACGAAACAGCACCGCAATCTCACTGAGCGGCACACCTTCTTCGCGCAAGTCAGCAATTCGCTGCGCTACGAACCGCGATTGCTCATTCTCATCGCGCGCGCTGACCACCACCGGCGCCTCTCCGCCTTCGATGCGCGAATACAGCCGCTTCTTGTAGCTCTCCTTCACGTCGGCAATGATCGAATTGGCGACGTCGAGGATCGGTTGAGTGCTGCGGAAGTTCTCTTCGAGCTTGATAATTTGCGTCGAAGGAAAGAGCTTCGGAAACTCCAGCATGTTCCGATGACTCGCTCCGCGAAACGAATAGATCGACTGAAACTCATCACCCACTACGGCGACGTTATCGTGTTTAGCCGTCATCAGTTTCACGATCTGCGCCTGGAGCTTGTTCGTGTCCTGATACTCGTCGACCATGATGTAGCGATACTGATCCGATAACTGTTCACGCATGGTCGCGCTATTTTCAAGTGCCTCACGAAAACGCACGAGCAGATCGTCATAAGTCAGCATGTGACGGCTGCGTTTGAACTCCTCGAAAGTGTTGAACAACGTTTCGAGGTTTCGCCGTTCGTCCATGAACTGCGGATACTCCTGGTTCAACACCTGCTTCAGCGATAAGACCTTGTTGACCATCATGCTGAACATCGCCGCAATCGTTCGCTTGCGTGGAAAGTGCTGAGCCTTGGTCAATCTTATCTGGCGACGAAGCAGATCGATCAGATCTTCAGTGTCGCTCTGGTCCAGCACGGTAAAGTTTTTCTGAACACCTGCGTCATCCGCGAACTTTCGCAACACGGAATGGCCCAACGAGTGAAACGTGCCGCCCGAGACGCGCTGGCAACGTGCATCGGCCAGAGCCGCGGCGCGCGTGAGCATGCTCGCTGCTGCCCGGCGCGTGAACGTCAGCAAGAGAACTGATTCCGGTTTCGCTCCGATCTCAACAAGACGCGCGACGCGATAGACGAGGGTTCGAGTTTTGCCCGTCCCCGCACCGGCGACAATCAACAATGGACCTTCAGTGGTTGTTACTGCTTTGAACTGCGCTTCGTTTAGCTCTTTCTCGTAGTCGATGGTGCGCGGTCCGGTGGTGGTGCGCTTCAACACCAATCTCGTCTTCGGCGTGACGGGTAAAGTCTTACCAAGATCGAGATCGCGCTTGATGATCTTCAGTTCTGCGGCAAGCTCCGCGGCCCTTTGGTAACGGTCTTTAGGCGTCTTGGCCAGCGCCTTCGCAAGGATTCGTTGCAGCTCAAAGGGCAGCTCAGGTCTGTTGTTATCCGAAAGCCG
The DNA here is from genome assembly GCA_963728575.1 of uncultured Acidobacteriota bacterium. Classification (GTDB taxonomy): domain Bacteria; phylum Acidobacteriota; class Blastocatellia; order Pyrinomonadales; family Pyrinomonadaceae; genus PSRF01. The sequence continues at coordinate 106,109 of CAVSKT010000007.1, forward strand.
TGGATCTCGGTGAAGGATTGCGTGCATCGTGTCGATGCGATTGTCGTGAACAAACGGAGCCTTGCCCGTCAGCATCTCGCATAAGACCCCTGCGAAAGAGAAAACGTCGCAACGTCGATCGACGCGTTGGCCCAACAACTGTTCGGGCGCCATGTAGTTGACCGTTCCCAGCAACGTGCCTGATTCAGTTGCCACACCGAGCGTTAGTGTTTTTTGTTCGCTGTCGGCAACAAGCGCGCGTTCGCGTTCGGCAACGAGTTTTGCCAAACCGAAGTCGACAATTTTGGCGTAACCATCGCGACTCAGCATCAGGTTCTCGGGTTTCAAATCGCGATGAATGATCCCGAGTTCATGTGCGCGTTCGAGACCGGCACAAATTTGAATCGCGATTTCGAGGATTTGTTTGAGTTGCAGACCGTTGTTCTTAATCTTTTGGCGCAGGGTTTCGCCTTCCACATATTCCATCGCGATGTAAGGTTTGCCATCATCTTCGCCGACTTCATAGATCGTGAGAATGTGTGGATGGCTTAGCGCTGAAGCGGCGCGCGCTTCCTGGAAGAAGCGCTTGCGGCGATCCGGTTGCGAAACATACTCAGATGGAAGCAGCTTCAACGCGACCACGCGTTGGAGCTTGTTGTCGTAAGCTTTGTAGACGGCGCCCATGCCACCGGCGCCGATAGGTTCCACAAGCCGGTAGTGCGCGATGGTTTCTACTGGGAGGGGTTTCATGGTGGAGTCAGCGCCATAGATTATACTCGGAAGAACCAACGTCGTAGAATTGTCGTATCTTGGACAGCCCCCGGCAGAGGAGACACCTATGATTTGTCCACGTTGTTCTTCCAACCAAAATGACGAGATAAAGTTCTGTACGACTTGCGGGGCAAACCTCGAGGCGGTTCGCGAGGCGCTCGAGGTTCGCGAACCGAAGAAGTTCGATTGGAGCGACACATGGGTGGCAGAGATGTTCATGTCGGGTAAAGCCGCCGAGATGCGTAAGTTGGAGATGGAACGGCGCATGGGAATCACGCCGGAAATCAAACGCTATCAGGAGATTAAGGCCGGCGTGATTGTCAGCAGCATTGGCGTTGCAGTCTCGATCTTCCTGTTCTTTTTCATGCAGGGAATAGTGGGAAAAGTTGAACCGGATGCGAGGGAAATAATCACACGTGTCTGGATTGCGGGAATCATTCCGTTCATGGTTGGGCTCGCACTCATAATCAATGGTCTGTTTGTAAGCAAAAAGATGGTCGAGATTCAAAATCGGGAGAAGCGGACGGAAGGTTTGGAAGAAGGTGCTACTCCGCGTAGCCTTCGCCCTGCCGACACATCAGAGTTCATTCCTACTGGAGTAAGCGTCACTGAAGGAACTACGAGACACCTGTCGAACACTGGACAGAAAGTTGAGCGATGAACATATGAGACGCGGATGAACGCCAATGAACACGGATCGGAATCAGCGTTCATCTGCGTTTCACCTCTTACCGAGCATCTCGAGCTCTTCGGGGGTTTTGGGCCAGTCGTCTTTCAAGAGTCGTGAGAGTGCGCGATCTGCTAAGAGCTTCCCGCCCGTCTGGCATTTTGGACAGTAGTTCGTCTCATTCGATCCGTAACGAATCCGCTGAATCTTACTTCCACAACGCGGACACGGTTGGCCGTACTTACCGTGAGTCGCCATGTCCGGTCGAAACGCCGTCACCTTTTCTGGAAAACGTTCGCGTGAATCTGCACGCAGGCGCTCAACCCAGCCAGTCAGTGTTCGCTTGATTGCCTCGAAGAGTGTCGCAATTTCTTTATCAGTTAGTTTTTGAGTGAGTGTGAAAGGCGACAGTTGGGCTTCGAAGAGAATTTCGTCTGAATACGCGTTGCCGATCCCACTCAGAATGCGAGGGTCAGTGAGGGCGCGTTTTAGAGTGTGATTCTTTGCACGGATCGCGCCGGCAAACTGTTGCGTCGTCGCATCAAAAATCTCGAGTCCACCCGGATTGAGATTTTCAAGTCCGGCTTCGCCCTGGACTACGTGAAGCGACGCGCGCTTCTGCGTTCCAGCTTCAGTCAGAACCAGGTTACCGTTGCTGAACTCAAACACGGCCAGTCCGCGACCCTTCGCAGCCTTGCCGCGGTCGTCGTACCAGTGCAGCCGCCCGGCAATCATCAGATGCAGAACGAGCCACAGATCTCCATCGAGACCGAAGCAGATCCGTTTACCGAGTCTGCGCAGTCCGACGATCTTTTTGCCTTCAACGCTGGACAGCGGCGGCACAGCGGTGCGCAACAGAAACGGACTGGCGATGCGCACACGTTCGAGAATACTGCCTTGGATTCGCTTCTCGAGAGCCTCGATATAAACGACGATGTCCGGCAGTTCAGGCACTAATTTCCAGGGACTGCTTCAGACAGTATTTCGGGTCCTGGTCATCCGATAAATCCAAAGCACGACGATAGCGCCGATAATCGAAAGTATTAGACCACCGGCCTGGAACCTTCCACTTTCGGTTCCCCAGATTGCCCAACTCACCAGGCCTCCGAGGATGGACCCGACGATTCCTAAAAGCATCGTCGCAATGATCCCCATCGGATCTCTTCCCGGCATGACCAGACGAGCGAGTGCACCCGCGATTAATCCAATGATCAACCACCAAATGAAACTCAGCATCCGTTTGTCCTCCCTTGTGTGGCGCGTTTATATCACTCATCTACGACCGTAGCAACAAACAGTACCGAGCGCGGTAGCGCCGGGTAAATCTCCCAACGTCAGGCTCTGGAGACCTACCCGGCGCTACCGCGCTCGGTTCTGTTTTGTTCGACGCCACATTTGGCGTCCGACGCCAAATACGGCTTCCAACGGCGCTAACGGCGTCGTCGGTCGTCGAATTGTTAAACGCTCCTAATCGTTACCCATCAACAACTTACAAGCAGTGGTTGGGCTCGACTGGGATTTGGCCTCGACGTCGCACAAGCATGACGCCGAGAGGAAAGATTCATGACAACAAGAATTACTCAAGTAGATGGTCAGACAGGAAAGTTAACAACCCTCCGAGTAGAGGGTTCGCTTCGTCTCGCAGACGCAGAATTGCTCGAGTCGACATATCTCGAACTGCGCGCGAAGCACCAGGGCACGATTGCGATCGATCTCGCGGGCACAAGTTTTCTCGACAGCGACAGTGCATCAATCCTCTGTCGCCTTAAGAACAAAGGCGTCGAGTTAATCGGTCTTCATTACTTCGTTCAACAACTCATTCAAGCGGCTGAAAACGAATAGCAACTTTAAGGAGTCGAAATCATGCAACGCACGCATTCATCAAACTCAATCTTCAAGCTCTTTTTGCTCGCGATAGCACTCGTTGCTACCACGTTCAGCAGCGCGCAGGCACAAACCAGCAGCGAGAAGCCGGTTCAGGCTCCGGAGCGCGTCGGCGTTGATACTGCAGATGCACTGCCGTTGAGTTTGAACGAAGCGATCCGGCTCGCACTCGACAATAACAACGACATTCGCACTTCGCGAATCGATGTAGAAAAAGCGGAGCACAATCTGACGGCACGTCGCGGCGCTTACGACCCGCAGTTGTTCTCAGAGACTTACTTCGAGCGAAGCTCAACACCGGTCGCGTCGTTTCTCGGCGGCAATAGCAGCAGCAAGATCGAACAGAACGACTTTACGGGCAAGATCGGTATGACGGGTCTTGCGCCGAAGTTTGGTGGTTCTTACACGTTTGACTGGTCTTCCACACGCACTTCAAGTAACAATTTTTTCAACGCGCTTGACCCTGCAATCTCGTCGCGTTTTTCGGTCACTTACACACAACCTTTAGTTCGCGGTCTCCGCTCTGACAATCATCGTCGCCAGATCGAAATCGCGAAGAAGAACCTGACATTCGGACATTATTCGTCAGTGGCCGAGTTGAGTCGTGCACTAAGCATGGGTGAGCTCGAGGCGGGCATCGTTATACCTTTCGACTTCGCGACGAAGCGTACACGCCGGGAAGTTGCGGAGGTCCAATTCCTGGTAGACAGCGTCAACTCAAATACGGGCAGCATCGCCGGCGGCTACGCGGCGCGCATCATCGGCGCGTTGAATGAAAGGATTTCATTAAATCAATCAAGTGTTCAACCGGCGCAAGCCGTATCTCGAGTGTCACTCTTTTACAACGCGGGTTTACAAAACTCGTGGTTCATCGTGACGGGAATGATCGGAATGCTGCTCGTAATGCTGGGCTCTTTGGTTGCGTCGTCGGCGATGGTGAAAGAGAAGGAGGTTGGTACCGTCGAACAACTTCTGATGACGCCGGCAGGCAGCGGTGAGATCATTCTGGCGAAGATGGCTCCGATATTTCTGCTGCTGTCGGTGGATATCGGTCTGTCGGCCGCGGTTGGAAGTTTTGTTTTTGGCGTGCCGATTCGAGGAAGTTTTGCGTTGCTCTACGTTGCCGGCATGCTGTGCATTCTTTCGGGCATTGGCATCGGCACGATTGTCGCAACGTTCACGCGTTCACAGCAGCAGGCGCAGTTGTTGAGCTTCTTCGTTAACCCGCCGCTCTCGATGCTGTCAGGGGCGACAACGCCAATCGAAGCCATGCCTGAGTGGATGCAGCCGCTGACGAATCTGAACCCGGTGACGCACTTCGGTGTGCTTGCGCGAGGAGTGATGCTGAAAGGCGTCGGGCTCGAGGTGCTCTATCCGAATTTTTTGGCGCTGTTACTGTTTACTGTGATTCTTGTTGGCGTTAGCGCCTGGCGCTTCAGGAAGCAGTTGAACTAAAACAGATAACACGGATGAACAGGATGAACAGGATTGGATCCTGTCATCCTGTTCATCCGTGTTCATTCTGTCTATTTTTTCTTGGCGCCGTAGAGGCCCATGAAGATCAAGTCAATCTTCCCACTCTTCCCGGACACGAAAACGACTTCATTCTCGTTTTGCTCGCCGAAAGTAAACTTCCGTTCTCCGCTCTTCGTCATTACGAATTCTTTGCCTTCGGTCTTCATGTAGAGCTTTCCATCCTTAACGGAAACCTCCCACGTCTGCGGTGCGTGCGAGTAAGTTCCCACATACTCGTTCAACTCCGAGCTTGAGGGTGGCGCGACCGCGGCGGGTTTTGGAGCGGCTTCGTCCTTCAGCCCGAGCCCGATTTCCGTTGCTCTATTTAACGTCTTGCGCATCGTCTCGCCACTCTTGTTCGTCAACACAATCACGGCGAACTTTCGTGAAGGCACCATCTGGATCATCGAACCGTAACCGCGACTGAATCCTCCATGCGCGACAAACTCAAGTCCCTGAATCTTGAACGTTGTCAATCCATAGGCATAGAACGCGTCTGTCTCACCAGGAACCGCAATGTGATGTTGAGCCATTTGATTAAGCAGCGACGTTGAAAGCGACTGCTTTCCGTCGAGTCGTCCATCGTTCATAAACGCGATCGTCCAACGCGACAGATCTCGAGAGTTGGACCACATCGAACCTGCCGGCCACATCGCGACGTTATTGAACAGCGGACGCAAGAGACTTGGCTTTCCCGCCTCGACTGCGTGTCCGTGCGCGAACGGGTAAGTGATCGCCATCAACGGACGCAGTGTCGTTCGCTCCATTCCGAGTGGTTTGAACAAAAGTTCGGTCATCGCGTCGGCGTAAGGCTTACCCTGGAGCTCTTCGATCACAAATCCTGAAAGCCAGAAGCCTGCGCTCGAGTACGAATAAATTTCGCCCTGTTCGGCAAAGAAAATGTCGTCTTTCCACGAGCGCACCATTTTCCCGAGCGCGTCGTCATCATTCGAAATTGCAGGCGCCGCAAAATCGCGTACGCCTGCGGAGTTGCTCAACAAATGGTGCGGCGTGGTTTTCGCGACAGCCGGATTCAAACCCTTAATTCGATCTCCGATGGGTTCATTCATCTTGATCTTGTTGTTTTCTGCGAGCGTGAGCAGTGCAGCCGCCGTGAACATCTTTGTGGTTGAGCCGAGACGAAAGAGCATCTCGGGTTGCATGGGAGCGTTTGTTTCCACATTCGCGACTCCGAACGCCTTTTGATAGACCACTTGATCGCCACTCACAATCGTAATAACCGCCCCCGGAGTGTTTTTCTCTTTCAGTTCATCGGAAACGAGCTTGTCGAGTTCGCTGAAATCAATCGGTGGAGGCGGGCTCGCAGGCTTGTCTGGCTTCGCGTTTGACTCAGTAATGAGTACAGCCAGGCTCAAAAGGACCACGCAACAGAGTTGTCGAAAGGCAAGATGCATTTGTTAGTTGTCTCCTGAAGAAGTAGGCGAAGTAGTGTAATACGCGAATGGGCGATCGAGGGTTCTTGGATAACCGTGCAAATAACTGGAGACGCTACTCAGATCCTGGCGCAACTCGCATCGCCTGATGCCCCCGTTGTTTTTGTGGCTTGAGTTGATAGATTCGAACGTAATCAACTTCCATTCGTTGCGGCCAGATCGTCTGATCGACTCCCTTCGTCCCGCCCCATGTTCCACCCACGGCGATGTTGAGGAGTAAGTGAAACGGTTTATCAAACGGCCACTGTTTGTGGTCAGCAGCCGCGTTCGTAAGCCGTTCATTCTTGAATGTGAAGTAGTGTTGCTCGTTGACAAACGCGCGAACTTCTTCCGGCGTCCATTCAACGGCGTAAGTGTTGAATCCTGTGCGCGCGCTTGCGACTTTTATGTTTGCGGTCTTCTGCGTGCCGATTGAGTGATGATACGACTTCGTATGGACCGAGGAATGGACCACGTCCGGATCGAAGCCCACGTGTTCCATGATGTCGATCTCGCCGCTGTCGGGCCACCCGCCATAGTCTTTGTGGCTCGGAAGCATCCAGATGGCGGGCCATGTGCCGCGGCCCGTTGGCAGCTTCGCTCTTATTTCGAAACGACCGTAAGTCCAATCGCCTTTTCCTTTTGAGACCAGCCGGGCCGATGTGTACTCGTGACCTTCAAACGCATCTCTGCGTGCTTCGATGAGGAGATGACCTTTTTCAACGCGGGCATTTTCTTTACGAGCATTCGTGTAATACTGCAACTCCTTATTGCCCCACCCGTGCCCCCCAACGTCGTATCCCCACCTCTTCGCATCCGGCAGCCCATCAGTCTCAAACTCATCCACCCAAACCAGTTGCCACTTCAACGAAGTCTGCTCTCCAGTCTGTGGGTAGCAAACGAAAGCCACGCTTGCCACGACGATCAGAAAGAGGAGTCGGAACGGTGCGTACATATCCGGTTGTTCTATTAAACTAAATCCATCGCGGCTCTCAGCCCATCTTCCACCTGAATAAGCTCAACAGGAGTCAATTCACCCATCAGTTGTTTTAGTTTTGTGCGATCGAGCGTCGTTACTTGATGACATAGGACAACGCTCTCTCTTCCCAAGCCTGCCGCGCCTTGCGGTAACACAACGGCCGATGGCCCACGTGCGGACTGTGCCTGAAAAGTTGAAAGCGGAACAACAATAATCGATCGCCATCCCAATGTCTGGTTGAAAGCATCGTGAGAGATCACGACCACTGGCCTACGACCTTGTTGCTCGGATCCTGAACGAGGAACAAGATGTACCCAGTAGACCTCACCACGTTTCAATTTTTATCTGAGTTGAGTAATTGCTCAGTGGCCGCCGCCTCGAGGTCAGGATCCAGGTCGGCTTCTGTTCCCAATTGTTGCATTGCATATTCGCTAATAGCCTGGTGTAAGGCTGTTCGATCGAGACCGGGTTCTCGCGTAAGTAAGTCGATGAACTCTTCAACTTCAGCTACGCGATCCGGAGGAAGTCTCTTTATCTTTTCGATTAATTCCTGTTGCTCCACATGCGACAGTATACCACTTGTTTTTAATGTCCGCCGCTAACTCCAGCCTCGTGGTCCTTCTCGATTGTGGTTGGCTATACCGCCGTTCGTACGTTTGCGGTGCTCGTCGAAGTATACGTTGCAATTTTTCGAATGCGCGACAGCGTCAACTCCTGTGCTTCACGTTTCACGAGTTTTGGATCTTGTCCGAAAGTGTCAATAACGCGGTCAGTAATTAACTTCTAACGCCCCATCGCTGAGATCGCAGATGGTCCAATCGGTGTGCGATTAATCTTACCCTTTGCCTTCTACTCAATTCGCTTAGCTCAGCCACTCAACTAACTTGGCCTACCACTTGCAACGTCGGCGCGTGCGAACGAACGCGCGGTTGACGCGCGTGTGTGTTCACTGAAAACAGATCCGAAATTTTGTTAGCCCACTGCTCCACATTCGACAAAGGGCAAGCGAAGGAGATTTTATGAAGAAACGCATTGCCAGTAGATGGTTCTCCCCAGTACTGCCGAGTCTATCGGCGTTTTTAATTTGCTTGTTCGCACTCGTTTCAGCGCAGGCGCAATCGATCGATGCAACAGTAAACGGCACCGTCAAAGATCAACAAGGCGCGTTAGTCGCAGGTGCGAGCGTTACTTTGATCGACTCAGCCACGGGTCGCGAAACAACAGTCACCACAAACGATGAAGGTTTTTACGTTTTTCAGAATGTTCGACCAGGTACCTATTCATTACGCGCACAACACGCGGGCTTCAAGAAACATGAAGTCCCAGGTGTAAAAGTCGACGTTGCCACTCCAGCAACCGTCAATTTCGATCTCGTTGCCGGAGGACTCGAAGAGACTGTTACCGTCTCAGCGTCCGAGGCCGCGGCTCCGATCAACTCAACCAACGGTGAACTGACAAGCACCGTGCGCGAGCAACAGATCAACGATCTGCCATTGAATGGCAGAAACCCACTTACACTCGCAGCCCTGCAACCCGGAGTTGCTGCCGGTGCAAGTAACCGCACCGCCACTATCAACGGGTTGCGTGGAACTTTCTCAAACCTGACGTGGGATGGAATCAACATCAACGACAACTTCGTCCGCACCGATAGTCTATTCGGAGACGCGGCACCCAGCGTTCCCGGTGTCGCCGAGTTTACGATTACAACTCAGAATGCTGGACCAGGCGATGGTCTCGGCGTCGCGCAGGTGAAACTCGTTACTCCACGCGGCACCAGTGAATATCACGGGGAGCTCTTCGAATATCACCGCAATGACGCGTTTGATGCGAACTCCTTTTTCAACAACGCCGCCGGGGTGTCGAAAGAAAAACTGATTCAAAACCAGTTTGGATTCAACGTTGGCGGGCCTTTCGTCCTGCCGCGCTTCGGCGAAGGTGGACCAACCACGTTTGGCAGGAACAAATTTTTCTTCTACGGCTATTACGAATCAACCATCGCCCGCACTGACGAATCAGTTACAGGAACAGTGTTGACGAATCAGGCGCGCCAGGGTTTGTTCACATATGCTGCAAGCGATGGAACTACGCGGACAGTGAATCTGCTTACTCTGAGTGGACTAGCTCGCGATCCAGTAACCACCGAGCTAATCAACCGCACGCCGTTACCCAACGATCTTACCGGCGGCGATCGCTTCAATTTCGCACGTTTCAGGTTCAATACACCTTCGGGAGTCGATCAGCACCTCTGGGGCTTTCGCATTGACTTCGATGCGAATTCACGACATCGCTTCGAAACCAGCTTCAGTCAGTTTCATTTCAGTCTTCCGAACGATCCATTCAACGCTATAGGCGAGCCGTTCCCCGGACTACCCGGTGGTGGACAACAGTCGAAACGACCTCGTCTCGCCGTGGCCTGGAACTGGAGCCCGACCTCAACAATCAACAACGAGCTGCGTGGCGGATTCATGCGAAACGCGCCGCGATTCTTCAACAATGAAACTTTCGATCGCGGTTATCGCGTCACGTTCCCGTTAATTACTGATCCTGAACAGAATTCGCTCGAACAGGGACGAAAGACCGGGACGTATGAAGTGATGGACAACGCAGGCTGGGCGCGTGGAAACCACTTCGTTCACTTCGGCGGCAACTATCGCCTCGTCAGGGTCGCGCCTTTCGATGCCGCAGGTACTATCCCGCTCGTTACAGTAGGGTTCAACGACGTCGGTACCTTCAATCCGCTGCTACCCAATCTCTTCCCGGGTGGTATCTCAACGACGGATTTCAATAATGCGACAAGCATTCTGGCGGCGCTTGCTGGTCCAATTGCCAGCGTCGATGAAACATTCAATGCCGCTAATAAATCTTCCGGGTTGTCGCGCGGCTTGATCAACAGGCAAAGTTACGAATACTGGAGTGTTGGACCATACGTTGGCGATACCTGGCGCGTGCGTCCAAACCTCACAGTGAATCTCGGCTTGCGTTATGAGTTTGTCTCAGTGCCGGTTGAGAAGAATGGTCTACTGCGAACTCCGGTGGGTGGACTTGAAGTACTACTCGATCCGAATGCGACAATCGATGCCGCTTCAGGCGGCGGACGTCCACTCTTTAACAACGACCTTAACAACTTCGCGCCGAGCTTTAGTTTTGCGTGGGATCCATTCAGCAAAGGAAAGACGTCGGTACGCGGTGGTTATGGTATCTCGTACGTGATTGACAACAACATCACCACGATCGACAACGCCGCTGCCGGAGGTTTCTCGCGCGACATTACGCTAAACGGAACAACGGGCACTCTTAGCGAGGGAATCCCCGCGGTTCCTATTCCGTCGTTCAGTTTGCCGCAGAGCTCGTTGGAAAATTTCCGTCAGGACAGCACGTTTGCACTGTTCACATTCGATCCGAATCTTCGCGTTCCTTATGTGCAGCAATGGAACTTCGGCGTTCAGCATGAAATTTTCAACGACACCGTGGTGGAAGCTCGCTACGTCGGGAACCGTGGAACAAAACTGACGCGCGGGATCGACCTCAATCAGCAGCGAATCTTCGCGAATGGTTTCTTCGAAGACTTCCAGCGCGCGATGTTCAACTTCAACAACTGTGGCCAGCGCGTAAATCCGTCAGCCGCTCAATGCGCAAACCGGCAGCCGCTTCAGTTGCTGCCGTCGTTTGGAATCTTCGCATTGAACCAGGCGACATTCCTTTCGGCAGTGAGACAAGGTGAACCGGCCAGGGCCTTGGACTTCTATATCCAGTTCAAGGATTTCTTCTTCAACGGATTTGGAGGCGAAGACTTCGGCTCGACTCAAACGCTTGCGCCATACCTGCCGAATCCGAACACTTACGTCGCCGACTACATCGGCAACGGAGCGTATTCGAATTACAACGCGTTGCAAGTTGAAATTCGACGTCGCCCGACGCGCGGACTCGACTTCCAGGCGAACTACACCTGGGGTAAAGCACTAACCAGTTTCGAGGGTTCGTCAACCAACTTCAGCGGACTGCTCGATCTGACGCTTGGCGATGTTGTTGAAAAGCGCCGGGCCAACAACGATCTGACGCACGTGTTCAAAGCCAATTCAGGTTATGAACTGCCATTTGGAAGAGGTAAGCGCTGGATCAACAATGGCTTCATGTCCACGCTCCTTGGCGGGGTGAAGCTGACGGGAATTTTCACAGCGCAATCAGGTCGCCCGATCAGTTTCGTTTCCGCGCGCGGATCGTTGAACCGGCCTGGACGTTCAGCCATCAACACAGTGAATTCCAGTCTAACAATCGAGGAGCTTCAGGAACGCACTGGACTCTTCTTCGATCCGACAACCGGAGCGCCGTTGATGTTCGATCCTGATTTCATTGCAAACCGCCTCACGCTGTTGAGCAATCCCGCAGCGGGAACAGTTGGGAGTTTGCAACTGACGCCGGTGAGTGGGCCAGGTTACTGGAACCTCGATCTGGGAATGATCAAACGGACTCCGATTAATGAGACCACAAACATTGAGTTCCGCATGGAAGTATTCAATGTTTTCAACCACACAAACTTCTTCATCACCAGCACGGCGTTGCCGCAAAACATCAATGCGGCGACGTTCGGGCAAATCACTCAGACGTTCGATCCTCGGATTTTGCAGTTTGCGGTTAAGCTGAACTTCTGACGGATCTTCGCTTTAAGCCACAAAAAGGCACAAACGGATCAACAAACCGTTTGTGCCTTTTGTGTACTATGGATCGCCCAGGAGAATGAACCCACTCCAAACATTCTTTGACTGCCGTAGTTTGAGCATGGTCTGTCGAAGAGCTTCAGCGTTGTCGCTCGACCGGCGGAGGTTGCGATGAAGCTCAGAAGAGAATTCCGAAGTTGAAGAAGACGGTCCACGACTTAGAACCACAGTCGGTGTTCCCGCGACAAACCACGCCCAGCTCATTGCGACCAATGCATTGCGGGACTGCGAATGAGCGTTGACAATGCTTGCATCAGGAAGCACAACTAGTCTCGCTTTTGAATTCAGATGGATGATTTCCGACAGTCGTAGCAACCCATCATCAGAACCGTCTCGATTAGCGGAGAGCACGATGAAGGAGTACAACGGAACTGCTTGATCCAGGAATGCAGGTGTAGCGAAGTGGATTAACCTGTGACTGGCTGCTTCTGTCCGCGCGGTTTCTTTTTTAGCACTAACACCGGTGTAGAACTGGCTGCGCGTCTTTCCATAGATAGAGCGCAACTGCTCGATCTCGGTTGTAGCGTCAGTAGTTTGCCGCAGTTGCAAATCTCTGTACGTGGTCTTTAAGCGTTCCACAACTTCGTCGCTCATTACAGGATCAGCAAAAGCCACAACGGTCGCCGGGGTTGGCCGGACCGATCTCCTCTTCCGCATCTCAACCAATGCAGAAACCGAGATCCCGTACGAAAGAGTCTTTTGCTCGAGGAGGTACTGATCCGGCGCAGGTTGCAAAGCAGCAAAAGGTATATCCCACAAGACACCGTCGGGAATGATGATCAATCTCGACTTGCCTGCAATCTGCTGCTCTGCCGGTTTAACCAATACGTCGTACAGGTTGCGCTCGGCCACCTGCGTTATTTCCGCGGGTTTCACCTGCAGCGTATAAGCTTTGACGGTGGTTGTGATCGCAAACAAGTACACTGCATCTTCCGAAACTGCGTATTCGAGAATCGCTGTATCACGACCTAGAAGAGGACGTGTTTGCTCCAACTTCAGCGACGGTAATTCACCTCTGTAAACGGCAAGGTTTGGACGTTTGGTGTAGAGAACCTTCCGAAATGATGAGTACGCTGTACGGGCGGCAGTCACACGATCTTTTAAGGCTTTGACCCGTGCGGCTTCGGTTGGACCAGACTCTTGAATGTTAGTCAGTTGCAGTGTCAACGAACGGAGTTCTCGGAGTAATCTGACTTCTTCTTTCTGTTCTGACGCTGTCATTCCTTTAGTAACACTAAAACTCCCGCGCTGAATAATCTCTCGCAACACTTGCGTCTTTGCATCTTCGGCTCGCGCGAGACCTTCAACGTCATTGCCTTGATCGATCAGTACTTCCATCGCACCGAGATACGGAAGCACCGCATCTCGCTGCGTTTCCGAGTCACTCGAATCTGCGTCAGCTCGCTGGATCCGGATAGCTTCATTGAAAGCATTCAGCGCGTCACGTTGCTGATTGAGGCCGCGCTGCAAGCGGCCGACTTCGGTGAGCACGAGGGAACGGACAGTCTGAAGGTCTGTCCCCTGGACCAGGCTCAGCGCCTTGTTCGCAAACTCGAGCCCCTTCGCGTACTCATCTTGCAATCGATATGCAGCGGCGATTCTTGTCAGTACCTCGGCCGTTTCGGCTTTGCGTCCTAATGGTTCATAGATCGCAAGCGCCTGCTGATAACTCTCGAGACCGGGAGTGTATTTTTGCTGAGTGACATAGACCCTGCCGATGCCAAGCAACACGTGCGCCTGGTTGAGATTGTCAGCAGACGATCGGTGCAGCTCGAGAGCTTTTTGATACGCCGCTAAAGCCAGCTCATATTGCCCCTGAATGTTTCTCGCGTTCCCGATGTAGCTAAACAAGCGAGCCCTGCCAACGTTGTCGCCGCTCGCTTCAAACGCTTTCAGACTCTTATCGAAGTATTCGAGCGCCTGAACATTGTCTCCCTGCAGCAGCCTGACCACGCCGATGCTTCCCAACGTGTTGGGGACGCTTGCTTTGGTAGGGGCAACGGCCGCTGCCTCAAGACTCTTTAAATAACTCTGCAACGCTGAGCCATAGTCGCCGCGAGCCCGGTGCACGTTGCCGATATTTTGTAGCTGAGTAGCGACGCCTGACTTGTCGTCGAGCTGTTCTGAAAGTTCCAGACTGCGGTTGTAAAACTCCAACGCCCGATCGTAATCACGCTGGTTGTAGTAACAATTAGCAGCGCCGGTTAGAGCGCTGAGTGCTTCGGCCTCACTGTCATTCTTGTTCGCGTACTCAAGCGCTCGCTCATAATGAGTCAAAGCCTGCGCATAATCCTTTTGCATGTAAAAGGCCGCGGCGATCCGCAGTAGGCTTCCAGCATCATCACGCAGTTTTGAAAGTCTCAGGAGCGTTTTGGTCGAAGCTTCGAAATTGCCTTGCTCGTATTGAAGACTTCCTATGCCCGCGAGTGCATTTGCGATCTCTGGCTGATCATCGAGGGCTTCAAATTCCTTCAATGCTTGTTCGTAATTCGCGAGTGCTTCGGGAAGTTTGCGCTGTGCCTGGAAAGTTAATGCCAAACCAAGAAAGCTGCGGCCCACTTCAGAACGATTTCCCAGCGACGCGAACAACTGTTGGGCCTTGGTATAGTTTTCAAGTGCCAGATCATGTTGACCCTGGAAGTAGTGGACGGTACCGATGTTTAGCGACGTCTCAGCCAGACCTTCCTGGTCGCTGAGCTGTTCTGCGACTTTCTCGGCGATACGATAAATCTCGAGGGCGGGTGCGTAATCCGAATGGACCAGCCGGTTGTTTGCACGCTGCACCAGCACCTTCCGCAGTTCGACTGTTATCAACTTCGGGTGAGCAGCGAGTAATTCAGTGCGTTGTTGAGGAGTACTGTTTATTAATTGCTGCGCGAAAGAGTCGAGGCTGTCGACAGCAGAGCGTGCAGCCTGCTGCGCCGCACAGGTAGTGATCGAAAGTATTAGCCACGAAAAGACACAAAAGATCATCCGGGGTGAATGAGCTTTTTGCCTTTTTGTGGCCTCATTTCGCGGCCACTTTGCACCAGGGCTTCTTAAGAGCAAGAGCGGTTCCTCCGACCATGCCGACGTATGCGCCCGAGAGTATCAAAAGGACTAAGATGGAGTCGTCCCACCCGCCACACGAGTGAGGCACTTTGTGGCCTCCACTGAGGAAAGCGAAATAAACTGCAACGAACGAAAAGTAAAATACCACCCCTCCCAAAATCAAACCTGCAAAAGAACTGGCGAGTAACTGCACGATGTTCACCAGCTGCTGAAGCCCGTTAAGACTTGGCTGAAACTGAACATCTGAAACAGGAATCGTTTGCGAAACACTCGCCCCTTTGATCTCACCACCGCAGTGCGCACAGTTCGTCAAAAAGTGGTAATCGATTCGTGCCTGACAGTTATTACAATTCATGATTTCCTCAACAACGCCGGAAACATCTGACTCCTGGAAGCCGTTTACAAAAGAACTTCTGCGAAAACCTCGCTGGAATCTCATTGGAGCAAAATCTTTGCCACAGAAACGCGCGCAGATTATGCTAGGGCCACCCATGCCCGGAACCCGATTCAAAGGAGTCCTGATGATGTCTCACCGCAAATTGCTGGTCACGCTGCTCATTCCTTTTTTGATTTTGGTCGCTTCACACGCAACGCAGGCACAGACAGACGAGAGTGTCCCTGAGTTGAAGCGCAGAGCGTCGGAGTTGATGGACCAAATCAAATACACCGAAGCGCTGCCCGTACTCGAGAAGATCGCGAAACTCCAGCCAAACGACGGTGAAACACAGTTTCATCTGGGCTTTGCGCTCGTGGGTCAATCGACAATTACCAAAGACGACGCCGCCAGGAAAGCTCTCCGCGTTCGCGCGCGCCAGGCGTTTATGAAAGCAAAGTCGTTGAAGTATTACGAACCGCGTTTGGAAGCGCTGATCGAGGGTTTGCCGGAAGATGGATCCGCCGCGCCCGGCTTTTCGGCAAATGCCAAGGCGCATAAATTGATGGAGGAAGGCGAAGCCTTCTTCGCACAGGGCAAGGCTGACGAAGCACTGAAGAAGTATCAGGAAGCCCTGCAACTTGATCCGAAGCTCTACGAGGCAGCGCTGTTTTCCGGTGACATTTATTTACAGAAACAGGACTACGCGCAGGCTGAGTCGTGGTACCAAAAAGCAATCGCGATCAATCCCAATAAAGAAACTGCCTATCGTTATTCTGCAACGCCTTTGATGAGGCAACGCAAAACTGATGCGGCGCGCGATCGTTATGTAGAAGCATTTATCACTGAGCCCTACAACCGTTTTGCGGGCGCCGGTTTGGTTCAGTGGGCCCAGGCAACACAGACCAAGATCGCTCATCCACAAATCGACATTCCGACGAACATAACTTTTGACGAAAAGGGTGATGCGAAAATCAATCTTGACGCGAGCGCGTTGCTGGGTCCGAAGGATGATGGCTCGTTTGCGTGGCTCAGCTATGGAATTGCTCGTTCCAGTTGGCGAAAAGAAAAGTTTGCCAAAACATTTCCCAACGAAAAAACCTATCGCCATAGTTTGCCAGAAGAGGTAGATGCGTTGCGCAGCGTGATCTCGATGGCCACGACTGACAAACGCACAAAGAACCTTAACCCCTCGCTGGCCAAGCTAAAGAAGCTGGATGAGGCCGGTTTGCTCGAGGCCTATATTCTGCTGTCACGACCTGATGAGGGCATCGCTCAGGACCACCCGGCGTATCTCAACCAGAATCGCGACAAGCTGCGCCGTTATGTGATGGAATATGTGGTGAAGGGCGGAGGAGAATAGCCGGCAAGTAATGGTGTCAACGAATTCCGATTTTGTCTCTGCAAATCTGCCAAAAGAGATGCAGTCGCATCACTATCCGATCCTCTACCGGGTTGAGGAGACTCACTGGTGGTACGTAGGCCGGCGGCGAATCATTCAGACGCTGGTAGAGAAGATTGTGAACAATTCGAATCCGAGAATTCTCGATGTGGGATGTGGCACGGGTGCAAATCTCAAGATGCTGGCGGAGTGTGGAAGAGCGGAAGGTGTAGACATCTCTCCACAAGCCGTCGATTTCTGCCGCGAGCGCGGTTTGGACTCAGTCAAGCTTGGGGCGATTGAGCAGTTACCGTACGAAAGCGGCTCGTTTGAACTGGTGACAGCACTCGACGTAATCGAACATCTTGATGACGACGTTGCCGGATTACGAGAGGTCAGAAGAGTCTTATGTCGTGACGGGCGAGTACTGGTGTTTGTTCCGGCGTTCATGTTCCTTTGGGGCGTTCAGGACGATGTGAGCAACCACCGGCGTCGATACACGTTGCCGAGTTTGTTGAAGGCAGTAGAAGAGGCGGGGTTCGCGATCGAGTGGTCCAGCTACGCGAACATCAGCTTCTTTCTGCCGGTGCTTGTTGTGCGATCCGTGATGCGATGGTTGGGTTTGCGAGCGGAGACGGAGTACGGAATTAACATTTCGCTGATGAATGGTCCATTTAGCTGGTTGTTCGCTGCCGAGCGATTCATTCTCAAACGCGGGAAAATTCCGTTTGGAGTCTCGGCAGTCTGTATTGCTCGGAGAGTAGAAGCCGCGGACTAGGGCGAATATTAGGTGTTACTGTCTGCGGAGCGAGAGAGCGAACCGGCTTTTGCTTTCAGCCTGCGTGAGAACCTGTACTTCAAAAGATTCGAAGTAAACTCGATGATGGCTTTTGGCTTTACGAACGATCCTCTGTTGTCGTTGAGTGAGAAATGGACCGGTGTTTCGCCGATCTTCAAGCCGAGTTCACGTGCACGAATCACTATCTCCGCATCAGCAAACCAATCGTCTGATTGAAGATGCAGCAGCTCGTATTTATCGCGCCGAATGATTTTAGGTTTCGAGTTGATGTCCCTGACTTTGAATCCGAAAAGCACGCTGAAGATTGCGTTGTACGCCATTGAGATGACGCGCCGGTAGATACCGTCGTCGCGTATGACGCGGTATGTTTTCGTTAAATCAAGATCCTCCAGCTCACATTTCAGAAGACACGCGACGATCGACTCCGGGGGAAACTGACCGTCGCCATCGATAACGCCAATGTACGTACCGCGAGCGGCGTCGAGACCCATGCGCATGTCCCAACCCATCATTCCCTGCTTCGGGCGAATTACCGTGCGGATGTTGTCCGAACGTTCCGCGAGCTTTGTAACTACTTCAGGTGTTTCGTCGTCGCTGCCCTCGATGTAGTTTCCGACGAGCACGAGCTCCCACGTAAAATTGCACCGCGACAACGTTCGCTGCAATCGCTCGACAAATGGAATAATATTCTGGCCGCTGCGGTAACAGAGGACCACAAGTGAAAAATGGGGCTCGTTCACGCGGCGATGTTATTACGTATGCCATCTGACTGCAACGACGCTGAAATCTAAAGTTATGCGAATCCTCGTCACGGGCGCGTCGTCGCCTCTCGCGGTTGGCGTGCTGCGTCAGTTGCTGATGAATACTGACCTTGAACTCTGGTGCGGCCGTCACCGGAAAGACATACCGATTGCCGATCCCCGACTGCATACGATCGATTTGGATCTCGAATCCGACGTACGCGCTGCTTTATCTCGTGCGCAATTCGATCTCGTCATTCATTTTGCGGGGGTCACTCACGCGTCGGATGAACAGAAATACTGGAAAGTTAATTTAGAAGGAACCGTTCAGCTCGCCCAAGCAACACGCGAGAATGGTTGCCGGCGTTTTGTTTATATCAGTACGCGTTGCGCGACGCGTGGCAGTGGAGCGTATGGTGAGTCGAAACTTGCGGCCGAGCAGGAACTTCAGAAGCTCGACTGGAAGAGTTTATTGATCATTCGTCCGGCGGAAATCTATGGCGGTGGAGGTAGCGAGGGGGTCGATCGCATGTTAGAGGTCGCGCGGAGTTGGCGCCTGATTCCAGCACTGTTCGGCCACTCGAAACTGCTGTTCGCCCCGATGCACGTGGACGACTTCACGAGGCTCGCGGCTGATCTAATCCAACAACACGATGACGGAGTAAGAATTGAAAACATCTGCGGCCCAGAGGACCTGAACGGAATGGCGCTCGCTTATCGCATCGCGAAACGTTATCGCGCAATTCCTCTGCCGCTCTGGTGGCCCAGCGTCGCTCTTGCCCTGAAGGCGTTGCACAAGATCGGCCTTACGATCGTCAAGCCGGATCAATTAACGCGCTTAACAGGTGAAAAGACATGCACGGCCGCGAGCGCCAGGATCACACGCGAGGGACTGAGACGTTTTCCTGCGAACTGAACGGATTACTGCACTGGACGCTGCCAGGAAGAGCCGTCCTCGTACTCGATCACGCGAATAGATATTTCTTCAGATAGGCCGGCGCGCGGCTGATCGGTCTTGGAGGCATTTACTACACGTGTAGGCGGAGACGCGGATCGGCCGGTCAATTCCACGCTTTTTCCCGGACGAATCTTTGCCAACTGGCGGAATGTGTGTTGCCCGAGTGGTTCACTCTTTTCTGAATCAAAGAACAAATAGTCCCAGTGAATGGCCTTAATTGTTTTCGTGCCGTTGTTCTTAACCGTCACACGATAGACGAACCAGGTTGAGGGACCGCCGTCTGATTCAGTTTCCATTGGCATTGGCGTGCGGGTGGGCTGAGGCGTGTTACCTTCCCTAACTCTGACAGCATTTCGGACGCCGTTATCCCTTTGAGCTTTCCGAAGTTCTTCTTGTTGATCGTTGGATCGAAATGGATCGGAAGTCATTGCCGGGTGATAGATCTCTTTCCGCCAATTTTTTTTCACAACTGCTAAGTCAGGCGGTTGACTCTGAGGCGGCTGGGCCGAAACATCGCACCATAACAAAAAAAGCAAAAGCAGCAGACCTGGTACTTTCATGGTTCACCTCGTGAGCAAGAAGGCGTTTATTTTCGGCCCGGCAACCAACAGCTTCCATCATTTACTCTTCACAGCGGTATCCACTACGAAATCCTTGGGGTCAATGGGCTGATTGAAAACGAAGTCTGACAAAGTCAACGACCATTGGTCAATGATTTCGGCTGTGTTGCCCCCAGTTATTTCCAGTTTAATTTTATAGTCGTGGGGCAACGTGAGATTTCCTTCCTTTTAAAATCCGCGAAAGTCTCAATCAGCTTATAGCGCCGTTCTGATTGGCCCGCTGAAGAATCAACTCCGCCTGATCCGATATTTGCGGAAATCACACGCGTGTATTCAGTGCGCACATGGCGAAATTCAGAGTCGAAGTAGATGCTGACTTCCAGATCGGCTCCTTTGCGGGGTTGATATTTCAACTGGTGCAGGCTGGCGCCTTCAACTTTCTTCATCCCCGAATACTTCAGCTTCGCCTTTTCATCGTTCAGATTCAAAAGGGGCCACGACGACGCGAGCGTTCCCGCCAGGAGCCCGTGTTTGAAAGTTGCTTCGTTATTTCGAAACAGATTTTCGAGAACTGATCGAACGCCCGGAGAAGCATATCCGACTGTCAAATCTTTACCGTCAAATGCAACGGACTCGACATCGTATCCCGGCACGCCGAACTTCATGCCCAACATATACTTGTCGTTCTCTGAGGCAAGCACTGCGCGACCTTCAGTTGACCCGCCACCTGGGCCGTGACGGACATACTTCGAGACTCCTACGATTACGCGGGTCTTGACCGAAGCGCGATCCTGCGCCGAGCCGATCGAGTCGAGATGTTTGGCAATGATCTCTTCCGGCTTCAGTTTTTCATCAGCGCGAACGCTGGTGCCGGGTAACGACGACAGCAGGAAGGACAAGGCAATGAGGTTAAGAATAAGAAAGCGATGTGTGATGACTTTCAAAAAGATTCTCCCTTCGTTTTTAGATTGTGGTGTTAACACAGTTCCGAGCCAGAGGAGAGATTAAGAAAGTTTCGGGCGTTGCACCAGAGGAACAACGCCCGAAGAAAAACTCGATCTGAGTTATAGCGAGCGTTCGCTTAAAACTCGAACCGAGCAGCAAGCTGCATAATGCGTGGCGAGAACGTCGTTCCCAGCCGCCCGAAGGTCGTGCTGTTAACGTTGAAGATCCCGCTGTTATCCGCGATGAAGAAGTTTGCTCGGTTGAGCACGTTGAACGCTTCGGCGCGAATCTGAAGTCTCGTAGTCTCGCCGAATCTGATGTTCTTCATGAAGCCCGCATCCCAATTGATATAGAGTGGGCCATTCAGGAAGGCTCGCGGCATATTACCCGTTTCACCAGGAGCGTTCCGGAAGAACACCTGACCCGCAAACGCGGGCTGGTTGATTGCTGCAGCGCCACGAATTTCGCTAATAGCGAATCCCGTGGGAAGCGGTTGGGTGAGGTCGATACCCGTGCGGGTCTCGACAATCTGTCCCGCCGCATTCCGTCGGACTGCTGTTGCAAACAGTACGCTTGGATCAATAAGGAATACTCCATTTGGCGTTCTGTGAATGCCAACCAGGTCCTTAATCTGATCTTCAGTAAGCGTAGTTCTCGCAGTCTGCCGTCCTGATCTTCCACCTCGATTGAACGTACCGCGCGGATCGATGATGCCAACCGGCGGTCCCGAGCTGATGTTGACGATCGAGGAGAATTGGAGTCCACCGATAACCTTGTCAACCCAACCACTGCTGTTCAGCCAACGCTTACCGTTGCCGAATGGCAGTTCATAGATTGTGTTGAAGTTAATGGTGTGGGTGCGATCGTAATCAGCGCGTGCGTAATCCAGGTCTTGATTGTTTACGTCAAGGAATGGATCGAAGCGTGTTTGCTGATCGCTCTGCACGTCCGTCAGGATTTTCTGGAACGTGTAGTTTGCCTGGAGTGAAAAGCCACCGGTGAAGCGCCGGCGAATTTCCGCCTGGAGTGAATCGTAGCGATACTTGCCTCCGTTGGTAAGCAAGTCCACAACACCCGCGAATGGATTGGGTCTGAAGTTCACGCCGTTGGCGTTCTCATCGATGTCCAGTCCATTTTGAATGTACGTAAGCGCCAGATCCGCCGGTGTTCCCGCGACCAACTGGGCCGTGATGACCGGGTTGTTAAGAAACGCGCCGAACGGCAACTGGTTGAAAACCGGCAAAGGTACACTACCTGGGATCGCTGGATTGAATCGAGCGTCCACGCAGTTATTGAGATTTCCACCCGCCGCCAACCGGCAGTTGTTCTGCGCACGAACAAAGTCCTGCAGAAAACCGGTGCCGAAGATGTCGATCTGGTTGAAGTCGAAACCGCGGGTTAGAGTGTTGCTACGTCCGCCCACGTATCGAACTTCAATTGCCGTGTTGAATCCGATCTCGCGCTGAAAACCAAAGTTGTACTCGTAGTTGTGTTGCAACTTAATGTTGGGATCAACTGCGAAGACCGTGTTGAAGAAGTTCTGGCCAGCCGTGAAGTTCCGGTCAATGAAACTGACTGGTATGTCAATCGTACTGATTGGCGGAAACACTCCGAGCGAGACATTGCTGGCCCGTCGGTTTAAATTCTGCAACGTGATCGTTTGATCGAGTCCCTGGTTTCCACCGAGCGCATTGTCCGCTGAACGAATAAACTCGTCATTGATGTAGCTGATGCGGAATCCGCCGCGAATAACGGTGCGGCCTTCATTACCGATCAGGCTACCGAGGAGTTTGTTCTTGAAGGTCGGAGACCAGGCGAAGCTAACCACCGGACCGAAATTGTTCTTATCGGTGTTGAAGAACCTGCCGGGTTCGCCGGTGTTTGTGCCGACGAAATCGTAAACACCATTAGGATCGAGCAGGGCGTCGACAATGTTGGAGCCTGCCGGAATTACTGGCTCGAGGTATGCAACGTCAGGATTTTTCAATCCAGTGAAGATGTCATAGCGCAAACCGAGGTTCAACGTCAGGTGTGGCGAAACACGCCATTGATCGGCGAAGTACAGTCCATAGGTGTCGTACTGGAATCTGTCAATGTTGGGAGCGCCAAGAACTGTTCCCTCGTTAACATTGACAAAGTTCGCGGTTACAACACCAGTGCCGATGATACCGCCGAGGAAATACCTGAGAGCATCAGCTCGACCCCGATCAGTGGCGTTAATGCCGCCAGGAAAGAGGGCCAGCGGAAGGCGTGGCGTGTTTAGGTTAGCAGTCGTACTAATGCTAAACGTTGGAATCGTGTCGAAGTTGACTTGCGACGCAATCCGGTGAGCTTCGTATTGTCCGCCGAACCGGAAAGTATGGTTACCGAGAGTATAGGATGCGTTGTCCTGTACTACGTAAAGGTCAGTATCTCGACCTTGATCTCGGAACGTCGCTTGCGGATTGCTGACAAAAGGCAATCCACCGATGATGAAGTCTTGTGGCACAGGTCCCTGATTGAAGAAGGGCTCACTTCTCTGATACGCACCGCGAACTTCGTTAACGAAGCTGCTGCCGATCGAGCGACGATAGGTACCGACATAAAGTTTTGTCGGACCACCCTGCGTCACGAACGGGGTCGTATCAAATCCGCCGCCATCACTTTGACGATCGTCATCGTTGTCGTTGAACTTGTAGACGAAGTTAAGCGAGTTGTTGCTGTTGATATCGAAATCCAACCGGCCGGTGAAACCATTTCGGGTGTCATTATCTGCCTGGTTGAATGTCAACAGTTGGGAAAGGCCTCCATTGGACAGGTCGCCGTTACCCGATGTCGGGATGCTATTCAAAATACGGCTTTGGATCAGCGGATCGATTCCGAGCACTCCGAAAGACGAAGCGGGAATTGGTCCGGTCAGCCCTTGACCCGTCAACACGTTGATGGTGCGGGAAACGCCGCCATTGTCGGTATAGGTGAAGAATCCTTGTCGTGCGTTAGGAAGAAGAACAGTTCGCGTAACTGTCGCTTGCTGGCGGAGCAGGAATCGCTCATATGAGGCAAAGAAGAAAGCCTTGCCCCGAACTAGAGATGGACCACCTTCACCAAAGCGCGGTAGCGCCAAGGGTCCGCCAACCTTTCCGCCAAACTGGTTGCGGTTAAGGAACGGACGCGGACTGTTAACTGCATTGCTGAAAAATTCATTCGCGGCAAGCTTGGAATTGCGATTGTAAGCGAACAGCGCGCCGTGGAAATCAGAACCACCGCGTGGCGTAACGAGCTGAACCTGCGTCGATCCGCCGCCGCCGGCTTCCGCGCCTGCGTTCTGAGTCACAACTGTAAACTCGCCCGTGTCATCCACAGTCGGACGATCCTGGACGAATCCACCAGTTCTTATGAAGTTGTCCTGAACATTGATTCCATCACGAGTATAGTTGGCTGATGAGGAACGCTGCCCGTTGATCGAACTGCTGGTGGCGTTCACGCCTGCCTGCAGGTTTAGCAGCGCAAGTGGGTTGCGTCCGTTAATTGGTAAATCTAAAACCTGACGCGGACTAACCGTGGTGCTGAGTTCGCCATTGACGGAATTGACAACATCCGCTCCTGCCACCACCGTTACGTTTTCTTGAATTTGTCCAATTTCGAGTGTCGAATTAAGCGTGTAGGCCCTTCCACCGTCGATCTTCACCTTGGTGGCTGTGAAGGTCTTGAAACCAGCCGCAGTGATGGTGACCGTATATTCACCTACGTCTAGTTGTGAAAGGGTAAAGCTTCCCTGATCGTTGGTCGTCGTTGTGGCAGTACGCTGGGTCTTATCGTCAGTGACTGTCACATTCGCTCCTGCGATTAAACCGTCAGGGCCGGAAACAGTGCCGACGAGACTGCCGGTATTGGATGTTTGCGCCAATGCCGCTGCAGAGGACAAGCAGAGCATCAGCACGGTAAATACGAATCTCTTCATCGTGAGCTCCTTTAAAGACTAGACTTAGAGGACTGGAGTTACCGAGAAACGATTCCAGCAACCCCCTCAACGGTGCGCCAAAATCAAAGCGAATCTCGTTTCCTCAATTTGAAAGGCTGCAGAAGACAGAATCTGTCCTTCAGCTTTTTGGAAACGAGCAAGGTTTGTGCCGCGCTCATACCGCGCCCGACTACTCCAGTTTTTTGAACGTTTCGATTGAATCTTGCAGGAGCCCCAACTGCAACATCTTGTGACAAATGGATCGTTTTCAAAAGTTTGGATAATCCCACAAATCGTCCCTAATACAGGGCAAGCGAAATTAATGGATCGGGGCACGAACTTTTGGATCGCGATTAACGTGAGAAGGTTTGTTCGAGTCGAGGATATGTAGCTTTTTTAGTTCTGCTTACGTCCTCTCGAGATTCTGATCCGGCCGCCCGTCACCGTGAAGATTGCGGCATCTTGCAGTTCGGCTTCGTAGCGCGTTAATAAATCCTGCATGATGAACTGGCGCTCCCGGCGGGCACGTCCGGCACGAGACTCGACCACATCATGGCCTTGCTTGCGGAGCTAGTCAGCGAGGCGCGCCTTCGGCGCTGCGGTCGCGACCTTTTCGGCGCTGCGTAGACCAACGTATCTCGCGACCTTCGGCGCTAATCGACCCCGATGCCCAGGCGATCTGCGCACTTGAAGAGAGACAATCCAAGAATACAAGCGACGACGAGATTGAAGTAGAACATAAACGTCGAGCTGATGAAGTTACCAACCAGGTTTCCCATGAATGGAAGCGCGAAAGGTGAGGTTATGATGGCAATGATGACGCTAACCACAAATGCAACCACCTGGACCAGCAGTACCATCGCGAATGCTTTGAAGTAAGTGGATCTCATTCGTCGTATCGTGTCCAATCCGACAAGCGGATTGATTACCGAACCAAAGCTTTGTGTATAGCCCGCGACTGTCAGCGCCATCGGGTAATAGAAAATACCCCATCCAATAAACAGCAGTAACAAGAGAACTATAGCGATTCCAGCGCCGAGATATGGCAACAAGTCGTTGTAAGGACCCAACGGATCACTCGCCTCGGCCTGCGACTGTTCAGCTTCGTATGCTATCTGCGATCCGCCACGCAACTCCTGGAGCTGCTTGTTTGCTTCCTCCAGTTTTGCCGGGTCAGCATTGGGATCGGCTAGCACCGCGAGGTCTTCTTGCGTTGGACCAGTTGCCTCCGCTGCGAATGGCGAAGGTGTCGCGCCACCACCGCTCAGAACCCCAAACACCAATGCGATCACAAGAGCGAATGTTGGACCCCACGAAACAATCATCACTCCCAGCCCAAGGAACAAGGGAACGACCAGGTCGTCCCACAGTGAGAAGGCACTGAAGTCAGGCATGAAGCTACGATTAAGCCTGCCCCACGCAACCTGACTGATGACGTGTGAGATGCATCCGAACATCACCACTCCCGCGACGATGCTACCTCGGAAGCCTGCGAGCAAAAGCAACGCATAGATCAGAGCACCTGTGACGAGGGCGATCTTGTGATTGAACGGATAACGAATGGCGCGAACGAAATCCTCAATCCCGAAGCCCGAACTCTGAAATTCAGCACGCGCGACTTTTTCTGTTACTGCTCGATACTCACGACAGAGGTCGCCACACAACGTACAGATCGCAACCTTGCCTACGAACTTCGGACAAGCCTTGCAAAACACCGCGGCGCACATTCGGCACACATACTCCGGATCCGCTTCAGGATGGTTTTGGCAAACACTTGTATTGGCGAGAGCAACAACGCTTGACGGTTCGAAAGCAGGGCTCGAGTCTACAAACGGTTCGGATGAGTCGGTGACTGGCTCCGGAGTGACTTCTCCATTAAACGCGCCTTTGAGCTTCGGAACTCGACCCGCTTCAATCCAGCTCAAGTTGCCTTTGGTCACTTTATCGGTGGGCAAAACACAGCCTTCGACGATCCATTGTTTCAACGTCTCGAGGTCGGCCTCGAAAATTCCTTCAGGCGTATTCACACGCCAAACTTCAGGTTGTGCGCTCATATCGGTATTTGTCCTCTTTGGGGATGGCAGCTTTTAGTGGGACTGCCACTTGATCGGCGCGGATTGCGCCAGAGGAAGGCGGCGACTCGGCTTATCTGGGAGCCGCCGTTCAAATACTAAGGCCGTGAATTTACCTGCGTCAACAATTTCTTCCTCAAACCCCGCAAACCGCTGGTGAGAGCAGGGTTAGCGCTGGAATAAATTGCATCAATCGCGTTCTACTTGCCCAGGATCTTTTCCTGGTTGGCCAAAATTTGTTCCTGGTTGGCGAGAACAGCATTCAGCTTTTCTTGATTCAAAAGGATCGATTGCTGGTTAGCCATTATTGTCGCCTGGTTCGATAACAACTCATCGAGTTTGTCTTGGTTCGACGTGATCTGATCCTGGTTCTCAAGGATGGTTTTTTGGTTTGCGATGATAGTTTGCTGGTTAGCCAGAATTTCGTCACTCGACATGTTTTGGATCCTTTGGATGATGTTTTAGGAGGAGGGACCCAGTCCCTGGTTCCGATAATGTCAACTTAGAGTCCGTTACTTTTGCAACAAAGTTTTTTAGGTAGGGAATTTGGACTCAAAATTAACGAACCAGGGACTGGGATAACTACACGTCGAAGATTAACAGCGACTCGATCCTCTGTCATGACCCAGAAGGTGGGGCCACGAATCAACCTTTAGTTGGAGAGAGCAACTACAGGAACTCTCAGCGCCGAAGGCGCGCAATATGTCTCAGCGCCGAAGGCGCGCAATATGATAGCCAGGGGCAAGCGCTGAGCGGAGCGAGGCGCGTCGCCCCTGGAAGGTAGGGGGAACATTACAGTGAGCTCTGAAAGAGCGAAATAATAGCACCGGTATTTCGCACTTTCAGTGCTCGGTCAAATGTTCTCCTTGCTAACTAGGGGCGACGCGCTTCGCGCTTGCCCCTGGCTATCATATTTCGCGCCTTCGGCGCTGCGTCGACCAATAAACCGCAGGCTTTTGGTCAAACAACAGGCCAGGGCTTCAGTCAAACAACAGGGCTGAGGCTTCGGGTGGCTAAGGCAGGTGGACGAGGCCGCGTTGGATGGCGGTGGTTACGGCCTGGGTGCGGTCGCTGACGCCGAGCTTGCTGAGAATGTTGTTGATGTGACTCTTCACTGTCGCTTCGCTGATCGTCAGGCTCGCGCCTATTTCTTTATTGCTTTGACCTCGCACGATCAGCTCGAGCACTTCCAGCTCTCTACTCGTCAAATCAGAACTTGCCATTCTTTCCGCAAGCCTCTCGGCAATCGCGGCGGGAATGTGACGCGACCCGGCATGCACGGTCCTGATCGCCGTCTCGAGCTCTTCGAAGAACACATCTTTCAACAGATAACCTTTCGCCCCCGCTTGCAGCGATCGATAAATGTCTTCATCGCCATCGTAAGTAGTGAGGACGATCAAACGCGCATCGGGAAAGTTGCGCCGAATAGTAGTAATCGCTTCGACCCCACCCACAACCGGCATGCGCAAATCAATGAGCGTTATGTCTGGTGTGTGCTGTTTGTATAAATCGATAGCTTGCTGCCCGTTGATTCCTTCCGCGATCACTTCCATGTCTGCCACGGTATTAATCAAGGCGACAAAACCCTGCCGCACGACCGCCTGGTCGTCAATCACCATGATGCGAATTTTGTGATCCACCATTCTCCGTTACTAACTGCTGATCGGAACATCGGCCACAACTTCGGTGCCGGAGTCATTCGTGCTCTGAATCGACAACGTCCCGCCCATCTGCTCGGCGCGTTCCCGCATGCCGATTAATCCAAAATGCCCGGCTTTTCCATTTCCCTCCACTTGATTGTCAAACCCGCACCCGTCATCACGAACGATGAGTTGCACTCGCCGCGCATCGAACACGAGATTCACAAGTATCCGTTGAGCTTGCGCGTGTTTCACTGCATTGATAATCGCCTCTTGTCCGATGCGCAAAAGATTGTCCTCCACCGATTGGGCCAACGGCCGGAAAGTACCATTGACTTCAACTTGCGCCTGGACGGTGGTGTCGTGAGTCAGTCTGCGCGCCGTTACGGCCAACGCCGTCGGCAGATCATTGTTTTCGAGAGTAGGTGATCGAAGTTCCCAAACATAACGTCGCGCTTCAGCGATGCCGTGACGAACTTGCTGTCTCGCGCGATCCAGATAAGTCATGGCAGTGGCAGCTCCCGGCGGCATCGTGCGCGCGACTACCTCGAGTTGCACTGAGATTCCCGACATCTCTTGCGCGAGGTTGTCGTGAATCTCACGAGCGATGCGAGTTCGTTCACCCAGCACGGCATTGAATTGCGCTTGCATTCCGCGCACGCGCAGCCGGTACAGCAGCCACGCGAGCATTACAAGCACGAGCAGACAGACCGCGTAAAACCAGTAGGTTTGATAAAAATATGGTTTCAGGTAAAGAGCGAAAGCAGCGCCGGTTTCGTTCCAAACACCATCGTTATTACTGGCGATCACGCGAAACGTGTACGCTCCGGGGCGCAGATTCGTGTAGTAGGCAATGCGACGCGTCCCACTATCGATCCAATCAGTGTCAAACCCTTCCAACTTATATTTAAATCTGACTTTCTCCGGTGCGACGAAGCTCGGGGCCGTGTAATACAAGTCAAAGCGCGTCGTACCCGCCGGCAGCTCGAAGCGCTCGCTTGGCGCAAAGAATTTGTCGTCGATGAGTATTTGCTCGATCACAACCGGTGGCGCGTGCGAGTTGGTTTTGATTCTCTCCGGATCGATCATCGCGATGCCTTTGATAGTCGGGAACCAAAGCTTTCCATCGCGTCCTCTCCATCCGGCCGGATCGCCTCCGCCGCTGCACTCGCGCGTCATCATGCCGTCAGCAGTACCGTAAGCAACCGGCGCGATTGAAGCGATCGAGCCTTTCGCAAACTCATCGAGCTCGTCTTTACTAATGTGAAAAATTCCTTTGCGGCAACTCAGCCACAGGTGGTTTCGACCATCTTCCAGGATTCGATATACGACATCATCAAGCAAGCCATTGCTCGTAGTGTAAGTAGTAAACTTACCGTCTTTCATTCGATTCAAACCACCGCCATTCGTACCAATCCACAGCGTGCCGTCTGAATCTTCATGCAGCGAGATAACCGCATCGCTCGAGAGACCATCTCTCGTAGTAAAGGTTGTAAACTCTTCGTTCGTCAGTTTAGCGAGGCCGCCGAATGTGCCGATCCACAGGTTTCCCTTCGTGTCCTCATAAAGTGTGGTGATTAGATCGTTCGGAAGCCCGTCAACCTCAGTGAAGGTTTTGAAAGATCCATTCGTGATTCGAGTCAAACCACCACGTGTTCCAACCCAAAGATTGCCGCGATGGTCCAGGTAGATCGATCTGACGTCATTGTTGGCGAGGCCATCAGCCGAGGTATATGTCGTAAATTTTCCTTGACTAAAACGATTCAATCCAGCGGGTGTCCCGGCCCAAAGATTCCCCGCGTTATCGCTGAACAGAGCCACAACCACGTTACTGGATAAGCCATCGCGGGTGGAATAAATGCGGAGCTTGCCATCCTTGAGTAAATTCAAACCGCCACCATCAGTCCCGATCCACGTATTGCCCTGGTGATCTTCATGAATCGACTTGACGAGATCGTTTGAGAGTCCGTTTTTGACAGTGTAAGTCGTGAACTTCGTGTCTTTCAGGAGATTGATTCCTCCTGATTCGGTGCCGATCCACAAGTTGCTCTCGCGGTCTTCGAAGAGTGAAAGGATAGTGCTGGTTGAAAGTGCTTCTCCAGCATTGAAGCCGGTGAAGCGGCCATCAGTGAAAAGAGAAAGTCCACCTGCGGTTCCGATAAGTAGACCGCCATCTCGATTTGCGTGAAGGGAGATGATTCTGTCGTTTGGCAGGCCATCTCGTGTTGTATAGGTTGTGAACCGGCCGCCGCCGAACGAAGTTAGACCACCGAGGGAACCGAACCACAAGCGGCCTTCTCGATCCTGTTGGATGGCTCTGACACTGTTACTGCCGAGACCGTCGCGCACGGTGTAGTTCGTAAACTTTCCGTCTTTGATCCGGCCGACACCGTAAGGCGTGGCGATCCAAAGCGCACCGCCGGCGTCTTCGAACAACGCCTGGATGCTGCCGCTGATCAGTCTCTCCTTCGTTGTGAACGTGGTGAGTCCGCCACTCTTTAACAGCGCCAGACCATTAGCAGTTGCAACCCAGAGGTTGCCTTCACGATCTTCATGAATTGCCTGGATGGTCTCACTGGGAAGTCCCTCGTCGCGGGTAAACAACGTGAACTTACCATTCAGCATACGGACCAGGCCTTGCGCTGTGCCAATCCACAGTGCGCCCTGTCGATCTGCAAACAGCGTGCGAATGTAGTTGCTTTTGATCTCGGGAACGTTCTGCTTATCGAAAACAGTAAACTTTACCCCGTCGAAGCGAGCCAACCCCTCTTCAGTGCCGATCCAGATATAGCCATCCCGCGTTTGAGCGATCGCGTGAACGGTGTTCTGCGGCAAGCCGTTTTCGGTGAGCCACACTTCGTGGCCAAACTGAGAAAGCTCTCTCGGCGTGTCGAGAGCGAGGGTGGGCGCACTGCCGGCTAGCAACAGTGAGAAGACCAGGATAAGCCAGTGTGATCGGCGCATCGATTCGACGCATTGTCACGTCAACCGCCGCAAAGATGCAATACGGCTTAGCATCCTCCGCCAGTCATGCTTCATCTCGCCGGAAAAATTTCTCGGCGTCACAGTGTGATGTTTTCCGATTGCTCGCCACTCTAGAGTGACAAGAGGCGGGAGCCGGTTATTGAAACCGGCTTCGCGAGTAACTTAATACTGAAAAGGAGCATGGCAATGAAACGCTTTACGAAAATACAAACTGTGATCGCAATACTCTTCATGTTGCTGGGAACGATCCCTGCCTCAGCGGTCGAGCGTCCTTTCGCTCTCAAAGGTTCGGGCGTCGCGACTCTTATTATCGATGAATCAGGTAACCTGGTTGGCGGAACCGTCACGGGCTCCGGCACGGCTACGCACCTGGGTCAATGGACCGTCACCGGGAACGTCAGATACACTCCCGATAACGGCGTGTTACGGTCCAGCGGAGAAGCAACGATCACCGCTTCCAACGGAGATAAACTTCAAGTTCAAATTGATGGAATTCTGGATCCGGTTGCCGCTGTCGATCAGGGCGTCTTTCGCTTCCTGGGAGGCACGGGCCGGTTCGAGGGTGTAACTGGCAACGCCCAGTTCGTAGTGACCATTAACCCTATCACCGGCGGTTTCGATCTGACTGTCGTTGGGAAGATCGATTACTAACATGATCTTTGAGGATGTAATGCTGCGATGTAAGGGCGGCCAAAATCTGACCGCCCTTCATCAGCTCAACACAACGTTGACTATTGACGTTCCTCGGCAGGAGATTTTTTCTTCACGTCAGATTTGGTCTTACTCACACTGGTCGCCCGTCGTCCTGGTTTCCCCTTTGATTCCCATCGCCCAAGTGCTTCGGCCGCGACTTCCGACACAGCAATCGATTTGTCGTCGTTCAGCTTCAGCAGGTGTGGAACGACGGCTTCGTTATCGATTCTACCGAGAGCGATCGTGACCTGACGACGTACCATGTCATCTTTTTCGTTAGCCGAAGTTATGAGCGCATCAATGGCCGCCGAATCTCCGATCCTGCCGAGCGCATTTGCCACGTAGGCTCGCGTCACGGGTCTCGCCTTCTTATCCGATAAGATCGCGCTCAATCGTCCAATAGCTCGCCTCACTTTTAACTGGCCCAGGACGGTAATCAAACGATGGAAGATTGCCTCGCGTGATAGCACTGCTTCGTCGTTCAGCATCTCTACCAGAACTGAAGGAGTTTCAGAACTGAGCTCAGTCCATCGACTCTCAGGCACTGCCTCCTTGCTTTGCAGCAACTGTTCGATGCGCAACCGCAAATCGGCACGTGTGTCGCCGATCCTGAATTCCCCGGTGGGTACACGATCTACAGCGACTGGCAGATCGACTTCGTTATACTTTGTCGGACCTGATTCGGTATCCGGAACCGACGGAAGTTTTTCGGGAAGCTTTTTCTTTTTCGACGTTCTATTTGCCATTTCGCCATCTCCTTACGGCGTCATCGATCGCACCAACCCGTGCTGCCGCATAGTGTTAATTTGGCATCCGGTAATCACAGCGCTATCGCGTCGTGAAGAGGAAAAAATGAAGTTATCAGAAATTGTCGACGACGCGGGATCGGTGTCAGAGCAACCATCATCTTCGTCGGCATGCTCCAACCCGAAATAGTGTCCCGCTTCATGTGCAAATGTTTGGCCCAGGTTGACGGTGTCTGAATCCCTGCGAATGACCAACCCGCTTGCGTTACCCTGCTTGTCGACAGGGCCATTTGTCGGCGAACTGCCGAAACTGCCATCGTATCTTCCCTCAACAAAGAACACATCCAGATACCAGTTGTTCACTGTGTACTTGTTTCTAAGCTGGTTAATTTCGTCCTGGCTGTCGATGAATCGAAAGCGTTGTTTGTCGGCGTCCATATCCGGTGTGCCTTCGATTCTGTAGAGCTCAACTCCATAAACAGTCATGTCTCGAGACCGGAAGATTCCGGATGCGATCTGCTCGGCCGCACGCCTGTATTCGCTGCGTTCCGTGTCAGTAAAGTCACCAACGCGAATGATGTTGTAGCCCATCGTACGCATCGTTCGCCAAACCTGCGACCTCGCCGGCGTGAAACCGGATCCGCTCATCGAGTAGCGGAAGGTTAAATCGCCTTTCGCGGAAAATGTGTCGAAGACGCTGCCACTGCCGTGCCACGTGTGCCAATTCCCATAGACTGTGGAGAACGGAGAAAGGACGATGTCTCCTGAAAGGTTGAAAGAGAAGTTAGCGACCGTTCCGATGCCCGCGTCAGTGACATTAACGTCGACGCGCCGCCCGAGGTTAACGGTGCGATTCTCGCCGTTGACCCAACGGATTTGCGCGAAGCAATACCAGCGGTTTTCGCCGAAATTGTATTTAGGAGCACCGGCGGTACCGGATTGAGTAAAGAATTCAGGAGTGACAAAGATCTGTACCGGGTTGCGAGTGAATACTCCGAACAGTGCGCTGAGTTGTGATACGCCTCCTGCTTCATCTCTGAGCGTGGCCAGGATGTAAATCTCTCCTGACTCACCCGAAGAAAACCCGGGCAAATTAATCCGGCCCGCCTTAACGTCTCGTTCTGATAAACGGACGTGAATGACTGAATTGGTGCCGGAGGGAAAGCGAACTTCCACCGTAAGGATGACGGGTTTGACAAAGTTGCCTGCGCTCCAGGCGAATTCCAATGCGAATCGTTCATCCACATACAGGCGTGGACCACCGATGTCGATCTTAGTCAATAGTGGACGGATCGGGTTTGCGCCAATCGTGCGGCTCTCAAACTTCCGCAGTTGGTTAAGATCGATCACACCGGCATGATAGAGGTCGGCGGGTGTAGCAATCCGGCCTTTTTTGCGTAGACGGAAGATCGCTTCAGCCACGCGCTTGCCGATGAAAGGTACAGCCGCGAGCTCCTGCACTTTCGCCCGGTTGAGATCGAGAGGTGCACTCAGTTGCGGGCCAAAAGAAGCCCGAATGAGTTCAGTATCCTTTCGAGAAAGAATTCGGCCACCGCCACCTGCTTCACGCGACATTGCGTACCTCCAGTTCTGGCACAATTCGAAATGTAAGGGCCAGTAAGATCACGACTCAATATGTATGAGGGTTTTTGAGACTTTCGTTTCAGGTGAACTATTCGCTTCGCAGAATCACGAGTGGATCAACCTTCATCGCTCTGCGAGCAGGCACGTAACAAGCGACCAAGGCAACTACAGTCAATAATGAGGCCACACCTCCGAACACGAGGGGATCAGTTGCGCTTACGCCATAGAGCAACTTGGTCAATAAACGTGTCACTGCCCACGAGGCAAGCAAGCCGATGCTTACACCCACGAGAGTTAGCTTTAGACCTTGCCGCAGAATAAGACAAAGCACATCGCGGCGTTGTGCACCCAGTGCCAACCGCACTCCAATCTCGCGAGTGCGTTCGGTGACGCTGGCAGAGAGCACGCCATAGAGACCGACGGCCACGAGCACAACCGCCACAAAGCCAAATGCCTCGAACAGGATCAACGCGAACCGGCGTTCCGCGGCTGACGACGCGAGACGCTGGTCCATCGTGGCAACGCGTACAATTGGTTGATCCTTGTCGATGGACCAGATTGCTTGCCTGATGGCCGGAGCCAGTTCCGCTGGTTCACGAGGAGCCCGAACCACCAACCACAATGCTCTATCCGCGAAAAGCAGCCAGTGATCGTTAGTCATATACACGGCGTTCAATTGACTCACCGTCAGTGATGTTTGCTTCACATCACCGACCACTCCCACGACGGTGCTCCATGGACCATCGTTTGCGCCGAGGCGTAAACGCTGGCCAATCGGATCTTGATCCTGGAATTTACTCCTCGCCAATGATTCGCTAATCACCGCTACCGGCGGTGTATTCGCAGTGTCGCTCGCACTCAACAACCGTCCACGACGCAGCGGGATCCCCATCGTTTCCAGATAGCCCGGACTCACCGCATACCGGAACGCTCCTATATTGACGTTGTCGGTCGCGCTCGACTCGAAGCGTACGCCGTAGCCATCGTCCAGATCGCCGCTCAATGGTAGTTGACTACTGAACGCGGCAGCCGAGACGCCGGGAAGCCGGCGGACCGCTTCCAGAGACTCGGCAAAGAAACGGCGCGTTGTTTCATCGTCGAAGCGAGTACCAGTCGCTTGCACCTGCATGGTGAGTAGTTGAGTCGTATCAAATCCAGGATCAATCGCGAAGAGAAGCGACAAGCTGCGAAACAGCAGACCGGCGCCTACCAGCAAAACGAGCGCGAGCGATACTTCGGCAATTACTAACGTGCGGCGCATCCATTGGTGTCCACCCGCAGTGCGTCGCGAGCTTTGCTGCAGTTGTGTATTCAGATCCCCGCGCGACGCATGTAGCGCTGGGACCAATCCCACACCCAGACCGATTAATGTTGTGATCGCGAGTGCGAAGGCGAATACGCTTCCATTAACTCCGATATCCACCATTCGCGGTAATTCTATTGGGCTGAGTGTCACCAAGGCGCGTACGCCGAACTCAGCGAGGAGCAGCCCGAGCGCGCCGCCCATCATCGCGAGCAACAGGCTCTCTGTAAGCAGTTGCCGGATTATTCGATTGCGTCCGGCTCCAAGAGCCAGCCGCATTGCAAATTCACCACGCCTGCTTGCCCCGCGAGCAAGTAGCAGGTTAGCAACGTTCACACATGCGATCAGGAGTAGCAGGACCACCGCTCCAAGCACAGCCATGAGTGCGGGTTTGACACCTCTCGTCACCTGATCCTGGAGCGAAATCAGGACCATACCGTTACCAAGCGCTGCGTGAGCTGGCCGGGGAAATTCTTGTAGGTGAGTGCTTGCGATCGTGTTGAGTTCCGATCTCGCTGCTTCTGTGCCGACACCCGGCTTTAACCGGCCCACCATCCGCAAGTGCCGTCCCCACTCTCTACTCTCGAAGCTGGGAAGTGCAGAGTCGTATTGCAAGAGAGTCCAAACTTCAACCCTGGGAGACAAAACGTTCTCGAACGCTCTTGGCATGACTCCAATCACGGTAGAGCTGCTGCCATTGAGTGTGACTTGCCGTCCGACGATTGAACTCTCGCCGTTGAATCGACGCTGCCAGAGGCGCTCGCTGATAATCACTGAGTTTGGGCCATTGGGCCGATCATCGGATGGATTAAAGTTCGATCCAAGTGCAGGCGACACGCCGAGCACCTGAAAATAACTCGCGCTCACGCGCTGGCCCTCGAGCCTCTCGACCTCGCCCGATCCGGTCATAGCAGGCTGCCATTGTCTGATGACGGCAATGGCCGAGAAGGATCGGCTTCGCTGGACCAACTCACGATACGTTCCGAAGGTCATCCCCACGCTTGAGTCGCTCGTGCCGAAGTCGTCTGAGATCGTGACGATTTGACTGGCATCCGGATAGGGTAGTGACTCGAACAGAATCGGATTGACGGCGCTGAAGATCGCAGTGCTGGCGCCTATACCCAGTGCGAGTGTAATGACCGCCATCGCGGTGAAACCGGGTCTCTTTAGCAACATCCGGATGCCGAAGCGCAAATCATTCCAAATGTCGACGACCATATTGATCCTCCGGTTAGTTCCTGTGACGATCGGTTCTGAAGGTGTCTTGCGTTCCACTCCGTGTAGCTCGCTGAACAATTCGTTTTCACTTAGTTCGGCAAGAATTAGTCGTTCGGCGTCGATGTCTGACGCGCCGGATGCCAACAACTCCTGATAGCGGTCGTCGAGATGTTGGGCTAACTCTTCAACGATCTCCGACTCACGCGCCGGCGCAAGCTTCAGCCTTGCGAGTCGGGGTCTAATCTCGTTATCCCAGTCAGGCATAAGTATCTATATGTGTTACAGGCACATATTACTATGAAACATACGTCCACCGTCAAATGATGAAACGATGGCTCGTGAGGAGTTACTTTAGTGGAATCGCGGCGATTTGTGACAGAAGACGAATCCGGTTAAAAGCAGGTTCAGTTTGTTAAGCCGCATTAACGTCATTACTTGAAAACGACACCGAAAGAGAAACGAACATTATCAGCACGCGTATTGCCGAACCCCAGTTCGTTTCCACTGCTTAGAAAGATCGGATTGTAGTCGACCTGGAAAACGCGCAAATCCACACGATCACTAACTCGCACATCGAGTCCTCCGCCCAGGGCCAACGCGAAGTCCGTCGAACTTTGTGTCCCCGTAACATTGAGGCTGCGGAACTTCTATTCTTGCGCGCGTGTTAGCGACGCCGCCCAGCGCCCGTACAAACGGCGTTACCCGTCTGTTACCGGCGAATCTATATTGTGGTCCAACCAGCACGTTGAAGACGCGAATGTGAGTCTCGATATTACCTCCGAGCGGATCAGGCAAGCTATGTGTCTTAAAGTGACCAGAGAAGTCTCCTGTTAACCCGAAGCCGCCCGCCAGGGATACGGTCGCTGAGGCGTTGAAACCATTCATAGTTTGTTTGCCTGCGAAAGCGACACCCACCGGCATCGGCGGATTAGTTTGTTCAGCTTCGTACCTGGTTCGCAGTACCGAATAGCCGGCGAAAAACTCGAAGCGAGATCGTTCACTGGATTGTGCGACGGCAAGTGGAACGCAGCACAAGATCAAAAGCGACGCGAAGAGCAGTTTGTGCATGTGTCATCTCTCCTTTTCGTCATACAGCTCAAAATCTCAGTCCTACACCCGCACTAAATTGTAGGTTGTGCCGCGTTTCTGCCGGGCGTTCCAGTATTGCTTGCGAGACACTGATTCCTTCCCGCCGGAACGTGCCGTAGCGAATGATAGTGTCGCCGATATCAAAGCGCGTCAAAATTCTACGCGACAGATAAATTTCCAGGACTCCACCAACATCGGTTGAAAAGTAGTGTTCCTTACCGATCCGGAAATCTCCCACTGTAAACTGTTGATTGCCGAAGGTAATCGTGCTCGTGCCTGTTAACTGACTCACACGGCTGAAACCAACGAAGCCCGGACGAACTTTCGCGAAAATTCCAACTTTCGAGAAACGTTTCCCCGCCTTGACCCCGAATTGGCCCTGGTACA
Source organism: uncultured Acidobacteriota bacterium (assembly GCA_963728575.1). Lineage (GTDB taxonomy): Bacteria > Acidobacteriota > Blastocatellia > Pyrinomonadales > Pyrinomonadaceae > PSRF01. The sequence goes on from CAVSKT010000007.1 coordinate 144,516, forward strand.
TGTGACCGTCGGGTCCAGATAAATCACTTTCACCACGCCTCGGAAAGAAGTTCCCCTCTGCCTCGACAGCAAGATAGTCAGTGAGATTGTATGAAAACCTACCCCCGAATCCCGCCCTGATCTCATGATCGAAATCATCTGGGACGATGGTGGGAGATGAGAACAGTGGAGCAGGCTTATTACGCGACACGAGGGAGAACTGCCCGCCGATCTCAAACCGAGGAACGCTTTCCTGTGCGGCAGCGCTAACGTTCATAAATAGAAGAACGGTGAGTGCAGCGATGATCGTGCTGAGGAAACTATTTTTCATTAAGTTCTGACCTCCGATGCCAGGCCACTGTAGTATCGCAAAAGTTTAGCCCGGGCCACAGGCGCCCGGGCGTTAAAGGAGTGGTTTTCAGCGGCTTAACAATTCGAAGAATCGTGCGCTCATTTAACCAGTTTCGCCGTCAGCACGATCACGAGCGCGCGATTTCGGAGCGTCGCTGTGCCTACTACAACTTTTTCACCGTCACGAAGATTAAGAGCAGTTTGCACCCTCGCGCGTTCCTTTTCCTGCGTTGTAAAAGTGAATTCGGCAATCTGCACCGACGCGGCGCCCGTCGCATTTTGCAGGAGGGAGACATTGCTAATGTGATACTCGTAGGCCATCGCCGAGGCGGGTGTCCCCGGATTGGTACTCGGAAGCTCTGCGACTCCCGATCCTTGCAAGGCTCGCGGCGTTTCTGTTAGCCGCTGGACGATCGATGCAGCCAGTTCGTAATTCCGATAGTTGAGCGTACCACGCAATTGCGTCAGAACATCTTTTAAATCGGGCGGCGTTTCTGTCGTTGTGCCACCGGCATTAGAGGCGATTAACACATGCATGTTCAGCTCGATGTTGGGGCGCGGCGCGCCGGGTACGTCCAGTCGCTTCAGCGCTTCTTCTACGGTCGTAATGTTCTCAGGGAAATCACGAATGGTAATCGTTCTGAACTCAGCGTTAGCTGACATTGCCGAACCTTTGAAACCGCTGCCGAGCTGATACAGTACGTTGAGGAGGGTTTGGGGATCGCGGTACTTAACCTCGAATACTCTGCTTTTGAAAGCTCGTTCGGTAGGACCGTCAGGCTGATTCTGAGCCGGGCTTGGTCCAGGTTGCTGTGCTGATGATGCCGAAACAAAAGTTAGGACCAGCGCGAGCGTCAACAGCATGTATTTCAAATCCTTAAGCATAAAACGATCCTCCTAAGTGCCTTTCGGGCCTGGAATTACCGGTTTGGTTTCTGGTTGAACGAACCATATGATTCTGATCATCGGATCTTTAGTCTGTATCTCCATCCTCAGCGGTTTAACTAAAGAGGCTGAGTTCGGTAACAGCATCGGTTCGGGAAGACTGCCGGGCTGAGGCGAAACGGTGCTCATGCGATCGGCAAGCGTCGCGCGAGATCTTTTTCTTCGCTGGAGTTGCGGAACACTTGCCAATTTTTGCTTTTCACCGCCTGTATTTACGGAAGCTGGAGGGGTAGAGCGTTCCTTCGTTCCATGCTCGACATTAGCGGGCCGGTTGGCCAATCGCTGCTCGACGTTTCCTCTATCAATCACGGAGTAAATCGCAAAAATCGAAACTACTATCAGCAGCACGCCGGCAGTGGCCCACGTGAGTCTTGAGCGAAAAGAGGTCGCGATCGTTTGCGACCATGCCGGAGCCAGGGCTTCCGTCTGAATCTCGCGCAGCACACGTTGCCGAATTCCCGCATACACAGCGTCGCTGAAGATCGGCGGCGCAAACTGTCCAGTCAATTGAACGGCTTCATGGTATTCATCAGCAACACGGGCGCAGGCTGCGCATGTTTGCAAATGTGCGTTTACCAACATCGCCCGTTTCTCTTCGAGCTCGCGCCCGGCATATAGAGGCAGTAATTCTTCAGTCTGCTTGCAATTCATCGCGCCTTTCCTCGCCGGCTCTCCGCTGTTTGCCGCTGGCAATAAATCCGGATCTTCTTTCGCGCGGAGCTTATCTGTGAACGCACGGTTGTCGCGCTCGACTTCATGACTTGCGCCACTTCTTCAGTTGAACACCCTTCCATGTCTCTCAGCACAATTGACGCGCGCTCTTTAAAAGGAAGAAGAGCTATCGCCTTCGCAATCAGCTCGCGTTGTTGACCTTGAATGACGATAGTCTCAGCATCCGCGTGTTGATCGGCTATCGCGAAGGTCACTCCTTCCTCATCTTCGCTCAGTGGGACGAACCGGTTGCTGTGGGCTTGTCGCTGTTTCAAAAAGTCGCGACAGACGTTGATGGTAATCCCGTACAGCCACGCGAAGAAATCCTGATCACGACGGAACCGTTTGAGGTACTTGTAAACTCGCAGAAAAACTTCCTGCGAAGCGTCGCGGGCGTCCGCCTCGTTCCCCAACATCCGCCAGGTCACTGCCATTACTCTCTGCTGGGAATGAATCATGATCCGTTCAAAGGCCGCCGTGTCGCCGGCCACCGCGCGTTCAATGAGGAGAGCCAGCGATGTCTGATCTGAAATCAGGGCATTAACCGGCAATGTGATATCCAAGGCCAGAGCCATGTCAGAAGCTCGCTCGGCGTTCAAGGTTATTCGCCTTCCCAGTTTCATATACTCCGGTTGGAAGAAAAACGTTGAGAAGAAATTTGCCCTCCGAAATTAGCTCAGCGTGCGCGACTCAAACGTTTGACGATGATTCAACGCGGATCTAACGACTTTGTTCCGCGCGGTTGGAACAGGTGCTGTCTGTGAGATTGTCTGGAGATGTAATTCCGCTGGCCTTAGTCGAGTTTAAATTGCGCTTGGCCGCGAGGCGGATTAGCAGCATACTACAGCGACTATTATCGTAAAAGAACTGGACCGCACTGCTGAAGCGATGACCCTCGCCGACGGAACGAAACTCGGCCGTTACGAAATCCGCTCGAAGCTTGGCGCCGGTGGAATGGGTGAAGTGTACCGTGCTCGCGATACGCAACTCGGCCGCGACGTTGCGATCAAAGTCCTGCCTTCAGCGTTCGCAGTTGATCACGATCGATTAAAACGATTCGAACAGGAAGCGTGCGCGGCGAGCGCACTAAATCATCCGAACATTTTGGTGGTGCACGACATTGCATTCCACGATCATGCACCTTACGTTGTTTCTGAATTGCTCGAAGGCGAAACGTTACGCGAACGTATCGGCGGCACTGCGTTGGGCCAGCGACGTGCAATTGAATACGCACTGCAAATTGCTCACGGTCTTGCGGCTGCGCACCAGAAAGGAATTATTCATCGCGATCTCAAACCCGACAACATCTTCATCACCAACGATGGCCGCGTGAAGATTCTCGACTTCGGTGTGGCGAAGTTGACCCAAGTCGATGGTGCACAAGTCCAAACAGACATTCCTACTCGTCGCGTTGATACGGAGCCAGGTATCGCGATGGGCACAGTCGGATACATCTCGCCTGAGCAATTGAAGGGACGTCCGGTCGATCAGCGCTCAGATATTTTTTCGTTTGGTGCTGTTCTCTACGAGATGCTTTCAGGACAACGTGCGTTTCACCGTGAATCAAGAGCTGAAACGATGAGCGCGATCTTGAGAGAAGATCCGCCTGATCTTTCAAATACAAACAAAGGCGTTTCGCTTGGTCTTGAGCGGCTGGTGAACCATTGCCTCGAGAAAAATCCGGAGTCGCGTTTTCACTCTGCCCGAGATCTGGTGTATGCGCTCGACGCGTTATCTGATTCGACCGTAAGTTCGCAAACCGAGACTGCACCTGTAGTACGATCGGCGCCCACGAGACGGCGCGAGCGGATACCGTGGATTGTCGCAGGTGTATTTGCAATACTCGCCGCTTTTGCATTTCTGCTTCCTTATCTTAGACCGGCTCAGAAAGAAGAGGTACACGCGGTGCGCCTGGCCATTCCACCACCTGCAAAAGGCGTGGTCTCAACGTTGAGCGTTTCACCTGACGGACGACGAGTGGTCTACGGCGCGCCAAACGCGGACGGCAAATCAATTTTGTGGATCCGCTCGCTCGATTCCACCACTGCTCAACCGTTGCCGGGAACGGAAAATCCTTTTTTCACAACATTCTGGTCTCCCGACAGTCGTTTTGTGGGATTCGTTAGCAGCATAGATAACAAGCTCAAAAGAGTTGACCTTAATGGTGGAACGCCGCAAAACCTGGCGAATGCTCCTAACGGTCGCGGCGGAACCTGGAATCGCGACGGCGTTATTGTCTTCGCACCCTCCGCGGAGGGGCCGCTTTCACGAGTTTCGTCGACGGGCGGTCCGGTAACGGAAGTCACCGCGCTCGATCAGTCACGCAAAGAGCTCTCGCATCGTTTCCCTTGGTTTTTACCTGACGGTCGACACTTTCTGTTTTTCGCTCGCGGAGCCACTTATGAGGGCAACTCTATTTGTGTCGGATCGCTGGACTCAAAAGAGTTCAAGCGCCTCATCAACGCCGATTCAGGTGCTGTCTATTCTCCGCCCGGTTATCTGCTTTATGTACGCGAAGGCACGCTTATGGCCCATCCCTTCGATCTTGACCGGCTCGAGCTGCAAGACGAGCCGATCCCGATCGCAGATGCGGTTATTGGTTTCGATCTCACCAGTAATCTGGCACGCTTCTCTGTTTCGGAAAATGGAGTACTTGTGTATTACGGTGGCACGGAATTCACCAAGGCCGACCTGGTCTGGGTTGATCGACAAGGGAAGCAAATGGGGACCGTCGCGAAGGCCGCCGACTATGGATACATTCGTCTCTCGCGCGACAACAAACGGCTGGTTGCAGCGCTGCGCGATCCTTCTACCAGATGGGATCTTTGGATTACTGACTTAGCGAACGGTGGGCAAAGCCGTTTCACATTCGACGCCGCAAATGAAGTCTTTCCGATTTGGTCGCCCGATGGGAGTCGTATAGCGTTCTCCTCGAATCGTGACGGACAGGTAAATGTATACCAGAAGCTTTCGAATGGCATTGGCGACGAGGAAAAGATCCTTGTCTCGGATGACGCAAAGTTCTGCAACGACTGGTCGTCTGATGGCGAGTTCATTGTGTTCCACAAGTTATCCGGCAGGACACGCGCTGACATCTGGATCCTGCCACTGTCGGGAGATCGTAAACCGTTCGCATACCTCGAAACACCATTTGGCGAACGCGAAGCCCGGTTCTCACCAAATGGTCGCTGGATCGCGTATACGTCTGACGAGACCGGACCGCGCGAGGTTTACGTTCAGAGCTTTCCAATCGGACGAGGTAAGTGGCAGATTTCCAGGGGAGGAGGAGGCCCGCCGAAATGGCGCGGTGACGGCAAAGAGATCTTCTACGTCAGTGGCGATAAACTGATGAGTGTTGCAATCAAAACCGAGGGAGATACGTTAGAGACGGCTACACCGCAACCGTTGTTTGAAATCCGCGGTGCACCATTACCCGGCGCGCTGGGTGGAGCAGCGTTTGACGCTAGTGCCGATGGTCAAAGATTTCTGATCGGACTCTCGGTGCAGGAAGCGACGTTTGCGCCAATAACAGTTGTGCTGAACTGGAGTGCGGACTTGAAGAAATGACTCTCGCAAGTGCGCATAAACTCGACGAGCAACCTGTTTCATCAATCAAACAAGAATGATTTCCAATGCGGAATTGAGGAGTCGTGGGAGCTATGCCATCCCTGCCGTGCTTCCAACTCTTCGGGTGCACCCGCAAGAATCCACGCAGCGTGACTTACCATCACATGCTCATCGAGCCTGTTGTACATCACGATCTCTCTAATCCCGAAATCCGTCACGAATGTAGGTTGCTCAAAGAACAAATTGTATGCCTGTCCGTTAGGCGCGTAATGGAACTGCTCGATACCGACGACAGACGGCTTGTAGTCTTTGTGAAGAGCTAGCAAGGAACTCGGATAACGCCCATACGCAGCGTGGTACTCCTCGATGTCGCCAATTAATTCAGCGCTCTGTGCAATAGCCCGGTGTCTGCTGACGTTAGTTGCGCGAGGAGTGAGTACTAGTTGAAACCCGAGAACAATGACAGGTATGAAAACCAGGTACAACGGAGCGGGATTGAAGTTATGGGCTTCAGCCTTTTTCAACAACTTCAATTTCGGTATCAGTCTTGAGCCGATGTAAAACAACATGACGAGTGTAAGAACAGCGAAAGTAAGGCCACCGTTCATAAGCGCAACAAGCACAGCAGCGACTGCAACAATCAAAGCCGTGATCATCGAAGCAAGCGCGAAATAATATCCTCGAGATTTTGCTGCGAGATTTTTCTTTCGGCGAGCTCGCTTCTGTAACTCAGATACCAGCCATATGAGCCCTACCGGCAGGACCAGCATTCCGGCCAGCCCGAACGTCTGGGCCATTGCTGACAGCGACATCGCCAATGGGTCGTACCCTCCGGGGAGGACCGGATAAAACGTACACAAAACGAGTAACGCTATTAGCGCTGCAATTCGGACAATGTGTGAAGTCATTTTCGGCGTCTCCCGTTCTCATGCGATCAGTTAGAATAGGTTGGTCCTTCGGGAATTTTATCATTCTGTCCGCAGATTCTCAGGAGAGCAGACATGAATTTCTTCAGCTTCGTTGGAGCCTGTTTGCTGACCGCTGTTCTTGGGTCACTGGCATTCGCGCAGCCGGCTGGTAACTCAGCTTTCTATACTTTTCGACGTGACGTGCGCCGCTGTGCTTCACCGCGATGCGGCGGTTACTTCATCAAAGCAGTTAACCAATCTCGCACGCGTTGCGCCAATAATCGCTACCAATCGGAATGTTACGTCGCCAACATCGATTGGGGCGCACAAGCCGAGCCGGAAAATGATAGAGCACTGCTGCGTGGCACTGTGCGCCCCGGAGGAAATCGCTGGGGAAGATTAGGCGTGTTGCGCGTATCGGAGGTATGGCAGGCCGCGAGTGCAAATCAGCCGTCGGGTTTATTCTTCCGCGTTCGCGATCGCGGCATTCGCTGCATAGCCGCACCCTGCCCAACACATCACGAGGTCAGGCTGAACTCCACCGCCAGCCGCAACGTCGCAGGAGTTGATCTATCAGGTGCGGGCGCTGCAGACAACATGTTGAGCGAAGCCACCGCAGCCATGACGGCTCCGGAGGGCATACTCGTCAGCGGGTCTCACGCTCCCGTTACTGGACCAGCAGGACGATCGCAAATGCTCAAAGCCACACAGTTTTATTTGCGCGCCAAATAACTGTGGTCAAGGAGTAAACTTTAGGATTGTGATACCAACAAAAGAACGATCACTATAGGTAAGAGTATAACTCCCACGCCGATGGCGATTTCCGCACCTCTCGAAAGGTTGTTGCCCTTGACCTGCTTAACTTGTGCGTAAGTAACTGTAGAAGTTACACCCGATTTTTCATCTACGACGACGAAGCTGTCTTCGTCTGCTTCAGCGACATAGCCTTTCAGCTTTGTTTTATCGCGTAACTTAACTTCAACGCGCGCCTCAGCGCCTGTTCCAAGCTTGCTAATACCCTCTTTCACCTTCTCCGCAAAACGAGTCGCTTTTTCTTCTTTCGAGCCGGCATAAGTAAGCCTGGGTCCAGCCACGCTAAACAAAAAACCGACGAGCGCCAAAGATAGAACTTTCTTAAACATCATTCTCTCCCTCAGATGGATAATTCCTGGTTGTCAGTAACAAGCGATATGCCATGAGCAAAATGCCGGGTAAACGGCAGCCCAAGCGAGATGAAAGAAGATATTTGGTTATTTGTGACGACTGCTGAAAGATGTTTATTGCAGGCGCATCGAATGATTTATTGCTGCCGGAGATTCCGAAGATACTTGCCGACCGACGCTGAGAGACGACGCCATGGTGACGCTGACGGGAAGCCGGCAGGCAGGGTTGGCAGAGCGGTACTTACGACGAGGGTTTGCCCATTCCCTTCGACCAGCGCCAGATACGCTCCGTTGCTCCGCAGAAAGAGTCCCTCAAGCACCTGCGCGCCTGTTCCGAGATGCTCGGAAGCCAGATCTTGAAGCCGCTGATTGCGCTCGATGGCAGTAGGGACGCTTGGGTCGCCGATTAACGAGGTGTTGTTGTCGATCGGCATGAGCTCTCCGATCCAGTGGGAACCCGCGAATTGGTCAGCAAGGTCTTCCAGGGTCATTCCGCCGACTGGAAAGAAGTCGAGTGAGTCGCCTGCTACTGCAAAGAATGATTCGCCGTCGCTATCGAAGGTCAGGACCGACACTGGCAGGGAAACGCGGTCGATAACTCCAACCTCATGGAGCTTGAATGGCGAGTCCTCCGAGATCAGCGGTGGGGGTTCTTCGAGGTCATAACCGAATTCAAAGAATAAATATTCGTTCAGTTGTCGAAGCAAGTCTTCCATGGGCCAACAGCTGGCATTTTGCCTTTTTCAGGGCCCAGTGTGAACCAAATGGCCAAAGATTTACGCCTTAATAAACGAGCCGCTGCCCGGGCGCTCTAAATTAGGTGGACGTAATCATGACTAATGAACAGATCAAACTAGTGCAAGATAGCTTCAGGCAGGTGACCCCGATCGCTGAGACCGCCGCCCAACTCTTCTACGCACGACTCTTCGAACTCGACCCAGATCTGGAATTGCTCTTCAAAGGAAATCTTAGCGAGCAAGGCCGCAAATTAATGCAAATGCTCGGACTTGCGGTCAACAGTCTCGACCGCATGGAGCAACTTCTGCCCACAGTCCGATCGCTCGGCACACGACACGTCAGCTATGGAGTTCGAGACAAAGATTACGACACAGTGGGGAAGGCGCTTCTGTGGACGCTGCGGAAAGGATTGGGCGAGGGCTTCACACCAGACGTTGAAGTAGCCTGGAGTGATGTTTACGCCACGCTCGCATCCGCAATGCAAAGTGGGTCGGGAACGCCGGCTGAAGCCGTTGCTGTTCTTGCTGAGACGATATGATTCTTGTCATCAGCTTATGCATCGCAATGAAATGCTGATCGTGCAAGACTAAAAAAAGTTAGCGGGTTAATATGGGAGGGCATTCATATCCTTAAACCTCCTACGTGTGAAATGGCATTCCCGGTTTCTATTCGCACGCTCAGAGTATGCAACCACCGGACTCTCGCTCGGCTGGCCGAGTAGACTTTGTAGACGCACTCCGTGGCTTCGCTTTGTTCGGCGTCTTCGGGGCGAATCTGCTGATATTCTCAGGATTCGTATACATGACCGATGATCACCGGGCGACGCTGCCGACAGCCCGTGTAGATCATATCGCGGAGCTCATAGAACTGGTTTTTATTGAAAACAAGTCATGGGGCTATTTTCATTCCTCTTCGGAGTGAGTTTCTGGCTTTTCCTGGATCGCGCCAGAATGCGTGGTGCCGACGGCATCCGCTTATTTTACCGGCGACTGGTGTGGCTCTTTTGATCGGTGCGGTGCACGGATGGCTGTTCTGGTTGTGGGATATATTGCGATTTTACGCACTTTGGGGATTGCTTCTCCCGCTGTTCCTGCGTGTGTCTAACAAGGTCCTGCTGAGCCTCGCTTTATTCTTCGCTGTCCTGGCACCGGCATTGATTGGTGGCTTGCGGTCACTGCTAATGGAGCCGGCAGCACCGCGCGCGGCACTTAACGCGCTGGCTCTAGCGACGTTTTCTTCTGGTGGCTATGACAAGGTGTTGCATGTGAACTGGCTTTAACGATTTGGACATCACGTTTTCAGTAAGCCAGATCGCATACCAGGCCGCTGTTTTCGGTCGCCTCCTTCTGGGACTCTACGCGGCGCGTCGTTTGTTACACGTCGAGCTCGAACAGCACCAGCAGCTCTTCCGCGGGTTACTAATTGGCGGAGCGATCATCGGGATCGCTTTCAACGTCATAATCGCGTTGCGGTATCTGGACTCGTCTGTAGCCGGTAGTTTCCTTTTGCCCTTTAATAGAAGGCTGATCGCTCAAAGCGGTTACCTGGCCCTAACACTGGCTTACGCATCCGCGCTCGCTCTGCTATTCCAAAAGTCCCGATGGAGGAGATTCCTGGGGATGTTCGTTCCTGTCGGACGGATGGCTCTCACGTGCTATCTCTTCCAAACTCTGCTCGGCCTGTGGCTCTTCTACGGTTTCATGCCGGGCCCTGACCTGATGGCGACGATTGGTCCTACGTGGCTTGTCCTGGTGTGGGTGATTGGATACTTGGCCCAGGTGTGGCTTGCGTCGGTCTGGCTGCGCCATTTTCGATTTGGCCCGGCGGAGTGGCTGTGGCGCTCCCTGACATATTGGAAACGTCGACCACTTAGAGCTGGTGTCGCAGCAGCTAACTGAAAGGGTTGAACGCTTGGGTTAATCCTGAAACATTCCCAATCATAACTGTATCGTCGCCATACGATAATGTAGTAGACCAGGACCTCGAGAAATTAGTTTTTGAAGTTACCCTAAATAATTAAAACTGCGTGTACTTAATCGAGTTTTAGTTTACTTTTGAATTCAGTGGCACGGATCGCGCATTAGATCATCTCCGTTAAAGCTCTTTCTCGATCAATTCCGGGGGTGAACCATGCGTAGACCAACAATCGCCTTTCAAGGCCCCCTCCTGGTGGTGTTTAGCCTATTAATTTCACAGCCTGTAGCACCGCAACCCAAACGAGCGAGCGACTCGAAGAACTCGGTAGCTAGACCGATTATTTGGCGGGATCCGGGCAACATCTCCAGCCGCAATCTCCTTTATGGTCCAGGTTCGCCCGAGTTGGCACCTATCGCGCCTTTCACTTTTGTTAAAGAGGATAAAGGCGGGGAGTCTCCAAAGTTCGTCGTTCGGGATGCGCGAGGCGATGAGTGGACCGTCAAACTTGGACCAGAAGCGCAGGCCGAAACCGTATCAACACGATTAGTTTGGGCCGTAGGCTACTTTGCGGAAGAAGCATATTACTTCGATGAGGTTCCAATCAATGGTCTGCCAACGCTGTCACGTGGGCGGGACTACGTTACCGGCGAAGTTGTGCATGGCGCACGCTTTGAACCAGAGCGACCAACTATGATCTCAGGTTCAACTTGGGATTGGCGCAAAAATCCTTTTGACGACACGCGCGAGTTGAGCGGATTGAAGGTGCTCATGATCCTACTCAACAATTTCGACGCCCGCTCCGCCAACAACCGTATCATTTACGTCAACGGTGCTCGTGGTAGAGAGGCACGTTATTACGTGACTGATCTCGGTGCGACACTCGGGCGGGCCGGGGGACTCGGCGGCACTCGAACGAAAAACGATCTCGCAGACTTTCTTTCGACGAAGTTCGTTCGAGGCGTTGACGCGCGGGATGGCGTAGTCGAGTTCGACTATGACACGAGACCACGCGGGCTTGGCCACTTATCGGTACTTCACCCATTGTATTATCGCCATGAAGTCAACAAGGAAAAGGCCATGCGCGGTATTCCCGTTGCCCATGCTCGCTGGATTGGGTCACTGCTCAATCAATTATCGGATCAACAGCTTCGAGACGCCTTCCGCGCGGCGGGATATTCGGAAAGCGTTCAGGAGAGTTATGTCGCTGCGCTTCGCCAACGCATAAATCAACTGAGAGATTTACGGTCTGGGGCGCCGGCGCGACGACAACGCTCCGAGGGTATGGCCGAGAAGATCGATCGATTCAACTCCCGAGCTGTCAAAGAGGTGCGGACGAATGTCGTCAATGCATTCAGCAAGATTGGGTCAACGATAAAATTGAACTGAGTGCCACGGTACGCATCTTTAGGCTACCCGAATAGAAAGGGTCACTGCTTCTGTGATGTGAACTGCTTGTAAAATGAATAGACGTATTTCTTGAGGGATCGAGGATAAAAGAAGCTATCCTCGAAATCATATTTTTTCATCTCTTGGTACGCTTGATCGGCCGACCACCCATCGCGAGTGATGCGATAAATAGCTGTCATCTCACCTGTCCGATGGCGACCACCCTTACAGTGAACATACACCGGCCAATTGGCTTGATCGTTCACTAACTTTAGAAAGTATTTGGTTTGGTCCTCACTTGCGGCTCGCTTAGTCGTCAACGGAATATTGACGTATTGCAGACCAGCAGCGCTCGCCCATTCAGATGCTTGCTTAACACTGTCTTGCCGCAGGTCGATTACAGTCTTGATACCGAGTGTCTTTAATTGAATAAACTGATCGGCAAGAGGCTGGGAACCACGATAGTACTTCTCATTTATCTTTCCGAAATTCTCAATTGTTACGTCAGACCTATTGGATGTCTGTCCATATGTCGCCAAGCTTTGGACGAACAGAATAGTGACAAGCAGGAAATAGCTAGCCGTTAGGTGACCTTGACGTGCGCGTGAAATCTTCATTCGAAAACTACCTTAAGTTTTTGCTTTGTACGAGAAGTCGGGCAGCGGTCAGTCGTTAGATCGGTTGCTCTTGGCAAAGGTTGCCGGTCATGTTTTGGCACCCTTAACCCGCCGTGCAAATTCTTTATCTTCGGAGTTACCCTGACAAGCCATGGCAGGCTTCGTTAATCAATCAGCGACCTCAGAAAATATCAAGGTCGTGTCCGGTGACAACCTTACCGCCGTAAACCTGTCGGATCTCTTCGAGTAGTGCTTCTGCTGGATTCGGGCGCCCTACCCCTCCGGGGTTTGCTCGGTGGTAAAGGATCAACAAGCCGGGCCGGGCTTTGTTCGCAATCTCCGCCAACTCACGTGATGAAGTGTGATGTTTCCGGCGGTATTCCTGGTACTTCGGTGTAACATAGTTGTAGGTCATCATGCTGTAGGCTTCGTGAATAAGCACGTCACAGCCGTTGCAATTATCAATTACGCTTTGACTTGGGGCCGCGTCCCCCGAAATCACAATGGTCCGATCCGGAGTTTCGAAACGGTAACCGAACGCCTGCGGCACGTCACCATGATTTACTAGAAACGCTCTCACCGTCACGTTCTCGTCTTTGTAAATGACGCCAGGCTTAATCTCATGGGCCTTAACTTTATACCCTTCGCCAGCGCCTGGCACGCCCTCTTTATCCTTGAGCCGTATCCTAATATCTTCCCGGTAAGCCTTAAGGATGTGCTCCGTCATCTCCTTGAGGCCTTTGGGGCCGTAGACCTCGAGGGGGTGGTTTCTGCCCACCGCCCACGGAGAAAGGATGAGGTCAGGATAGCCCGCGGTGTGGTCCGAATGCAGATGAGTTAGGAAGGCTACTCTAAGGTTGGTGACCGCCAAGCCTTTGATCCCTTTTTGGTAAGCGGCGGCTGCACGTCGTATCACCCCCGGCCCGAAGTCAATGAGATAGGGAGTGCCGTTGACGACGATGGCAGTGGACGGGCCAGATCGGTCCTGGTCCGGGCTTGGCGTTCCTGTCCCGAGCAGTACGATTTGAGTCTTCGGCACGCGTGAATTGTTCTCAGGCTGAGAGAAAACCGTTGTTGATAAAAGAGGCAACAACAGGGCGATGACTAAAGCGTGGGTGGTCTTATGGAGTCTGCGTTTCGCTGTCATTGATTATTCTCCGCAAAATAATAGCCATACGGGCATTCACCGCACACATCATGTGCTACGACAACTCTGAAAAGATTTCTTGACACTTTTGTCGCAGATTGATATATCAAGCCGGTCCCAGTTCGACTCCCGCTTAACCATAAGTCCTCTTCTGATCCTCGTTCAGAATTTCAGACTTATTCATCATCATTCTGTCGTCGGCACCCCAGCCGATTCTAAAGGAGGTTCCCCGTGAATAGTTTAAAAAGCTTACACGCCATTGTGCGTCTGATATTGGCTGTTGCTTGTTTCCAAGTGTTGGCCTTTGGGCAGGCTACGGATGAAAAAAACAAAGTTACAATTAGCGGCGGTGGATTAAGCGTCAAGTGGGACGTTGCTGTCCCGCACACGGAATTAACCCTTACGATTTCCGCGCCTGACGGACAAGTTTTTCGCAAAGAGTTTAAGGGGCGCTCTGCAGAATTTACGCTTACCGATGCGAAAGGCGAAAGACTTCCTGACGGTCAATATTTTTACGAACTTCGCGTCACGCCCCCAATCGCGCCTGACGTTAAGGAAACGCTCACCGCGGCGCGTGCAAAAGGTAATGCCGAAGAAGTGCGGCGCGATCTGATTAGACGCGGTGCACTGCCGGCCGAACCACTCGTTTCTTCAGGAGGCTTCGCGATCCTGAACGGTTCGGTTGTTGTCGCAGGAGCTTTGACAGAAGGAGGCTCAGCGAGTGTGACGCAGCCGCGAGTTTCCCGGCCCGTCACTGGAGCCGCTGCAAGTAGTTTCCGGCCCAATACTGGAGCCGCGATGAATGGCGTCCGGCGGCATCATCCTGTACCCGGCCGTCGGCTGTGGTAGTGGTGACTTCCACTCGTCCGGTGAGGATGCAGTACACGGCATCTGGCGGATCACCCTGCACGAACATGACCGCCCCAGCTCGGTAGCGGTGCAGCCGTCCCTGGCCGGCCAAGGAAGCGCCAACCTGCGGGGACACGCCACTGAACAGCGGTAGCGCCGCCAACGCCACCTCGGGCGAGGGTGCTTGAGGTTGCTCCAATGTTGCCATCCCCGAGCAAGCTGCGGGCTCATCGACAGCCTGACAGATCCACTCAGGCCTGCCAACAGTGACGAAACGGGTTCTATGCTCAGCAGCACCCCAGGTGTGTCCAACAGCACCGCTGAGTGTGCCCGTTAGCACTGAACTGCAGAGCGAATCGGCATACCGTCGCCGCAGACGGCCTGCCGCCACCATCGTGCGGAGTCAGAACGTCCTGCGAGTCGACGGCGGGCGTAAGTCTGGAGGAGGGAGGGCTTGCATGACCGCCATCATGGACACCTTTGGCGTCCCAGGACGGCCAGACCGGATCGACTCGAGAGGTGGAGACGCTCGACGGCGAACGGTCCCCGCTCGTCTATGAATATGAGACGGCGCTCGAGAAGGGTGTTGTCTCCTTCGAGCAGGTCGTCCAAACCGCCTTCGGGCGCCGCCCATCACAGGCCGGCACCAGCGACCACGAGCTCCATGCCCGGTACTACCCAAAGTTGATGCAGAGCTTCGCTGAAGCCCACACCTGCCCGACCAGGCCCAACCACAGCGGCATCATGCACTACTACTTCGCCGACTCCATCGAGGCCGCGGTGATCATGACCGCCGACGATGAACTGTACGTGCAGTTCAAGCCGACCGGGTCCGACGAGGTTGCCTTCATCGACCTGCTGATCCGGATGACCGGAGTGCACATCAAGGCGCGCCACGTCCTCCAGAAAGAGGACTACCGGACCATCATGGAAACCGTCTTCGTGGTGATCTCCTACTGCATGTCCAGCCTTGATCATCAGCGGTCGAGCCACGACCAGCCCGAGGCAGGTAAGCGGGCCGAGCGCGAGCGTGCCGATGCGCTGGAATTCCTCCACCGAGAATGCGCCCGCGTCGAGCAGGACCTGGACAACATCATCCACCGGCGAGCGGAGCGCACCTACTTCAACGGCATGCTCGGAGCCGTCCTGGCGCTGGGCCTGGCCGGTGTCCTGCTCGCCAACCTGCTCGACCAAAGCGGGAACTTTGACAACTACAAGTACCTGCTGGTTGCCGGTCTGGCGGGAAGCATCGGGGCAACCATCAGCGTCATGTGGCGGATCACCTTTGGTCGGTTCTCGCCCAGCAACGCGATCATCGCCTTCCAGCAAGGCAAGAAGGCCTCGGTCACCCTGGCCATCTTGGGAGCGGTGCGGCCCTTCATCGGCACTGTCTTTGGGATCATCGTCTACGCGCTCGACCGGGCCGAGCTGCTGCCCCTCAAGCCTCCGGGGACCGGCGCCGACCCCCTTTACTTCTACGCAGCGATCGCGTTCTTCGCCGGGTTCAGCGAGCGCTGGGCGCAGAGCACCCTCAAGAACGCGATCCCGCTGTCCGGGCGAAGCCCCGCCCAGCTCCACACCGTCTCCTCGACGCCACGCCCTGAAGGCAAGTCAGTTCGCTAGACAGGGGTCCTACGGCCAGGCGGCGCTGAAAAATGGTCCATGCCACACGGGCACCGGCCCTCCAAGACCCAAGGGTAACCGAAGAAGGATCGATTCCCCTCCCGCCCATGACCGGACAGCCTGGCGGGTCAGCCTGCCGACGGCATCAAAGGCGCTGACCGAGGTACGCCAGGACGTTATCGGCGGTGGCGACGCATAGCAGGTCGTGTGGGTGGATCCGGGCCGGCTGATCCTTGCCGGTGAGGGTTGGGTTGACGGGTGGATCCGGCAGCGGCAGCCCGGGAGAGAGCGGTGGGCACGGTGGGCGTTGGAGTGCTGGACGTAGACCCGAAGGATGTGCTCGAGGTGGCCGCGCCCGACGATCAGGAGCCAGTCCAGGCACTCGGCGCGCACCGTCCGGATCCAGCGCTCCGCATGGGCGTTCGCGTTGGGGCTTGCACCGGCGTCAGCAGGACCTCGGCACCCTCGGCGACCTCCGAGAGCCGCAGAGCGATGCCGTCGTACATGTCGGCTGCGGCGGTCTCCGGCCCGCCCTCAAGGGTGGGACCATCGCCGTACACCGAGTCCAGCTTGAGCGCAGGCTCACGCGGATTGCCCAGGTCCCGCCGAACAGAACTTCAGCTCCAATGGGGTGAGGTCTTCGGCGGTCAGGTCGGTGACGGTGTTCTGCCGGTCGGTGTTGGCGGTGAGGTCGTGGTCGATGAACTGGCCTCCAGTAGGTGTAGACGGCCGGAATGGTCGAGTTCCCCAGTGGTTTGGAGTTCTTCGCCGCGGGCCGGCTGCGGCTCGGCGAGGGCCTCGCCCAACAGTTTCAGGGCCGCGGTGACGGCGGCGGGCTCGCCGGGCAGGTGCTGGGCGGAGGAACTGGGCCGCCAGGTCGTCGAAGAGGTAGTCGAAGGGTGTGGAGACCTGTTTTGTCGTCGCCCTGGTCCTGCCGGGCTAGCGGCTACTCGGCCACCAGCTCTGGATGCCGGGAGGCCGGCCAGGTTCGGGCGCCAAGCGGGTAGGTCAATCAATCGGTACCCAGATGTTCTGGTAGCAGAAGTCTGTTGCGAGGTTGCCCCGACCGTCGGTGAGCCGGATGGTGACCCTGTACTCACCGGTTGACGTGTAGCTGTGGCGATACGCTGACCGAAAGTAGGGCAGGTGCAACGTCGTCGTGGCGGCGGTCATGGCGGTCCAGTCGATCGACAGCGTGGCCGTTGTGGTCGAGAAGTGCCACGTGCCATCTGAGAGGACGTGGCTGCGGTGTCTCTGCGTCGGAACGGCGGCTCGTAGTTAACTGGCCGCCCTT